>JAXMDU010000011.1:0-107457 GCA_046348645.1 Alphaproteobacteria bacterium
GCTCTGGAACGATTGGCTCACGAGCAGCGCAGTCGGGCGCCCGCGGTCCATGAACTCACATGCGGCGTGGACACTCCACGCGGTGCAGGACCCTCATAAGGCCGCGCCGACTAGCGTCCACTCCATCTTCGATGCGTGCTGGTCGAAGATCGCGGCCTTCTGCTCCTTGGAGATCTTGGCCTCGCTCTGCTCGGGCACATCGCGGCCGCGGATGACGTCCTTCACCTCGTAGCGGCTGCGGAAGATCTGCGCGACTTCATCGCCGAAGATCTTGAACGAGTTCCAGGGATAGAATTCCTCGACGATGCCCGCGACGGTACCGGCGATCGAGCCCACCTTGCGCGGCCCGTTGCGCGGCGCCTCGGCCGGATCGCTGACCGGCTCAAGAATCTCTGTCTGCATGGGGAACCCTCCTTGCGTGCAGCGGAATCATCCGCTTCCGGCTGTCGTCACTTGCAGCCTAGCAGCAACCGCCCCGCCACGCTGTGACTTTGGGCACATCGGTGCTGCCTAGCGGGATTCCGCCGCGACGGCAATCGCCGCCAGGATGTCTCGGTCCACCAGCATGACGCTCGTACGCCGCCGCTTGACCGCGCCGGCGACCTCAAGGTCTTTCAGCCGCCGGGCGATGACCTCACGCGTCGTGCCGACACGCGCGGCGATGTCTTTTTGCGCAAGCTTGAGCGATTTCGATTGTATGCCGCATGGCGCCGGCAGGCCGTCGAAGGAATGGAGGAGCAGCGTCGCAAGGCGCCCCTTCACGCTTTTCAGCGACTCTTCGCTCGCGATGTCGACGACATTCCGCAGACGCCGGGCGAACTGTTGCAGGCTGGCGAACGCCACGGCCGGATACTGCGCCAGGATGGCCTTGAGCTGTTCCTGAGAGACGATCCCGACCAGCGTGGGCTCCATTGCCTCCATGTGGGCGGTGGTCGCGCCGCTGTCGATCGCCGCGACGTCATTGAAGGTATCGCCCGGCCCCATGACAAGAAATTCCCGCATACGCCCATTCGGCGACATGCGAAATGCCTTCACGCGCCCGGAGACGACAAAGTAAAGACCGTGCGCCACCTGGCCTTCGACGATGATCAGCTCGCCGCGCTCGTACCATTTGTTGCAGACCCGGGGAACAATCGTCTCCAGCTCCGCCGGTGTGAGCGATTGGAAATACCGCACCTTTTGCAGCAGGGTCGCGTCGAGCCTCACTTGCCGGTCACGCCTGTGCACGCGGTTCGCCGCCATGTTCAGTCGTCCGTTGCCCGCGCTCCGAGATAGGCCTCGATCACCGCCGGATCGGCCCGCACGGCGTCCGGGTGGCCACTTGCGATGCACTTGCCGTCCGAAATGACCACGACGTGATCGCTTACCTCCATGACAAGGTCCATGTGATGCTCGATAAGCAGCACCGTGCAGCCTTCGTCGCGCACCTGGAAGATCAAGCGCTTCAGTTCGTCCACTTCGGCGTCGTTCAGGCCGGCTGCGGGTTCATCCAGCATCAGCAGGCGCGGCTTGCCGGCCAGGGCCCGCGCGAATTCAAGCAGGCGCTGCTTGCCGAACGGCAGCGACCCGGCAAGCAGCGCCGCGTCCCCGCCAAGCCCGGCAAAATCAAGGAATTTCAACGCCTCGGTGCGTGCCCAGCCCTCTTCCCGGCGCGACCACGGCAAGGTGAAGCCATTGGCGAAAAACCCTGCCCGCAGGCGCGAGTGCAGCCCCACCATGACGTTTTCCAGGCAGGACACATCATTGAACAGATGCGGCGTCTGGAACGTGCGGCCGATGCCCCGCATGGCGATGCGGTGCGGCGGCACCCCCACCAGGCTTTCGCCATGAAAGCGGATGTCACCTGCGTTTGGACGCAGCAGCCCCGAGATCATCTGGAACAGCGTGGTCTTGCCGGCGCCGTTCGGGCCGATCACGGCAAAAATGGCACCTTCGTCGACTGCAAAGTCGAGTCCGGTATGCACGCGTAGCCCGCCGAAGGAGCGATGCAGATTTTGCACTTCGAGCAACGGCATTTCCGCGCGCCTTGCCTCCTTCGAATAATAAATGATAGAGTATAAAGTATACGGTACGTTCTCGGACACGTGTCAAGGCGTCTTGCCGCCCTGCGCAGGGGCGCCATTGTACCGTTCATGGCGGAAATCGATGTGCCCAAAGTCACAGCGTGGCGGGGCGGTGGCTGCTAGGCTGCAAGCGACGACAGCCGGAAGCAGATGATTCCGCTGCACGCAAGGAGGGTTCCCCATGCAGACAGAGATTCTTGAGCCGGTCAGCGATACGGCCGAGGCGCCGCGCAACGGTCCGCGCAAGGTGGGCTCGATCGCCGGTACCGTCGCGGGCATCGTCGAGGAATTCTATCCCTGGAGCTCGTTCAAGATCTTCGGCGACGAGGTCGCGCAGATCTTCCGCAGCCGCTACGAGGCGAAGGACGTCATCCGCGGGCGCGATGTGCCCGAGCACAGCGAGGCCAAGATCTCCAAGGAGCAGAAGGCCGCGATCTTCGACGGCTACGCGTCGAAGATCGAGTGGGCGCTGGTCGGCGCGGCCTTATGAGGGGCCTGCACCGCGTGGAGTGTCCACGCCGCATGTGAGTTCATGGATCGCGGGCGCCCGACTGCGCTGCTCGTGAGCCAATCGTTCCAGAGCCTTGCGCGCATGCTGATGAAGGCGCGCGGCTATCCGGATGCGCCCTTTGTGGTCATTCCGCATCCGTTCGAGTCGCTGCCGGAGGAGACCATCCGCCGGATCGCCCGCGAGAAGGTGACCGAGATCATCGCCGCCGTCTCCGAACAGCCACTCCACCAACCCGCTTAGCGACGCCCACCCCGATAGGAGCACGAACATGGGCCTGGTCTCGAAGCGACATCTGCTCGACGGCGATGTCGATGCCGTTTTCGATCACATGTACCGCGCGGGCTGGACCGACGGCCTGCCCGTCATACCGCCGACCCGCCGGCGGGTCGAGGCGATGATCGAGGGCCTGGGCTGGCCGGCCGATTTCAGCATCGGCCGCCTGCCGCCGAAGTACGGCGAGGCGACGATCGAGAAGCTGGCAATCAACGCCGTGATGGCCGGCTGCCTGCCCGAGTACTTCCCGGTCGTGGTGGGCTCGATCCAGGCGCTGCTCGATCCCGCATACAACCTGTACAGCGTCAATACGACAACGCATCCGGCTACGCCCATGCTGATGATCAACGGGCCGATCCGCCACGAGCTGGACATCAACTTCAGCTGGGGCTGCATGGGACCGGGCTGGCGCGCCAACGCGACCATCGGTCGCGCGGTGAACCTTGCCATGCTGAACATTGGCGGGCGCATCCCCGGCGTCGGCACAAAGGCGGTGCACGCACAGCCCGGCCGCTTCACATGGTGCTTCGCGGAGTGGGAAGAAGAGAGCCCCTGGGAGCCCTATCACGTCGAGCGCGGCTTCGACAGGAACGAGAACACAGTGACCGTGGCGGCACCGGGCGGCGTGCGCACCATGGAGTTCCCGGAATGCGTCACCGGCGAGGACGTGCTGGAGAACATCGCCGGGGCGCTGCACGGCGAAGGCGGCATCAACATCTTTCCGCAGTTCGGCCAGGGCGAGATGCCCGTCATCATGTGCACCGAGCACGCCAAGATGATGATGCAAGACGGCTTTACCAAGCAGAAGGCGAAGGAATACCTGTACGAGCACACGCGGCATATCCCGTTCTCGAGCTTTTCCAAAAGCAAGCTTGAAGCGATGCGCAAGATCCGGCCCGACCAGTTCAGCGACAAGGGTGTGGCCCTGGCTGCACGCCCGGACCAGTTCATGATCTACGTATCCGGCGGCCCGGGCGGCCTGCACACGCGTTTCTGCGACACCTTTGGCGACACCTGGATCGTGACCAAGCGCCTTCCCAGGAAGGGCGAGCCGCCTCCCCCCGTGTCCCCCGCATCCTAGGCAGCCGATGGCGAGACAGCCGGCGAAGGCAGCAACGCCGACGGTTCGATCAGTGCGTGGATTGGCCACCGGAGTCGACGATGTCTGAGGAAAGCATGGCCAGCGGCGTAGCGGTGCTCCGGCTTGACGTGCCGGACGCGAAACGCGAACCGTTCATGCGCTGGTTCAGTGCCGAACTGGCGCCCGCGCTGCATGGCGATACGACCGTGACGGCGGTGCGCTGCTTCGCGGCGGTGGACAGCGCCTTCAATGCCTGGGTTCAGGTCGACCTGAAGGATCTTGACCATTACCGCAAGACACGCGGCGCGCACCAAGCCGGCTTCGGGCCGCGCGCGCCCGTGACGCCCGTGGGCGAGGCGTTCTACCGGCAGATCTACCCGCGCTATAACCAGGAAAACCGCCACGGCTGGGATTTCAGCAAGTGGACCTACCAGGTCCCGGCGGCCGGCGGGCTGCTGCTTGCCATGACCTATGATGTCCCGCCCGCAGTCGATGCCGAGTTCAATGCCTGGTACGAGGACGAGCACATCCCCATGTTCCTGTGCACGCCGGGCATCATCACCGCGCGCCGCTTCCGCCTGGAGGACGGCACGACGGGTGAGCCGCGGTACCTGGCGCTGTACGACGTCAGCAGCATTTACTCCTTCTACAGCGATGTATTCTTCAAGGTCCGCTACACGCCCTGGACAAACCGCATTCACAGCCTGGTGACGCGGCGCTTCAAAGTCTTGTTCCGGCAGGTGGCGTAGCGCGAGCGTGGGTGGGTAAAACGCGCAAATCCCCCGAGGAGCACCGTCGGCAGCCAATGGCGAAATGCGCGCCGTCGCAGAGGACCGACAAGCTGGCCGGCCCGGACAGCACGGCGCAAGGCGCGCGCGCTGTCCGCGCGGGCGCAGGGTTCGACCCGGCCCTCCTGCGCAGGGTCCGGTATTTCGAATCGCTCACGACGGCGCAGCTCGAGGCGATCGCCCGCAGGGTGCATGACAAACGCTATGGCCGCGGCGAATCGATCCTGATTCAGGGCGAGCGTTCGCAGGGGCTGTTTTTTGTCGTATCCGGACGCGTGAAAGCCTTCCGCCGGTCACCATCGGGGCGGGTGCGCCAGTTTCCGCCCATCGGTCCAGGCGATACGTTCAACGACCTTGCCGCGATTGACGGCGGCGCAACCGCGATCCACATCGAAGCCGTCGAGCCGACGCTTGTGGGCGTCCTGTCCCAGGAGCAGCTGAAAGTCGTCCTGGCACGCCATCCCGACGTTGCCTTTGCCATCCTGGTGCAGCTGGCGCAGCGCCTGCGCCGCTTCGTCGATCTTGCGGCCAAGGAATCCATGAGCCATATGACGAGCCTCCATCGTCACTGATTGCTCGCCGAGGATCCCCATCCGCAGCCTGAAACCGTATTAGATCTCTGGATTAGATCTCTGGATTAGATCTCTGGATTAGATCTCTGGCCTCAAGCGAAAGGATCGATCGTGAAACTGCTCTCGCCCATCAGGCTCGGCCCGATCGAAGTCAAGAACCGCGTCGTGTCCACCGCGCATGCGGCCTATACCAATTTCTGGGAGGCGGGCAATTCCGGCGAGCGCTACATGGCCTATCAGGAACGGCGCGCGCAGGGCGGCGCTGGCCTGATCATCATGACCGCGATGCATGTGCATCCGACAAGCCAGATCATGGGCCACTATATCTACGCGCCCGACGACATGGCGAGAAAATACCGGACGATGTCGGCCCGCGTGCACCGCCACGGCGCCAGGCTGATCCAGCAGCTGTTCCACTTTGGCGCGCAGGAGAAGTCCGACCCGCGCGACGACTGGGCGCCGATCTGGAGCTTTTCGGGCACGACGACGACGCACGGAGAGCCCACACACGCGATGACCGACGCCGAGATCGAGGAAGTGATCGAGGCCTTCGTCAAGGCCGCGCTTGTGTGCACGGATAACGGCGTCGACGGCGTAGAGCTGCACGGCACGCACGGCTACCTGATCCAGCAGTCCTTCAGCCCCTATGCCAACCAGCGCACCGACAAATGGGGCAAGGACCTGTATTTCGCCAAGACCTTGACCACGCGCGTGCGCGCGGCAATCGGCCCGGGCAAGGTGCTGGGCCTGCGCATTTCGGCGGACGACTTCATCAGGCCAGAGGATGGCGGCCTGGGACACGCGCGGCTCTGCGACATCGCCGGGCAGCTGATCGGCACGGGATGCTTTGACTATCTCAACCATTCCGAGGGTACGGGCGGCGCGCACTATGCCCGCGCCATCGGCTCGTATCGGCACAAATTCGGCGAGTGGCTGCCGCTTACGCGCGGGCTGCGCGAAGCCATCAAGGGCGCGGTGCCGGTGATCGGCGTTGGCAAGATCCCGACACCGGATCTTGCCGAGCGCGCGCTAGAGGCGGGCGACTGCGATCTGGTCGGCATGACACGCGCGCAGATCGCCGATCCCGATCTGGTCAACAAGCTGCAGCAGGGCATCGGGCACCGCATCCGCATCTGCACCGGCTCGAACCAGGGTTGCATCGACCGTGCGCGCTATCCGATCGCCTGCTTCCACAACCCCGAGGTCGGCGAGGAGAACCGCTTCAAGCAGCTTGACGTGCCGATCACGAAGGCGAAGACCGTGCTGGTCGTGGGCGGCGGTCCGGCGGGCATGAAGGCAGCGGAAATCGCTGCGCGCCGCGGCCACCGGGTCACCCTGGCCGAGGCGGGCACCCAGCTGGGTGGCCGGCTGGCCCTGGTCGGGGCGATGGGCGATGCCTCGAACCTGCTCGCCTCGATCAACTGGGTCGAGCAGGAGCTTGCGCTGCTGAAGGTGGACATCCGCATGCAGACGACGGTTGACGAGGCATTCGTGCGATCGTTCGCGCCGGATGCGATCATTCTGGCGACAGGTGCTGTATCCACCGCGCTTGTCACCGCGCCAACCGACGATTCGATCCCGGTTATTTCGGGCGACGATGCTGCCCAAGGCCTGTACAAAGGCCACAAGTTCGAGCTGGCGAACATGAAGGCGCTGGTGGTCGACATCCGTGCCAATTACGAGACCGCGCTTGTCATCGACTCGCTTGCGCGGCGCGGCAGCACCGTGACCGTCGTCACGCCGCACCTTCATTTTGGCGTCAACGTCGGACATACGCACCGCGTCGAGTATCTGCAAAGCCTGCCCAAGCTGGGCGTCACGCTGCTTGCGACCACGGTCCTCGAGCGCATCAGCGAAGGCCGCGCCCACATCCGCAACACGGTGACACAACACGCCAGTGCGGAAACGGTCGACTTTATCGTCGCGGGCAGCAGCCCGAAACCGAACGACGATCTGCTCGCCACCCTCTCGCGCTATGTGCCGACAAAGACAGCGGGCGATGTGGTGGCGCCGCGCTCGGCCCTCGAGGCGTTCCGCGAAGGGGATCGCTGCGGAAGAACAATCTAGCGCCTTTCAAGGTCAGATCGCCCATTGGATGTGCTGAGGCTCGAGGAATTCTCGAACGCCATCTTCGCCCCATTCCAGGCCGATCCCGCTTTGCTTCCAGCCCCCCATGACCGCATCCAGCCGCAGCTGGCCGCCGCCATTGATATAAACGGTCCCGACACGAAGCCTCTCGGCCACGGCCTTGGCCGCATCGAGCGGGCCATAGATGTGCGCCGCCAGTCCAAGTTCAGAATCGTTGGCGATCGCCACGGCCTGATCGACATCGCGGTAGGGGATCGCCACGGCGACCGGTCCAAACAGCTCTTGGCGGCTGATTTCGGCCTGATTGCTGACGCCGCCGATCAGGGTGGGGTTCATGAACCAGCCTCGATTGATATCAGGGCGACCGCCACCGACAAGAATGCGGCCGCCATCGCGAACAGCGCGATTGACGAAGCCTTCGACCCGTGCGCGATGAGCCTCGGTGATCAGGGGCCCGGCCAGGCTTGCCGGGTCCCAGGGGTCGCCGACCTGGATCTTTGTATAGGCGTCGCGGCTTGCCTCGATGAAGTCATCGAACTGCTTTTCCTGCACCAGAAGGCGCGTGGGGGACTGACAGCCCTGGCCGGCATTGCGCAGATAGCGGCCATGCAGCGGCAGCGCCACCTTGGCGAGGTCGGCGCCCGGCAAAACGATTGCCGCCGACTTGCCGCCAAGTTCAAGGACGACGTCCTTGATCCCCTCGGCCGCCTGCAGCATGACCTGCCGCCCGACGGCAACCGAGCCGGTGAAGCTGACCTTGGCAACATCGGGATGCCTGGTCAGCGCGCGGCCAATATCGGGACCGCCCACAATCACGTTGAAGACACCCGGAGGAAGGCCTGCATCCAGCGCCATCTCGCCGAACAGAAGGGTCGACAGCGGCGCGAGCGGGCTTGGCATGAACACCGTCGTGCAGCCCGCCGCCATCGCCGCAGCGGCCTTGCTTGCAATGAATAGCAAAGGATAATTGTAGGCGCCGATGCCGGCGACCACACCGGTCGGCTCATAGCGGATGATGCTTTCGGTCGGCGGTATCTTTCCATCCGGCCCCAACCGGCGGGTACGATCGAGAACGGCAAGTTCAGCGAAATACCGCATCATCGCGACCGACCCGCCGATATGGAGGGGCAGACAGAGCGAAATCGGCGTGCCCATCTCTTGGATCAGGGTGGCGGTAAATTCGTCCTGGCGCGCCTCGAGCTGGCTGGCAAGTCTGAGCAAGACCTCGCGGCGCAGCTTTGCGTCGCGCCAAGCGCCCGAATCGAAGGCCCGTTGCGCGCATGTCACCGCATGATCGACCTGGTCGAGAGAGGCTTGGCGGACCGTCGCGATGGTCTCTTCGGTCGCCGGGTTTTCGACCGGAAGCGGCGCCCCTTTGCCGGCGACCTTTTTGCCATCAATGATAAGATCGAGCGACCATTTGACACTGCGCCGGCCCGCCAAAGCGCCGGCCTGCTGATCTATCATGGGGCTTGCTCCTTATGACCAACGGCAATGTTTTGCATGATCTGGCAACTCGATCGATCAGCCAAGAAAAATCGGCCCGGGTCAGGTCATTCAATCGATGGATCGCCGAAGATGGTGCCGCCATCAAGCAGCCGATTCGCACGCCATACTGAATAGGCCGGACTTTCATCCCAGCTGAACAGATAGGCGGCACGGATGTCCTGGGCCCGGTCGATACAGGCGAGCGCGCGTTCGAAGGTCCTGAAGCGGGCCAGGCGGACGCTATCGTCGCGCGCGGCCAAGGGCGAAGAATTCGCAAATCCCCATTCCGTAATGAAACACGGCTTCCCCTGACCGCGATCGCCGCAAATTTCCGTCGCCGATTGCAGGGCCGCCACCATCTGCGGGAACGATGCTTCGTTGGCGGGATAGACGTGCACCGCCAGCGCGTCGGCCGCGCGCGTAATGCCCAGGCGGTCGAACAGCGCCTTGGTCGCGCGCAGTGTCAGGGCCGCGCCGCCGCTTTCCAGGGTCCATGGGCTTGGTGCATACAGACCAGCCGCGATAACAAGCGCCGCCTTTCCGGCATCGCTGGCGCGCAGGAGCGCCCGCGAGACATCGAGCGCAATCCCGTACTTCCTCAGCCCTTCGATAACCCTGGCATGGTCCGCGGTTTGACGAAGCGCATCCTCGTCCAGGATCTGCCCCCTGGGGCCGACCGGCAGATCGCCGTTGAAGTCGGCCCAGTTGATCTCGTTGCCAACCTCAAGGGCGACCAGGCGGCCGCCGCGCTGATCGAGGTTTTGCAGAAATTCCCCAAGGACGCCTTGATACCGGCTGATGTCGAGATCCGAGAGCCGGCGGACGGCTCGGATCCTGGCCTGGCCCTGGCGTGGAACGACCGAGGGCTCGTAGAAGCTGCTGAGCGATAGAGGCACATTCATGAGGACGCGAAGATTCTTCAGGCCTGCATAGGCCGCAATCTCGGCAGAACGCTCGATCGGCTGCGTCAGTGTCAGGCGGACCGCCGTCACGCCGTGGGCCGCCATCTGGTCGATGGTCGCCTTCCAGTGCAGCTCCCAGGCCAGGTTCGTGCGGTTCACACCGCGCTCGACGCCGTCGGACCGGCCCGCAATCGTACAGGCCGGCGTGGCGAGCGCATCGCCACCCGGATCCGCAGCCCAGATCGAATTCGCGATCGTCGCTGCGGCCACGAAAACGGCGCAGAACCCACGGCGTGCCGCTGGTCTTGTGCGATCCCGCATGATGGCATCAGTGGCAAGGGCGCCAGGTGATCATAGTGACACCCGATGGCAAGTGGTCTTCGGCCGATGCTCTGGCTCAGGCTGACATCTTCTCGCCCTGTGTACCAGTCCTGGCCCTTCCCTGCGCATCGCGCAGTCTCAATTCCAGATTCCAGGCCCGCGATCGCAGCACCTCGTTCTCGACCGCCAGATGGTCCACCTCGCTTCGGAACCAGGTGGTGATTTCATCGATGCTGAAATCCGCCTTGATGGTATTGAGCACGGACAAGGGTTTTCCCGGCGCGGGGGCAACCGGCTTTGGCAGCCGATGATTGAGCCCGTTCTCGGTCAGGAACTGATGATACTCGGCAAAATTCAGGCGGTAGGCGTGCTCCATGGCCGTGAAGTCCATCGCCGACAGGATCCGATCGACATCGACGGGCAGGTAATCCTCGACCTCGATGGCAGGTGCGGCAAAGAGAGCGGCAAGCTCGCGTATGCGGGAATCGTAGGTGAAGAAGACCGCGGGGATCCCCTGGTGAAGCGCGATCACGTTCCCATGCAGGCGGAACCCGACCATGACGTCAACGCATTCCGAGACATCCTTGACCCATTCATCGACGTCAAGGAAGGCGAACATGCGGTCTTTCAGAAGGGCCCGACAGGCGGGGTTTTGTTTCAGGCCAAAGCGATCGAGGATTGAATCCACATAGCCATCCCGCTGATCCGGCGGAGAGAAGACGGCCAGGCTTTCTTCCCGTTCGCCCTGCGAGTAGAGGCGGCTGTTGGGCCGCCGCGCAACCGCTTCCAGCAGAGCCCTTTGCATCCGGTTCGTTTTCGTCGCGTTCGTGGCGTAGTCCATTGACAGGTACTTGTTAAGGGTCAATCCGACCCGCGCCGTGGCGGGGTCGATCTTGCGGACAGACAGCGACGGCCGAAGCGAGCGATAGAAGCTCGGGCAGCCGATGACGCGGACATTCTTGATGCCGATGTCATTGAAAACTTCGGCGCTATAGGCGCCGCGAACCCCGATGGATTTGCATTTGCTGGCAATGACGCGCCAGGCTTCGATCGTGCCGGGGGTCAGATCGAGCTTCTTATAGCTGGCGGCCTGGGCGCCAATGCCGATGCCGACGATCGGCGCCGGCAGTTTCTTGAGAAGCGGCAGGGCCGGCGCAAGATCAACCGTCTCGGCAAGATAATTCGAGCCCCGGATCACCGTCGCCGCCGGCGCATCAGCCGGCCACACCCGTTGATCGGCAATTTCAGAGAACTGGATATTCTTCAGAGCGTCATAGGACAGCGCCTTCAGCATGGCATCATAGACGAGAACGTCGCCCGTGTTGATTCCGGTCGTCTTGAAGACCGCGATCGGATCATCGAAGTGCAGATAGGCTGACCGGTTGCCTGGCCTGACATCTGCGCCGCCGTTAAGGACAAGGAGCTTGCTCATCGTCGATCCTATGGCTGGGAAAAGGCGTCTTGCCTGATTGGCATGCTCGATGCGGACCTGATCGGGAGCGGCCGCAGGCGATCCGGATACCATTGTTCAAGCTGGCGGACCAAGGGGGCCACGTTCCGCTGCCACGAGGCGGAAGCGGCACGGGCCGCGGCACCGGCGGCAAGGCGGGCGACGTCCTCGCGGTTCGCGGACAGGTTCTCCAGCGCCGCGACAAGGTCCAGGGTCAGCGCCCAGTCGTCTGACGGGGCAAGCAGAATGCCGTCGATGCCGTTTTCGATCAGTTCGCTGGTCGCGCCCACGTCGGCGGCAATCGGCACACAACCCAGACGCTGAGCCTCGATGATGGTCAAGGGTGCCCCTTCCCATCGCGAGGGGAGAACAAGCACGTCGGCAGCGGCAAGCTGCTCGGTAATCCTGTCGGCCGCGTACATCGGCGGCCGAATCGTGATGCCGATCGCCTCGAACCGGGCCGTCCATGGCGTTTTCGCCGCGTCGTTGACCACCTCGCTGCCGATCACCTGCCAATCGATCTCGACAGTTCGGCGGCGAAGTTCCAGGGCGGCCCCATAGAGCCGCTCGATGCCCTTCTGCGTATCGAGGCGCCCCATGAAAAGGGCGCGCAACGGCCGGTGCGACGTCCGCCCCACCCTGGCCGATAGAATCGCGGCGACGTCATTCGGCGGAAGTTCATAGCTTGGCGCGTTGGGGATTTCGAGCAGCTTTCCGAGCGGCACACCCATCCGATGCAGCCATCGAACCATGTCGCCAGAGCACGTCATGATCAGGTCGTAGGCGTGCTCGAAGGCAAGCGACAGATAGGGATGACCGGAATCCCGGCCCGAGAACGACTGGTCAAGCACATGGACGTGGCCCAGCACCTTGGTCCCGCGCCGACGCAGTTCGCCCAGCACTGAATTGACCGGCGCAACCTGGCAGTTCACGACAACGTCAAGGCCCGTCAACAGGCCAAGCAGCTGCTCGGATTTCGCCGCCGGGTCGCCGCCCATCAGCAGGCCATGACCGGCAAAGCTGTGCGGGCCGCCCCACAGCGGATAGTCGTCGCTCAGAAAATTGATCGAAGCAAAGATCCCCTCGCCCTCGGAGGTCACCTGGTAAGCGGCTTTTCCGAGGATAAAGAGGTGCGGCTCGCAGCCTCGCCGCTTCAGTTCCCTGGCCACGGCATAAGCGACCTTTTCAACACCGCCATAGCTTGCGATGGGCAGCAGGAAGCCGACGCGAACCGGCCCGGCGGCCGACGACAGGCGCGGCATGACCGGGCTTGCCCCGACACAGGTCTCCAGCAGTTCGTGATACCGGCTTCGATCCGGCAGATAGGCCGAGCGCCACATCCACCGCTTCGGGTCTTGTGCCGCATAGCCCGAATCGCGAAGCGCGCCGATCGTGGCCAACAGGGCGTTGGTTGCAGAAAGCGCCGCGCCGCGAATGCCGCCGCTGAACGGCCCGCGGACAATGACCTCGGCCGTCTTGGGTGACGGAATCGGCAGCCTTAGCGAACGGACCCAATCGTCCGATTCGTCTTCGGTGCAGGCCTTCAGCATTTCGATGCCGCACATCCATGCCATCGGCCTCTGATCCAGGCGATTGGCCTCGCCGATGGCTCGCACCTCGACTTCAAGCCGCGACGTGTCATGATCCAGACGCAGCGCAATGAAATGATGCGTCCGGCACAGGCGCTGACCAAGCCAGAGCAGGTTGTGAACCAGTCCGCTTGCCGTCAACACGTCGAGATTGGACTTTTTCATGAAGACCAGGAACGGCGGAATGCCGTAGGTATCCGGTTCCCGGATCGCTGCCCAGTATCGCTGGACGAACGATTCAAGGGTGATGGTTTCGTGGCTCGCGGCCGGATCCGTGAACAGCGACACCATCGAGGTCTCGATCGATACAAACGCGAAGCGCGGAACCTCTTCATGCTCGAAGCGGAGAAGCGTGTCAGCCGCGAACAATCGCTTATGTTTTTCGCGCAGATAATTCAGAATGCCGTCACGCACGCGGTTGGAATCCCGCAACATGCTTTCGGCACGCTGGCGATAGTCGAAACCGAAATAGGGATGGTTCCGGCCGCGAAACCCGGCGCCGATGGCCTGAAGCCAGAAGTCCCAGTCCTCGAAACCCGACTTCATGCTTTCGTCGAACCGAATGCCGGAATCGAGCAGCCGGCGAGAGACCAGGCTTCCTGCCTCGCAGATGTTGTCAAACGAGACGTGCAGAAGACGCGAATAGGCGGCGTTGTAGTTTCCGGCCCACGGTATGCCGAACTTGTCGATGTTGGGATAGATCCAGTCCACGCCCGGCGATCTTTTGAGAAGCGCCATCGCCTCGTGGATCATGGTGGGTGTGATTCGGTTGTCGGCATCAAGGAAGTAGATGGCCGCCAGGGCCGGCATCGCGCGCAGGCAGTAATCAATGCCGTAATTGCGGGCCGAGCTTAGCCCCCCGTTCGGTTTCCGGAGATAGATGACCGGCTGACAGGTCAGCGCATAGGCTCGGGCGACCAGTTCGGTTTCGATGAACGGGCAACCATCATCGACAACCACAACCTGGACATCGTAGGAAGAACGCTGGGCCAAGGCGGACTCGATCGCTTCGGCCACGAGCACAGAGTGCTTGTAGACGGGAATCACGACGGCGACGGTCTCGCGCCGGCCGGCCGGGCGGGTGCCATCGGTCGGGCTGTCGTCAAACTCCTTGTGCACCAAGCCGTCCATTGCGCGGTCCTCAGGCCATGTCCTGGAACACGATGGTCAGATCCTGGAATTTCGCCCAGGCAAAATCGTTATTGCCCGGCTCTGCCATGCGGGTTGCAACGAAGATGTCCTGCCAGCGGGTGATGGGTTGGCGAATGAACGCATTGACCGCCTTCTTGGCCCCGGGGGACACCCTGACCCAGTCAGAGACACTTTCGCCCGCCGTCGGTGTTGGCTCGCCGCTCAGAAGCAGCCGCGCCCGGGTGGTATCGGCCGTTGTGACCAGGGCGAATTCGACATCCTTGGATTTTTCGTTGTCGAGCAGAGCATAGGCCGACACCCGGAGCGCCCCGGCCGGGCATGCGCCCGGCAGCCGCGCAATCGTCGTGCCGCTGATCGGCGGATGGCACGCAATGGCCCGTTCCGGCACCAGCGCCTGAACGGCCTCGAAGGTGAATTCGACTTCGTCGGTGTTATGGTGGGATACGAAATTAAGGATGTCCGGCGGGACCGATTCCTGGCGGAGGGGCGTATCGGTACCCTTGCCTTGCCGCGGACCCGACGACCAGTAGGTCGCCCAGTATGGCAGCGCCACGCCGGCAAGACCTGTCCAGACCTGCAGGGCCAGGCTTGCGTCTGCCAGCGCCTCGTGGCTGTCCGCATCGTGAACGCGGAATCGCTCCAGGGGCTGCGGGCCGCCCAGCGATAGGGATGGTGGCTCGGCGTCATCGCCTGTCACAGCGATCGTAAGCTCGAGTGTCCGGGGCAGACCAGCCAGCGATCGTTCGAAACCGAATACGTTCCAGCCACTGCGGAGGCCCGACAACGGCACGCTCCAGGTGTCGATGACAAGGCCGTCCTCCAACGCAGTGATCTGCGCTTTCAGGACGCCGGCAAGATTTCTTTTCGGGTCGGCGGCAAGGTGAATGCCGACCGCGCTTACGCCGGCGCTTCCGACCGGCAGCACCTGTGTTATGCGGCCCTGTATGGCATCGCGAAGGACATTGGCGCTTCCGTCAGCGGGCTCGTTCACGAAGTCGATGTCATAGGGCTGAAGCCCTTTTCGCGCCAATACCGCCTCGGCCGCGCTGAAATGATTCTGAAGCGCCTCGTTCGTGATTCGTGCGCTCGAAAGTTCCCGCGCAAGAGTGGTGATCAGTTCGGCCTGGGCCGCCACCGTATCCAAAAGTGACCCGGCCAGACCTGCCGCAAGCTCGGCCGCGCTTTTGGACGCGGCGACAACGACATCGGGGGCGGATCGGGCACCGTGGTCACGCAACCATGCGGCGCAACTGTCGGCCATCGCCACGTCGCTTTTTTCAGCCGCGATAACGGCCACAACCATCAGGGGTGGGACAGCCAAAGTCCGAAGCTGGTGATCGGCAATTTCGACCGTGATCGACGCGGGCGCGATCTCGGCAACGCGCCAGACCTTGATCGCCCGCGGGACGGATTGCCGAAGGCCAGCGACGATATCGCCGATACACAATACGATAGGGGTCTTCAACAGGGCCGGATCGATCTCGACTGGACCGATTCCATTTCGAGGCTGGGCCTGGGCCAATGCTTCGCCACTCATATTTGCCGATTTCCTTTAGAGTTCAGTGTTTTCCGCCCGACAAGGCCGCGACGAACGCCATCCGACGATGCCAATGCCGCTTTTGTCCCGGAGCTGCGTCATGGCGGCGCGGTTGGGGGCGACGGATTGCGCGATCCAAGCGAGCATTCAGCCTCGTCGAGAGCGGCAGACGGGATATCGCGGCGAGAGCGTTCCTCAAGAGCATTCCTGGCGTGATACTGCCGCGCGGCGGTAAAGGTGTTCTTAAGGCCCTGATGGACTTGAGTTAACGCTTGGTTGGCAGTGCCGCGGCCCTGGCCATCGGGCACCCGGCCCAATGGCCGGGGCGCTGTCCACAAGGCGCTGTCCAATCGATGGCTGGTGTGGGTAGGATTGTCGCCACACATCCGGAGCGGAAAGTGTCAGCCGGGAATTCACCTGCCATCCGGGTCACGTTGGATGACACGAACGGTCCCGGACGGGCCGCGCAGATCGTCATCGACAACGAACCCAAACTGAACAGCCTGACATCCGACATGCTGATCCGGCTTGCCGATGCGGCGCGGTCATTGGCTGGCGATTCTGACTTGCGCGTCGTCATCCTGACGGGCGCCGGAAATCGTGCCTTTTCGGGTGGGGCCGATCTCAGCGAGCTGATGGGTTTCACCGCCGATACGTCGGTCGCCTATGCCACAAAGGTGCACGAGGCCTGCGCCGCGCTGCGGGACCTGCCCGTGCCAGTCATCGCCCGCATCCGGGGGGCCTGCTATGGCGCGGCGCTGTCGCTTGCCCTGGCCTGCGATCTGCGGATGGCTTCGACCGAGGCCCGCTTTGCGATGCCAGGCGGCAAGCTTGGAATGCCCGCTGTGTCGGAAGCGGCACTCTTGCCGCGCCTGATCGGCTGGGGACGCACCGCCGATATCCTGCTGGCCGGCGATGTGATCGACGCCACAACCGCCCACGCCTGGGGGCTGGTCCGGTGCGCGGTGTCCCCGGATGGGCTGGATGCCGAAGTGGCGCGGCTTGCTCTGCTGATCCGCGGCTATGGGCCGAACGCCATCCGCGCCCAGAAAAGCATGATGCGGCAATGGGAATCGCGGCTGCTTGACGATGCCATCGCGGCCGGCAACCCGATCCTGCGCGATGCCGCCATGACCGGCGAGGCCGAGCGCATGCTGGCCCCGCTGCTTGCCGCGTCACGCGGCCGGGACCGATGAAGGTCGATCGGCGGAAGGTCGATCGACACAGGCCTTCATCGGTCCGCGGAACCCCGTAACGTCAGGCTAGCATCATCCCTCTAGGCCGCCTTGACGCGGTCGAGGAACGTCTGGATGTCGCCCGAAAGCTCCTCGGACTTCTTGGACAGTTCGCCGGCGGCGCCCAGGATCTGGCTTGCGGCCGCCCCGGTGTTCTGGGTGGCCTGGCTTACGCCGGCGATATTGGATGACACTTCCTGGGTGCCGGATGCCGCCTGCTGAACATTGGTCGAGATCTCGCGGGTCGCGGCCCCCTGTTCCTCGATCGCCGAGGCGATCGAGCCGGCGATTTCGCTTACCTCTTTGATCACCTTGCTGATGGCCTGGATGGCCTCGACCGAGTCCTTGGTCGCGGACTGGATGGCCGTGACTTGGGCGGCGATGTCGTCAGTGGCCTTGGCCGTCTGATTGGCCAGCGACTTGACCTCGGATGCGACCACGGCGAATCCCTTGCCGGCTTCGCCGGCACGCGCCGCCTCGATCGTGGCGTTGAGGGCCAGCAGGTTCGTCTGACTGGCAATGTCGTTGATCAGCTTGACCACCTCGCCGATCCGTTGCGCGGCTTCAGCAAGCTGGGTGACTTTCTCATTAGTCTTGGCAGCCTCGTCCACCGCCTTCAGGGTAATGGACGATGACTGGGTGACCTGGCGGCTGATTTCCTGGACCGAGGCGGAAAGTTCCTCTGCCGCCGTCGCGACCGTCTGGACGTTGGAGCTTGCCTCCTCGGAGGCGGCCGCGACCGCCGTCGACCGCTGCGTCGTTTCGTCGGAAATCGCGTTGAGCGACTCGGCCGAGGCCACCAGCTCGGTGGCAGACGATGCAACCGTCTTGATCGCGTTCGAGGCCTTGGTTTCGAAATCGCGGATCATGGCCGCGATCGATTTCTGCCTCAGTGCCTCTTCTTCCCGGGCCCGGGCCTGGTCCGCTTCCAGATCGGCGGCCTTGATCATGTTGTCCTTGAAGACCTGAACGGTGCTGGCCATTTCACCGACCTCGTCCTTGCGTTCGACCGCTGGGATCGCAATCGTTTTATCGCCGGCGGCAAGCTTCTGCATGGCGTTCGTCATCGCGACGATGGGATTGACGATGGAACGCGATGTCAGGTAGGCGATGATCGTCCCGACCGCAAAGCCGATGCCAAGCAGAAACCACTGCGCCATTGCCAGGATATCGATCGAGCTGGTAACGGTCTGCGTCCCCTGATCAAGGAGCTTCTGCTGCCGGGCCTTGAGGCCACCAGAACGCACACCGTCTGCATTCTTTGATCCTTCCAGAAGATCAAGAATCTTGCCCGCCCGGGGCGCTGCCTCGGTTCGGAGCAGCTTGACAGGCATGTTCCAGTCATCCGTCGTCTCGCGGATCGCGAACATCCGGTTGGGAAGGGGCGCGAATTCCTTGAACGTGGTGGCGAACGCTTCCCATGATGCCCGTTGGGTCGAGGTCAGAATTCGCCGGTTCGCGTCGATGGCGGTCATGGCGCGTTCGA
The DNA here is from genome assembly GCA_046348645.1 of Alphaproteobacteria bacterium. Classification (GTDB taxonomy): domain Bacteria; phylum Pseudomonadota; class Alphaproteobacteria; order JAXMDU01; family JAXMDU01; genus JAXMDU01. Next base: position 18,537 of record JAXMDU010000011.1, read on the forward strand.
CATTGCCAAGCAGAACGCCGAAGCGATCCTTGAATGCCTTGTCACCGGTCAGCAGGAACGAGCGCAGGACGCCGGTTGCAAGCCCCAGGTTGCCACGGACATCGGCCATCGACTTGAGCAGCTGCTTGCGGTCGACGGTTGCCTCGTTCGTGACTTCCTCGTCGATCATCTTGGTGATCTCTTCGGCCAGCCGGTCGGCACGCGGCATGGCTTCGGTCACGAGAATCTTGGTCGCCGGGCTGGCGTCCTGGGTAAATGCGACCGCTTCGGAACTGTCCTGAGCAGTCCTGAATTCCTTGAGGATGGATTTCACCTCGGCCCAGGTTTCCGTGTTCTGGGGATCGGTGAACCTCTCGGCCAGGCTGTCGAATTTTTCCTGTTTTCTATCGAGTTCCGCCCAGATGGCCTGGCGATCCGTCTTCATCGCCGGATTGCCGGTGAGCAGGTATCCGCGCAACGCGGCAAGCGTCTCATAGACGTCGCTGACGATTTCGGTGCTCGTCATGGCAACGGGAATGCGCACTTCCGCCATGCGGGTCGTTTCGGTTGCGACCGTACCGACGCTGTTTATGGTAAAGCCGGTGGTAACGGCAAGAATGGCGCAAACGGCGGCAAACCCGACAAAGAGCCGACCACGGATTCGAAGGTTACCAAGCTTTGAAATGGCAATATTCGAACTGATGCGGGCGGTTTTCATCGCGTTTCTCCTGGGCATTTTTCTGGTTCGGCTCTGGTCTTCGGGCCGCACGACAATTTTTTCAGCTTGGCGATGGTTAAGGGCGGGCCTTGACGGTTAACGAAGTTGGATAGCGTTGATCGTCCGCCGGCCGGCCAAAATCGGGTGATCCAAGATCCAAAATTTGTGCATGCGGCATTCAAGATTGGTTTTGAGCGTCATGAATTATCGTTCGGTGTGATTAACCGAGTATGAAACGCCTGATAGATATGAATATTAGTGATTCGAAAAATCGATAACCACTTATATGATGTGGAAATTGGCGTGACGTCGACTCGCTATCATGGTTGATAAACTGACCATAGATTCGCATTATCTGGCAGATAGTCATATAATAAAGATATCACGCATATGATATATTGATTATATCAATATAAAGTCTGTCTGTTGTTTATAGTAACGCCCTGCCGTCAAGACCAGAAACTGAATTCTGATCTGGGAACTCCATGCCGAATTCGTAAAATTGTCTTTGATCGAGTGCCTAATAAATAGCCATTTCAGGCAGGATCGAGACCGGCTCCAGCCACGCGCCCTATCGGCCGTGGCCAAATGTGTAGATATTGGGTTGTGTGTCGGTGCCGGGTGGCTGCCATGATCAGGATCAGATCCGATCCCGCGCCACGCCGCCCCGTTTTTCCCAGCTGCGCCAGCCGGCAAGCCCCAGCATGCCGCCGATGATGGGCCAGAGTTCCTCGTAATCGAAACGCGCCGGCAGGTTGGCAAGGGGCGCCCATTCGATGCCGGCACCAACGGCAAGAAACGTCACGGTCCACTGCAGCAATGGATGGAGAATCACATTGTAGGCAAGACCGGCCGCGAAGATCCAAAGGATGGCCGGGCGCGCCCCGGCGACAAACAGGCTTGGGTGCCTTGCTTCCTCGAGGCTGATCTGGGCCTGAAGGATTTGCGCCTGGATGCGCTGCACTTCAACTTTCACCGATTCCTGCAGACGCTTCGTTTCTTCCTCGGACAGTTTCTTCGCCGGGTTGAACAGGGCATCGAGGGCGGACAGGATTCCACCCACCGCCTCGGCCACCACCGCGACAGGCGTCAGGGCATCAAGCACGGACATGATTTTCGCTCCTTTGCGAAGGCACGGGGACAAAAAAGCACGGGGGACAAACAAGAACGGCGGCGCTTGGCGCGCCGCCGTTTGCATGGGCCGTTGGTTCGAATCGTTGGTGCGAGGCTAAGCCTTGTCGCGCGCCAAGCCCTTTTTCGGGTCTTCGACATAGGGCGGCGAATAGATCACCAGGGCCCGCATCGGTTCCTCGCTCACCACATAGAATGCATGCGCCAGACCAGGCGGGATGAAGGCGCATTCGCCGGGTCCAAGATCGTGGGTCTGGCCACCAAGTTCGCCCCGCAGCTTGCCCGCCAGCACATAGACCACCTGTTCCAGGTCAGGATGCGCATGGGGCAGTGCGCCGCCGGATTTCACGGCCTGGCCCAGAACGACCTCGATATTCCTGGCGCCCACTGTTTCCGGTCCGATCAGGCGCTTGTTGAAGGTGCCGGCATGGTTGGCGGGCGTATAGGCCGCAACGTCGTCGGGGTTGACGAAAAAGCGCGGCTGGTTGGGTGCGGTCATTGGTTTCTCCGTCAGGTCGTTGATGTCATTCCGGGGGTGCAACCAGACCGCCGCGCAGGCGGCGGCCGCCAATGACGTGAAAATGGAGATGCGGCACGTCCTGGCGGCTGTCGGCGCCGGTGTTGGCAATCACCCGGTAGCCCGTTTCCAGCACGCCCGATTTCTCGGCCGCGGTCCGCAGCCCCGTCATCAGTGCGGCCTGTTCAGCGGCGCCCGCGTTGACGCAAAAATCGTTCATGTCCTTGTAGGGGCCCTTTGGAATGACCAGGACATGGACCGGCGCCTGGGGGTGGATGTCGTGAAAGGCAAGCACGTGCTCGTTCTCGAACAGCTTCTTGCAGGGGATCTCGCCCCGCAGGATCTTGGCAAAGATGTTGTTGGGATCGTAGGCCATCCACTTTTCTCCGCTACGCTCGATGATTGAACCGGCGATGATTGAGCCGGATTCACCCTAGCTGGATTTTTCGCGAGCCGCCTTTTCGGCCAGGCCCGACAGGCCTTCGCGCCCGCCCAGCACGGCATAGACATCGGCCGGCCTGAGCCCGCTTGCCGCCCACAACACCAGAAGATGATAGAGGAGATCGGCGCTTTCATTGGCGAGCGCGGCGCGATCGCCCTGCAGGGCGGCGATCACCGTTTCGATCGATTCCTCGCCCAGCTTGCGGGCCGGCAGTGCTGCACCCCCTGCCAGCAGCTTTGCCGTATAGGAACTGGCCGGATCGGCGCCGCGCCGTGCCTCGATGACGGCAAACAGGCGATCCAGGACTTGGGAGTCGGCTGACGATGCGGCCATCATGGTCCTTTGCGGCCTAGTGCGGTTATCCGGGCGGGATGATCCAGGGGCCGGAAAACGGCCCGATCGTAACCGATCCTTGCCGCCGATCCACGATCTTGTTCAAGCGCTTGGCAATGACCTGCGGCAACGGCGCACGGTGACGGCGGGACAAGGCGGCGTATAAGCCGGGCCAGCGTCAATTAGCGTAAAATAGCGCTGTTATGCCTGCGAATCAAGAATTATTGCCTTGGGCAGCGGCGCGGCCCTGGCCCGGCGTCGTCCGGACCGGGATGCCGGCCTTGGCCAGATGGGCTTTCACCTCGGAAATCTTGAACAGGCCGAAATGGAAGATCGACGCGGCCAGCACGGCCGTTGCATGGCCGTCACGGATGCCCGCCACCATGTGGTCAAGGCTGCCCACCCCGCCCGAGGCAATGACCGGGATGCGGATCGAATCCGCCACCTTGGCCGTCAAGGCGATGTCGAAGCCCTGGCGGGTGCCATCGCGATCCATCGACGTGAGCAGGATTTCGCCCGCCCCGTGGGATTCCATTTGCCGCGCCCGCGCCACGCATCGAGGCCGGTGGCCTGGCGGCCGCCATGGGTGAAGATGTTCCCAGCGGCCGAGGCCGGTCTGCTTGGCGTCGATGGCGACCACGATGCACTGGGTCCCGAATTTTTCAGCCGCCTCGCGCACCAGCTCGGGCCGGCTGACCGCCGCCGTGTTGATGGAAACCTTGTCGGCCCCGGCCAGCAACAGACGGCGAATGTCATCGACGGTCCGCACCCCCCCACCGACGGTCAGTGGCATGAAGCACTGTTCGGCGGTGCCGCGCACCACATCGAAAAGCGTGTCGCGGTTCTCGTGCGAGGCCGTGATGTCAAGGAAGCAAAGCTCGTCCGCCCCTTCCCGATCGTAGACACGGGCCTGTTCGACGGGATCGCCGGCATCGACCAGATCGACGAACTTCACACCCTTGACGACCCGGCCGTCTTTGACATCAAGACAGGGAATGATGCGCATCTTGAGCATCACGCCCCCCTGGCGCGGGCCATCAGGGCCAGCGCCTGCGCCGCATCGAGACGGCCATCGTAAAGCGCGCGGCCGGCAATCGCGCCGGCGATGCCGGCATCGGCCACCGCCAGCAGACGTTCGATATCGGCGATCGACGCCAGACCCCCGGACGCGATGACCGGAATGCGAATGGCCCGCGCCAGCGCCGCCGTCGCCTCGATGTTGAGACCGGCCAGCACGCCGTCACGGTCGATATCGGTGTAGATGATGGCGGCAACGCCCGCATCTTCGAAGCGTCGCGCAAGGTCCAGCGCCATCACGGTGCTGGTTGTCGCCCAGCCTTCGACCGCCACCTGCCCGCCCCGCGCATCGATCCCGACCGCGATGCGACCCGGATGACGGGCACAGGATTCGATCACCAGTTGCGGATTGGTCAGCGCTGCGGTGCCCAGGATGACACGCCGGATGCCGGCGTCGAGCCAGCGGTCGATCGTGGCGGCATCGCGAATCCCGCCGCCCAGCTGGATCGGAATGCGGACGGCTGCAATGATGCGCGCCACTGCGTCCGCGTTTACCGGCCGGCCGGCAAAGGCGCCATTCAGATCGACCAGATGCAGCCATGAAAACCCGAGCGACGCGAAACGGCGCGCCTGTTCGGCCGGATCGGTGGCGAACACGGTGGCCTGCGCCATGTCGCCACGGATCAGGCGAACACAGGCGCCATCTTTCAGATCGATGGCCGGAAAAAGAATCATGGGGCCTTCGTCTCGCCCGCGGCCGGAGCGATTTCCTTCATATAATAATGGCCAGCGATATAGCGCCCCCCCACCCGTGCATAACGCGGATGGGTCCCCCAACGCTGATAGCCCATCTGGTCATAGAGCACGATCGCGCCATCCTGCAGGGTTTCGCGCACGTCGAGATTGATGACCCGGGTAGCGCTTCGCCCTGCGCCGCTGCTCGACTGCCTCGACAAGGCGCCGGCCCACCCGCCGGCGCGCCGCGGCGCGATGAAGTGGGTCGTCAGATCGACCGCAAAGGCACGCGCCTCGGCATTGGCGGTCGGCCGTACAAGCTGGGCCGAGCCGGCGATCGTACCTTCGAACCGCGCGATGAACAGGCTGCGCTGCGGCACCAGCAGAACACCGCGCCAATAGGCTTCCATGACATGGCGGCGCGGCGGCGTGATCCAGCCGAAGCCGCCACCATCGCCGATCGCGTCTTCCGCCGCTTCGCACAGCTCCTCCAGGTCCGATCCGGCCAGGGCCTCGACTTCGGCCACGTCGCGCCGCTCGGTCATGCGGGCCTCCAGGACAGGAAGTTGGCGATCAGGCGCAGGCCGGTCGCCTGGCTTTTCTCGGGATGGAACTGGGTGCCGACCATGTTGTCGCGCCCGACAACAGCGGTGATCGGGCCGCCATATTCGACATGGGCAAGAACGTCGCCAGACGCCCGGCAGACCATGCCATAGGAATGGACGAAATACGCATGGTGGCCGCTGTCGATGCCGGCCAGAACCGGATGCGCCGCATCGATGCGAAGATCGTTCCAGCCCATGTGGGGAATCTTGAGTGCAGCATCAGCGGGCGCGATCGCCCGCACCTCGGCATCAAGCCAGCCCAGCCCCTGGTGCTGCCCATGTTCGTGGCCCGTCGTTGCCATCAGCTGCATGCCGACACAGATGCCCAGAAACGGGACACCGCGGCGGATCACCGCGTCGTCAAGCGCCTGGCGCATGCCAGGCAGCGATTCGAGGCCGCGCTTGCAATCCGCGAAGGCGCCGACACCAGGCAGCACGATACGCGAGGCCGAGCGCAGGTCTTCGGCCCGCGCGCTGACCAGGATGGGCGCCGCCAGCCCCGACTCGCGCCCTGCCCGCTCGAACGCCTTGGCCGCAGAGCGCAGATTGCCCGAGCCGTAATCGATGATCACCACGGTCATCGCGGATGGCCCCTATCCATGGTCATGCGGGCCACGGGCCGGCCAGCCCGTAGCCGGCATGGCCGGGCGTTGATCGAAATAGCGCTGCTCGGCCGCGTCGAGGTTGGTGCCGGCAACAACGGCGGTTTCGGCATAGCCGCGCGCGTCAAGACTTGCCCGGCGAAGATCGTTACCGACAAACCCCATGACCAGCGCCACGCCAGTGCTGATCGCAAGTTCGAGCTGCGGCGCCATGCAGGACATTGAGCGCCGCGCCGAGTGCCGCTTCGATCCCCACGGCTCGTCCGATCGCGATCCACCACATCCGGTGCCACAGGGCCCAAAGAAACCCGAACAGACAGGCCGGCCACGAAAAGCCTTCCTTGACAAGGACGGCCTCGCGATCGGCCGCCGCCGACAGCGGATTATATGCACCGTGTAGACACACATCGGTGGTCCACTCTCAGAGCGAGGAAGCCGCCGAGGAACCCCTTTGGTCGAGGAACCCGTCCGGCCTGGCGTGGATCAGGTTCGATCGCCTGGCGCAACGCCCGCGCCAAAGCATGGCTTGGCTTTCGACGATGTGATGGTTGTTGACGCCGTAAAGGTTCTCGACGTGCAGCGTCAGGCCACCCGCCTGCGCAAGGGCCTGGAACCATTCCCGAAACAGCTCGGTATCCATTTCGCCCAGGCGTTCGCGGGTGAACTCGACCCGCCACACCAGATATGGGCGATTCGAGGCGTCGATCGAGACGCGGGTGCAGGTTTCGTCGAACGGAATGACGGCAGACCCGTAGCGCACGATCCCGGCCCGATCGCCCAGCGCCTTGGCCAGCGCTTCGCCGATGGCAAGGGCCGAATCCTCGGTCGTGTGATGGGGATCGATGTGCAGGTCGCCCTTGGCACGCAGCGTGATGTCGATCAGGCTGTGGCGGGACAGCTGCTCCAACATGTGATCAAGAAAACCGAGACCCGACTTGACGTCATAGGTGCCGGTCCCGTCGAGGTTGATCTCGACGGCGATTTCGGTTTCCTTGGTTTTGCGCTCGATCCGCGCCGTGCGCATGGAATTCTCCGCCTTTGCCATGGAGGGGTCTGTGCTGGCGTGGTTTTAGCAGCCCGTTGATTGGGAAGCCAGGGTAGCCGCCGGCCCATAACCGCCGACAGCCGGTCGATGCCATCGATCAGCCTTGATCGGGGTGCCGGATTCCTTAAATAAGGGGCCTTGATCAATGCGCCTTGGCCGCCCCACAGGACGGCGCGCTTGTGCCCACCGGATCCGGACCCGACCGCATGACCGAAAACAGCATGACCTGGCACGGTACGACCATTCTTGCCATCCGGAAGAACGGCCGGGTGGTCATCGCCGGTGACGGCCAGGTTTCGTTCGGACAGACCGTCCTCAAGTCGAATGCCCGCAAGGTGCGACGGCTGGGCAACGGCCAGATCATTGGCGGCTTCGCCGGGGCCACCGCCGATGCGTTCACCCTATTCGAGCGCCTGGAAGCGAAGCTTGAAAAGCATGGCGGCCAACTGCTGCGGGCCTCGGTCGAACTGGCCAAGGACTGGCGGACCGACCGCTATCTCAGGCGCCTCGAGGCCATGATGGCGGTTGCCGACAAGGATGTGTCGCTGATCCTGACCGGCAATGGCGATGTGCTGGAGCCTGAGGACGGGCTGATCGGTATCGGCTCGGGTGGCGCCTATGCGCTGGCGGCGGCCCGAGCCCTGATCGGCATCGACGGGCTGGGCGCCGAAGACATCGCCGTCCGCGCCCTGAAGATCGCCGCCGGCATCTGCGTCTATACCAACGATTCCATTGTCACGGAAACATTGTGATCACCATGCGCGATATGGTCGCCCCGACGTTCAGCCCGCGCGAAATTGTATCCGAGCTCGACCGCTATATCGTCGGCCAGGGCGAGGCGAAGCGCGCCGTCGCCATCGCGCTTCGCAACCGCTGGCGCCGCCAGCAGCTGCCCGAAGGCCTCCGCGAAGAAGTCCAGCCGAAGAACATCCTGATGATCGGCCCGACCGGCGTCGGCAAGACCGAGATCGCCCGCCGGCTGGCGAGGCTGGCGCAGGCCCCGTTCATCAAGGTGGAAGCCACCAAGTTCACCGAAGTGGGCTATGTCGGCCGCGACGTCGAGCAGATTGTCCGCGATCTGCTTGAGGTTGCGATCCATGAAACCCGGCTGAAAATGAGCCGCGCCGTCGCAGCCAAGGCCGAACAGGCGGCCGAGGAGCGGGTTCTTGACGCACTGGTCGGCAAGTCCGCCAGCCCCGAGACGCGGGCCAAGTTCCGCCACATGCTGCGCGACGGCCAGTTGAACGATCGCGAGATCGAAATCCAGGTTCAGGAAAACGCCGCGGGCAGCCTGCCGACCTTTGACATACCCGGCATGCCGGGCGCGCAGATGGGGATGGTCAATCTGGGCGATATCCTGGGCAAGGCCCTGGGCGGCCGCACCAAGTCGCGTCGCATGACGGTGGCGCAATCCCATGATGTGCTGGTCGCCGAAGAAAGCGACAAGCTGCTGGATCAGGATGCCGTGCTGCGCGAAGCCATCACCGCGGTCGAGCAGAATGGCATTGTCTTCATCGACGAAATCGACAAGGTGTCGGCCCGCAGCGAACGCATGGGCGCCGATGTCAGCCGCGAAGGCGTGCAACGCGACCTGCTGCCCCTGATCGAGGGAACCACAGTCGCCACCAAGCATGGCCCGGTACGAACCGACCATATCCTGTTCATCGCGTCCGGCGCCTTTCATCTGGCCAAGCCGTCAGACCTGCTGCCCGAGCTGCAGGGCAGGCTGCCGATCCGGGTCGAGCTCAAGCCCCTGACCCGGGATGATTTCGTCCGCATCCTGACCGAGCCGGAAGCCAGCCTGATCAAGCAGTACAAGGCGCTGCTGGAAACCGAAGGGGTCACGCTCGACTTCGTCGACGATGCGATCCGCGAAATCGCCGGCATTGCCGCCGATGTCAATCAGAGCGTCGAGAACATTGGTGCCAGGCGCCTGGCAACGGTGCTCGAAAAACTGCTGGACGAGATCAGCTTCGCCGCCGGCGATGGCGCGCAAAAGGCCATCACGATCAATGTCGACTACGTGCGGAGCCACGTCGGCGATCTCGCCCGCGACAGCAATCTTTCCAAGTTCATCTTGTGATCCTTACACGCGGACGACACCCCGCCGCGCGCCGCTGGCTGATTGCGAGCGCATCAGCATTAGGCATTTAACAGATATTCATCATGAAATAATGACTGGGATCCGCGCGAATCCAGTGTATTCAAGCAAATCCATCTTTAACTGTCGTCGATGAGCACCAAAAAATTAATATTACGATCTGCTTTTAACAATAACTTCATTAATTTATCTTGGAAACGCGCCGTCAATTTTTTTTACAGCCCCTATAAAGCTTAATGAAAAGTGTGTGCTAAGTATCTAATAAATAGTCATATTTTGACAATGCTGGGCTTGGCATGAAACTTGCTAGTAGAGGGGAGCCAGCGAATCAGAATTGCGGGCACTCGATACTGGATACAGTAAAAGCGCAAATGCGCTCGGCATCGCATCAGGAGGGTCAATCTATGACAGGAAAGTCAGCTTCGTTCCGAGCTACGTTGCTCGGGGCCGTGGGGGGGGTCGCGATGCTCGCATCGAGCGCCGATTCCCATGCAGCGGGTCTCGCATTCGCCTCTCTCGAGATCAACGATTTCGCCATCTACCATTCCGGCGTCGCACCGGGTGTTCTTGGCACCCAGTACGCCGTGCCGGACTTCACCATTCTCAATATCGGCAACAGCGGCGGCACGCAGGCGCTGCTGACCGGCTACGCCCCCGTTTCGTTCGGAACATCGGGGGTCGCGGGGCCGGTTGATGTCGTCCAGTCCTGCCTGGGGATCGGCTGCCCCGGTCAGAACAGCTTCGTCGAGACGGGCGCCGGTCATTTCGCCCGCGCCGACATGAACCTGGCGGGCCAGATCATCGCCCCCCCGCTCGGCTCGACCGCCACCGCCAACACGGTGTCGGAACTCCATCTGACCAGCTCCAGCACCGGCGGTCCGAACGTGGGCACGGTCGGCACCACCAGCGGTTTCCGGCTGGCGGCGGCCGATTCGATCATCTTCGACTTTGACGCCATCGCCCTGTTGAAGGTCGGGATCACCGGGATCGACGAGGCCGGCAACATGCTGGCCTCCAACTCGTTCTCGATCTCGATCACCGACGGTCTTGGCAACACCGTGTTCGAATGGACGCCGGATGGAACCGTCAACACGGCGATCACCGGCGGCACCGAATATTCAGATGGCTCGGATCTGACCCGCACTATCAGCTACGCCATTCCGCCCACTCCGCTGGGAACGAACGTCTACAATCCGGGTGAGCAGCATTTCCGTGCCGAGACCGGCCTGTTGGCAGCCGGCGTCGACTATACGCTGTCGATCAGCCACAACAGCACCACCAATGGCATCCTGCGCGTACCGGAACCGGCAACCCTTGGTCTTCTCGGTCTGGGTGTCCTGGCTCTCGGCCTGCGTCAGCGGCGTCGTGACTGATCAATCGACACTGATCGATCGACTGGGTTAATTCAGCGATCATCATGAACGGGCGGGAGCAATCCCGCCCGTTTTCTTTTCGGTGATTTGACATCATCGCCGCTGCGGTCATTTACGGGCTCTTAGGTGCCTTGGCGGTATTACTGGCACCCTCGGTTCAAGCAGCCCACAGATTCGCGCCCAATCCGCGAATCCATCGGTCGGGCCGCAATTGCCAAAGAGCCATGCCCAACATGTCAATCACCGCCTTGCAACCAGCCTCACGTTCCGCGACGCCAAATACCAAATCAGGCCGCCAGTCTGTCGATCCATTGCGCGGCATCTATTGGCGCTATTTCAGCGTGCACGGTGCGGCAGCGCCCCAACAGCGCAAGCTGGTCCACGAGTTGCGCTATCAGGTCTATTGCGTCGAAAACCCATTCGAAGATCCCGCCGATCATTCCAATGGGCTCGAGATCGATCACTTCGATGCGCATTCCGTTCACGCGCTGCTTATCCACCGGCCGACCGGGTTGGCTGCGGGGACCGTGCGCATCGTGCTGCCCCTGACCGAGCACGCGGACGAAAGCTTTGCCATCCAGGCCGTTTGCGACAAGGCGCTGCTCAGCGCCTATGCAAAGGTCCCGCTCTCGACCACCGGCGAGATCTCGCGCTTTTGCATCGCGAAAACATTCCGCCGCCGGGTTCAGGACCGTTCCTACCGAACCGTGCCATCGAATACCGAGATTTCAGCGGCCGACGAACGGCGCGTTATTCCCAACATGACCCTGGGCCTGATCCAATGGCTGGTCGAGACCAGCCAGGCGCGGGGCATCACCCACTGGTACGCGGTGATGGAGCCGCAGCTCCTGCGGCTGCTGGCCCGGCTCGGCATTCATTTCGAACGGATCGGCGACCTGGTCGATTATCACGGCTGGCGCCAGCCCTGCGTGATCGAGGTCGATCGCATGCTGGGGCAAGTCCATCGCGAACGGCCGGATGTCTGGTCGGTGATTGCCAATCCCGCCCTGATCGGCGATCCATCCGCCGATCAAGCAAGCTAAGCCTTTAGAATTCATAAGAATTTCTGTTCAGCGGAAACCCTCTGGCGGATTTTACAGGTCCCGCTGGCCAGGCTGGGCGTTCGAACGGCGGTTTCGGCGGGCGGTTGCAGCCGCCCTTTTGCCCCCTGACTATCGTAAATTTCTTTGGTAAATCATGATATTAATAATCCGCCCGGGATCGGGCGGCGGCCCTTGCGGCCGAATTCCGTCAAACCCTGGCGGGCGTGGGCGGGCCCTTGCCCGATGTAGGAAAACTTTACAAGAGCCGTGGGGCCGCCATGGCCGCCAAATGTTAAGTATTTAATATCGCTTGATTTCAGCCCCTGACTGGAAATTGGCATGGTTCTTGCTACCATTAGGGATACCACGGTCGTCAAACGTGGTCGGTCCAACCAGCGGACGACTGAAAAACAGTAATTTTATTACCTCAGGAGGGTGGTGTTGTGACAGGAAAGTCAGTTTCGTTCCGGGCCACGTTGCTCGGCGCCGTAGGTGCGATGGCGATTATCGCAGGGAGCAACACCGCCCAGGCGGCAGGCCTCGCCTACGCATATCTCGAGATCAACGATTTCGCCATCTACCATTCCGGCGTCGCGCCCGGTGCCCTTGGCACCCAGTATGCCGTGACGGATTTCACCGTTCTCAATATCGGCAACAGCGGCAGCACGTCGGCAACCCTGTCGGGATTTGGCAATGCCGTGTTTGGCGTTGCGGGCTCGGTCGGCCCCGTCGACGTGGTCCAGGCGTGCGTGGGGATCGGCTGCCCCGGCCAGAACAGCTTCGCGCAGACCGGCGCCGGTCACTTTGCCCGCGCCGACATGAGCCTGGCCGGCCAGATCATCACCCCGCCGCCCGGCTCGACCGCCACGGCCAAGACCGTGTCCGAGCTGCGCCTCACCTCGAACGGGGTGGGCGGCCCGAACGTGGGCACGGTCGGCACCACCAGCGGCTTCCGCCTGGCGGCGGCTGATTCGATCCTCTTCGACTTTGACGCCATCACCAATCTGCTGGTCGGGATCACCGGGATCGACGAAGCCGGCAACATGCTGGCCTCGAACTCCTTCACGATCTCGATCACCGATGGCATCGGCGGCACCGTTTTCGAATGGACGCCGGACGGAACCGTCAATTCATCGATCATCGGTGGCACCGAATACGCGGACGGCTCGGACCTGACCCGGTCGATCAGCTATGCCATCCCGCCCAATCCGCTGGGAACCACCGTCTACAGCCCGGGCGAGCAGCATTTCCGCGCCCAGACCGGCCTGTTGACAGCCGGCGTCGACTATACGCTGTCGATCAGCCACAACAGCACCACCAATGGCATCCTGCGCGTACCGGAACCGGCAACCCTTGGCCTTCTCGGCCTGGGTTTGATGGCACTTGGCGCCGGAGCCATCCGACGCCGGTGAGATGGAACGGTTAATTCATCGGTTACTAGAAACGGGCGAGGAAATCCTCGCCCGTTTGCCCTCTGGGCCACCTCTGGGCACGCCGTCGGCACACGATTCACCAGAGCTTAGGGAACCGCACCGTAAGACGGTGTCTCCGCGCTCACCGGTTCAATCGTATGCCACCGACAGCAACCCAAGTGCCACGCAGGCAATGATCGCGCCGCCCCCCACAGCCGAGGCCTTGCTCCCCGCAGCCGGCGAGGGCATCCGGTCCATCTATTGGCGTCAGTTTGCGGTGCGAAGCGTCGCGACAAAAGAACAGCGCCGCATGATGCACCGGCTGCGCTACCAGGTTTATTGCATCGAGAACCCGTTCGAGAGCCCAGCCCAGCACCCGGACGGGCTCGAGATCGACCGTTTCGATTCCCATTCCGTCCACGCGCTGCTCATCCACCGTCCGACCGGCAAGACGGTTGGAACGGTTCGCATCGTATTGCCACTTGCGGATCGCCTTGGATCGAGCTTTGCGCTGCAATCGATCTGCACCGCACCGGAGCTATCGCACCTGCCACTTGAAACAACCGGCGAAATTTCCCGCTTCTGCATCGAGCGGGCGTTCCGCCATCTGCTCCACGACCGCTGCGATGATGGCGTCGTGCGGCCCGATGGCGGGCCTATCCTGGTTGACGTACGCCGGATCGTTCCCAGCATGACCCTTGGCCTTATCCAGTGGCTGGTATCGACCAGCCAGGCGTGCGGCATTACGCACTGGTGTGCGGTGATGGAGCCCACGCTTCTGCGCCTGCTGGCGCGGCTTGGCATCCATTTCGAGCCGATCGGGAGCCTGGTCGATTATCACGGCTGGCGCCAGCCTTGCGTGATCGAGATCGATCGCATGCTAAAGCAGGTCCTGCGCGAGCGCCCCGATGTGTGGGCGGTCATTGGCCAGCGGGCGCTTCTGCTTGATCATGCCTAGTCTTGCCGCACGCGATGGTGCGCAAGCCCGCGGTCCGGATGCAGAAGACGGACGCGGCGGCACGCGGGCAGACGCCTTTGGGGCATTCGAGCGGACTCTTGGCCGTGAATTCGTCCTGACGGACGGGCCCGCCCTTGCCCCCTATCTGCATGCGACGTCGGCACCGGGCAGCCAGCCGCTTGGCGTGATCCGGCCTGGCTCGACCGCCGAGGTCACGGCGTGTGTACGGATTGCCGCTCAATTCGGCATTCCGCTCTATCCGATCAGCCGGGGCAAGAACTGGGGCTATGGCGATGCGCGGCCACCCGGACCGCCGCAGGTGATTGTCGATCTTGGCCGCATGGATCGAATCATCGAGGTGAACGACGAGCTGGCCTATGTCGTTATCGAGCCCGGCGTCACCCAGGGCGCGCTTTCCGAACATCTGGCGGCACGGCACCCGCATCTGTGGGCCGATTGCACCGGCGCTGGCCCGGATGTCAGCGTTGTCGGCAACATGCTGGAGCGCGGCTTCGGCCATACGGCCTATGGCAACCGTTTCCAGACGCTGTGTGGACTTGAGGTTGTGCTTGCCGATGGCCGCATCCTAAAGACCAGCTTCGGGCATTACGCCCAGTCAAAGGCGCAATATACGTTTCCCTATGGCGTGGGTCCCTATCTCGACGGCATTTTCACCCAGGCCAATTTCGGCATCGTAACGCGCGTCGGCCTGTGGCTGATGCCGGCGCCCGAAGATTTCGAGCTTTTTGTCGTATCGGCAAGTGACGACGGTTTCGGCTCGCTGATCGAATCGTTGCGCGCGCTGCGGCTGTCGGGCACCGTCCAGAGCGTCGTGCATGTCGGCAACGACATGCGCCTTATCACAAGCGCGATGACATTCCCGCAGCAGGCGGCGCCGGGCCGAAGCGCCCTGCCCGCTGCCATGCGAAAAGCCATCTGCGCACAGAACGACATCGGCGCCTGGACGGCGGTCGGCGCGTTGATGGGCACGCGCCAGCAGGTGGGCGCCGACCGCGCCGTGGTGAAACGGGCGCTTGGCCGTCATAGGCTTCGGTTCGTAAACCAAAGAAAGCTGGTGCTTGGCGAAAGGGTCGCCCGGCAATTGCAGCGAATTGGACGCGGCGAGCGTCTGACCCGGCAGCTCCAGGCGGCGCGGGGGTTGTTCGATTTCAACCGCGGTGTGCCATCGCGGCGCTTTCTGGCCGGTGCGTATTGGCGCCGTCGCGGTGGCCTGCCAGCCGATTTTCCGGCGCGCTGCGATCCGGCCGCGGACGGTTGCGGCCTGATGTGGCTGGCGCCGGCCTTGCCCGCCACCGCCGAGGCGGCGCGTGATCTGCTGGCCCGTGTTTCGCCGATCCTGGCCGAACATGATTTCGACCTGCTGGCGACGCTGAGCTTCGTGAACGAGCGTTCGCTGGCTGCCGTGCTGACGATTGCATTCGACCGAAGCAATCCCGAGGAATCGGCGCGCGCCGAACGGTGCTATGCGACCATGCTGAATGCGGCCATGGCTGGCGGTTATCTGCCGTATCGGGTGGGAACATATTCCATGGATCCGTTGGCAAACGGATCGACGGTCTTCTGGGATGTGGTCGCAACGCTCAAGGCCGGGCTTGATCCGGCTGGCATCATCGCGCCGGGCCGTTATCAGCCGAACCCGGAGCCGCGAGGCGCCTCAGGCGTTTGAGCAGCACGTAGAAGGCGCCGTCGCCGCCATGGCGCGGCTGGGCAGCCGAAAAGGCCAGAATGCGATCGCGCAGACCGGGCGCGTTCAGCCAGCGGGGCAGGCTTTGGCGGAGCACGCCTTCGCCCCTGGAACGCGAGCCCTTGCCGGTCACGATCAGCACCAGTCGCGCGCCCCGTTCGTGGGCCGACGTGATGAAGGCCGCGACTTCACGCGCGCCGCTTTCATAGACATGGCCATGAAGATCGAGTTTGGCGTCGATGGGAAGCTGGCCGCGACGCAGACGCTCGCCAAGGCGCCGGTCAAGGGCATCGACAGCACCGGCGGCAAGCTCGGGCCGCGGCGCTGAGCCGCGTGGTTTCGGGCTTGGCGGCACGGGATTTCGCTTGGCAACCGTTCGTACGCTTTGCGGCGGCAATTCGGCCGGGCCGGGACTTGGTGGACGCTTGCGGCCGCGCAGGGGTTTCACCGATTTCGCGACTTCGTTCCAAAGCGCGTCGTCCGAAGCCTTCGGAGCAGAAGGCGCTGGCGGCTTCCGCGGCACGGTGGTCAGCCAACCAGAAGGATATGAAGCCGGCGCGGTCCATGGGCGCCAAGCTGGATCGTCTGTTCGATGTCGCCCGTCCGAGAGGGGCCGGTCACGAAATTCACCGTGGCCGGCGTGCCGCCGGTCTGGCGCAACCGGCGCCAGAATTCCTCGTAACTGCCAACAAGATCGAATGTCCGCAGAACGGCAATCTGGGTTTCCGGCAAAAAGCAATGATCGGATGGACATTCCGGACTCGAAACAAAAATCAATGTCCCGGTTTCAGCCACCCCAGCCGTGGCCACCGTCAGCGCCACGGCGTCACTGCCACGGGCCCCGCCAAATCGCACCTGTAGATCTGGAAAATTATTCCATTGCAATAACTTAAGGACTTGATGGGGGGCGGCGACCCATCCGCCCGAAAGGCCAAGGCCCTTGAGCTGCCGCTCGACCGCCGCCGGGATGTTGTCCGGGCTCGCCAGGCGTTCGGCGGTTGCCGATACTCCTTCCGCCATCGAAATGAATGTCGCGGCCAGCGCCTCGCCGGTTTTTTGCGCCCGGGCCGGGATCGGGCCCGCCGGGTGCTGCCTAATGCGGTCGTCCGCCAATGCTGCCTCAACGGCAGGCAGCGGACCGCGCCCCAGTGACGCCCGAATTTCAGCCAGGATTGAGTCGCGGGCCTTCATGGGCTGGCCTTCATGACCGTCCGCCTTGGCGTTTGGCGAACGCGGCACGAAACGTCTCGGCCCTTTCCGGAACCGGAAAGTCGCGGGCCACCGTCCACCCCGACGCCAGTGGCAGCTTGGCAAACCGGCCACGCCGGCCGCCAAACGCCCGAAGCAGTCGGGTTACAACCGCGACAAGCCCGGCATAAAGGCGGGGTCTTTGGGCGCAGAAGGCCCACAGTCGAATGGCAAGCCGGCCAATCGGCGGATTGAGGCGCTCGGCATTTTCCTCGGCGCGCCAGGCCCGCATCAGGTCCGGGAGCGGGATCTTGACGGGGCAGACCTCGGCACAGCGGCCACAGAAGCTTGACGCATTCGGCAGGTGCCTGGCCCGATGAAGACCGAAAATCGCCGGCGTCATGACGGCCCCCATGGGACCCGAATAGACCGAGCCATAGGCATGGCCACCGATTGCGCCATAGACAGGGCAATGGTTGAGGCAGGCACCGCAGCGGATGCAGCGCAGGATGTCGCGGAACCTGGAACCAAGAATGCGAGTCCGGCCGTTATCGACCAGAACAACATGAAACGCCGCCGGGCCGCTCGGATCGTCGGCGCGTTTCGGGCCGGCCGCGAAGGTCGTATAAGCGGCAAATTCCTGACCCGTGGCCGAGCGGGCCAACAGACGCAGGATCGTGCTCGCGTCCTCGAGGGTCGCCACAACCTTTTCAAGGCCGGCGAGGACAATATGCGTGCCCGTCATCAGGCGCGACAGATCGCCGTTGCCTTCATTCGTGACAAGGACGATCTGCCCGGTTTCGGCAACAAGAAGATTGGCGCCCGTGATGCCGACATCGGCTGCCAGGAATTTTTCACGCAGCACGCGGCGCGCTTCGGCCAGCAAGTCTTCCGGCGATTCGGGCGGCAGACATGATTCCGCACGTTGATGTCTGGCCGCAAATGTTGCCGCCACATCCTGCCGCGTCAGGTGTGAGGCAGGCGCAATGATATGGCTTGGCGTTTCATCGCGAAGCTGGATGATGTATTCACCGAGGTCGGTCTCGATCACCTCGAAGCCCTCGGAAAGAAGCCGCGCGTTGAGCCCGATCTCCTCGGTCAACATCGACTTGCCCTTGAGCACCCGTCCGGCACCAGCGCTTCGACAAAGCTGGGTCACGATCGCGACCGCTTCGGATGCATCCCTGGCCCAGTGCACCTGGCCGCCGTTTTCGATCACCTTGTGCTCGAAGCGCTCGAGATAATGATCGAGATGGTCAAGGGCGTGGGTCTTTGCTTCCTTCGCAGCCTCGCGCAAAGCTTCAAATTCTGGCAGGGCGGCCACTGCGGCAGCCCGTTTGCCGATGAACCCGGCCCGCAGGTTGCGAAGCGCGGATTGAAGATTAGCGTCGTTGAGCGCGTTTCTGGCCCGGGCCGGAAAGGCTTCGCCGTCCGCAACCGGTGGCGTTCCTGTCATGGCTCCTGGCCTTCGCCGATGGCCGGGCCTTCAGCAAGGCCGGCCAGGACTTCGGCTACATGCCGGGCCTTGATACGGCGGCCTTCGCGCTTCGCCTTGCCGGCGATGTTGAGAAGACACCCCATGTCGCCGGCAAGAACCGTATCCGCGCCGGTGGCGACAAGAGCCGCGACCTTGTCGCCCACCATGCGGGCCGAGATTTCGGGATACTTGATGCAGAACGTGCCGCCGAACCCGCAGCACGCGTCTCGATCGGCGGCTTCGCGCAACGACAGCCCCTTGACCTTGGCAAGCAGGGCGCGGGGCTGGGCATCAACGCCCATTTCGCGCAGGGACGAGCAGCTATCGTGATAGGTGACACTGCCGTCAAAGACCGCATCGCCGCCATCGAACTTGCAGACGTCGACCAGAAAGCTGGTGAGTTCATAAGTCTTTGCCGCCAGATGGCGGGCCCGCTGGCCCCAGGGCGAGCCGGCCAGCAGGGCGGGATAGTGCACCCGGATCATGCCAGCGCAGGAACCCGATGGCGCGACGACATAATCATAGGGTTCGAACGTCGCGATGACCGATTTGGCGAGTCCGGCCGCCACCTCCATGCTGCCGCTGTTGTAGCCGGGCTGGCCACAGCAGGTCTGGGTGGCGGGCACATCGACACGGCAGCCGGCCTTTTCCAGAAGGGAAAGCGCGGCAAAGCCCACGCTGGGCCGAAAAATATCGACTAGACAGGTAACGAACAAACCCACCCGAGGGTTGTCAGGGTTCATGCCGTGGTCCGATCATTAGGTCGGGCGGCAGGATGAACGCGGGCCCGCCCTTTGACAAGGCAACGCTTAGTTCGAAGCGACCCGCGCGGCCGCCGATCGGGGCAGCAACACGTGATACCCGCCGCGGCCCCGCATATGACCGGCATCGTGCAACGCCTGCGGGCCGTGGCCGAAAAAGATGTCGCCCCGAACCGGGCCCCGAATCGCGCCACCCGTGTCCTGGGCAATCATCAAGCGGCGGAAGCGGGGTGCGGCCGGCCCGTCCGGCCCTTCGGCATCAAGCCAGAGTGGCAGGCCATAGGCGATGAAGGCCGGATCGACGGCAAGACTGCGACCGGGGGTAAGGGCCACGCCCTGGGCGCCGATCGGCCCGTCGCCGGGCAGGGATCTGAAAAAGACAAAGGACGGATTTTCGCCAAGAAGGGCCGCGGCCTTGTCGGGATTGGCAGCCAGCCAGGATCGGATGGCGGGCAATGTGACCGACTCGCGCGGCATTTCGCCCCGGTCGGCCAGGATTCGGCCGATGGCAACATAGGGGTGCCCGTTCTGGCCGTCATAGCCCACCCGGATGCTGCCGCCATCGGCAAGCAGGGCCCGACCGGATCCCTGGATCTGAAGGAAAAAGACAGCGACGGGATCATCGGCCCACAGAAGTTCGAGACCGCGGCCCGCCAGCGCGCCGGATTCGATTTCGGCGCGGCGATGATAGGGGCGCAGCCGGCCGCCGACGACGTGGCCCGAAATCTGCCGCCCCCACCAGTCCGGGGAAAACAGGCCAAGATCGGCGGAAACAAGCTCGGGCGGGCGCCTGTAGATCGGAACCTGATAGGCCCCGGTCCGCACGCGGGCGGCGCGGATTTCGGCTTCGTAATAGCCGGTAAAGAGCCCCGCGGCATCATTACCATTCCGCACTCGAAACGGTTCAAACTCGGTTTCGAAGAATCGGCGCACGGCCTGCGGTTCGGCGGCCGGCACTGCGGATGCCTGCTGACAGGCGGCCCTAAGATCGGCGACCGTCAGCCCAAGTTCCTTTGGTCCCAGCGCGGTCGCATCGCTGGATTTTTCCAAGCCATTGCAGGATTTGAGAAATGCGCCCAGCGCCGCGCCCAGCTCGTCATCCGGCCAGCCAACCAGGCCGGCAAAAGACGCGCGGTCCAACACCAGGCCCGGCGGTGCCACCGGGGCCGGCGCACAGGCCGAAACAATGCCGATCATGAAAAGTGCGGCGGCGCGACAGAGAAATCGGCCGCCCATCGCCCTCAGGCGGCGTTGTCGGTGGCAACCAGGGCCCAGTTGGGGTCGCGGCTGCGGGTATCGCGCGAGAAGGTCCAGATATCGGTCACATTCGTGACCTGGGTCGGATCACCCGAAACGACCTGCGCTTCGGCATTGCGGGTGACATTGACCTGTTCGCTGACGAAACGAACCGTCACATAGGCGGTCCGCCCATCCAGGCGCGCATCGGTGATTTCAGCCGTCTTGATGCCGACCAGGGTTGTTTCCAGGGTTTCCTTGGCGGCCTGCCGCTGACGGATGGCTTCGCCGAAATTCTGCATGACCTCGTCGGAAAGAAGCGGCTTCAGGGTCTTGGTGTCGCCGGCGGCGAAGGCGGTCACGATGATTTCGAATGCCGCCCGCGCGCCTTCAGCAAAGCCCTGCGGATCGAAATTGCGATCGGCAAGCTGGATCTGGGTCAGGCCGCCAGCCAATGTGCCCTGGCCCGCTTCGGCCGGCTGTTCACCCTGTTCGAAGGGCGCATCGGCCGGTTTCTGGCCGATTCCCGGCAGGCGCACGACCTTGTCATTCGACGCCGGCGTCTTTCCGGCCGCGGGGGGCGGAAACGCTTCCCGGGGCGGGCGTTCATTGCCAGTTCGTTTTCCCAGGGTATTCTTGAGGCGATAGACAAGGAATGCCGCAACCGCAGCAAAGACCAGGATATCCAGGAATTGAAAGCCCTCGCCCATTTTCGCTGCATTGCCGGCCGCTGCCGGCATCCTCGTTGCGCCTGCCTTGGCGCTTTCATCTGATACATAGGGGCGCCGCACCGATTGAGCAAGCGACGCGTGCGAACAGGCGCGGCCAGATAGGCGCGGCCAGAGTTGTGGCCACCGCGCGTTCCATGCTAGCCGAGGATTTGACCCACAGGGAGCTTTGCAATGTCCGACGTTGCTTCATCCAATCCGGGCAATACGCCGCCCGAGCCGCCGATTGCCATCCGCAGCCAGTACATCAAGGATTTTTCCTTCGAAAACCCCAACGCCCCCGGAATCCTTGCCGAGATCAAGGGCCCGCCCGCCATCAATGTTCAGGTCGATGTTCAGACCCACCCCATGGGCCCGAACGTCTTCGAGGTCATCCTGGTCATCCGCGCCCAGGCCATGAATGGTGACAAGACCTTGTTCGTGGTCGACCTGACCTATGGCGGCGTCTTCGCCCTGAGCAACGTGCCGCAGAACCTGATCGGGCCGGTCCTGTTGATCGAGGCGCCGCGCCTGCTGTTTCCGTTCGCCCGCGCGATCGTGTGCGATGCAACCCGGGATGGCGGCTATCCGCCGCTGTTCATCAGCCCGATCGACTTTGCCCAGCTTTATCAGCAGAAGGTTGCGCAGCTGCAGGCCGCCCAGGCGCAAGGTCCGGGCGGTTCGCCACCCCCGACTGGCCCAGTCGGTCACGCTTGAACAAGTCGGTCACGCTTGAACGATCATAAGGGGCCGTCGTCCCGTCAAGCGGCCCAGATGGGATCCTTGAGGGTGGCGATGAATGCCGCGTGGGCCGCAAGCTCGGCTTCGCTTGGCGCCTGCATAACCGGCGTCCGGCCGGTGTAAAGCGCCTGGACCGCGGCCTCTGCGGCCTTGGAATCCATGGCCAGCACCAAGCCGGGTTCGCGGCCGCCCAGCAGTTCGAGATAGACTTCGGCCAGCAGCTCGGCATCGAGAAGCGCGCCATGCCGGGTGCGGGCCGAATTGTCGATAGCGAAGCGTCGGCACAGCGCATCAAGGCTTGCCGGACTGCCTGGAAAGCGCCGGCGCGCCAGCCGCACCGTATCGATCGCACGGTCCCCGGACAGGGGCGCGCGGCCGATGCGATCAAGTTCGGCGTTCAGAAAGCGCAGGTCGAATTCGGCATTGTGAATGACAAGCGGCGCGTCGGCGATGAACGACAGGAATTCGTCGGCGATGGCCGAAAACACGGGGTGGCGGGCCAGGAATTCGGCCGAGAGGCCATGCACCGCGAAAGCCTCGCTCGGCATGTCGCGTTCGGGATTGATGTAGACTTGGAAATGATTTCCGCTGGGCAAGTGATTGACGAGCTCGAGGCAGGCGATCTCGACAATGCGGTGCCCCGAGGCCGGATCAAGCCCGGTTGTTTCAGTATCGAGAACGATTTCCCGCATCGCAAAACCTTCAGACGATCATGGCGCTCGGGTGACGGCGTGGCGGCACCCGCCCCATCCTGATCGCCCGCACAATGGAATCGAGATGGCGATACGTGACCGCCCGGCCAAGCCCGGTCGGCACGATGAAATCGGCGCGCCTTCGCTTTTCGACATCGGCCATCTGGCGGGCCAGGATCCCATTCAGCTTTTCACGGGTCATGCCAGGACGCTTCATGACCCGCTGGACCTGGATCAGCCGGGGCGCGGTCACCACGATCACGGCGTCACAGCGCCGATAACCGTTGCCTTCGAACAGAAGCGGCACATCCATCACGATGATCGGCGCGCGGCGCGCGGCAGCCAGCTTGCGAAAACGCCGATCCGCCTTCCAGACCAGCGGATGGACGATCCGTTCCAGGCGACGCAGGGCCGCATGATCGCCGAAGACGCGGGCCCCCAGGGCCTGCCGATCGACCGCGCCGTTCTTGACGACACCGGGAAACGCCGCCGCGATGGCGGCAACGGCGGCGCCACCGGGTCGAAAAAGCCGGTGAACCGCCGCATCCGCATCCCAGATCGGAAGCCCCATGCGCCGAAGCATGCCGGACGCTGTGCTTTTCCCCATGCCGATCGACCCGGTCAGGCCCAGGACAAAGGGACGTCTGCGCATCATTTCTGCCCGGGTCCCATCAAATCGGAAACCAGGAATGCCCGCAGCTCGGCGCTGGCTTCGGGCTTGACGCCGAACCAGGCGGCAAATCCGACGCTTGCCTGATGGATGAGCATGCCAAGCCCGTCGACGACCCGGTTGCCCCGCGCCCGCGCCGCGGCAAGAAGCGGCGTTTCCAACGGAACATAGACGATGTCGTTGACCACCGCCGTATCCGGCAGGCGATCCAGCGCGATTTCAAGCGGGGGCTGGCCCTTCATGCCAAGGGTCGTCGTATTCACCAGCAGCGCCGCATCGGCAAGACCATCGGCACGACGGTCCCAGTGCAGCGGGCGGATCGGCCCCCCAAGTTCCCTGGCCAGGTGCTGGGCCCGGTCATGCGAGCGGTTGACAAGCCGGATTTCCGGCGCACCGGCATCAAGCAGCGCAACCAGAACGGCACGGGCCGCCCCACCCGCGCCCAGCACGACCGCCGGGCCCGTGCTGGCGCGAAAGCCGGCAATCGTGCTTTCGAGATTCGCCATGAAGCCGTGGCCATCCGTATTGGTGCCGGTCAGGGTGCCATCGCCCGCCGCGATCACCGTGTTCACGGCACCGATCCGTTTCGCCACCGGTTCAATGCGGTCCACCGCCGCCAAGGCCGCTTCCTTGTGGGGAACGGTGATATTGACCCCGGCAAAACCGATCCGGGGCAAAAGCCGCAAGGCGTCGCGAAAATAGTCCGGCGCCACCGGCAGCGGCAGATAGGCGCCGTCGATCTTGTATTGCTGAAGCCAGAATCCATGCAGCCTAGGTGATCGCGAATGGGAAATGGGCCAACCCATCACGCCCGCGATGCGGGCCGAACCGCTGAGGATCATGACGCCAAGACGCCCTGGATGCGAAGTGCGTCCAGTAGCGGCAGCAGGGGCAGGCCAAGAATCGTGAAATGATCGCCTGTCATTCGCGCAAACAGCTGGCTTCCCAACCCCTCGACCTGATAGGCACCGACCGATTGAAGCGCCTGGCCGCCGACCGCCCGAAGGTAGCCGTCAAGAAAGCTGTCCGTAAAGTGCCGCATTTCGAGCCAGGCATCATCGACCGCCTGCCAGACAGGCGCCCCGTCCCGCACCAGTGCGGCCGCCGTCACCAGCCGATGCGTACGGCCCCGCAGAGCCAGAAGCTGGGTCCGTGCCTCGATCAGCGAGGCGGGTTTGTCGAAGCGCCGGCCGTCGCATTCCAGGATCTGATCCGCGCCAATGACCAGGCAGCCCGGGTGGCGCTTCGATCCCGCCACCGCCTTGGCCTGGGCCAGGCGCTGCACCACAGTCTCGACCGCCACACCCTCGCGCGCGCAATCCGCCTTGATCCCGCTTTCATCGACATTGGCGGGATCAACCCGGCACGCCACACCGGCATCATTCAGGATGCGGGCGCGAACGACACTGGCCGATGCAAGGACAATGTCGTGCCGATCAGGCCGGTGGGACGGGTTCGCCATTCCGGTTTCGGTGTTCAGCCAACAGATTGATGATCGCCGCCGCAACCTCTTCGATCGAGCGGCGGGTCACGTCAAGAACTGGCCAGTTGCGCTGGGTGAACAGCCGCCGCGCCTCGCGCAGTTCCGCCCTGACCTGTTCCAGATCGACATAATCGGTCCTTGCATCCTGGTTCAGACTGAGAAGACGCGCCTTCCGCACCTGAACCAGGCGCTCGGGGTCCTTGGTCAGGCCCACCACAAGCGGCTTGGTCAAGCGATCCAGTTCGGGCGGCAATGGCAGTCCCGCCACCAGCGGAATATTACCGGCCTTGATGCCGCGATTGGCAAGATAGATGCAAGTCGGGGTTTTCGACGTGCGCGAAACGCCGATCAGTACAACGTCGGCTTCGTTAAGGCCGGTCAAACCCTGGCCGTCGTCGTGCAGCATCGCGAAATGCATGGCATCGATACGGCCGAAATATTCCGCATCGAGCGTGTGCTGGCGGCCCGGCTGGCCACGGCTTTCCGCGCCAAGGAATCCACCCAGCGCGGCGATGATCGGATCAAGCACGGCAATCGACGGAAGCTGCAGGCGTCGGCAGTTTTCTTCCAGCATGGTGCGCAGCTCTTTGTTGACGAGCGTGTAAAGCACCAGCCCCGGGTTTTCCTGGATGCGCGCGACGACCCGCTCCATGTGGCGGGGCGTTCGGACCAGGGACCAGACATGCTCGGTCGCCTGAATATTCTCGAACTGGGCAAGGCAGGCCCGCGCAACGGCGCTGATGGTTTCGCCGGTCGCATCGGAAACCAGATGGATATGATGGGTGTTCGACATGACCTTGCTGGCAGCGGATCAGGGATGACTGTGCATATCTGGCGGGCTTGACTGTGAGCAACCGAAAAACCGGCGGACCCTGCGTATAAGCCTGCCGGCGTGCGCCGATCTTATCGTGGAAATCCACATGTGGAAAACTCGATACAAAGACCGGAACAGCGGGGATCATTCCGGGGTGCATCGATGCGCAAGGATTTATCCCCGTTTTTCAGGGATCGATCGTGGTCGCGCTGAATTGGCATTCCGGTCGGCCCGTCCCCAGGATTGCCGACATCGAGGCAGAAAAACCCGGCGTGATGCAGGTCGGTCGCCGATGGCAGGGGACATCAATCCATGCCCGATTTCCGGTGGTTCATCTTCTACCTCAAACCTTTAATCTTATAAGAAAACTAGAAGAAGAATGATGCATGCCGGGCATGAACGCGGTAGTCAATGGACGCAATGAGCAAGGCCAAACCATTCATCGATGCCCTGAACGGAACACACCAGGCGGTGCCGCCGATCTGGTTGATGCGCCAAGCCGGCCGCTACCTGCCGGAATATCGTGCGCTCAGGACCAAGGCCAAGAGCTTTCTCGATTTCTGCTTCACGCCCGACCTGGCGACAGAAGCAACCCTGCAGCCCATTCGGCGCTATGGCTTCGACGCGGCAATTCTGTTTTCGGACATCCTGGTCATTCCCCATGCGCTTGGCCAGACAGTTTCATTTCGTCAAGGGGTGGGACCCGTCCTTGCCGCTGTCTGTGATGCGCGGGATGTGGACGCGCTTTCGGTCGACGGTGCTGCGGATCGGCTGGCAAATGTCTATGAAACGGTGCGTCGGGTCCGCAGGGAATTGCCGGGCGGGGTTGGGCTGATCGGGTTTGCCGGCGCGCCCTGGACGGTTGCCACCTATATGGTCGAGGGCGGATCGAGCCGCGAATTTTCCCGGGTGAAGCGCTGGGCCTATGGCGATGCGGATGGTTTTGCGCGGCTGATCGACAAGATCATCGATGCAACGGCGGACTATCTCTGTCGCCAGGTCGAAGCCGGGGCCGAGGCATTGCAGATCTTCGATAGCTGGGCAGGGGTCTTGCCCGAGGATGCGTTCGAACGCTGGTGCGTGGCCGCGACCAGGCGGCTGGTGGATCGTGTTCGAGCCCGGCATCCGGCGGTTCCCATCATCGGATTTCCGCGCGGGGCTGGCCTGATGCATGGTTTCTATGCGCGGGAAAGCGGGGTCACGGCGATCGGCCTGGATACAACGGTTCCCCCCGGCTGGGCGGCCGAGCACCTGCAACCGCTGCTGCCGGTTCAGGGGAACCTGGACCCGCAGATGCTGGTGACCGGTGGTGCTGCCATGGCGGGCGCGGTGGATCGGATCATCCAGGCGCTTGGCAAGGGTCCGTTCATATTCAATCTGGGCCACGGGATCGTGCCGGAAACGCCGACCGAACATGTCAGCGAACTGATCCGCCGGGTTCGAATGGCGGGGGCCAGCCAAGGATGAACCGGCTAGGCCTGGTCCTGTTCAACCTGGGTGGGCCGGATGGGCCGGAATCCGTCAAGCCGTTCCTGTTCAATCTGTTCAATGACCCGGCGATCATCGGTGCGCCGACGCCGATCCGCTGGCTGCTGGCCAAGTGGCTGTCGAGCAAACGGGCGCCCGTGGCGCGGGACATCTATGCCAAGATCGGTGGCGGTTCGCCGATCCTGGCCAATACCGCCATCCAGGCCAGGGCGCTGGCGGAAGAGCTGCGCGATCTGGGGCCGGTCCAGGTGGAAATGGCCATGCGATACTGGCACCCGCGCGCCGATGCGGCGGCGGCGCGGCTGAAAGCGGCTGGGGTCGACAAGATCCTGCTGCTGCCGCTTTACCCACAGTTTTCGACAACGACCACCGGATCGGCGTTCAAGGAATGGCGCGAAGCCGCCGCCAGGGTGGGGCTTGACGTGGCGACGGTCGGGATTGGCTGCTATCCGACCGAGCCGGGATTCGTAGCGGCAATGGCATCGCGGATCAGGCCGGCGCTGGACCGGGCGTCTTCAGCCGGGCAACCGCGTCTTCTGTTTTCGGCCCATGGGTTGCCCAAGACGGTGATCCGGTCCGGCGATCCCTATCAGTGGCAGGTCGAGCGTTCGGCCGAGGCGATTGCAAAGGCGCTGGGGCCATCGGTCGCCGACTGGGTTGTCTGTTTCCAAAGCCGGGTCGGACCGCTTGAATGGATCGGTCCGGCAACCGATGCCGAGATCGAACGTGCGGGCCGCGATGGGGTGCCGGTGGTGCTGGCGCCCATCGCCTTTGTGTCGGAACATTCCGAAACCCTGGTCGAGCTTGATATCGAATACCGCGAGCTTGCCCGCCAGGTTGGGGTGCCTCATTTCGAGCGGGTGCCGACTGTTTCAGCAGACCCGGCCTTCATTGCGGGATTGGCGGCCCTTGTCAGGGCGCGCGTGACGGAAGCGGGCGGAATTCATGCCGGTGGCGGCAGGCGACAATGTCCGGAGGAATTTGGACGCTGCGGCTGCGGTGGATAAAGGAGACGAAGCGTGGAAGGGTTTCTTGGCTCAAGTTACTTGTGGATCAAGGCGTTGCATATGATCGCCGTCATCGCCTGGATGGCGGGAATGCTGTATTTGCCCCGGATCTATGTTTATCACTGCGCGGCCGAACCTGGCTCGAAGCAGTCCGAGACGTTCAAGGTGATGGAGCGGCGCCTGCTGCGGGCCATCATAGATCCGGCCATGATCTTGAGCTGGATTTTGGGTTTTGCCCTGGTGGCGCATTTGAACGCATGGGGCGAGGGCTGGATGCACGCCAAGTTTGCCCTTCTGCTGGGCATGCAGCTGATCCATGCTGCCTTCGCCCGCTGGCGTCGGCACTTTGCCCGGGACGCCAATCGTCATCCGGCCAGCTTTTACCGTGTCGTGAACGAAGTGCCGACCCTGTTGATGATTGGCATTGTGATCATGGTGATCGTGAGACCGTTTTGATGGCAGGCCGGCCATGAGATTCGGGCCCGGCGTGGCAGTGTCCCGGTTCGAGCCTGTTGACGATTTCTTCATTTGACTCGGATGAAATGGTTTCCTACATAAGGTTCGTCAGCGCGGCCTGTTCCTGGCCGGCTTTCGAGAAAACATCCTAGAAACGGGCAGACAGGGATCCAGGGCGGCGGTTGCCGGCCTCAAGATTTCAAGGGCCTCAAGGTTTCAAGGGCGCTCATCCAGGGCGCCGCGAGCCAGATTTCCAGGCCCTGCCCGTAATCCTTCCACCCTTCAGTGCCGTGTCGAGTCGCATTCCGCGTCCGGACCCCCACCCAGAACCCCGCCATCGGTTGCCCGATCGAGCAGAAAAGCCATGAACCTTCAGGAACTTAAGAACAAGACACCGGCCAGCCTGCTGGCCTATGCCGAAGAACTCCAGATCGAGAATGCGGGCACGCTCCGCAAGCAGGAGCTGATGTTCGCCATCCTGAAATCGCTTGCCGAGCGCGACACGGCGATTTCCGGCGATGGGGTGCTCGAAATCCTCCAGGACGGCTTCGGTTTCTTGCGCTCACCCGAGGCAAACTACCTGCCCGGTCCCGACGACATCTACGTCAGCCCCAGCCAGATCCGACGTTTCGGGCTGCGCACCGGCGATACCGTGGAAGGCGAGATCCGGGCACCGAAGGACGGTGAGCGGTATTTCGCGCTGCTCAAGGTGAACTCGATCAATTTCGATCCGCCCGACAAGGCGCGGCACCGGATCAACTTCGACAACCTGACGGCTCTCTATCCCGATGAACGCCTGAAGCTCGAGATCAAGGATCCGAAGCTCAAGGATCTGACAACCCGGGTGATCGATCTGATCGCGCCGCTTGGCAAGGGCCAGCGCGCCCTGATCGTGGCGCCGCCGCGCACCGGCAAGACGGTGATGCTGCAGAACATCGCCCATGCCATCACGGCCAACCATCCCGAGGTCTATCTGATCGTTCTTCTGATCGACGAACGCCCCGAGGAAGTGACCGACATGGAACGGTCGGTGAAGGGCGAAGTCGTGAGTTCGACCTTCGACGAGCCGGCGGTGCGCCACGTCCAGGTTGCCGAGATGGTGATCGAAAAGGCCAAGCGCCTGGTCGAGCACAAGCGCGATGTGGTGATCCTGCTCGATTCGATCACGCGCCTGGCGCGCGCCTACAACACCGTCGTGCCAAGCTCGGGCAAGGTGCTGACTGGCGGCGTGGATGCCAATGCCCTGCAGCGGCCGAAGCGGTTCTTCGGCGCCGCCCGCAATATCGAGGAGGGCGGATCGCTGACCAT
Source organism: Alphaproteobacteria bacterium (assembly GCA_046348645.1). Lineage (GTDB taxonomy): Bacteria > Pseudomonadota > Alphaproteobacteria > JAXMDU01 > JAXMDU01 > JAXMDU01. The sequence goes on from JAXMDU010000011.1 coordinate 48,281, forward strand.
CATCGCGACGGCGCTGATCGATACCGGTTCGCGCATGGACGAAGTGATCTTCGAAGAGTTCAAGGGCACCGGCAATTCCGAGATCATTCTCGATCGCAAGGTTTCCGACAAGCGCATGTTCCCGTCGCTTGACATCACGAAGTCGGGCACCCGCAAGGAAGAGCTGCTGGTCGACAAGAACGAGCTGCCGAAAATGTGGGTCCTGCGCCGCATCCTGATGCCGCTTGGCACCGTCGATGCGATGGAATTCCTGATCGAGAAATTGAAGCAGACCAAGACCAATGCCGAATTCTTCGAGGCCATGAACACCTGATACGGGCATCATCGCTGCGAACATGGAAGGGGCGGCCCAATGGGCCGCCCCTTTTTCATCCGATCCACACGGTTGTTACGGAAGCAGCACGATGGCGCCAGTGGTACGGCGGCCCTCCAGGGCGCGATGGGCCTCGGCCGCTTCGCGCAGCGGAAAGGCCTGGTTGACCGCGATCTTGACCGCGCCTTTTGCCATCACGTCGAACAGGGCGCGCGTGCTGGCCAGCAATTCCTTGCGGTTGGTGTTGTAGACCATCAGGCCAGGGCGGGTGAAATATCCGGCATTGCCCCTGAGCCCGGTCATGTCGATCGGGCCGGGATCGCCCGACGCCTGGCCATAAAGGGCAAGCACACCAAAGCGACGCAGGACCCGCATCGAACCATAGACCGTGTCCTTGCCAACGCCGTCATAAACGACTGCGACGCCCTGACCGTTGGTGATGTCCCGGGTGCGTCGTACGAAATCCTCGCGGCCGTATATGATTGCATGATCACAACCATGGTGGCGGGCAAGATCGGCTTTTTCGTCGGTGCTGACCGTGCCGATGACGGTGGCGCCAAGATGTTTCGCCCATTGGCAGAGAATGAGACCGACACCACCAGCCGCTGCATGGATCAGCACCGTATCCCCCGTCTTGACCCTGTAGGTGCGGCGGAGCAGGTATTCAGCGGTCATACCCTTCAGCATCATGGCGGCGGCGGTCTGATCGCTGACACCTTCGGGGATGCGGACCGCGATCCAGGCCGGAATGATCCGGGCCTCGGAATAGGATCCGACCGGCGGCAGGCCATAGGCAATGCGATCGCCAGGCTTCAGACCGCGAACGTTCTTGCCAAGCGCTTCGACGATGCCGGCGCCTTCGTTGCCGATGACAGCCGGCAGGCCGATCGGATAGATGCCGCGCCGGTGATAGGTATCGAGATAATTGACGCCGATCGCGGTCTGGCGAATTCGAATCTCGCCCGGGCCGGGCTCGCCAACGGCGATGTCTTCCCAACGAAAGACTTCGGATCCGCCGGTTTCGTGAATTCGGATCGCCTTGACCATGGCGCTCCCTCCTGATCTCAGGGCAGCAGAATATTAGAGCCGACCGTCTGGCGCGACTCGAGATCGCGATGCGCGATGGCCGCATCCCGGAGGGGATAGGCCCTGCGGATCTCGACCTTGACGCCGCCGCTGCGGACGACGTCGAACACCTCGCGGGCATTGGCAAGCATGGTGGTGCGATCGCGGTTGTAGACCGAGAACCGGGTATAGGTCAGGGTCAGGCTTTTGGGTCCCAGCACCGCCGGGTCGAAAGGCGGATTCGGCCCCGATGCCCAGCCATAGCTTGAACAAAGGCCAAGCGGCCGGAGGGATTCGAGCGATCTGGCGAAGGTGTCCTTGCCGATGGATTCATAGACCACGTGAACGCCTTCGCCAGCGATCGCCCTGACCCGGTCAACGAAGTTCTCGCGGCTGGTGACCACGGCATGGTGGCAGCCATTGGCATGGGCCAGCGCGGCCTTTTCATCGGTGCTGACCGTACCGATGACGGTGGCGCCCAGATGCCTGGCCCATTGGCAAAGGATCAGGCCCATGCCGCCGGCCGCCGCATGGACCAGCACGAAATCACCCGGCTTGACGCGATAGACGCTGCGGAGCAGGCATTGGGCCGTCAGTCCCTTCAGGATCAAGGCTGCGGCAAGGCGATCATCGATATCGTCGGGCAGCGGGATCAGCATCCTGGTCGGGACCAGGCGTGCCTCGGCATAGGACCCGAGCGGGCGATCCGCATAGCAGACACGTTGGCCGGGTTTCATATCGGTTACGCCGGCCCCGACCGCCTCGACAATGCCGGCGCCTTCCATGCCGATGGTCAGCGGCAGGGGCGGATTGATGGTGGACAGGCCACGGCGCGCATAAGTATCGGTGAAATTGAGACCGATGGCGGTGTGGCGCAGGCGCGCTTCACCCGGTCCAGGCTCGCCGACGGTAACATCCTCCCAGCGGAGGTTTTCAGGGCCGCCATAGGAATGCAGACGAATGGCTTTTGGCATGGTTGGATGTGCTCGCGATCGGCAGGAACCCGGCGCACATCATGTGCGCCGGATTTCAAGGCATGAGGCTAGGCCAGGTTCTTCTTGAAGAAGTCCAGGGTCCGGCCGTCGGCAATCTTGGCCGCGGCGGGTGCATAGGCTTGGCCGGTCGAGCGGGCGAAGCCGTGATCGACATCCGGGTAGTCATAGAGTGTCACCTGCGGATGACCGGCAAGGCCCTTGTGCATGGCCTGCTGGGCGGCGGGCGGGACGAAGGCATCCTTCTGGGCGATGTGCTGGACATGGGGTTTCTTGATATGGCCCTTTTCGCCAAGCAGATTGTCGATCCCGACGCCGTAATAGCCGACCGATGCATCGATGGTGCTGCGTGCCGCCATCATATAGGCGAGACGGCCGCCTAGGCAGTAGCCGACACAGCCGACCTTGCCTGTGCAGCCGGGCATCTTGCGCATTGCATCGAGGGTGGTCTTGAGATCGGTGACGCCCTTTTCCTGATCGTACTTGCCGAACAGCTCAAGCGCCTTGTTGAAATCGGTCTGCACATCGGGATCGAGCTGCAGCCGGGGCTCGAGCCGCCAGAACAGGTCGGGGGCGACGGCAAGGAAACCTTCGGCGGCAAACCAGTCGGCAACCTTGCGGACGAATTTGTTGACGCCGAAGACTTCCTGAATGACCAGAACGCCCGGCGCCTTGGCCGCCTTGGGCTTGGCAACATAGGCCATGAACTCGCCGCCGTCTGCCGCCTTGATGGTGATCTCGCTCATGCGCTGTTTCCTCCGTGCAGGTGAACGTGGGACTGGGTGTGGCGTTGCCTTTGGTTTCGGCGGATTATAACGATGCGCGATCGGAAATCACAAAGGTCTGCCACCCAGGGTGACACCCTCTCCCCCGAGCAGAGCGCGCTTGGTCCGCAGCCCGCCAGCGCCGGAATAGCCGCCAGGCCCGTGGCGGGCCAGCACGCGATGGCAAGGAATGATGATCGGGATGGGGTTGCGGCCACAGGCGCCGCCAACGGCACGCGCGCTTGAACGCAGCCGGTCGGCAAGTTCGCCATAGGTTGCCGTTCGACCGAATGGAATGGTCTGCATCGCGGCCCAGACCCGACATTGAAACGAAGTTCCGTGGGGCGCCAATGGCAGAGTGAACGTGCGGAGCCTGCCCGAGAAATAGGCGGCGAGCTGGGCTTTTGCTTCGGCAAGCAATGGGGATCGGGGGCGCGAAGCGCCGCCTGCCCCGAAGTCGAGTGCGACGATGGCACCATCCCGCGCCGTGATGGTAAGGGGACCGACCGGGCTTTTGATGGTGATGGCGTGATCCATGACGTTACGGAGGGACGCTACGGGGTTTCGGGGGCGGCCGTTCGCAGCAGCCTGGCAAGCTGGGTGGGGTCCTGGACCGGCAAGGAACAGCGCTGGCCAGCGCACACATAGACGGCGGCGCGGCCATCGAGCAAGGATTTGCCGGCCGCCGGGTGGGTCGGCGGAAAGTCATGGCCTTGACCGATGGGCGTGACGATCAGCGCGGGATGCCATGAATTCCAGACCGCCTGCACGAGCCGCCGGGTGTTCTCGGCGTCAGGGTCGCCGGCGATCACGACTTGCACCGCATCGGAAAGCAGGCGTGCCGCATTGTGCAGGGTGGCAAATGCGAAGGGATGGTCGATCATGGGCTTTGCAAAAGCTGTGATGATCGCTTCGGCGCGGATGCGATAGCTTTCGTTGCCGGTCTGGTAATAAAGGCGTGCCAAGGCTTCGACGGCCTGGCCGTTGCCGTTGGGCGTCGCGGCATCGGCAGCGGTCCTGGTTCGGTGAATCAGCGCTTCGGCATCATCGGCCGTGAAGAAATAGGCGCCCGCTTCGGGATCCCAGAAATGGCGGTCGAGCGTGGCGATCCAGCCTTTTGCGGCATCAAGATAGAACGCAAGGCCGGTGGATTCGAACAATGCCAGGGCCGCCCTGGCCATGGCGACATAATCGTCGAGCGTGCCGGCGTGGCGCGCCTGGCCGGCGCGATAGCTGTGAAACAGGCGCCAGTCCGGAAAGGCAACGGGGTTGGCGATGAACGCAAATGCATCGCGCGCCGCGACCAGCCAGTCCGGGCGCGCGAACAGGCTTGCGGCGCGGGCAAGCGCGGTGACAAGCAAGCCGTTCCAATCCACAAGGACCTTGTCGTCAAGACCGGGCGGCGCGCGTCGGGACCGGATGGCAAGCAGCCTTTCACGCGCTGCCGCAAGCCTGATCTCGCCGGGGTTGCCGGGATCGAAGGCTGCGTCGGCACGATGCAGAATGTTGCGCCCTTCCCAGTTGCCGGCGGCGGTCACACCGTAGGTGCGTTTGAACAGCGCGGAATCGCTGCCAAGAACAGAATCGATCTCGGTCGCGGTCCAGACATAATAGCGGCCCTCCTCGCCTTCGCTGTCGGCGTCGAGCGAGGCCGAGAACGCGCAAGGACCCTTGGACTTCGGTTCGACCCGCATGTCGCGAAGAAGCCACGCGACGGTTTCTTCGGCGCGCGCGCGAAACAGGGGATTGCGGGTGTCGGCCCAGACGGTGGCCAGCAGATCAAGAAGAGCGGCATTGTCGTAGAGCATCTTCTCGAAATGGGGGACCAGCCACTGGGCATCGGTTGAATAGCGGGCGAAGCCGCCGCCCAGGTGATCGTAGATGCCGCCCTGGCACATGGCCGTCAGTGAACCGATGACGGCGGCGCGATAGGGTGCCTTATTGGTGCGAAGAAAGGTGCGCCACAGGGTTTCGAGGGCCGGGGTGTGGGGAAACTTGGGAGCGGTACCGAAGCCGCCGTATTCGGGATCTGTCGTGTCCAGGATACGGTCGGCGGCGGTATCGAGCGCGGCCGGAGACGGGAGCGGCCCGGGGGATGTGGCCGATGTGCGCGCAAGGGCGGTGCGGATCGCATGCGTGTTGCGTTGGATCTTTTCGGGCTCGTTGGCATAGAGACGCGCCAGGATTTCAAGAACCTGGCGGAAGGCCGGTCGGCCGAAGCGCGGCTCGGGCGGGTAATAGGTGCCGCCGTAATAAGGTTCGCCGTCAGGGGTAAGGAACATCGTGAGCGGCCAGCCGCCCGGTTCGCCGATCAGGGCAAGCGCGGTCTGGTAAATGGCATCGATATCCGGGCGTTCCTCGCGATCGACCTTGATGTTGACGAAAAGGCTGTTCATGACAGCGGCAATTTCCGCGTCTTCGAAGCTTTCGTGGGCCATGACGTGGCACCAATGGCACGCGGCATACCCGACCGAGAGAAGGATGGGGCGGTTGAGGCTTTTCGCATGGGCAAGCGCGGCCGGCCCCCAGGGTTGCCAGTGGACGGGGTTGTCCCGATGCTGGAGAAGATAGGGGCTTGTTTCGCTGCCAAGAGCGTTTCGCAAGGCTGCTTGCAACATGGACCTGTCCGGAAAGGCGTTAAGGACTAAGTGGAGTGACGGTGCTGGGGCGGCAACCGCGTGGCCGGCGAAATTTACAGGCGAAATTTACGGGCAAAATTTGCGGGGTGGAAACGAGGGGTTTAAGATCGCGCGCCGCCAAGCGTGACCGGAAAATAAATAAAGGGCCGTGACCGGGCCAGGCGCGACTGGGAAAGAGAGGGCGCGTGAAGATCAGGATCGACGTGGAATGCTCGCCCGAAGAGGCGCGGGCATTTTTCGGGCTGCCGGACATGGGTCCGGTTCATAAGGCGTTTGTTGACGAGATGGAACGAAAGATGCGGGCGGGCGTGCCGGGGCTCGATGTCGATGCCGTGATGCGGGCCTGGATGCCGGGTGGAGAAGCGTTGGAGCAGTTCAGAAAGGCATTCTGGCCGGGCTCGACGGGTCAGAAATAGGAACGGAACGACTTTGATAGAAAGGGGTCATTAACCGTGACCAGCAAGCCAGGGACCAGCAAGCCAGGCGATCCGGCGCCATATTTTGATCAGCATGTGTTCGTCTGCACGAATGTGCGGCCGGCCGGGCATCCGAAAGGGTGCTGCGCTGACAAGGGGGCCGAGAAGCTTCGGGACTATATGAAGAATCGGGCGAAAAAGGCCGGGCTCGACAGGGTTCGGGTGAACGCCGCGGGGTGCCTCGATCGGTGCGAGCTGGGGCCCACGGTGGTCATCTATCCGGAGGGCGTCTGGTACACCTACCGGAGCGAGGCCGATATCGATGAAATCATTGAAAAACATCTGAAAAATGGGGAACGCGTAGCCCGCCTGATGCTGCCGGCGGGCAACGGGCCGGCCTGAGCGGCGCGCCGCCGGCCACCTGGACCAAGGTTTGTGGGCCTAGGTTCGCGGGCCAGGCTGGCGTTCCAGACCGTCGTTTCGGAACTGTAACTATGTCGTCGACCATATTCGCGCCGGCCACCGCACCAGGCCGGTCTGGGGTTGCGGTGATCCGGGTATCGGGCCCCGATGCGGGGCGGGCGGCGCTTGCCATGACCGGCAGGCCCCTGCCGCAGGCGCGGGTGGCATCGTTGCGGCAATTTCGCGATCCGGCCAATGGTGACGTACTGGACCACGGGATGCTGGTCTGGTTTCCCGGCCCGCGCAGCTTTACCGGCGAGGACGTGGCAGAATTCCACATTCATGGGGGTCGTGCCGTATTGGGCGGCATGTTGGATGTACTGGGCCAACAAATGGGGCTTGGCTTTGCCGAGGCGGGCGGTTTTGCACGCCAGGCCTTCAGGAACGGCAAGCTCGACCTGACCGAGGTCGAAGCGCTGGCCGACATCGTCAATGCGGACACCGCGGCCCAGCGGCGCCAGGCGCAAAGGCAGCTATCGGGAGAACTGGGACGGTTATACCGGGCGTGGCGGGAGCGACTGATTCATACCTTGGCATACCTTGAGGCCCAGCTTGACTTCCCCGAGGATGACCTGCCGCCTGATCTGATTCGAACGGTTCGAAGCGATATTGGCAAGCTGCGGGGCGAACTTGAGAAGCATCTTGCGGGGGCAAATCGAGGCGAACGGCTCCGGGACGGGCTTCGGATCGCCGTGATAGGACTGCCAAACGCCGGAAAATCAAGTCTTGTCAATATGTTATCACGGCGCGACGTGGCCATCGTGGCGCCCGAGCCGGGAACGACCCGGGATGCCATCGAGGTCGGGCTCGATCTTGGCGGATTTCCGGTGACGATCATAGACACGGCGGGGCTGCGGAGCCCAGGTGGCGCGGTCGAGGCAGAAGGGATCCGCAGGGCGTTGGCCAATGCCGAGGACGCCGATTTGCGGCTTGCCGTGGTCGATGGAGTCGATGTCGGTAATGATGGCCCCGGTATGGATGGCCCCGGTATGGATGGTTTGGCCCCCGAGCTGATCCGAATTCTTCGGGAGGGTGACATCCTGGCGGTCAACAAGGTCGATCGCCTTGCCGATGGCGGCATAAGCCGGGTGGCCGGCTTGAAACGGGACTTCGGCGGCAAGATCTTGCCTGTATCGGCCCTGAAGGCACAGGGCCTGGACGGGCTTTGCGACGCTCTGGCCCAGCGGGCTGCCGAATTGGCGTCCAGCGGGAACGGCCCGATGGCTCCCACGCGGGAGCGACATCGCGTGGCACTTGTCGCTTGTGGCGGGGCCTTGGCCCGGGCCGAGGTGGCAACCGCCATCGAGCTGATGGCAGAGGATCTGCGTTTGGCAAGCCGCGAGCTTGGGCGGATCGTGGGTATCGTCGATGTTGAAGACATACTCGATGTTGTGTTCAGGGAGCTTTGCATAGGCAAATAGTGTTTCACGTGAAACATTGGCCCGGCTGTTGCTTTGCGGGGCCGCGAATGCCTGACGGTGGAATGTCGGTTAGAAATGCGTGATAGCTACGATGTGATTGTGATCGGCGGGGGCCATGCGGGGTGCGAAGCGGCTGCCGCTGCGGCGCGGATGGGTGCGCGTACGCTTCTCGTGACCCAGAAGTACGAGACGATCGGTGAAATGTCGTGCAACCCGGCGATCGGAGGCTTGGGCAAGGGGCATCTGGTTCGCGAGATCGATGCCCTTGATGGGCTTATGGGGCGGGTCGCCGATGCCGCCGGAATTCAATTCCGGGTTCTTAATCGAAGCAAGGGCCCGGCGGTTCGGGGGCCGCGCGCCCAGGCGGATCGGAAATTATACCGGGCCGCCATGCAGGCGGCGCTCAGGGCCCAGGACGGGCTCGAGATTCTGGTTGAAAGCGCCGAGGGGCTAGAGGTTTCCCCGGCCGCCGGCGTGGTGGCGGTCGTGACGGGCCGGGGGCGACGCCTGGCCTGCGGTGCAGTCGTGATTGCGACCGGAACGTTCCTTCGTGGAGAGATCCATATAGGTGAAGAGCGATATCCGGCCGGACGGGTGGGGGACGCGCCGGCCTTGGGGCTTGCCCTGGCCCTGGACGAGGCGGGTTTGTTGCTGGGGCGGCTAAAGACCGGTACGCCACCCCGGCTGGACGGCCGGACGATTGCCTGGAACCGCCTGCCGGCCCAGGCCGGGGATGTGCCACCCGAGCCGTTCTCGTCCATGACCGAACGAATCACAACCCCGCAGATCGAATGCCACCTGACCGAGACCACCACCGGCACCCACGCCGTCATTCGCGCCAATCTTGCCCGCTCGCCACTATATTCCGGCCAGATCAAGGGGGTGGGACCCCGCTACTGCCCATCGATCGAGGACAAGGTGGTGCGCTTTGCCGAGCGGGAGCGGCATACCGTATTCCTGGAGCCAGAGGGGCTGGACGATTTCACGGTCTATCCGAACGGGATTTCGACATCGCTTCCCCGAGACGTGCAGGCAGCGCTGGTATCGACCATCCCCGGGCTGGAACATGCCGTCATCCTGCGGCCGGGCTATGCCATTGAGTATGATTTTGTCGACCCGAGAGAGCTGCGGCCAACCCTCGAGACGAAGCGAATTCCCCGCCTGTTCCTGGCGGGGCAGATCAATGGCACGACGGGTTACGAAGAGGCAGCGGCCCAGGGATTGTTGGCAGGCGCTAATGCGGCACTACGGGCTGGGGGTGGCCGGGCCATTACCGTCGATCGGGCCGAGGCCTATATCGGCGTGATGGTCGATGATCTAATCTCGCGTGGAGCCCGCGAGCCCTATCGGATGTTTACATCCCGGGCCGAATACCGCCTGCATCTGCGTGCCGATAATGCGGACCAGCGGCTGACGTCCAAGGGAATTGGCGTTGGGCTGGTGGGGCGCGAAAGGCGGATGGCCTTTGAGCAGAAGGCCGAGCGGCTTGCCAGGGCGCGGCAGGTTCTTGATGGGCTTCGGGCAAGCCCGCGCCAGCTGGCCAGGCACGGGATAACCGTGGGCGACGACGGCCAGATGCGGTCAGCGGGCCAGATCCTGGGATTCCCGGGGGTGGAATTCGCCGATCTTGCCAGGGTGTGGCCCGAGATCGCGGAGATCCCGGACGAAATAACGGGCCAGCTGAAGGCCGATTCCCTCTATGCCGGCTATCTGAAGCGCCAATCCGCCGATATCGATGCAATGCGGCGGGATGATGGCTGTCGCCTGCCGCGTGATCTGGACTATGCTGGGATTCCAGGGCTGTCAAACGAGACCCGCCAGGTTCTGAAGATGGCTCAGCCTGAAACAATCGGGGCGGCGACCCGGCTTCCAGGAATGACACCCGCTGCGGTGATTATTTTATTGCGATACGTCCAGCGGCGGCGGCCCGACGGCGACGCGGATGTCACAACTGACGGCGACGTCACAACTATCAGTCATGGCACGGCAATCGGCCGATAATCAGGCAGCGCTGACGCCGGATGCCTTTCAGGCCCGGACCGGTGTTTCACGTGAAACACTCAACTGTCTGCGCAGCTATGCCCAGATCCTGGAGCGCTGGAATCAGTCCATCAATCTTGTCGCCGGTTCGACTCTGGCTGACCCATGGCGACGACATTTCCTGGATAGCGCCCAGCTCGTCCCCCTTATTCCGCCGGCCGCCAAGATTCTGGTCGATTTTGGCAGCGGCGCCGGCTTTCCGGGGCTGATCATCGCCGCGATGACCGAGCTTGACGTTCATCTTGTCGAGCGCGACAGCCGGAAGGCTGTCTTCCTGCAGGAAGTGATGCGGGTATCCGGCATCAAGGCCACCCTCCACCGCGAAAACGTAGAAACGCTTGCCTTGCCGCCGGCTGATGTGGTCACGGCCCGCGCTTTTGCTCCGCTGGTGGAAATTTGCGGACTTGCCCACAGATTTTTGCGTTCTGAAGGCATAGCGCTGCTTCTGAAGGGCCGAAATGTCGACGAGGAATTGACGCTGGCCAGGAAAAAATGGAAGATGCAACATAAATCCGTGGCAAGCCAATCTGACCCTTCGGGTGTCATCCTTGTAATCGGAGGACTACGCCCTGTCGAACGATCTGGCACCAAACGATCTGGCACCATCTGAAATCGAGACGCTGACATCGGTTGTTGGCGAAGTGTCACCTGGCGCCGGCGGTCGAATCATCGCTGTCGCCAATCAGAAAGGCGGCGTCGGCAAGACCACGACTGCCATCAATCTAGCGACAGCCCTTGCGGCGGTTGGCAAGCGGGTCCTGATTATCGACCTTGACCCGCAGGGGAATGCCAGTACCGGGATGGGAATTGCGCGCAAGGCCCGCCAGCACAGCATCTACGATGTGCTGATGGGGCTGGAACCTTTGGACACGGCCATCGTGCCGACCAAGGTTGGCGGCTTTTCGATTGTGCCGTCATCCATGGACCTGAGCGGCGCGGAAATCGAACTTGTTTCGATTGAGAAACGAGAATATAGGCTACGTGATGCGTTCCTGAAGAGCGGCATCGCAAATCGTTTCGATTACGTATTGATAGACTGTCCGCCGGCGCTTGGCCTTCTTACCCTCAACGCGCTGGCCGCGGCCCATGCTGTTTTGGTTCCACTTCAGTGTGAATTCTTTGCTTTGGAAGGGGTTAGCCACCTTCTGCGGACCATCGACCGGGTCAAGCGGACCTTCAATCCGGGTCTTGAGATCCAGGGTATTGTCCTGACCATGTTCGATCGCCGAAACAATCTGAGCGGCGTGGTCGAAAGCGACGTGCGTGGTTTCTTTGGCCCCAAGGTCTATGAAACCGTGATCCCCAGAAACGTGCGCGTCTCGGAAGCGCCGTCTCACGGCAAGCCGGTTCTGCTTTATGATCTCAATTGTGCCGGTGCGCGGGCCTATGTGCACCTGGCGAGCGAGATTCTGCGGCGCGAGCGCGCCCTTCGCCAACCCGAGGCGCGCACGGCGTGATCGACGAGAGGCCAAATCAGCGCCTTGGCCGCGGACTTTCGGCCCTGTTCCAGGACGAGGGCGAGGATTATGCCGCCCTCGACCGCCTGCGTCAGGCGAAGACCGTTCCGATCGACCAGTTGCGGCCTAGCCCTTTCCAGCCGCGGCGCAAATTCGACGCCGAGGACATGTCTGCCCTGGTCGAATCGATCCGGGACAAAGGGGTGTTGCAGCCGATCCTGGTCCGACGCAGCGCCGATTCTCCGGAAGCCTATGAAATCGTTGCCGGCGAGCGACGGTGGCGGGCTGCCCAGGTGGCCCAGCTGCACGATGTCCCCGTCATTGTCCGCGACCTGACCGACCGCGATACCCTGGAGGTTGCGCTGGTCGAGAATGTCCAGCGCAGCGACCTGACCGCCGTCGAGGAAGGCCAGGCCTATCGCCGGCTGATCGAGGAATTCGGCTATACGCAGGAGGCCCTGGCCCAGGCCATCGGCAAAAGCCGCAGCCATGTGGCGAATATCATCCGCCTGACCGAACTGCCCGAGCCGGTTCTGCAAATGCTTGACAGCAATCAGCTCAGCGCTGGCCACGCTCGCGCGCTGCTATCGGCCGCCGACCCCGCCGCCCTGGCCCGAAAGGTGGTTCGCAAGGGTCTTAATGTGCGCCAGACCGAGGCGCTGGTGCGCCGCGAGCGAACCGGCACGGCCGCCCCCCCCCATCCGGGCAAGGATGCAAACACCGCGGCGCTCGAGAACGAGCTTTCACAGGCTCTTGGCCTGCGGGTCACCATCGATATCCGGGGTCAGGGCGGGACGCTTGGCATTCATTACGCGACCCTGGAACAGCTTGACGACGTTCTCCATCGCTTGAAACAGGGCGCCCCCCGCCGCCCCGAATAGAACGGCCCATCCATCCGATAGCGATCCCCTGACCGCAAAAGGCTCTGGCCGGACGGGATCGGTTCAGCGTGCCCCTGTCGCGTTGGCCACACCCCGGGCCATATTCCGCCGGGCGATTTCCAGTAGGACGCTGCCGCAAATCGCCTGATCCGGCGCGCCGCCAATCTTGCAGGCAACCTCGGCATCGATCAGGCGCGCCAGGGCCGCCCCCGCCAGGGCCGGGGGCCACCGACGAAGCTGGGCCCGGAACGCATCGCGCGCCTTGAAGAAGATGGGCGGGCGCAACCCGCTCAGGGCGGCATCGGCCGATTGCCCGCCTGCCATCGCGCCGCCTGCCGCATGCAACCGCTCGAAATGGCGCGCCACGCTTCGCAGGATGGTGATGGGTGTTGCGCCCTCGTTCAGCGCTCGGGCAAGAAGCCGATCGACGCTACGGCCATCACCGGCCCCCACGCCAAGCGCGATCTCGTCCAGGGTCGACGCGGCGGCGTCGCCGGACAGGGCAACCGCATCATCGAGCGTAATCCTGCCGCCATCCCCCGCGAACAGGCCAAGCTTCTCGATCTCGAATCGGGTCGCGCCGCGATCCACGCCCAGGCGATCGACGACCCAGGCCAGCGCATCATTTTCGATGGTTGCGCCCTGGGCCGCCAAGCCCTGCCTGACCAGCCGTGCAATCGCCGCCGGTTCGTCGGTATAGCAGGGCAGGGCCGCGGCGTTGTCCGCCCGCTCGAAAAGCACCCGGAGGCTCGACCGCGGCCCAAGCTCGCCGGCCTCGACCACCAGCAGGCTGGCATCCGTGCCGCCCGCTTCATCAAGCAGGTCACGAACGCCATCTGCGAGCGTATCGGTCGCATCGCGGATGCGAATTGCGCGCCGGCCGCCGGTCAGCGCCCGCGCCAGCCATTCATCGCGCAGCCGCGCCGGCTCGCCACGCAGCGTCTGGCCGTTCAACTCGGAAACCCGGAACGGATCGGCCAGGTCATCGACCGCCCAGCGCATGATCAGGTTCGATCGTTCGCGGACCGCGCCCTGATCGGGACCATAGACCAGCACGGCTTGAATGCACGCATCGCGTCGGGCGAGAAACCGCTCGATCTGCCCGGACGCGATCTTCATGGCTTGTCGTCGCTGCTGCGCGCCAGGAATGCGCCAATCCGCAGCGCCAGGTCATCGGCGATTTCACGCACGGCCCGCGCGCGCGCATCGTTCTCGGCGCTGAGGGTCGCAAACTCGGACGTGAACACGGTGAATGTCGTTGCCGCGCGTGACACGCCGGTCAGGGGGACGGTCGAATTCGCAAGCTCGATCAGGCTGTATTGCGCGTCAACCTCAAGCCGCACGGTGCGGGTCGTCTCGTCGCGGCGGATTGCCGTATCGACGCGGCGCGTGCGCACCACCACGCCAAGGCGGTACTGGGCGTCACGCGCCTCGCCGCGCGGGTTGAACCGGTCCAGCAGCTCGTTTCGCAGCTGCTGGCCGATCCGATCGGGGATCAGGTCGATCCTGACGCGCGCCAGCTCCTCGCGCCCGGCGCCGCCCTGACTTCCGTACAGCGGACGAAATCCGCAGCCCGTCAACCCGGTGGTCAGGGTCATCGCCGCAAGAAAAAGAAGAATCGCCCTAGATAACGATATTGACGACACGATCGGGGACCACGATGACACGCCGCGGCGGCTTTCCGTTCAGTGCGGTGACGACATTCGGCAAGGCGAGCGCCGCCTCTGCGACCGCATCCTTGGCCGTGCCCGGTGCCACGCGGACGGTGCCACGCAATTTGCCATTCACCTGGACGGCCAGTGTCAGTTCCTCGGCAGCGGCCAGGCCCGGATCGGCCTTTGGCCAAGGCTCTTCGCACACCAGGCCCTGGCATCCCAGCAGCGACCACATCTCTTCGGCCAGGTGGGGGGCCATCGGTGCGATCAGGCGCGTCAGCGTCTCGAGAGCGAAGCGCAGCGTCCACCCATCGCCGGCCGCATCACCGCGGTAGCTTTCGATCGCGTTGGTCAGCGTCCGGATCTGCGCGACGGCGACATTGAACCGGAACGCGTCCAGGCTGGCCGTCACATCCGCGATGGCGCGATGCACCGTCCGCTGACAGCCCATCGCCGGCGCATCCAGGCCGGCCGGCCGTGGCGCACCCGGCTTCGGCAGCGATGGCGCGCTTTCATGCACCAGCCGGTAGAGACGATTGAGATAGCGCCAGGCCCCGTCAACGCCGGCGGCCGACCATTCCAGGTCGCGCTCGGGCGGGCTGTCGGACAGCATGAACAGCCGGGCGGTGTCGGCCCCATAGGCCTCGATGATGGCGGCGGGTGGCACGACGTTCTTCTTGGATTTGCTCATCACCTCCTTGCGGCCGACGGTGACGGGCTTGCCGGTCTTGATCTCGATCGTGGTTCCATTGTCGCGGCGCTCGATGTCCTCGGGATAGAGCCACCGTCCGTCGTCGCTTTTATAGGATTCGTGGCACACCATGCCCTGGGTGAAGAGGCCGGCAAACGGCTCGTCCAGCTTCACATGTCCGGTGTGGCGCATGGCCCGCGTGTAGAAGCGCGAATACAAGAGATGCAGAATGGCATGCTCGACACCGCCGATATACTGGTCAACCGGCAGCCAGTAATCCACCGCCGCGCGTGTCACGGGTTCGTCGGCGCGCGCCGAACAGAAGCGGGCAAAATACCAGGACGAATCGACGAACGTATCAAAGGTATCGGTCTCGCGCCGGGCCGGCTTGCCGCATGCGGGGCAGGCGACATGCTTCCAGGTCGGGTGATGGTCAAGCGGGTTGCCAGGCTTGTCGAATGACACGTCGTCCGGCAGGACCACCGGCAGGCTTGCCGCCGGCACCGGCACAACACCGCACGATCCGCAATGGATGACCGGAATGGGGCAGCCCCAATAGCGCTGGCGGCTGACCAGCCAGTCGCGCAGGCGATAAAGCACCGTGCCACGTCCGGCGCCGATCTCGGCCAGGCGATCGATCACCCGGCGCTTGGCGGCGGGCACGTCAAGACCGCTCAGGAAATCGGAATTGATCAATACGCCATCGCCGGTGAATGCCTCCGCCCCGACCGTGAAGCGCCTGGCATCGGCATCGCGCGGGCAAACCACGGGGATCACCGGCAGGCCGTATTTGCGGACGAAATCCAGGTCGCGCTGGTCATGGGCCGGGCAGCCGAAGATGGCCCCCGTGCCATAATCCATCAGGATGAAGTTGGCCACCCACACCGGCACGGTGCGGCCGGGGACAAGCGGATGCTCAACCGTGATGCCGGTGTCGAAACCGATCTTCTCGGCCGCTTCGATTGCCGCTTCCGACGTCCCCTGGCTGTTGCACTGGGCGATGAATCGAACCAGCTCGGGGTTCGACTTCGCCAGCCGCTCGGTCAGCGGGTGATTGGGGCTTAAGCCTAAGAACGAGGCGCCGAACAGGGTGTCAGGGCGGGTGGTGAACACCTCGATCGAATCGCGGCCAAGATCTGTCGGCGAATTCGCAATCCGCCACGTGACATAGGCGCCCTCGGACCGGCCGATCCAATGCTCCTGCATCAGGCGCACCTTCTCGGGCCAGCGTTCCAGGCGGCCCAGGGCGGACAGCAGATCGTCGGCGAACTCGGTGATGCGGAAGAACCACTGGGACAGCTTTTTCTTCTCGACCGGCGCGCCCGACCGCCAGCCGCGCCCGTCGATGACCTGCTCGTTGGCCAGCACCGTGTGATCGACCGGGTCCCAGTTGACGAACGCCTCGCGGCGGGCAATCAGCCCGGCCTTGAAGAAATCCAGGAACAGTTTCTGCTGATGGGCGTAATAGCCGGGATGGCAGGTCGCGATCTCGCGCGTCCAGTCAAGCGACAGCCCCATCCGCTTCAGCTCGCCACGCATGGTGGCGATGTTGTCGTAGGTCCATTTGGCGGGATGAATCTTCTGGTCGCGGGCCGCGTTCTCGGCCGGCAGCCCAAAGGCATCCCAGCCCATGGGGTGCAGGACGTTGAAACCCAGCGCCCGCTTGTGGCGGGCAACCACGTCGCCCAGCGTATAGTTGCGCACATGCCCCATGTGGATGCGCCCCGAGGGATAGGGGAACATCTCGAGCACGTAATACTTGGGCCGCGCCGGATCCTCGCTGGCGACGAAGCAGCGGCGCTCGTCCCAGACGCGCTGCCATTTCGCCTCGACTTCCTGAAAGTTGTAGCGGGCGAAGGCGGCGTCGCGGGATGTGTCCATGGCGGTGGGCTTGGCTTAAGGCGTGGAAACAAGGAAACGGTGGCGGCAATGCCGCCCGCAGGCGGCCCGAATCGATTGTGGCCGGGCTAGCGGGCGGCGCTGACCCGCAATTCCCGCGCCCTTTTCAGCACGGCGTTTTCAAGCTGGGTCGATGTGGTGGCATCGACCGGCGAATCGCGCCAGGTCCCGTCGCCCGCCTGCTGCTGCCGGAACACGGCAACGCGCACGCCATCGGCGCGCAGATCGCGGGTCAGGATATAGACGTTCATCTTGAAGCGCTGATCCGGGGTTTCTGACGGCGAATGCCAGTCGGTGATGATGACGCCGCCAAAGGGGTCGGCAGACACCAGCGGCATGAACGAAAACGTGTCAAGGGTGGCCCGCCACAGGAAACTGTTCACGCCGATCCCGGTCCCGCCTTCGGCCGGCTTGGCCTCGTCCTTGCCGAACAGGTTAAGGCCGCCTGCGCCAAAGACGCTGTCGCGCTTGGCGTTATAGACATAACCCGCGTGGCCGCTTGGGTCGCGTTCGGGGTAGCTGTATTCAACCTTATCGCTTGAACAGGCCGCCAGGGCGGCCAGCACGGCGGCGCCTGCCAGACCGCGCGCGGCGCCGCGCGCGACCTGGGCCGGCATTGTCGTCAACCCTGTCATTCGCCTCATGTCTTGAACTCCGCGCCGGTCATGTGCCCCGCCCAGCTTTCGACTGCCAGATTTCGACTGCCAATTTCCGGCCGCCAATTCCTGGCTGCCCATTTCTGGCTAACCGGGGCCGCATGCCGACATCAACGCTGCCCTTATGATAGGGCAGCTTGCCAATACGGACAACCGCACACGGGCCATCCTGCCGCTTCGCCTGTGCCGATGCCCGTGCTAAGGCATCCAGATGGTGGCGGGCGCGAATCGGGACAAGGAGTCATGAGCCGGAAAGAGCGGCGCAAGCAGGCAAGCCTTGGGCGGCGGGGCGGCGCGGTTGTGGTCGCGCCCGAAATCGCCAGGGGCTGGCAGGCGCTGCAGGGCGGCCGCCTGGCCGAGGCGGAAGCGCTCGCCCGCCAGACGCTTGCCCGCAACCCGAACGACGCGGACGGGCTCAACCTGCTGGGTCAGGTGGCCATCCGGGCCGGACATCGCGACGCGGGGCTCGATCTTGTCCGCCGCGCGCTGGCGGCGGCGCCGAAGCGGGCGGATCTTCATTTCGGACTTGGCCAGGCGCTGCAGGCGGTGGGCAAGCCGGCCGAGGCCGAGGCGGCCTATGCGGCAGGGCTTAAGGCCGATCCCGGCGCGGCCGCCGCCCATAACGACCGGGGCCTGATTCTGCTCGCGCTGGGGCGCGCCGCCGAGGCGGAAGCCGAATTCGCCATGCCTATCGGCTGGCGCCCGCCGAAGGGGCAGGGCTTCTTTATAACCCGGGCAATGCGCTTGCCGCCCAGGGCCAGCACGAAAGGGCGGTGGTCGAGTTCGAAAGGGCGATCGCCGTGAAGCCTGCGGCAGCAGGCGTGCATAACAATCTGGGCGCGTCCTGTCCGGCAGCCGGTCTGTACGAAAAGGCGTTGGCTGCGTTCGACCAGGCCCTTCGCCTGGATCCCACCCTCAAGGGCACGCTGATCAATCGGACAAAGGCCTTGCTCGACCTTGGCAGGAAGGCGGACGGATTGGCCGAAGCGGAGCGTTGCGTCGCGGCAATGCCCGAGACCGCCGAGGCACATATCCTTTGGGCCGCGCTCAATGGCCTTGGATCGCATGAAGCGGCCCTCGAAAAGGCCATCGCGCTTGATGCCGGCAATGCCACATCGATAAACCTCGTCTCATACATTCTCCGCGACGCTGGCCGCGCCATTGGGGGCAACGCGGCAAGCTGCCGCGCCGTCGCCTTGCGCCCCGATCTGCCGATCGTTCATAGCAATTTGTTGCTTGGCCTCAATTACGAAAGCGACGCGCGCGCCGAGGACGTTTTTTCCGAACATCGGCGCTGGGCCGAGCGCCACGCCGATCCCCTGACCCGCACGGCACCCAGGCATTCCCGTGGAACGGCGGTGAACAGGCGTCCGCTGCGGGTGGGCTATGTATCGCCCACTTCCAAACCCACTCGGTAAGCTATTTTTCATGGAGCCGCTCTTGCAGCGTCATGACCCCGCCATGTCGAAACGTTCTGTTATGCCGACGTAGCCAGGCCGGATGAAACGACCGACCGCCTGGTGGGCCCTGGCGCGGCACTGGCGATTCATCCACACGCTGACGGACGAACAATTGGCCACCGCCATTCGGGCCGACGGCATTGACATCCTGGTCGATCTGGCCGGGCATACCGGCGGCAATCGGCTGCTGGCGTTCGCAGGCGCCCGCCCTGCAGGTCTCAGCGCTGGGCTACCAACACCACCGGCATGCTGGCGATGGATTACCGCCTGACGGACGCGATTGCCGATCCGCCGGGCGATCCGGATCGATTCCACGGAAAACTGATCCGCTGGAACACGATCTCGTGCTATCGGCCGCCGGACGAAGCGCCGGACGTTGCCCCGGGCCCTGGCCCTTTCGGCGGGGCATGTCACCTTCGGATCGTTCAACAACCTGGCCAAGCTTACGCCCGGGATGGCACGCCTGCTGGGCCCGAATCCCGAATTCGGTTCCCGGCGCCCGGGCTGGTCCTGAAGTTCGGCCCGCGCTCCATCGATGTCGGCGTCGCCGACCGCATCCGGAAACAATTTGCCAATCAAGGTGTTACACCAGAACGCCTCGATCTTGTGGCGCGGGACGCGACGACGCGGGACCATCTGGCCAGATATGGGACGATCGATATCGGCCTTGATCCTTCCTATAACGGCACGACCACGACCTGCGAGGCGCTTTGGATGGGGTGCCGGTGATCACGCTGTGCGGTGACCGCCATGTTACCAATGGCGCCTCGACTTGCCCGGGCCGGCCTTGCCGAACTGGTTGCATTGATCGCGACGATTGGTGGCGCTGGCGGTCGCATTGTTGGCAACCAGACCGGCTTTCCCGGCTTCGCTCGCCTGCGCGGCCGGGTCGGTTCGCCTCGCGGGACGAAGCCGGTTTTGCCCAGGCGGTCGAACAGGTGTTCCAAACGATTATGGCCACAGACCGTACCTAGGCGGTCTGAACCCCGTGATCCATAATTTATTCAATGCTTTCAGTCGAATATGGCGATATCAACGTGCCGGCGCGCCGGAATATGTTGCATCCACAGCGTGGCAGAAACGCACGATCAAAAGACGCCAAGTAATTGACGGTTAACGGGTCGGGGCTTTAAGAGCGCAGTATGGCACAGGAGGCGGACCCCTGGGCCGGCGCGACGGCCCCAGTGCCTGTTCCGCTGGAAACGGTCCGAACGACAGAGTAGGGCTGAATATGCAAGATCTCTTTGGCACGACGGTGCTGATGGCGGCAGGGCGCTTATGCCGCTGACGCGCAGGCCGCGGACCCCATCAAGGCGAGCGTTGGCGGTTTCATGACCCAGCGCTTTGGTTATGCGACGACCGATACAAGCATCAACCCGGCGGCTCCGGTCGGTGTCGACTTCGCCATAGACGGCTTCGACGTGAAGCAGGATGCCGAAATCCACTTCCTGGGCTCGACCAAGCTCGACAACGGCATCACCGTCGGCATCGTGGTTGAACTCGAAGCGGCCGGCAGCGGCGGCTCGAGCAGCTATTCGGCACCCAGACCGCCACGGACATGATCGACGAGGAATTCTGTACGTGACCGGCTCGTTCGGTTGCCTGGAAGTGGGCGCCACCAACAACGCCGCCTACAAGATGGCCTATCGGCATGATCCGGCCCTCGATCGCTGGCCACCAACGAAGGCACGATCCCGCGCTGATCCGTGTTCCGGCCAGCGGCCAGAACGCGGACAAATACCAGCCCGCTGCTCTCGAACGATCGCGACCAGATCACCTACTACACGTGCTGGGAAGGCTTCCAGCTCGGTCTGTCCTACATCCCGTTCGCCAACAAGGCTCAGTTTGCTGTCACGCAACAGAACCGGGCTGGCGGTGCTGCAACGAGCAACGGTACCTGCTTGACGGCTTCGCCGTGGTGGTCTTAACTTCGACCGCAAGTTCGGCGACTTCTCGGTCAAGGTTTCCGGTGTCATGGAGACCTATCAGGGCCGCGACGGCACGGCGGATGACGACCTGTTCTCGTGGGGTGCGGGTACGATCCTCGGCTATGGCGGCTTCACGGTCGGCTTCGTACCTCAATGTCGACTATCGGGGTGCGTCGAGCGCTGCCGGCGCCGCCGGTACCACGTCAGGGGCCACCACCAGTGGTGACCTCGAGGTCATGCATGTCGGCCTGGGCTACCGCTTCGGCGCAACCTATGTCACCGGTACCTACACCTGGGGCAGCTCGCCCGGCACCTTAACGCCGCCGGTGCCAATATCTTCGGCGACGACAAGTCGAAGCTGTGGATGGTTGCGGTCAGCCACGACATCGGCCCGGGCGTCAGCGTCCATGCGTCCATCTTCGGCGCCGACTGCACAATGAGGCTTCCACAACTGCCGCCGATGCAGGCGACAGCGATGGCTGGGCGCCGTGGTTGGTATCACCACCCGCTTCTAAGTCATCTCTCTGCGTCTAGGGGAAAGGGCGGCTTCGGCCGCCCTTTTCTTTTTTGGCCTCTTCATTCTTACCGGCTAGGTTCGTGCCGTGATCGCCGCCGCACCAGAGCCCTCTACGCCAGAGCCCTCTATGATTGCCGCCAACCTGGCGGCGGTATGGTCGAATATCGCCCGGGCCGAACGCCAGGCCGGGCGCCTGTCTGGCTCGGTTGTCCTGGTGGCGGTGAGCAAGGTCCAGGGCACCGAGGCAATCCGGCCGCCATCGCCGCGGGCCAGCGCGTCTTCGGCGAGAACCGGGTGCAGGAGGCGCAGGCGAAATGGCCGCCCCTCAGACCCGCGTTTCCCGATCTTGTGCTCCATCTGATCGGGCCCTTGCAGACCAACAAGGTGCGCGATGCGGTCGCGCTGTTCGACGTCATCGAAACCGTCGACCGGCCGCGCTTGGCCGAAGCCCTTGCCAGTGAAATTCCCCGCCAGGGCCGCAATCTTCGCTGCCTTGTCCAGGTGAATACCGGCGAAGAGCCGCAAAAGGCGGGCGTGCTGCCGGCCGAAGCCGATGGCTTCATCCGTGACTGCATCCAAACCTGGCGCCTGCCGGTCGCGGGGTTGATGTGCATTCCGCCTGCCAACGAACCGCCGGCGCCGCATTTCGCCTTTCTGGCTGAAATCGCGAAACGGCATGGCCTGGAATGGCTCAGCATGGGCATGAGCGGGGACTATGAAACCGCCATCGCGCTGGGCGCCACCCATGTGCGGGTCGGAACCGCGATCTTCGGGGCGCGCCCTTAGGGTCGTATCAGAATTTTGCTTCGCCGGTCGCAATCCCCGAGCAGGCGAAGAAGATCGGCCCTGGCAAGCGCGATGCAGCCCGCCGTCGGGCTGTAGCGCGGGCTTGCGACATGAATGAAGATCGCGCTGCCCAGCCCCGGCCGTGGCGGCGAATCATTGTGGCCGACAACGACGACCAGATTATAAAGACGATCGCGCCGCCACAGGCGCTCGTGGCTTGCCGTGAAGGGCAGCCGAACCCGCCGATTGTAATGCGGGTGTGATGGATCGTCGCACCAGCCGTCGCGCGGGCCGATCATTTCGACTGGCAGGCGGGTGGCGGGCCTGGCCAATCGATCGGCCCGGTAAAGAACAGACCGCAGGGCAAACGTGCCGGCTGGCGTTGCGCCATCGCCCTCGCGCTTGTCGCCACGAATCCCGCCACGGCCCAACGCGCAGCGCGCCCGTCGGCCCCGCCAGCGCACGATGCCACTTGGATCGACGACGATTCTCATGACGACCTTAAAGCAGACGCAACAGCCACAATGACAGGCCCGGCACGGCGATCAGCACGCTGATGCGGATCATGTCCGAGATGAAGAATGGCAGGATGCCACGGAATATTCTTGCCATCGGCACGTCACGGGCAATGCCGGCGATGACGAACACATTCATGCCGACCGGCGGCGTGATCAGCCCCACCTCGACCGACATCAGGGCCAGGACACCGAACCAGATCACCACCTCGTCGCGGGGCAGCCCGAAATCAAGACCCAGGACAATGGGAAGAATGATCGGCACCGTCAGCAGCACCATCGACAGGCTGTCCATCAGGCAGCCCAGGATCACATAAAGAATGACCAGCGCGACGACCAGGCCGACCGGCGCAAGCGGCGCAGCGGCGGCCAGTTCGGCCAGCCATGATGGCAGGCCGCTCAGGGCTAGCGCGCCGTTGAAGATCTCGGCCCCGAACAGGATCAGATAGATCATGCCGCTGGTCACGGCCGTTTCCAGGCAGGCCCCGATCACCGCCTTGCGGTCAAGGCCGCGCCGCAGATAGGCAAGCAGGGCCGTAGCGGCAACGCCAACCGCGGCTGCTTCCGTCGGTGTGAATGCGCCACCATAGATGCCGCCGATGACGATCAGAAAGATGCCCAGCACCGGCCACACGGCCAGTAGCGAAGACAGCCGCTGCGCCCGTGACGCCCGTTCGCCCCGTGGCGCCAAGGTGGGATCGATATTCACGGTCATGGCGATGGCCGCGATATAGCCCGCCGCCGCGATAAGCCCGGGCACCAGCGCCGCGATGAACAGATCGCCGACGCTGGCCTGGGCCAGAACGCCGTAAAGAACCAGCACGATCGACGGCGGAATGAGGATCCCGAGCGTGCCGCCGGCAGCCAGCGCGCCGGTGGCCAGTGACGGCGCGTAGCCCTGCCGCCGCATCTCGGGCAGCGCGACCTGCGCCATGGTGGCCGCCGTCGCAAGCGACGACCCGCATACGGCGCCGAACCCGGCACAGGCACCGATTGCCGCCATGGCGACGCCGCCACGCCGGTGGCCAAGCCAGTCCCGCGCCGCGTCGAACAGCGCCCGCGACAGACCGGCCTTGGCCGCGAACTGTCCCATCAGCACGAACAGTGGCACCACCGACAGGGTGTAATCGGAAAACCGGTGATAGGGAGGCCGACTTCAGATATGCGAGCAGCGGCTGCCGCCCGGCCAGCGCGACAAATCCGCCCATGCCCACGATCAGCATGGCAAGAGCGATGGGCGGCGCAGGACAAGCAGCCCCACCAGCGCCATGAACATCAACCCGCCAATGGACAGTGCGCTCATGGTGCGCGGTCATCCGGGCAGTTAAGTTTGGCCCCGCGTGCCGCCGCCAGTGCCAGCAGCAGCATCGAAACCGTGGCCGGCCCATAGCCCCACCATGCCGGAATCCTGAGCACCATCGATTCCTCGCCGGCATGGGCCTGCGCCGATCCGCCCGATGCCAGCGACACGGCCAGCAGCAGTGCAACCAGCGCGAAGACGATGGCGGAAACCCGGTCAAGCATGGCGCGCAGGCGGGCCGGCGCGCGGGCCGTGAACAGGTCCGCCACCACGTGGCCGCCGCAGACCTGGCAATAGGGCAGGAA
Source organism: Alphaproteobacteria bacterium (assembly GCA_046348645.1). Taxonomy (GTDB): domain Bacteria; phylum Pseudomonadota; class Alphaproteobacteria; order JAXMDU01; family JAXMDU01; genus JAXMDU01. The sequence goes on from JAXMDU010000011.1 coordinate 72,443, forward strand.
TGAAAATGCCGCGATGGCGATACACAGCTCGACAAGCTCGATATCGCCCTGGATCGGCGCGCCGATCAGGCGCGTCGCACGACGCTGGCCATCGTAATCCAGCGCCGCCCCCAGCAAGGCGGCGCCGCCAACCAGGGCCCAGCCGCGACACGCCGCGCCCAGCGCCGGTCAAAACCCCCGTGGCGGCTCAGCGCGATGACGAGACCCCGGTGTCGGCGCGGGCGGATTCGTATTTCACGATCAGGCGCCGCGCATCGTCGAGAAGCGCAGCTCCCGGCAGGCCGCGCTTGTCCATCCTGGCCACCCAGATATCGATCACCGGGCGCGTCGCTGCAACCCAGCGGGCGCGCTCAGCGGATCGTCGCGATGATCTCGTTGCCGCGCGCCTGGGCCGCGGCACGGCCCAGTTCTCGGCCTCGTCCCACATGCGGCCGACCTCGCCGAAGCCAAGTCCGTGTTGTGGTCAGCGCCTGGCGCAGCTCGGCCGGCAGCGCCGCGTATCGCGGCTTGTTCATCGCCAACAGGAACACGCCCGTGTAAAGGCCGATCGATGTGTGGCTGCGGGTGACATCGTGAATCCGAAGCGGCAGCGCCACTTCGAACGGAATGGCCGCGCCATCGATGACCCCGCGCGCCACCGACTGCTGGACGTCGGGCACCGGCATAAAGACCGGGTTGCCGCCCAGTGCCGTGATGGAATCGGCGATGGCGCGACCTGGCACGGATCTTCAGTCCGCGCATGTCCTCAAGGCTGGCGGCGCGCCGCTCTCCATGTGCAATGTCGCTGGCGCATGGGCGTGCAGCTGCAAGACATGGACATCACGGAATTCGGTCGCCAGATGAAGGGATGCAAACTCGGTCACCGCCTGGCTGGTCGCTTCGGCCGAGCCGCCGACGAAGGGCAGCTCGAACACCTCGACAATAGGGAACCGGCCCGCCGTATAGGACGGTAGCGTCCAGGCAAGATCAACGAACCCGTCGCGGGCCTGGTCGTAAAGCTGGCGCGGTGAACCGCCAAGCTGCATGGCCGGGAACACGGCAAGCGACAGCTTGCCGTCGGTGTCGCGCGCCAGCCTGTCGCTCAGCGGCTTCAACATGCCGGAATGGGTGACTGATGGCGGGGTCAGAAAATGATGGGTTCGCAGCGCTTCGGCCTGTACCGTGCCGAATGATCCCGCAGCGGCAAAGGCCAAGATGGCAAGAGCAACAGGATTACGTATCATGTCACGGTCCGGCTTTTGAGAATGGCGGCGAAACGCGTAGGGCGGTCAGCGAACGGGTGCATCAGCCCCAGAATATTATAGACCTGGAGCATTATAGATCTGGGGCATTATAGGCGGTCAGTGCCATGATCAGCAAGGCAGCAGAAATGATGAAATCCGTGACCTATCATCACACTGGATGAAAACAGTGCGATCCTTGAAAACCCGCCCTGGGCAGGCGATCACCTGGGCCAATCCCGCAAGGCGTGCGGGCGCCGTTCGGGTGCCATTGGGGAATTGCGGCATCTGCCGGGCGCGGCTGGTGTCGGGCGAGGTGGCGATGCAGGCCTATTCGCTCCGGAAGCAACGCCCGCCTGATCGCCAGGCAGGATGGATTCTGGCCTGCCGTGCCGTGCCGGAAAGCGATTGCCGGATTGCCTGGGATTCAGTGTGGAATCAACGAACCATCCCCTGCGGCGGGCAAATGGCCGGGCGGTCGACGTGGTTTCCGCCACCGCCGACATTCGCATCGTGCAGGTCAAGCTTGATGACGGCGTCACCGCTCAGCTTCACGGCCAGGCAATACGCGGTCGTTAGTTTCAGCACGGCCGCCCCCGGGACTATTCGATGGCAAACCAAATCCAGAGCAGGCCGATCCTCGAATTTCATAACCAATCGCATACCCACGAAAAAAAAAAGGGCGGCGCGACCAGCACCTATGTAGCAGCACGCGAACTGGCCCCCGGCATGCCGGTCAGCCTTGAGGGACCGTATGGCACCTGCGCAACGCGGCCCCGGGCCTGGTGGCCCCATCCTGGCCATTGCCGGCGGCTCGGGCCTGGCGCCATTCGGTCAATCCTGCACCGGAAACCCTTGCCGTCGATCAAGCCGCCGGATCGTTCTCTATCTTGGCGCCCATGCCGAGGCGGGCCTTTACGGGCTTGACGAATTCGCGTCTCTTGCCCGCCAGTGTCCCGGGCTGCAGGTCGTGCCTGTGGTCACGATGGCCGGGGACATGCGCTTCCGTCACGGCACTGTCGCCGCCGCGATCCGGAGCGATTTCAACACCCTCGATGGCTGGACGGCCTATATGGCCGGCCCGCCGCCCATGATCGCCGAGATCGACGCGGCGCTGCAAGATATCGGGCTTGCCGCCGCAGATCGGCACGCCGATCCCTTTTATTCGGTGGCCGAAATGCAGATGCTTTGACGGATCCTGGCATCCCGTCGATTGCCAATCGGCCCCGCCGCCACCTATTGTTCCGCGTCGCGTTGTTCCGCGCCGCGTTGGCAGAAACCTGAATCCATGCAGCTTCAACTTGCCACCTGGAACATCAATTCCGTCCGGCTTCGCCTGGCGCTTCTTGGTCGCCTTGCCGCCGAGGCGCGGCCTGATGTCATCTGCCTGCAAGAGACCAAGGCCCGCGACGAGCATTTTCCCCATGCCGAGATCGAGGCGCTGGGCTATCGGCACCGCGCCGTGCGGGGCATGCCCGGCTACAACGGCGTCGCCATCCTTTCCCGGGTGCCCCTGGAAGAAAGCGGCAGCCGGGACTGGTGCGGGCTTCAGGATTGCCGTCATGTCTATGCCCGCCTGCCGGGCGGGGTCGAACTCCACAATTTCTATGTACCGGCCGGCGGCGATGAACCCGATCCCGACACCAACCCGAAATTTGCCCACAAGCTGCGTTTTCTTGACGCGATGGCAGGCTGGTTCCGCCGCGCCCGCAGCCACGGCCGCAAGCTGGTGCTGGTTGGCGATCTCAACATCGCGCCGCTCGAGCAGGACGTGTGGTCGCACAAGCAGCTTCTTGATGTCGTGAGCCACACGCCGATCGAGGTGGAAAAGCTTGGCCGCGTCCAGGCGTCGCTGGGCTGGGTCGATGCCATCCGCCACTTCGTGCCGCCGCCCGAGCGGCTTTATTCCTGGTGGAGCTACCGCGCCCGGGATTGGGCCGCCGCCGATCGCGGCCGGCGCCTGGACCACATTTGGGTGACACCCGATCTGGTGCCTCGGCTCGGGTCGGCCCGCATCCTCAGGTCGGCCCGCGGCTGGGCCGGCCCGTCCGATCACGTTCCCGTTCTGGCTACGCTTTCCATCTGACCATAATCCATCGACATGCAGGAGACCCCATGACCGATACGCATTTCCGACTCGACATCCAGGGCCCGCGCGCCACCATCACCCTTGACAATCCGCCCATGAAGAACCGGCTGCTCCGCACCGATCTGCCGGGACTCGTCAAGCTTCTGGACCAGGTCGCCGCCAACAAGGACTTGCGCGTCCTGGTTCTGACCGCAAGCGGCGAAGGCTCGTTCTGCGCCGGCTATGACGTGGGCAAGATCGAGCCGCGCGAATGGGACGAGAATCCCATCGAGATCGCTGCCGACCGCATCGAGGCCCTTGCCATTCCGACGATCTGCAGCCTGAACGGCAACTGTTACGGCGCGGCGTCGATTTCACCCTGGCCTGCGATTTCCGCATCGGCGTTCCCGCCATGGAGGTCGCAATTCCGGCCGGCCGCCTGGGCGTCCATTACTGGCTGAATGGGTTGCGGCGCAATGTCGAGCGCCTTGGCCTCTCGCTCGCGAAGCGGATGTATGTCGGCTACGAAACGCTCAAGGGCCCCGAGCTTCTTGCCCTTGGCTATCTCGATCACATGGTCCCCTTTGCCGATCTCAAGGCGGCGACCGACCGCTATGCGGATCGTGTCGCGGGCCTTGCCCCCTTGGCGGTGCAGGGCATGAAGCGCGCGCTCAACCAGATCGCCCGTGGCAAGGTCGATGAAAAGCTGGTGAAAGAGACCATTCGCGTCTGCATGGCCTCAGAGGATGCCAAGGAAGGCCCGCGTGCCTTTGCGGAAAAGCGGAAACCGGTGTTCCACGGCCGCTGATCGAACCGTCAAAGCCGTCGCGCCCCGCCGCTGATGAGCCTGATGCTCGGCCTTCTGCTTGGCATCGTTCTCCTGCTGGTCGGGGCGCACTTCTTTGTCCGTGGCGCGGTGGCGCTGGCCCGGCGGCTTGGGGTGACGCCGCACCTGATCGGCCTTACCCTGGTGGCCTGGGGCGGCGCGCTGCCCGAACTGGTGACGGCCTTGTGGCGGCGGACCACGGTGTCCTGCCCTGGCGCTGGGCAGCGCGGTCGGCGCCAATAGCCAATGCGCTGCTGGCGATCGGGCTTGCCGGGGTCGTTGCACCGTTTGCGCCAAGCGGATGACTTTTGAACGCGACGCACTGGCGCTGTGGGCGGCTGCCATTGCGCTGATCGCCGCCTGCCAGCTGCCGGTCATTGACTGGCCGACCGGCATCGCCTTTGTCGCGCTGTTGCTCGTCTATACGGCCTATGTCTTTGCGCGTGAGCACGCCATTCCCGACCTGGCCGCGCGGATCCGAACCGAGGCGGGACAAGCCGCCCCCGCCGCGACCGGCGGCCTGGCGATCGTTCTTATGGCCGTCGGTGGCGGCATCGTCTCGATGTTCGGTGGCGGCGTGTTGACAAGCCAGGGGACAAAGGCCCTGTCCGTTGCATGGGGCATCGGCGATTCCCCGATCGGCCTTACCATCGTCGCGCTTGGCGCGACGCTTCCCGAGATTGTCACGACCGCCATCGCCGCCTACCGGCGCCAGCCTGATCTGGCCATCGCCAGCCTGATCGGCAGCTCGACCTTCAACGGGCTTGGGGTCGTGGGCGCAGGCGCGATCGCGGGCGCGATCGCTGTACCGGCCGATCTCGCCCGCCTCGATATCTGGGCCATGGCGGGCGCCATGCTTCTTCTCGGCCTGATCGCCCGGCAGGGCTGGCCGATCGATCGGCGCGAAGGCGTGGGTTTTGCCCTGGGCTACGGGCTTTACCTGCTGTGGTCCTATCTTCGCGCGTTTCCCAGCCTGGCGCCGGCCTGACCGCCCGGCTCAGAGCGCGGCGCGGAAAATTCCGATCATCTCCTTCCATGACTGCTGGGCCGCCGATTTGGCATAGCTCGCGCGGTCTTCGCAAAAGAAGCCGTGCCCCACATCATCGAAGACGGTCAGGGTGAACCGCTTGTTGGCTTTCGCCATGGCTTCGGCGATGACGCATCGTCGGACAGAATGCTGGTATCCTTGGTGCCGTAATAGAAATTGATCGGCGTGCGCATGGCCGGGATCGCGTCCAGCAACGGCTTGCGGCCGGCGCGATCCTCGACCGGCGCGATCCCGCCGCCATAGAAGCTGACCGCCGCGCCAATGCGGTCCGCCAGGACCGCGTTGGCCAGGAATACGTAGCGGCCGCCCATGCAGAAACCGGTCACGCCGATCTTGCCTTTGCGCACCTCGCTGCGTGCCATCAGGGCGTTGATGGTGCGCTGGCTGCGCGCCATCACCTGGTCGTCGTTCAGGGATCGCAGCTTGGCGATGGCCGCATCGATGTTGGCGTATTCGACAACCAGCCCGTCATAGAGATCGGGCACGATCGCGCAGAACCCCTCGCGGGCCAGGCGCATCGCCAGTCGCTTGAAATGCGCGTTGACGCCGAACGCCTCAATATAGACCAGCACCGCCGGAAACGGCCCGCGTCCGGCCGGTCTTGCGTAATAGGCCTTGAGCCCATCGCCAAGATCCAGCCATTCGGCGCTTGGCCGGGCCGGGGTCTTGGGTTTCGCCTTGCGGGCGGGCGCCGCTTTCCTCTTGGTGACCCTCTTGGCGGCCGACTTTTTTGCGACCGACCGGCCTTTCCCCTTTGCGGCTGTCTTGCGGCGTGCTGTCCGTGCCATGGTTTCCTCCTTCGCGTTTGTGGCGTGTTTGTGGTGATCCTGCGGTTCTATGACGGTGCGCGGTAGGTGAAATAGCGATCCGCCGCAACGCCATCCGGCGGCGGCAGCGGTTCAAGCGCGGCCGTGTCCAGCGGCTGATCGCAGACGACAATTGCGCCCGGCCCCAGGACCTGCGGAAGCAGGGCTGCCAGGTATGTGGCAAGGGCCGCGGTAGCGGCCTTGTCGCCGCTGCCGATATCGGCATGCACCAGCGCGACGCTGGCACCGAAACGGTCGCGCGCCCAGGGCAGGGTCTGGCGTAGATCGCCAAGCACCAGGTGCCGGGCGTCCGGCACGCAATCGGGATGGGCCATCACCTGCCGCTCGAAAACGAAAATCTCGCGGCGCGGCAGCCGCTCGCGCAGGTGATCGAAGGTCCGGCCGTTGCCAAGGCCCAGCTCGAACACCGGCCCGCGAACCGTCTCGATCAGCGCCGCCGCGCGATCAAGGCTGGCGCGCTGGGCCTCCAGGCGGCGGATGACGCTGTCGAGGCGGCTCATGCGGGGGTGTCCATCAAGCCTTGCCTTCGTTCAGCAGGTCGCGCAGCCGCGCGGTCGTCTTTTCCAGCCGGTGGGCCAGTTCGCGCATGATCTCGACCGCCATCTGCGGAAACTCGTTCACAAGCTGGAAGAACAGGTCCTTCGATATGCGCAGTGTCACAAGCCGCGAGCTTGCCCGCACGCTTGCGGTACGGGGCACGTCGCACAGGATGGCGATCTCGCCGACGATGTCATTCGGGCCAAGGGACGCGACCTTGACGTCGCCGTTCGATCCCGTCACGAAGACTTCGGCATCGCCTTCGACGATGATATAGGCGGCATCACCCATTTCGCCCTGGCGGAAGATGACCTGACCCGGCGAATAGGCGATCCGCTCGCTTGTGAAAGCCAGCAGCTTGAGCTTCGCCGGAGCGATCTTCGCGAAGATCGGTATGCGACGAAGAAGATCGACTTCCTGTTCAAGACTCACGGCGTACCTCCTGTATCCACGTCACTCCGTGGCGATCAGCGCGCGCAAGATGCCGCCTTCCTTGTTGAGATCGGCAAATGTGCCATCCTCGACGATCCGGCCGTCCTTCATGACCAGGACGCGATGGAATTCCTGGGCCAGGCTGGCGCGGTGCAGAATCCAGATCAGGCCGCGACCCTCGCACAGCTTTTTGACGACCCGAAGAAGGCGGGACTGGCTGGCGGCGTCCAGCGTGACCAGCGCCTCGTTCACGATGGTCAGGTCGGGGCGCTTCAAAAGCGCCCGCGCCAGGGTGATCTTCTGGCGTTGCGCCGCCGACAGGCGGGCGCCGCCAACGCCAACCTCGTAATCGAGCCCGGCCTCGACAATCGCGTTCCGCAGGCCAAGGGTGGTCACGACGGTGGCGATCAGCTGGCCGACGCGGGATGCGCCTTCGGCCTGTCCATAGGCAATCTTGCCGAACAGGATGTTGTCCTGGATGCTTGACGCGGCGTTGTAGCGCTCGGGGTCGAAGAATTCGATGGCGCCGCGCAGATCGGGCGGCAGGTCGCGCCGGAAAATACGGCGGGCCTCAAGCAGCCGGGTCTCCAGGGCCTCGTCGAACACGCCCAGGCGATGGCGGGCTGGGACCAGCTTGAATGGCAGGGCCAGCAGTTTTTCGCGATCATCGGCGCGCATCTCGCCGGCCGTCTGCCGGGCAACGCGCCCCAGCAGCAACTGGAATTCCGGCAGGTCATCGGACGAGATGAACGAATAGCGCTCGAAAAACTCGTGCGTCGGGGGAAGCCCGGCAAAGATTTCGACCATCGTCTCGGCAACCTTGCGGCCCACTTCGACCAGATCGTTGGTCAGTCCGGCGCGGTCCAGGACCTGGCGCAGATAGGGATGGCTTGCCAGGCCGTCGATGGCAAACGTGGGGCCGACGGGCGTTCCGAACAGCAGGTTCTCGGCAACCGACGCGTTGCTGTTGAATCGGACCGCATCGAGCGGTTCGATCAAGCCGGCGATCTCGGGTGTCTGCACCCGCTCGCAAAGCGAGCGCCGCGCGGTCAGCACCAGCTCGGCAAGCTCGGGATGCAATCCGATATCGATCGGGCTGCGGAGACCGATCTGATAGATGTCTTCCTCGAACTCGACCGCGCGCAGGAACTCGACCAGCGCGGCGGTCAGATTGTCCGGATCGGTGCCGGCGGCCTGATAGTCGATCCAGTCGGCGTTGGGATCGTGGGTGATGTTGCCCGATACCTTGGCCCCCTGGCGCTCGGCTTCCCGCTGCTGGCGACCGGCTTCGTCATAGGTCGCCTCGCGCAAGGGTCGGTGCTTCAGGGCATAAAGCAGATTGTCACGCACCCGGGCCGAAAAGACATACGATGTGCTTCCGACATAGGCGATCCGCCGGCCGGTGACCGATTCTGGCAATGACGCCAGATCGTGGCCACCAATCGAAATCCGGCCCGCGCTTGGCACCTGCAGCCGTGCCAGCAGCAGGGCCAGCGCATCCTTCCCGCTTCCGGTGGCCCCGACGATCGCGACATGCTGATCGAGCGGCATGCGGAATGTGATGCCATCGAGAACGCGCACCGAGCCATCCTCGATCAGCGACAGGCCGGCAACCGAAAGTTCGCCGCGCAGCGGTCCGGGCTCTGGTCCGATGTCTGGCGTGTCGACAAGCTGCAGGGCGGGGTCGAGCATGCCTTCGGGATGGAACTGCTCGACCACCTGCTCGTACTTCATCTCGGCATCGACGCGTTCCTGATAGAAATTGAGCAGCTCTTTCCACGGCGCCGCCATGTCCTTGTACGCGGCAAGCACCGCCACCAGGGCGCCGAAGGACAGCTCGCCCTTGATCACCAGATAGCCGCCGATTGCGTAGAAGAAGAACGGGGTAAGCTGGGCCAGAAAGTTGTTCAGGAACTTGATCAGGAACTTGAGCTGATAGATGTGGAAGCGAATCTGATAGATGCTGCCCAGCCGGGTGGTGAAATCGGTCAGTTCGAGATGCGAGGTGTCATGGGCGTGCACCTCGGTAACGCCGGCAACCGTCTCGCTCAGCCGGTCGGCGACCTTGCGCACGACCCGCACCCTCTCCTTGCCCAGCAGCTTCACCTTTCGCTGCAGCTTGGGGATGAAATAGAACTGGATCGGGTAGAGCGACATGGCCGCCAGGCCCAGGATCGGATCCTGGATCAGCATGAAGGCGGCGATCGTGATCAGCGTGCCGCCCTGAAACAAAGGCTGGGCGACCGCATCGCCGATGAAGCCGCCCAGCGGCTCGACCTCGGACGTGATCATCGGGATGATTTCACCCGACGAAACCCGGCGGAAATAGGTGGGCGGGAAGCGCAGGACCCGCGCGTAAAGCTCGTAGCGGAGCCGACGCAGCATCTGCTCGCCCAGGCGGCCTTTCAGGACATTGATCCAATATTTGAATCCGCCATTGACGAGAACAAGCAGCAAAAACACAGATGAAAGCATGAACAGATACGGGATCTGCTCCAGGTGAACCCCCAGAATATCGGCCGGGATCCCCTTCCCCGCGATCGCCTGGTTGACGATCATTTTTGGAAGCTCGAACGAATAATATAAAAATGGGAATGACACCCCCGTCAAAATGACGAGGATTATTTGTTGTCTCAAGCTGTGGCGAAATATGAAGCGATAGATAGTCTTTTCCACGTTCCCTGCCCCGCGCCTATCGCATCGGGCGACATTACCGTGTTAGGAAAATCACGAAAAGAACGCTTTTTTTAAGGGGTTAAGCCGTGTCATAGTCGCCTGCGCAGGGAACCAGGACGGGACTTGGCCAGTCACAGGGCCAGTCACAGGGCCAGACGAACAGGGCCAGATGACAAGGCTCGGCATCACCGGAAAGGGCCGCCGACCGATGCGGGACGATAATCATTTTCGTGTGCTGATCTACAGCCACGACACGTTCGGACTTGGGCATCTGCGCCGCTGCCGCGAGATCGCCCATTCGATGGTTGCCCATCGCAAGGATGTTTCGGTGCTCATCCTGTCGGGTTCGCCAATCATCGGCAGCTTCGACTTTCGTTCACGGGTCGATTTCGTCCGTGTTCCAGGTGTGATCAAGAAACGGAACGGCGAATACAGTTCGCTCAACTTGCATCTGGCCCTCGAGCAGACGCTGGCCATGCGGGCCTCGATCATCCGCCACACGGCGGATGTTTTTGCGCCGCACCTGTTCCTGGTCGACAAAGAGCCGCTCGGCCTGCGCGGCGAGGTTCGGGAAACCCTCGAGATGCTGCACGAGCGGGGCACGTCCCTGGTGCTTGGCCTGCGCGACGTCCTGGACGAGCCTGCGCTGCTGGCGCCCGAGTGGGAACGCAAGAACGCGCTGCCGGCCCTGCGCGATCTTTACGACGACATCTGGGTCTATGGGCTGCCGCAGATCTGCGATCCGCTGGCCGATATCGACATGCCGCCGTCGGTCCGGCGCAAGGTCAGCTATACGGGCTATCTGCGCCGCAACACGCCGTCGGAACCACCGCATATGACCATGGCGGGTTTCGACGAGCCCTATCTGCTGGTCACGGCCGGTGGCGGCGGCGACGGCGAAGGGCTGGTCGACTGGGTCCTTGCCGCCTACGAGCACGAGCGCTTCCTGCCCTGGCCGGCGCTGGTCGTTTTCGGGCCGTTCATGCAGCCCTCGATGCAGGCGGATTTTGTCAAACGCATCGATCGGCTGGACCGTGTGCGCGCCCTGACCTTCGACGCTAATTTCGAATGGCTCATGGCGCGGGCGGCGGCGGTGGCGGCGATGGGTGGCTACAACACCTTTTGCGAGATCCTGTCCTTTGACAAGCGGGCGCTTCTTGTGCCGCGCACCCGGCCGCGGTTGGAACAGTTCATTCGTACGGCACGTGCCGAGGAACTGGGGCTGGTCCGCATGCTGGTCGACGAAGGCGAGGACCGGCGCGATCCGGCCCGGATGGCGGACGCCTTGCGTCGCCTGCCCGAACAGCGGCTGCCGTCCGAAGTCATCGTTCCCGGCCTGCTCGATGGGCTCGTCAATGTGAACAGGCTGCTGGATCGCCACCTCGCACACCACGCCGCACAGTCGCAGAATTCCTCCGACGTCGTGGTCGCGGGGGCATTTCGCCAGGGATAGGCGCGGTCCCAGTGGGCGGCACCCCAGTGGGCGGCACCGTCGCCTTCATCCTCAAGGGCTATCCGCGCCTTTCGGAAACCTTCATCACCCAGGAAATCCTGGGCCTTGAGGCGCGCGGCCTGACGATCGCCATCTGGTCCTTGCGCAAGCCGACCGATCGTGCGGTCCAAGCCATGCATGGCGCGGTCAAGGCCAGGGTCCGCTACCTGCCCGAATATCTTTATCAGGAACCGGTTCGTGTCTGGCGGGCCTGGCGTGCGGTCCGGCGCTGGCCCGGCTACCAGGCGGCGCGCCGCCAATGGCTGGCGGATTGGCGCCGCGATCCGACCCCAAATCGCGGCCGGCGCTTCGGGCAGGCGCTGGTCCTGGCGCATGAAGTGCCCGATGATGTCTTTCACCTGCATGCGCATTTCATCCACACTCCGGCCTCGGTTGCGCGGTATGCGGCGATGCTGACCGGCCGACCCTGGTCGGTCTCGGCCCATGCCAAGGACATCTGGACCATTCCCGCCTGGGAAAAGGCGGAAAAACTTGCCGCCTGCGCGTTCTGTGTCACCTGCACCGAGGCGGGCCGCAATCACCTGGCCGAGCTGGCGCCCGAACCATCGCGGGTCGGGCTTGTCTATCACGGCCTCGATGCGGGTCGCTTTCCGTTCCAGCCTGGCGGCCGCCGGGTCGAAGCCGGGCCAGGCACCGGGGCTGCCATTCGCATTCTGGCGGTGGGACGGGCGGTCGAGAAAAAAGGCTTCGACGTGCTGCTTGATGCCCTGGCCCGCCTGCCCGCCAATCTGGAATGGCGCCTTGTTCACATCGGTGGCGGGCCATTGCGCCAGCGCCTGGCGAAAAGGGCCGATCGTCTTGGCCTTGGCCCGCGCATCGATTGGCGTGGCGCGCGCGCCAGCGATCAGGTGCTTGACGCGATGCGCGCCGCCGATCTGTTCGTGGCGCCAAGCCGGATCGCGGCCGATGGCGATCGTGACGGGCTGCCGAATGTGCTGATGGAAGCGGCCAGCCAGGAATTGGCGCTGATCGCAAGCGATTTGCCGGCGATCGGTGAATTCATCCGAGACAGAGAAACCGGGCGGCTGGTGGCGCCCGGGGATCCCGGCGCCCTGGCTGCGGCAATCGTCGAATTGGCCCGCGACCCGTCGTTGCGCAAGCGGTTGGGCACCGCCGCGCGTGAACGGCTGCGGCGCGATTTTTCGGCTGAAGCCGGCTTCGATGATCTGGCCCGGCGCTTCGGGCTTGCGCGGGTGGCTGGGCGCGAAGATCGGCCGGCGGAGATGCGCGCGTGAACATCGCCTTTTATGCGCCGCTCAAGCCGCCGCATCACCCGGTGCCGTCTGGCGATCGCCGCATGGCGCGGCTTCTGATCGAGGCGCTTGGACGCGGCGGGCATCGGGTCGAACTTGCGGCCCGGTTGCGCAGCCGGCGATCGGCACCCGATCCGATGATGCAGGCCCGTCTGGCCGAAATCGGCGCCAGGCTTGCCGATCTGCTGGTCCGGCGGTATCGCGCCAGGCCGCCCATGGAACGGCCAAGCCTGTGGTTCACCTATCACCTTTATTACAAGGCGCCGGATTGGATCGGGCCGCTGGTCTCTGATGCCCTCGATCTGCCCTATGTGGTGGCCGAGGCATCCTTTGCGCCAAAGCGCGCCGGCGGGTCATGGGGCGCCGCCCATGAAGCGACCCGGATCGCCCTTGGCCGTGCCGATGCGGTGATCGGGCTGAATTCACATGATGCGGCCTGTGTCCGTCCGGTGCTTAGACCCGGCGCGATATTTACGTTCCTGCCGCCGTTTCTTGACACCGCACCATTTGCCAAGGCCGCAGCGGAACGAGCCGCCCATCGCGTGCGGCTTGCCGGTCTGTATCGCCTGCCGCTTGACGAGCCCTGGCTCCTGGTGGTCGCGATGATGCGGGACGGTGACAAGCTTGCCTCCTATCGCGTGCTTGCCGATGCGCTGGGTCGCCTGACGCGGCAATCGTTCCGTCTGTTGATTGTCGGTGATGGGCCGGCGCGGCCGGCGGTCGGGGCGGCCTTTTCTTCCCTGCGGGCCGAGCGCATCCGCTGGATTGGCGAAATGCCGGCCGATGCCCTGCCAGGTTTCTATGCCGCTGCCGATGTCCTGCCATGGCCGGCCGTCAACGAAGCCTATGGCATGGCCCTGCTTGAAGCGCAGGCGGCAGGCCTGCCGGTGGTTGCCGGCCGAACCGGGGGTGTGCCCGATATCGTTGCCGACCGCGAGACGGGCGTTCTGGTCGTGCCCGGCGATGCGGCCGCCTTTGCGCAAGCGCTGGCCGATCTGATCGACCGGCCCGCATGGCGCGATGATCTGCGCCAGGCGGCCTTGCGCCGGACCCAGGCGCGCCACGATATTGCCGGTGCGGCGGCCAGTCTCGATGCGATCCTTGCCGCCGCCATGAAAGCCCGCGCTGTCGCATGACCCAGTTGCTGATGATCCGCCATGGCCCGACCGACTGGAACGAACAGGGCCGCATCCAGGGCCGCGCCGACCCATCGCTTTCACCGGCGGGCCGGCGCCTGGTTCAATCCTATCGCGTTCCTGCGCAATGCCAGGGCTGGGCCTGGGTCTCAAGCCCGCTGGCCCGGGCGCGCGAAACCGCCACAATCATGGCCGGCCATGCGCCCGCGATCGAACCCTGTCTGATCGAGATGGATTGGGGATCATGGGAAGGCGAAACCCTTGCGGCACTGCGCGCAAGACTGGGGGCCGAGATGGAAACGCGCGAGGCCCTGGGCCTCGACTTCCGGCCGCCGTCGGGCGAAAGCCCGCGTGATGTCCAGGAAAGATTGCGGCCCTGGCTTCTAAGGCTTGCCGATGCGGGGCGCCCGACGATTGCCGTCACCCATAAGGGTGTCGTCCGCGCGCTCTATGCCCAGGCCCGGGATTGGCCCATGATCGGCAAGGCGCCCGATTCCCTGCAATGGGATCACGCCCATCTGTTTTCCATTGCAGCAACGGGGCGGGCCATGCTCGAGCGTGTCAATATCCGGCTGATTCCATGAGCGGCGCGCCGCACGTCTTTTTCTATGTCCAGCATCTGCTTGGAATCGGGCATCTGAAACGGGCCGCAACCCTGGCGCGTGCAATGCAGGCAGGCGGGCTTGGCGTCACCATTGTCTCGGGCGGTCACGACGTGCCGGGGCTCGATATCGGCAGGGCCGAGCTTTTGCAGCTGCCGCCCATTCGCGCGGTCGACAAGTTCTTCAAGATCCTGGTCGACGAAGCCGATCGCGTGATCGACGATGCGTTCAAGGCGGCCCGGCGTGATCGGCTGCTTGCCGCTTTTGCCGCACGACGGCCGGCCGCCCTGATCATCGAGCTTTTTCCGTTCGGCCGTCGCCAGCTTGCGTTTGAACTGTTGCCGCTGATCGAAGCGGCCCGCGCCGCCCGCATCCCGGTCATCTGCTCGGTTCGCGACATTCTTGTCGCGCCGCCAAAACCCGAACGGATCGACGAAATGCTTGATCGGGCCGAGCGTCTGTTCGACCTGATCCTGGTCCATGGCGATCCCAACCTGATCCCGTTCGATGCGACATTTCCGCTTGCGCATCGGATCGCCAGTCGCATCCGCTACACCGGCTATGTGGTCGACCAGCGCATGCCGGCGGCGCACAGGGGCAGCGCGGCCGAGCGGGGCGACGTGATCGTCTCGGCCGGTGGCGGTGCGGTCAGCGAACCGCTGCTCGATGCGGCTTTCGCCGCCCGGCCGCTGACCCGCTTTCGCGACCGGCCGTGGCGGGTCCTGATCGGCCACAATCTACCGGACGAGAAATTCCGCGCCTATTGCGATGCGGCCGGCGCCGGATTCGTCGTCGAACGGGCGCGGCCCGATTTCACGCGTCTTCTTGGTCAGGCGGCGCTTTCGGTCTCGCAGGGCGGCTACAACACGGTGCTCGAGGTTCTGTCGGCGGGGCTGCGGGCGGTGGTGGTGCCTTATTCCGGCGGTCTTGAAACCGAGCAGACGCTGCGGGCGCGGCTTCTGGCCGAACGCGGCCTGCTGCAGGCGGTCCCCGAGGAAGGCCTGACGCCGGCCGGTCTTGCCCTGGCCATCGAACGGGTGGCGGCGGGCCCGGCGCCCGATCTTGCTGGCCTCGATACCGGTGGTGGCGAAAAGACCGCCGCGATGATCGCCGCCGCGATATCCGGATGAACGCCGGCGCCTGGAACAGCCTGGAGCGGGAGCTTGATGCCTGGGCGTCGGCCGGCCGCGTTGCCGCCCTTTGGTGGCGCGATGATGATGCGATCGATACGACGGCCCGGCTGGCCCGGCTTGTGGCCCTGGGCGCCGCGCAATCCGTGCCGCTGATGCTGGCGGTGATCCCTGCCACGGCGACCGCGGCGCTTGCCTCGGCCCTTGTCTCGGCCCCCGTCTCGGCCCTGGCCGATGTGAAAGGCGCTGTCCTGCAACATGGCTATGCCCATATCAATCACGCCCCGCCCGGATTGCCCAAGAGCGAGCTTTCCAATGCCCGCCCGCTTGCCGATCGGCTGGCCGACCTGGAAGCCGGCCGCGCCCGTCTTGGGGCGATGGTCGGCACGCGCCTGCTTCCGGTCCTGGTGCCGCCCTGGAATCGGATCGACGACGACCTGGTCGACGCGCTGGCGGGCCTGGGCTACCGGGTGCTTTCGACCTTTCGGCCGCGGCCGCGGGGGTTCGCGCGCCCGGGACTTCGCCAGGTGAACACCCATGTCGATCTGATCGACTGGGCGGGAACACGGCAATTTATTGGCACCGATGCGGCCGTGGCGGCCCTGGTCGATCATTTGGCCGCGAAGCGCGCCGCTCTCGCGGCCGGCCAGGATGACCTGGAACCGACCGGTATTCTGTCCCATCACCTTGCCATGGACGAGCCATGCTGGAATTTCCTTGAATCGCTTTTCCGCCTGACCCGGGGGCACCGGGGCGCCCGCTGGCTGGATGCGGCCGAGATTTTTCAATGATGGCCCAGTAAATGATGGTCCAGAAATGATGGCCCGGATGGGTTCGCCATGAGCCTCCATCGCTATCCGATCCGGGCGATCGCCGCCGATTACGTTCGCAGCGGGGTCGGCCTTGGCGTGACGGCCGGGCCGCTGATCGCGATCGGCTTCGGGTCCGTCACCAGCTATGCGCTGGCGCTGGCCGCCGTCTTGTTTGCGGTCTATGGCGGGCGGACGGCGATTCGCAATACAACAACGCTTGAAGTGACCGATGACGGGCTGTCATGCCGGGGCTTGCGGCCCGTCAGCCTGAAATGGGCCGACCTGCGCCACATGAAGCTTGCCTATTTCTCGTTGAAGCGGTGGGGAAATAAGGCAGGTTTTCATGACGGCTGGATGCAGTTGACCCTGGCCGGAGAAACGGGGAACCTAATGATCGAATCGACGCTCGACGGCTTTGGGGGGGTGGTGCGTTGCGCGGCGGCGGCGGCCCGGGCCAAGGGCTTGAAGCTCGATTCCACGACGCAGGCCAACCTTCTTGCGATGGGCGTTTTTTTGCCGCGGGATCAGGTCGATGGCTAATCTCCTGACGGTCGAGAATCTAAAGGTGGAATTCCGCCTTCAGCAGGGCGTTGTCCATGCCGTCAAGGATGTCTCGTTCCGTGTCCAGCCGCGCTCGACCGTGGCGGTGGTGGGCGAATCGGGTTCGGGAAAATCCGTCATCGCCCAGGCGATCCTGGGAATCCTGCCCAAGACCGCCCACATCACCGGCGGCCGGATCCTGTTCAATGACCCGGCGACCGACGCGCCGCCGATCGACATCGCCAGGCTCGAGCCCGACAGCAAGACGCTCCTGTCGCTGCGCGGCGGACGCATCTCGATGATTTTCCAGGAACCCATGACGTCGCTGTCGCCCCTGCATACCGTCGGCAACCAGATCCTTGAGGCCTTGCACCTGCATCGCTCGGCCAGTGCCGCAGATGGCCGCGCGCTGGCCACCGAGGTTCTTCGCCTGGTGGGCTTTCCCGACCCGGCCAAGGCGCTCAGATCCTATTCGTTCGAGCTTTCCGGCGGTCTGCGCCAGCGCGCCATGATCGCCATGGCGCTGGTCTGCCGTCCGGCCCTTCTGATCGCCGACGAGCCGACCACCGCGCTTGACGTGACGATCCAGGCGCAGATCCTGAAGCTTTTGAAAGAACTGCAATCGGAACTGGGGATGGCGCTGCTTCTCATCACCCATGATCTTGGCGTTGTAGCCAACATGGCCGAGGAAGTCGTCGTCATGCATCATGGCCAGGTCGTCGAATCGGGGGCGCTCGAAGACATCTTCAGCGACCCACGCCACGATTACCTGAAAGCATTGCTGCGGGCGGTGCCGCGCTTCGACATGAAGCCGGGCGAACGTCTTGTGCCGCTGCGCGAGATCAAGCACGAATCCGGGCGGCTGATGGCGCAATTGCCTGCCGATGCCAACCGGCCGCCGGTCGATCCGACCAGGCCGCTTCTGCGGATCGAGGGGCTGACAAAAACCTATCGCATCCGCAATGCAGGACTGATTCGCGGCACAACCCAGGAAGTGCGGGCGCTCGACGACGTCGGGTTCGATGTCTGGCCGGGCGAATGCCTGGGCCTGGTGGGTGAAAGCGGGTGCGGAAAGACCACGCTTTCCAAGATCCTGATGCGCGCTACCAATCCGGATTCCGGGTCGATCACCTACAACGATCGCGACCAGTCCCTGGATGTGCTCAAGATGGATCGCGCCGGCCTGCTGCGCTATCGGCGCCAGGTCCAATACATCTTCCAGGACCCCTTCGGGTCCCTCAATCCGCGCATGACGGTCTTCGACATCATTCGCGAGCCGCTGGTGATCCACAAGATTGGCGATGATCGGTCCCGCTCGGCCACGGTGCGCGAGCTGATGGAAGTCGTGGGGCTCGACGCGCGCCTTCTCAACCGCTATCCGCACAGCTTCTCAGGCGGGCAGCGCCAGCGGATCGGGATCGCCCGCGCCCTTGCCTTGCGGCCCGATCTTCTGATCTGCGACGAGCCGGTTTCGGCGCTCGACGTTTCCATTCAGGCACAGGTGCTGAACCTGCTCAAGGACCTCAAGACCGAACTTGGGCTTACCTATCTGTTCATCTCCCACAATTTGGCGGTGGTCGATTACATGGCCGATCGCATTGCGGTGATGTGCGCCGGCCGGCTGGTCGAACTGGCCCCCCGCGAAGCGCTGTTCCGCAATCCCGTCCATCCCTACACCAAGGCGCTGCTCTCGGCGGTGCCGGAACCCGATCCGCGCTGTTGCCTTGATCTGTCGGCGCTGATGGAAGGTCGGGCGTCGGTGCCGTCGGCCTGGCCGCAGCCCTTTACGGTGGATGCGGCCGGCGGCGACCGGCTGGTCGATCTTGGCGACGGACATTTCGTTCGGGCGTCGGACCCGGCGAAGCTTCTGGCCATGGTGGCATGAGGCCGACGATGGGATTTTCAATCCGCACCTGCGGCCTGGCCGTGATGATCGCCCTGGCCGTGATGATCGCCTTGCCGGCACCGCCCGCTTGGTCCCAGATCGCCGAGCGCAAGTTCATCGAAACGCCAAGCCTTGCCGAGGACGTGGCGGCCGGCCGCCTGCCGCCGGTGGAAAAGCGGGTCCCGCTCGAGCCCAATGTCATGAGCCTCGAATTGCCGAACACCAGGATCGGCCGTCATGGCGGCGATCTTCGCACCTTGATCGTGCGCTCGCGCGATGTGCGCTACATGGTGGTGACCGGCTATGCGCGGCTGGTGGGTTACGACTGGTCCTTCAATATCGTTCCCGACATCCTGGCCGCGATGGATGTCGAAGAGAACCGGATCTTCACCCTGCATCTGCGCAAGGGGCATCGGTGGTCGGATGGCCATCCGTTCACGGCCGAGGATTTCAGCTATTGGTGGAATGACGTCGCCCAGAACCCGCAGCTTACGCCGATGGGCATCCCGGTCGAGCTGCGTGTCGATGGCGAATTGCCGAAATTCCAGGTCATCGACAATGAAACCGTGCGTTTCAGCTGGTCGCGTCCCAATCCGTTCTTTCTGCCGGCGCTGGCCTCGGCCGCGCCGCTCTATATCTATCGGCCCGCGCATTACCTCAAGAAATTCCACGCCAAGTACGCCGATCCGGCGGCGCTCAAGGACCTGGTCGCCCAGGCGAGCGTGCGCAACTGGGCCGCGCTTCACAACCGGATGGACAACCAATACCGCAACGACAATCCAGATCTGCCAAGCCTGGACCCCTGGGTGATCAAGACCAGGCCGCCGTCCGAACGCTTTTTCTTCGATCGCAACCCGTACTATCACCGCGTCGACCCCGAGGGACGGCAGCTTCCCTATATTGATCGGTGGGTCCTTGCGGTTTCGGGCGGCGCCTTGATCCCGGCCAAGGCCGCGGCCGGGGCGGCCGACCTGCAGGCCCGCGGCATCAAGTTCAGCGACTATACGTTCCTGCGCGAGAACGAGCGGCGCAGCGCCTACAACACGCGCCTCTGGCGAACGGCGAAGGGATCGCATATTGCGCTGTTCCCGAACCTCAACGTCAATGATTCGGGCTGGCGCGCGCTGTTCCGCGATGTCCGCTTCCGCCGCGCCCTATCGCTTGGCATCGATCGCGAAGAGATCAATCAAATCGTCTATTTCGGCCTTGCCGTGGCCGGCAACAATTCGGTCTTGCCGGAAAGCCCGCTGTTCAAGCCCGATTATCAGGAACGCTGGGCCCAGCATGATCCAGGGCGCGCCAACGCGCTTCTTGACGAAATGGGCCTTACTGCCCGCAACGCCGAAGGCATTCGCCTGATGGCCGACGGGCGACCGCTAGAGATCGTGGTCGAGACGCCGGGCGAGGATGTCGAGCAGACCGACGTGCTTCAGATCGTGCGCGAACACTGGATGAAGATTGGCGTCAAGCTGTTTGTCAAGCCATCGCAACGCGAGCTGTTGCGCAACCGCGTCTATGCCGGCGAGACCCTGATGTCGGTGTGGTCGGGAATCGAGAATGGCGTGCCGACGCCGATGCTGCCGCCCGACGAACTGGCGCCGACCAGCCAGATCCAGCTCAACTGGCCGAAATGGGGCCAGTCCTATGAAACCCACGGCAAGGCGGGGGAGCCGCCGGACGAAGAACCCGCGAAGCGGCTGCTCGCCCTGACCGAATCATGGCGCAACGCGAAAACCGCGGCCGAACGCGAAGCGATCTGGCATATGATTCTCGAGATCTGGACGGATCAGATCTATACGCTTGGCATCGTTTCGGCCGTTCCGCAGCCGGTGGTGGTCAGCCGCCATCTTTCGAACGTGCCCGAGGACGGCATCTACAACTGGGATCCGGGCGCCCAGATCGGCATCTACCGACCCGATACATTCTGGTTCTCGGCCGCCCGGATCAAGCGCGATCAGGCCCGCCGCGACGGCCAAAGATAGGATCGACCGCCATGCTTGCCTATGTTGCGCGCCGGCTGCTGACGATGATCCCGACGTTGCTTGCGATCAGCCTGATCGTGTTCGTCATCATCCAGCTGCCGCCCGGTGACTATCTGACGACCTACATGACCGAGCTGCAAAGCCAGGGCGAGGCGGTCGACCAGAAGAAGATCGATTTCCTGCGCGAGCAGTATGGCCTCGACAAGCCGATGCTCGAACAATACGCGGTCTGGGTCTTGGGCCTGATCCAGGGCGATCTTGGCTATTCGTTCGAATACAGCCTGCCGGTCAGCGAGGTGGTGGGCGATCGCATCTATCTTTCCATGCTGGTCGCCTTGTCGACGGTGATCTTCACCTATCTGGTTGCCTTTCCGATCGGCCTCTACTCGGCCACCCATCAATACAGCTGGGGCGATTACAGCCTGACCTTTCTGGGCTTTCTTGGCCTTGCGACGCCCAATTTCCTGCTGGCGCTGGTGCTGCTGTATTTTGCCAACGTCCTGTTCGGCACCGATATCGGCGGGCTGATGGACGAGGAATACATCGACGCGCCCTGGACCCTGGGGAAAATGCTGTCGATCCTCGAACATTTGTGGATCCCGGTGATCGTGATCGGCACGTCGGGCACCGCCGGCATGATCCGGCGGCTCAGGGCCAACATGCTGGACGAGCTGCAGAAGCAGTATGTCATCACGGCCCGCGCCAAGGGTGTGCCGCCGCGCAAGCTGATCCTCAAATACCCGCTGCGCGTCGCCCTCAACCCCTTCATCGCCGATATCGGCAGTCTTTTACCGCACATCATTTCCGGTGCTGCCATCGTCTCGGTGGTGCTGTCCCTGCCGACCACCGGCCCGATGCTGCTTGACGCGCTGCGCAGCCAGGACATGTATCTGGCCGGCTCGTTCCTGATGTTCCTGGCCCTGCTCACGGTCGTTGGCGTGTTCGTCTCGGATATCGCGCTTGCCGCCCTTGACCCCCGCATCCGTCTCGAGGGACGCGCCCTGCAATGACCGATCAGGCCGGTTCCGATCCGACCGCGAAACGGCTGCCGCATTACGTATCGCCGGCGCCGTTCGATCCCTATGCGGTCGAATCGCTCACCGCCGAACAGGAACGCTATTTCATGGCGTCCCAGTGGCGGATCATGTGGTGGAAGCTCAGGAAGCACCGCCTGGCCGTCGTGTCCGGTGCGATCCTGCTGGTGATGTATGCGTCGATTCTGGTCTCGGAAATCCTGGCCCCATATGACCAGAGCACGCGGAACAGCCGTTACCTTTTCGCGCCGCCCCAGGCGGTGCACCTGTTCCACGAGGGCGAATTCAGGGGGCCGTTCGTTTACGGCTACAAGTTCACGCTCGACCGCCGGACCCTCAAGCGCGACTACACCGAGAACCGCGACGAGATCTATCCGATCCGCTTTTTCTGCCTGGGCGATCCCTATGAATTCTGGGGTGTCATCACGATGCGGTTCCACCTCTTCTGCCCGGCGGAAGGCGGGATCCTCTATCTGCTTGGCACCGATCGCCTGGGGCGCGACATGCTGTCGCGCATCATTTATGGAACGCGGATCTCGCTTACCATCGGGTTGGTCGGGATCACGGTCAGCTTTCTTCTTGGCATCACCATCGGCGGTCTGGCCGGCTATTACGGCGGGTGGGTCGACAATGTCTCGCAACGGGTGATCGAGGTCATCCGATCGTTTCCCGAACTGCCGCTCTGGATGGCCCTGTCGGCGATCCTGCCGGTCACCTGGAGCCCGCTTCTCATCTATTTCGGCATCACGATCATTCTGGGGTTGATCGACTGGACCGGCCTTGCCCGGGCCGTGCGCTCAAAGCTTCTGGCCCTGCGTGAAGAGGATTTCTGCACCGCCGCCACGCTGATGGGTGCGTCGCCGCGCCGGATCATCGCCCACCACCTTCTGCCCAATTTCATGAGCCACCTGATCGCCTCGGCCACGCTCTCGATTCCCGGCATGATTCTGGGCGAAACAGCACTTTCGTTTCTCGGCCTTGGCCTGCGCCCGCCGATCACGAGCTGGGGCGTGCTTCTGAGCGAGGCCCAGAATATCAATGTCGTTGCCCTTTATCCGTGGCTGATGATCCCCGTGATTCCCGTCATCATCCTGGTTCTATCCTTCAATTTCCTGGGCGATGGACTGCGTGACGCCGCCGATCCCTATAAATAGCCGAACCTAATAAATGGCCGGATCGACGCTGTTTCGTGATGCCAGCTTGATCAGCGACGCGCTTGTGACCCTGGCGAGGCTGGCGGCTGTCAGGTCCTACTCGCGTGAATTCGAGCGCGAGGCCGACGCGGCCGCGATCGATGCCTTGCCGCGGCTTGGCATTCCGGCCAAGGCGTTTGCCGAGATGCTGGATGTCCTGGACGCACGATGCGGGGAATGCGTCAAGGCGGCAGGTGGTTAGAGCCCTTCACCAGCCACAGGCTCGATTCATGGGCGCCGTCCGGCATCGGCAAGCGGCCCAGTGCGCCATCCAATACGGCGGCGGCGTGGCATGCATAAGAATGCCCGTCTGACGCCGCATGGTCGAGAGCGAATTGTGCGGCAGGTGTTGAGCGGTCAACGGCTGGCATCCGTCAGCGAAGCCGCGGGCGTCTGTTCGCGGACAGTCCGCAAATGGGTGGCACGCTTCCAGGCCGAGGGCCTGGCGGGCCTTCAGGATCGCAGCTCAAGGCCGCACCGCCTGCATCGCCCGACGCCGCAAGAGACCGTCGATCGGATTGAAGCGCTGCGGCGGGAACGGCGCCCAGCCTCGCATATCGCCAAGGAAGTCGGCGTCTCGCCCGCGACGGTCAGCCGGGTTCTGAAGCGCCTGGCTTGAACAGGCTGAAGGCCCTCGATCCGGCCGCACCCGTGCGGCGCTACCAGCGCGAACACCCCGGCGAATTGATCCACATCGACATCAAGAAACTCGGGCAGCTTGAGCGCCCGGGCCATCGCGTCACCGGCGACCGAACCGGTCAGAGCACCGGACGGGCCAGCGGCCGGGGCGTCGGCTGGGAGTTCGTCCATGTCTGCATCGACGACGCCTCGCGCGTCGCCTTCAGCCAGATCAGGCCGGACGAAAAGGCCAGGAGCGCCACCGCCTTCCTCAAGGCTGCCATCGCTTATTACAAGAGCCTCGGCGTCACCGTCACCCGCGTCATGACCGACAACGGCCCCTGTTACATGGCCCGAGCCTTCGCCCGGGCCTGCCGGCGCCTCAAGCTCAAGCACATCCGAACAAAACCCTACACCCCCAAAACCAATGGAAAGGCCGAGCGCTTCATCCAGACCGCTCTCAGAGAATGGGGCCTAGCGCCCAGGCCTATCCCAACTCAGATCGTCGCGCCGATGAATTGCCCGTCTGGCTCCACCGATACAATTGGCACCGACCCCATGGCGGCATAGACTCCAATACACCTATCAGTCGCCTCGCCCTCACCGAGGACAACCTCTTGAGGCTCCACAGCTAGGCGCCGATGATCGCGGCCGCGGCAATCAGCCCAAGAGTGGCCGCGATGGCGCCACACCAGCGGACAGCCGACATCGGCCCCTGGGTAACACGGAGGCCACCCTTGCGGTCCCAGCTTGTCCGCCCGCTGCCACGCAGGCGCACATAGGCCACGATCTGGGTAACGATCGTGACGATCGGGATTCCAAAACCAAGCCCGAACACCAGCATGCGCAGCGTCCGCCAGACCGCATCATCGAAGCCAAGCGCGGTCCCGCCATCGCGCCGGATGGTGATGCGATAAAGGCGCCGGCCCAGGGTTGTGCCGAATTCGGTCAGCAGCAAGATTTCGATGGCAGCCCAGATCAGCAGGCTTGTCATCGAAACCAGAAGCGCGCTCATGCCCGAGCGCCCATGGCCGAAGCCAAGGAATGGCCCGGCCATGTCGACGATCAGCAGCGCGACCGTCGTGGCGATGGTCAGATCGACGGTCTTGGCAAAGAAGCGACGCCACGGGCGCGGGCGATCGTCGCCGGCATCGAGCGGGACACGCGGGATCCCGGTCTCGCGCGCGTCCGCGAATGACGCGTCTCGGGCTGCGCACATGGGATGACCAGACGGGATAATCAGAGCGGTTCGCCGCGGGCCAGTCGCGGAAGCGGGCCAAGCGTTCCCATCGCCTGGCGCATAAATAAGCGCTTGACCAATGGCATCCGGTCGACAACCGCCAGGCCCAGGTCGCGGGCCAACCGGACCGGGGCGATGTCATTGGAAAACAGCCGGTTGAGGCCATCGGTCGCGGCCAGCATCAAGACATTGTCGAAACGCCGCTTCCGCTCGTAGCGCGCCAGGGTCGGCCGGTCGCCCAGATCAAGGCCAAGACGCCACGCTTCGACCAGATCCTCGGCCAGGGCCGCCACGTCCCGAAGCCCCATGTTCAGCCCCTGCCCGGCGATCGGATGCATGCCATGGGCCGCGTCGCCGACCAAGGCAAGACGGTCATCGACATAGCGGCGCGCATGGACGAGGGACAGCGGATAGGCCCACCGCGGGCCGATGACGCGAACGGCGCCCAGATAATCACCAAGCCGTTGTTCAAGCGCCGCATGGAAACCTGCATCGTCCAGATCCATGATGCGCTGGGCGTCGGCCAGCGATTCGGTCCAGACGATCGAAGAGCGATGCGGCGCGGCCGAGCGCGCCTCGTCCGGGCCCGCATAGTCATTGAGCGGCAAGGTGGCGAACGGACCCGCCGGATAGAAGTGTTCGACCGCGACGCCTTGATGCGGCCGCTCGTGGGCGATCGTGCAGACGATCCCCGCCTGCCTGTACGACCATCGCACGACCGGAATGCCGGCCGCCTGACGCTGGAGGGACTCGCGCCCATCACAGGCGACGACAAGCGACGCTTTGACGATGCGGCCGTCAGACAGGGTGACAACGGCGCCGTTCGGCCGGCGATCAAGCTCCACAACCCGCGCCGGCGCCAGAAAGGCAACGCCGGCCGTGTTTGGCACGCGGTCGAGAAGGGCGATACGCAGATGGCGGTTTTCGACAATATAGCCGAACGGTTCATCGCCGACGTCGCGATGATCGTAATGGAGAAAAAGCCGGGAAGCCCCATCCGCGACCCGAATGTCGAGAATGGGCGCGGCGTGGGGCACGATCGCCGGCCACAGAGCGAGGGCTTCGAAGATCCGTCGCGACGCCAGCGCCAAAGCCGAGGCGCGCCCGTCAAACGCGGTATCGGTTGCGCGGGCGGGGTCTTCGCCCTCGACGACAATGGTGGTGATCCCGGCATCGGCCAGCGCCTTGGCCAGGGTAAGGCCGGCAAAGCCACCGCCGATCACGACGACAGTGGCGACCAGTTCGTTCGTTCCGCCCGGGTTGGTCATGCCGGCCACCATCGCCCTGGATTGCAGTCTTTGTCCAGCGCCAGAGGCAAGACCACACCCAGGGCCAAGTCTGGCCGAAAGCAGTGGATTTGTGAATAAAATTTGGGCGATGTCTAAAATATAGTCAAATAGACTGGGCCGGGCTGACCCCCCAATCCCCGCCGGGGACCCCAAAATTCACATTTAATTCTTATATATCAATAAATTAAAAGATTCCCCCGGCGCTTGGCACGGTTCTTGAATTCCATTCCTTGGCTTTGTCCAAGAATCGCATGGGCTGCCAAGCGACGGAGGAATTCATGAAACTGATCATGGCCATCATCAAGCCGTTCAAGCTCGACGAGGTGCGCGAGGCCCTGACCGGCGTCGGCGTTCAGGGGCTGACGGTGACCGAGGTCAAAGGCTTTGGCCGGCAGAAGGGCCAGACCGAGATCTATCGCGGCGCCGAGTACGCCGTGAGCTTTGTTCCCAAGGTGAAAATCGAAGTCGTCGTGCCGACCGATCTGGCCGAACGCGTCGTCGAGACCATCCAGAAAACAGCCCAGACCGGCAAGATCGGCGACGGAAAGATCTTCGTCGTCGATGTCAGCCGGGCGATTCGGATCCGCACCGGCGAAGCCGACGCGGACGCGCTTTAGGAGGGACCAATGCGAAACCTGACATCTCGATTGACGACCCGCCTGCTGACGGGGGCGTCGGCCGCTTGTGCCTCGATCTCGATTCTCGGCCTCGCGGCCGGAAGCGCGTTCGCCCAGGCGGCGGCGGCCGAGCCGCCCAAGCTCGACAGCGGCGACACGGCCTGGATGCTGACATCCACGGCCCTTGTCCTGTTGATGACGATCCCGGGCCTTGCGCTTTTCTATGGCGGCATGGTGCGACGGAAGAACGTGCTTGCCACCCTTGCCCAGTCCTTTGCCATCTGCTGCCTGGTCACGGTTCTGTGGATGGTCATTGGCTACAGCCTGGCCTTTGACGAAGGCGGCGCCTTCATCGGCGGGCTTGGCAAGATGTTCCTGGCCGGAATGGGCACTGATTCGCTGTTCCAGACCATTCCGGAAAGCGTCTTCATGGTCTTCCAGATGACGTTTGCCATCATCACCCCGGCGCTGATCACCGGCGCGTTCGCCGACCGGATGAAATTCTCGGCGATGCTCTGGTTCATGGGCCTGTGGCTGGTGCTGGTCTATGCGCCGATCGCGCATTGGGTGTGGGGGGGCGGCTTCCTTGGCAAGGCGGGCGTTCTCGACTTTGCCGGCGGCACCGTGGTTCACATCAACGCGGGAATCGCCGGCCTTGTCTCTGCTCTGGTCATCGGCAAGCGGCGCGGTCTGGGCACCGAAAGCCTGGCCCCCCACAATCTGGTCCTGTCGGTCATCGGCGCCGCACTGCTGTGGGTCGGTTGGTTCGGCTTCAATGCCGGCTCGGCAGTGGCGGCAAATGGAACCGCCGGCATGGCTATGGCGGTGACGCAGATCGCCACGGCGGCAGCGGCGCTCGCCTGGATGATTGCCGAGTGGACGCTGCGCGGAAAGCCAAGCGTGCTTGGCATCATATCGGGGGCGGTTGGTGGGTTGGTCGCAATCACGCCGGCCTCGGGCTTCGTCAACCCGATGGGCGCGCTCATCATCGGGCTTGTCGCGGGGCTGGCCTGCTATTGGGGCGCGGTCGGCCTGAAGCGCATGTGCGGCTATGACGACGCACTTGACGTCTTTGGCGTGCATGGCATTGGCGGCATTGTCGGTGCCCTGCTGACCGGCGTATTCGCGATCGAGGCGATCGGCAAGACGCCGGGCCTGATCGAAGGCAATGCAAACCAGGTCCTGACCCAGGCCTATGGGGTTGGCGTCACGGCAGTCTATTGCGCCATCGTCACGTTCATCATCCTCAAGGTGGTGGATGCGATCATCGGCCTCCGGGTCTCGGACGAGGCGGAGCGTGACGGCCTCGACATCTCGCTGCATGGCGAGACGGTCGCGTAGGCAGGTCCCTCCCGTACACGCGACCGGGCCCGGCGGGACGGCCCCCCGCCGGGCCTCTTCTTTTCAGACCTCTTCTTTTATGGAGGGCAAGACCCGACAACCCCCGGCCCGGGCTGCCGACTACGCTGGCGTCCCGCAATTCCATCCGGGGTGAATGGTTTCGGTTTATTTCTCGTTAAGGCCAATCCCGTAGTTTTGCGGGTTGAAGCCACGCGCAAGAATTGATTGACGTCACATGCGCTCGAAACTCACCAGCCTTGTCGCCCTGGTCATGGTTCTTTGCGCCATGCCAGGCGATCCCCTGTCCGCCCACACCCTGACGGTCGGAGCGATCACGAACGAGCCCGCCCGCGAGTTCCGGGTCTGGAATCCCTGGATCCGCTATCTGACCCGCCAGCTGGAAGCCGACGGCGTGACGGAAGGAAAGTTCGTTACGGCCCGCGATTCGCTCGAAATGGCACGCCTCATGCGGAACGGCACGATCGACCTGTTCATGGACAGCCCGCTGGTCGCCTACACCGTGAACGAATCATCGGAAAGCGTCCTGTTCCTGCGCCGCTGGAAGGATGGGCAGGCAGATTGTCATTCCGCCATCTTCACGCGGGCCGGAAGCGCCATCCAATCGATCCGGGATCTGGCCGGCCACAAGATCGCCTTTTCGGGGGCCGATTCGACATCGTCCTACATTGTCCCCCGTTCGCTGCTTACGCGGGCACAATTGCGCCTGATCGGCCTTGAAGGGTTCCGCTCGCCCGCGCCTGCCGAACAGGTCGGATTCGTTTTTTCGGGCAGTGACGAAAACACAATCTTCCTGGTTCTGGCCGGCCATGTCGATGCAGGTGCGGCCGGTGGCCAGGACGTGCAACGCATGAGCGAGTCTGGCCTGGTCAGGGTCGTCGAGCAAAGCGTCACGATCCCGTGTCATGTGATGAGCCACCGGCCCGGGCTGCCGGCCAAGCTGGCGTCCCGCATTCGCGCCATCCTGATCGGCATGGATCAGACCGACGAAGGCCGAGCGGTGCTTGCCAGGTTCGATAACACCGTCCGTTTTGGCGACATCGCTCCGGAAATCCTGACCCGGATCCAGACGCTTGCCAGCGGACAGCCGGCCAAGGTAACGGCACCATGACCTTTGCCGCCCTGACCACGCGCACCAAGCTTCTGATCTTCGTGGTCGGGCTTGTCCTGGCCGTCATCGGCACCATGTCCTATCTGTCGGTCCGTCTTGACGAGACCTTCCTCGAGCGCGACGTCAACATCAGCACGCAAGCCGCGTTCGACGCGTTCGGCGCCCTGCAGGCAGATGCCCTTTACGACGGCAATCTGACCGAAGTGCGCAAGACGCTGCACTATCTGCGCGCAAATCCCAACATCCAGATCGCGATCGTGACTGACGACGCCGGGCGCATCCTGAGCGACGGAACGGAAGAGAACGCCCAATTCTTCAAGCCGATCGAGACCAATCTGCTGGAGCGTTTGCGCAACGATCCAAGCCTGCGGGACGCCACCCAGCGGAATGGCCTGTCGTTCGAGGCGATGACGCGGATCGCCATCCCCGACGGGCCGCATCTTGGCTATTTCTATCTGCGTGCCTCGCTCGAGCCGCACATCGATCATCAGAATGAACGGCTGGCGTGGACCATCCGGGTCGCCGCGGTCATGCTGACATTGGCATCGGCGGCCGCGATTGCATTCGCCATGTGGCTGACGCGGCCGATCCTGGGCGCGGCCCGGGTCGCGCAACAGATCGCCGACGGCGAGCTGTCCTCCCGTGTCGATGTGCGGGGCAAGGACGAGATCGGGCTGCTGGGATCGGTGATGAACGACATGGCGGAAAGCCTGGGCACCAAGATCCAGGCGCTGGAAGAAGCAAGGACCGGCTTGCGCATGGCCAAGGATCAGGCCGAAGCGGCCAATCGCGCCAAGACAGAATTCCTGGCCACCATGACCCACGAACTGCGCACGCCATTGAACGCCATCATCGGTTTTTCCGACGTGTTGATGGCGGATATTGCCAAGCTCAAGGGCGGCGAGGCGGCCGCATCCTATGTCGACACCATCAAGGGCTGCGGTGAACAGCTGCTGAAGCTGATCAACGACATTCTCGACATCTCTCGCATCGAGATGGGCAAGCTGGTCCTGCAGGAGGAAACGACCAGCATCACAAGCCTGGTTGAAACGACGATGAAGATGCTGCGCACCCGGGCCAGCGAGGGATCGATCGCCATGTCGAGCGCGATCGCAAAGAACCTGCCCCCGATCTTTTGCGACCGCCGCAAGATGCTTCAGGTGCTGACCAACGTGACCGGCAACGCGATCAAGTTCACGCCGGCGGGCGGCAAGGTCGACATTCGCGCCTTCCTCGATGCGGCGGGTCGACCGGTGATCGAAATCGCCGATACCGGCATCGGCATCGCCCAGGACGACATCGAAAAAGCCCTGGCGCCGTTCGGCCAGGTGGATGGCGCCATGACCCGGCGCTATGACGGCGTCGGTCTTGGCCTGCCGCTTTCAAAGGCCCTGATCGAGGCCCAGTCCGGCCAATTCGCGATCACGAGCGAACCTGGCCAGGGCACGATCGTGACCATCACCCTGCCCAAGACACGCGCGGTTCTCGCCAGGGCATGATCTGCCCAATTGTTGGGCGGCTGCCCAGCAATGGGGCAGCAAGCCTGCCTCCGGCCCCGGGTTTTGGTCTGAATCCATAACTATATCAATACACTGACCGTTTTCTTCCGGACTGGCACGAATCTTGTATGTCCCGGAACGTGAACGCCTTGGGCCGGGCCGGGCCAGGGCAACGTGACGGGAGGGACCATGCCAGGAGCATTTCCAGGCGCTGACGTATTCTTCTTGCTGGTGGGCGGCGCGATGGTGCTTGCCATGCATGCCGGTTTCGCATTTCTCGAGGTCGGCACGGTTCGCCACAAGAACCAGGTGAATGCCCTGATGAAGATCCTGGGCGATTTCTCGATCTCGACCATCGCCTATTTTTTCATCGGCTATTCGATCGCCTATGGCATCGATTTTTTCGCCACCGCCAAGGTGCTGTCCGGGGCCGAGCCCGGCGGCCGTCATGCCTTTGCCGCCAATGGCTTTGATCTGGTGAAATTCTTTTTCCTGCTGACCTTCGCGGCGGCGATCCCTGCCATCATTTCCGGCGGGATCGCCGAGCGGAGCCGGTTCTGGCCCCAGGGGCTTGCGACCTCGGTCCTGGTTGCGCTGGTCTATCCCGTCTTCGAGGGCGCGGTGTGGGGCAACCGCTTCGGCTTTCAGGACTGGATCGAAGCCGCGTTTGGCGCGACGTTCCATGATTTCGCGGGCTCGGTGGTCGTCCACGCGGTCGGCGGCTGGCTGGGGCTTGCCGCCGTTTCGATGATCGGCGCCCGGCGCGGGCGCTGGCGCGCGGATGGGCGGCCAATCGGCATCCCGCCGTCGTCCATCCCCTTTCTTGCCTTGGGATCGTGGGTCCTGGCGGTCGGCTGGTTCGGGTTCAACGTCATGAGCGCCCAGGGTCTGGCCAATGTCAGCGGACTTGTCGCCATCAATTCGCTGCTGGCCATGGTGGGCGGAATTCTGGCCGCCTTGGTGGTGGGACGGATGGATCCCGGCTTCGCCCACAACGGGGCTTTGGCCGGCCTGGTCGCCGTCTGCGCCGGGTCCGACGTGATGCACCCGATCGGCGCCCTGGCGACCGGCGTGATTGCCGGCGGATTGTTCGTTGCCGCCTTTCAGCTCTGTCACAACCGCCTCAGGATCGACGACGTTCTGGGCGTGTGGCCCTTGCACGGGCTGTGCGGCCTGTGGGGTGGGATCGCCTGTGGGATCTTCGGGACAACCGCACTGGGCGGCATGGGCGGGGTTTCGCTGGGCGCCCAGATCGTCGGCACCCTGGTTGGCGCGGGCTATGCCTTTGCGGCCGGGCTTGCGGTCTATGGCGCAGTGCGAGCCACGATCGGGCTGCGGCTTGACGACCAGCAGGAATTCGAGGGCTCGGATTTGGCGCTGCACCGGATTTCGGCCAACCCCGAATCCGACGTCCCCCGACGATAGAAGGACTCTTTCGGCCCAGGACGTCAGCCAGGGATGTCAGCCAGGGGGGCGCCAACCAGGGGGGGTGTCAGCTCCCCTGGCCAGCAACCTTGGCCAAACAGCCCGGCTAAAACCGATTTTCGTGTTTTGTTCCCGACATGGCATGCCGGTCTTGGTAAGACCTGGTAAGAACAGATCCGATAACCCCAATATCTTGGCCCCGAATGGTTAACCCCCCCTTGTGCCAAGGGATTGGCATCTATAGATTGTTTCCGGTTTGTCCACTGGGGGCAGGCTGAGAAATCTGGATGCGAGCGGAGCTCTTGTCGCGTGCTCAATGAGCGGATCGCCGAGCTCACCGATTACCCGTTTGAGCGACTAAGGGTTCTGCTGGGCGATAGCCAGCCGGGGCCCGGGGTCGCAACCATCGCCATGTCGATCGGCGAGCCCAAACATGCGCCGCCGGCCATCGTGGCCGAAACGGTGGCCCGTTTCGCCGGCGACTGGAACAAGTATCCGGCCACCAACGGCACGGCCGAACTGCGCCAAGCTATCGCTGACTGGCTGAACCGGCGCTATGCCTTGCCCCAGGGCTTGGTCGAGGCGGACCGGAACGTCCTGCCCGTGGCGGGCACCCGGGAAGCCCTGTTCATGGCGGCGCTGGTCTGCGTGCCGGCGTCAAAGGCCGGCCACCGTCCGGTGGTGCTGACGCCGAACCCGCTCTATCAGGTCTATGCCGGAGCGGCAATCATGGCCGGGGCCGAGCTGGTGCCGGTGCCCGCAACCCGCGACAGCGGCTTCCTGCCGGATTACGAATCCCTGCCTTCGCGCCTGCTGGACCGCTGCGCGCTGGCCTATCTTTGTTCGCCATCGAACCCCGAGGGCGCGGTAGCCGACAGCGGGCGACTGGCAAGGCTGGTTGCCCTGGCCCGCCGCCATGGCTTTGTGCTGGCGGCCGATCATTGCTATGCCGACATCTATGATCGCGCGCCGCCGCCTTCGGCGCTTGGCGCCTGCGCCAGCCTGGGCCGCGATCTGGACGGCGTGCTGGTCTTCCACTCGCTCTCGAAACGCTCCAGCGTGCCAGGCCTGCGGTCGGGCTTCATCGCCGGGGCCAAAGACCTGATCGCCGCCTTTGCACGGCTGCGCGCCTATGCCGGCGCGACAACCCCGGTGCCGATCGCCGCCGCCGCCGCCGCCCTGTGGCGCGACGAAGCCCATGTCGATGCCAACCGCGCCCTTTACCGGGCCAAGTTCGACATCGCCGAACGGATCATCGGCAATCGCTTCGGGTTCTATCGCCCGGCGGGCGGATTCTATCTTTGGCTCGATGTCGGCAATGGCGAAACCGCCGCACGCGCCCTGTGGACGAAGGCTGGCGTCCGCACGCTGCCCGGCGCCTATCTGGCGCGCGAGCAGGCCAACGGCGAAAATCCAGGCGCGCGTTACATCCGCGTTTCGCTGGTCGACGATCTGCCCGCCGTAAAGCTGGGCCTTGAACGCATGGCCGACGTTCTTTAGGCGCGCGGCGGAGTTCGTCCATGGCCACCAGTTCAAGTCGTGCCCGGTCCGCAACGGTGTTTCCCGAGGGAACCGGCACCTTTTTCCGCCGGCGCCTGATCGAGCTTGGCGGGATCGCGATCATTGCGCTGGGCCTTGCGCTTGCGCTGGCCCTGTTGACGTTCCATGCCGACGATCCGTCGCTGAATGTCGCCACCGATCGCGCAGCGCGTAATCTGATTGGGCTGCCCGGCGCCTATGTCGCCGATTTCCTGCTCCAGGCCCTGGGGGCAGCGGCCTTTCTGTTCGCCATCACCATCATTGTCTGGGGCGTGCGCATCAGCCGGCATTGCGGCCTGCGCCGGACCTGGCTTCGCATCACGCTCCTGCCGATCGCGGTGCTGGCCTGCGCGTTTGCATTGGCGACCATCGAAAAACCCGACAGTTGGCCGCTTCAAAGCGGGCTGGGCGGATTTGCGGGCGAAATCGGCGTGAAGCGCCTGGCCCAGATGGCCGCCAATGCGGGAATCGAAGGCGGGTTCTGGCTGCCGTCGCTGGTGACGGGGCTGCTTGGCTTGGCCGCGTTTGCCGTTTCGCTTGGTTTTTCGCCCGACGAATGGCGGGCCGCCGGACGGGCGATCGGACGCGGCATGGTGCTGTCGCAGCGCCAGGCGGCGCGCGGCGGCGCGATCGCGATCAAGGCTGGCGCAGCCGGCGGGCGTTTTCTCGGGCGCCGGATCCGCGACGCGCGTGGATCGGATCGGGCCCGAATCGAACCGACGATGTCGGCCAAGGGCACGCGGCGCCAACGCGTGGCCGAGGTCGAGGAAGACGAGATCGACAGCGAAGAGATCGACGGCGACGAGACCAGCAGCGACGAACTCACCGACCGGCTGCCGCCGGTTGCGCCCGGCAAGCTGATCGATTCGCCGAAGCCCCGGCGCGAGCGGCGCGGGCGCGGCCGCCAGACGGCCCTTGACCTGAAGAGCGACGGCGAAGCCCGGTTGCCGAGCCTTGAGCTGCTTCAGGAACCCGACAAGGACAGCGACGATCCCGACGTCGATGAAACCGCGCTGGCCGGCAATGCCCGGTTGCTTGAATCCGTGCTCAACGACTTTGGCGTCAATGGCCGCATCATCAAGGTGCGGCCGGGCCCGGTTGTGACGCTCTACGAGCTTGAGCCCGCGCCAGGCACCAAGACGTCGCGCGTCATCGGTCTGGCCGATGACATTGCCCGCTCGATGAGCGCCGTCTCGGTCCGCATCGCCGTCATTCCCGGCCGCAACGTGATCGGCATCGAGCTGCCGAACCGTGAACGCCGGATGGTTCTGCTGCGCGAACTGCTGCTGCACGATTCCTTCGGAAGCGGCGCCCACCGCCTGCTGCTTGCGCTTGGCAAGGACATCGGCGGCGCGCCCGTCGTGGTCGATCTTGCCCGAATGCCGCACCTGCTGGTGGCCGGCACCACCGGGTCGGGCAAGTCGGTCGCTCTCAACACCATGATCCTGTCGCTGCTGTACCGGCTGACGCCGGCCGAGTGCCGCTTCATCATGATCGATCCGAAGATGCTGGAACTATCCGTCTATGATGGCATCCCGCATCTGCTGGCGCCCGTTGTGACCGATCCGCCCAAGGCGGTCAGCGCCCTCAAGTGGACCGTGCGC
>JAXMDU010000012.1:0-105674 GCA_046348645.1 Alphaproteobacteria bacterium
CGCAACTGACAGACCCCGCCGACCAGCGCGAGTTTCTCGCCTCGCTCGGCCTTGCCGAGACCGGCTTGGCACAGGTCATTCGGGCCGGCTACGCGATCCTGGGCCTGATCACCTATTTCACCGCGGGCCCCAAGGAAGCGCGCGCATGGACCGTCACGGCGGGGACCAAGGCCCCGGCCGCGGCCGGCGTCATTCACACCGATTTCGAACGCGGGTTCATCTGCGCCGAGACCATCTCGTATGATGATTACGTGGCGACCGGCGGCGAGCAAGGCGCCAAGGAAACCGGCAAGATGCGGCTCGAAGGCCGCGACTATGTGGTGCGCGACGGCGACGTGATGCTGTTCCGCTTCAACGTGTGATCTTGCATCGGGCCGGCCATGGCCCGCGCCATCTTGTCAGGCGCGCCGGGCCGGGGCACCATCGGCATCAAACAGACAACGGCAAGGGGAAACGGCCATGGGCCAGACACTGACCCTCTCGGCAAGCGACGGGCATTCGTTCAACGCCTATCTGGCAACACCGGCCGGCCGGCCGCGTGCTGGGCTGGTGGTGATCCAAGAGATCTTCGGCGTCAACAGCCATATCCGGGCCGTCACCGACGGCTTTGCCAAGGACGGCTATCTTGCCATCGCGCCCGCCTTGTTCGATCGGGTGCAAGCCAAGGTGGACCTGGGCTACGACGCGCCCGACATCGCCGCCGGCCGCGAGATCCGCGCCAAGGTGTCATGGGACGACGCCCTGAAGGACATCGCCGCCGCCGCCGCGCGGGTGCGAACCGCCGGCAAGGTGGGATGCGTCGGCTATTGCTGGGGCGGTTCGCTCGCCTGGCTGGCCGCCACCCGCCTCGATTTCGCGGCGGCGGTCGGCTACTACGGCGGGCAGGTCTACGATTTCCGCGACGAGAAGCCGCGCTGCCCGATCATCCTCCATTTCGGCGAGCGCGATCATGGCATTCCGATGGAGAAGGTCGACGCGGTGAAAAAGGCGCAGCCCGCCATGCCGGTCTATGTCTATCCGGCTGGCCACGGGTTCAGCTGCGATCACCGCGCGGATTTCAATGCGGCCGCCGCAACGCTCGCCCGACAGCGGACGATCGAGTTCCTTGCCAAGACCCTTTGAGGGACGATCCGGGGGCCAGAGCCTTTCACGGTCAGGTAGAAGCGTTCTGACAGAGCGCATTTGGCCAAGGGCCAGGAAGGCGCCGAAGGGCGTAGCGGGGCTACGGCCAAGGCGGCTGACGACGCCCTTGGCCAAATGCGCCTGTCCCGCAGGGTTTGCGGAGGGGCGAGCGTCCGCGGCGTCAGGCCGCTTGCCCGATGCCCCACATCGCGCCGCGCGGCCTTCCTGGCGGACCGCTGCGCCGTCCCGCAAACAGAACCGCTTCTACCTGACCGTGAAAGGCTCTAACCGGAAACGGTCGCGGCCTCGGCCACTTTGGGGACCGACATGACGCGGTTGCGGCCGGCCCGCTTGGCGGCATAAAGGCCCTTGTCGGCGCGGGCGATCCACAC
This sequence comes from Alphaproteobacteria bacterium, assembly GCA_046348645.1. Taxonomy (GTDB): domain Bacteria; phylum Pseudomonadota; class Alphaproteobacteria; order JAXMDU01; family JAXMDU01; genus JAXMDU01. The sequence continues at coordinate 1,515 of JAXMDU010000012.1, forward strand.
GTCGGCGGGTTCGCCGATATCGTATTCGGCGGCGCCGATCGATACCGTGACGGCGCCAAGCTCGACACCGGTCATCTTGTTGACAAGCTTGCGCGCCGCCAGGTTGGTGCGGATATCCTCGCCGACCTTGACGGCTCCCTGAATGGGCGTATGCGGCAGGATGATCGCGAATTCCTCACCGCCATAGCGGACGGCAATGTCCTGCCCCTTGATGTTCTGCAACAGGACACGCGCCACCAGCTTCAGCACATCGTCGCCCAACTGATGGCCGAAGCGATCGTTGAAGCTCTTGAAGTGGTCGATGTCGATCATCAGCAGGCTGCAAGCCTCGCCAGGGCCATGGTCGCCGGTCACCACCGACGGGATGCAAAGATTGAACTGCTTGCGATTGGCCAGTCCGGTCAGCGGATCGGTCATCGCCTCGCGCCGTGCGCTTTCCAGGTTCTGGCGCAGGAGATCGATCTCGCGGGTCGATTCGGCAAGCTCGCTCTCGACCTTGGCCGATCGCTCGATCGCCACCTTGGTCTCGCCGGCCAGCTTCTTGACGATATGGGCCAGCGCATTGATGTCGTGGCTGTTGGCGATCTCGGCGCTGATCGTATCCAGCGATTCACCGTAAGCAGCGTTGCCGGTCTGGGCTTCGCGCAACAGGTTCAGGGTTGACGACAGCAGCCCCTGGATCTGCTCGCTGGTCTTGACCAGCGCATTGCTGCCGGCGTCGAGGGCGAAGAATTTTTCGAACAGCGCCGTGATGCTTTCGGGCGTCAGGCCCTTTTCGCGTTCGGCAAGATGGTCGATGGTGGCCTTCAGCTCGGGGTTGCGGCCGCTGGCATAGGTGTACCAGACCGTGAAATTTGGCGGCGTTGGCGGAATGCGATGCCTCTGCATCCGCTCAACGGCAACCCGCGCATATTCTCGGGCCCGCTCAAACGATTCCATCTCCGACCCCATTCCCGTCCCAGTGCCGTCGGCCATACGGCCCGGCGCCCCTTGCAAAGCGCGGCCGTTCTTCCCTGTTGATGCCACGGATAGGTGTACGAACCGTATACCGCGGTCAGCAATCGTGAACGATGAACAAGGTGTTAACGCAAGGCGGCTGCGATGTTGCCGCCATCGACGGTCAGCACCGCGCCCGTCGTCTTGCGGGCAAGTGCAAGCGCCACAAAGGCTTGCGCGACATCGTCGGCCGTCACCGCCCGGCCAAGCAGATTGCCGGCCAGGTAGGCCGCGTCGGTGACGCCACGGGCCTTGGCGCGCGCCGCGACAAGATCGGGGGTCAGAAGGCCGCTCAGGATGCGATCCGCGTTAACCCCGTTCGCACGGATGCCGTCCGCGCCATGATCGACGGCATATTGGCGCAGCAGGGCAAGGGTCGCCGCCTTGGCAATGCCATAGGGTCCGAAATCCGGCCGGGGTTGACGGCCTGCTTCGAGACATTGAACAGCAGCACGCCACCCAGGCGCTGGCGGCGAAAGACCCGCACCGCGGCAGCGGCCACCGCCTGATGAGCGAAGAAGTTGAGGTCGAAGCTCTGGTGCAGCACGTCGTCCCCGACATCGCCGATGCGGCCCTGCCAGGCGCCACCCGCGTTCGAAACGACGATGTCGACCCCGCCGAACCGCGCGCAGACCTGATCGAACGCCGCCGCCACCGCCGCCGCGTCGGTCACGTCACAGCCAAGGCCGACCCCGCCCGCCGCCGCCGCGGCCCGCGCTGCGGCGGCCTTGTCCCGATCAAGCACCGCGATCTCGGCCCCCTCGGCGGCAAAGGCGCACGCGATCGCGGCCCCGATGGTGCCACCGCCGCCCGTCACGACCACCACGTGGCGGGCAAGGCGCCGCTCGCTTTCCGTGCCGAGCTTCGCCTGCTCGAGCGACCAGTATTCCATGTCGAAGAGATCGGCCTCGGCAACGCCGGCGAACCGCCCGACCGACTCGGCGCCGCGGATGGTTGCCAGCGTGCTTTCGAACACATCGGCATTGACGCCTGCATCCCGGGCCGATTGGCCGGCCGCGAACAGGCCAAGCCCCGGCACCAGAACGATGCGCGGCAGCGGATCGAGCCGTTTCTTGCCGCCGCCATGGCGGGCATTATGGCGTTCGAAATAGGCGCGGTAATCCGCCCCATAGGCCGCGACCGCCGTTTCGGTCTTCTGCCTGAACCCGTCCAGATCATCGGCCACGGGGGCCGGCACGATCAGCGGTTTCGGCTTGATGCGGATGACATGATCGGGCGTTGCGACACCGGCCGTGGCGTAGCGCCCGACCTCGCGGCCGTTCACATAGTCAAGGACCGCGGGGCCGCCGCGAAAGGCAAGAACCGGGCGCCGATAGAGCCCCTCGCCCGCATCGAGCGGATCGGCAAGCAATCCGCGCAGGATTGGCGCGACCTCGGACACTGGCGCGATTCGTGACGGAACGGGGCCAGCCGGGAAGACCTGTTTCCGCCCGCGGGCAAGGCGTGTCTCGGCGATCGACACGATGTCGATCATCCGGTCATAAGCCTCGCGGGCCGTATCGCCCATGGTCAGCACGCCATGGCCAAGCAGGATCATGGCCCGGCAATCCGGATTGTGCCGCTGATGCGCCAGCACCAGCTTGGCCAGGGCGAAGCCCGGCATCACATAGGGCACCAGCAGGGCCTGGTTGGCGAAAACCTCGGCGGCAATCGCATCGCCCTCGGCCTGATCGGTAAGGGCAAGGACCGCCGTCGCATGGGTGTGGTCGATGAACCGGTGCGGCAGGAAGGCGTGCAGAAGGGTTTCGACCGACGGATTGGGCGCCGTGCTGTCAAGCAGGTTCAGACGCTGGACATTGACCATGTCCTGGTCGCTCAGGGTTTCAAGCGCCAGCAGCCGGCCAAGCGGCTGAAGCCTGACGGCCGGCAGGCCGCGCGGTTCGATCGCCGCCATGTCCCAGCCGCTGCCCTTGATCCGCAGCACCGGCACCAGATCGCCGAACACATCGCGTTCCTCGGTCTTGACCGAGGTGTTGCCGCCGCCATGCAGCACCAGGTCGGGAACGCGGCCCAGCAGGCGCGTGGTGTACACCCGAAGCGCCAGGTCCTGGCCGATGCCTTGCGCGGCATAGTGCGCCACAGAGGCCGCGGCATCGGCATCGGACCACAGGTTCTTCATGAACGGGGCGCCCCCGGCGCCCGGGCCGCATGGTCTGGATAAAGGCCGGCCAGCCCGTCGCGGCTGGCCGCGCAGATGCCGCGCTCGGTCACCAGGCCGGTCACCAGCCGCGCCGGCGTGACATCGAAGCCGTAATTGGCGGTGGGCGTGCCATCGGGTGTGATGACCACGGTGACCAGACGCCCGTCATCGGCGCGACCGGTCAGGCGCGAAACCTCGGTGCCGTCGCGCTGCTCGATCGGGATCTGCCGGATGCCATCGTCGATCGACCAGTCGATGCTGGGTCCCGGCAGCGCGACATAGAACGGAATGCCGTTGTCCTTGGCCGCCAGGGCCTTGAGATAGGTGCCGATCTTGTTGCACACATCGCCGGTGGCGGTGGTGCGATCCGTGCCGACCATGCACAGATCGACCATTCCCCGCTGCATCAGATGGCCGCCGGTGTTGTCGGCGATCACGGTGTGCGGAACGCCGTGCTGCAGCAGTTCCCAGGCCGTGAGCGATGCCCCCTGGTTGCGGGGCCGCGTTTCGTCGACCCAGACATGAACGGCGATCCCGGCATCATGCGCCATGTAGATCGGGGCAAGCGCGGTACCCCAATCGACCGTGGCAAGCCAGCCCGCATTGCAATGGGTCAGCAGATTGACCGGGCGCGCGCGACCCGTCCGGTCCCACACCGCCCGGACCAGCGGCAGGGCCTGCTCGCCGATGGCGCGGTTGATCGCGACATCTTCGTCGCAGATGGCCAGTGCCTCGCGATAGGCGGCAGCGGTTCTTTGCTCCGGCGGCAATGGCCGAAGCACCGCGCGCATGCGATCAAGCGCCCAGGCCAGATTGACCGCCGTCGGCCGGGTGGCCTTCAGCATGTCGCAGGCGCGATCAAGCATCGCATCGGCCGCATCGGCGCGCATGGCCAGCGCCAGGCCATAGGCAGCGGTCGCACCGATCAGCGGCGCACCACGCACGATCATGCCCCGAATCGCGTCCGCCGCATCGTCGACGCTCGCGAGCGTCCGGGTCGTGAAGGCGTGGGGAAGCGTCGTCTGATCGATGATCGTGACAGACCAGCCATCACGGGCCAGCCAGATGGTGCGATACGGTTGGCCAGCGATCCTCATCGCCGAACCATGACTAGGATCCGAGGACCCGGCCGGCGACGGAGTCGAGCTTGCGCATCAGGGCCGGCTCGCGCATTTCAGGCGCGGTAATCAGGGCCGCATCAAGGGCCTGATTGCAGCCCTGCGGGCAGGGCAGCGGTCTGGCCGCCAGGGCGGGAACGACGGCGCGGACCAGGGCGCGCGCCTTGTCGGCATTGGCCAGCAGGACCTTGATCACCGCGTCGACGGTGACATGGTCGTGGCCTTCGTGCCAACAATCGTAATCGGTGACCATGGCGACGGTCGCGTAGCAGATCTCGGCTTCGCGGGCGAGCTTGGCCTCCGGCATATTGGTCATGCCGATCACCGAGCAGCCCCAGCTGCGGTAGAGGTTGGATTCGGCCAGGGTCGAGAACTGCGGGCCTTCCATCACCAGATAGGTGCCGCCCGCGGTGACCGGAATTCCAAGCTGGCGGGCGCTGGCGGCCAGGGCCGCGCCCACATGTCCGCAGACCGGTTTCGCCATCGAGACATGGGCGACAAGGCCGGTGCCGAAGAAACTTTTGTCACGGGCGAAGGTGCGATCGATGAATTGATCGACAACAACGAAGTGGCCGGGCGGCAGTTCTTCCCTGAGCGAGCCGACCGCGCCGACCGAAACGATATCGGTCACGCCGGCGCGCTTCAGCGCATCGATATTGGCGCGATAGTTGATGGTGCTGGGCGAAAGCCGGTGGCCGCGGCCATGCCGGGGCACGAACACCACGTCATGGCCATCGAGCCGGCCGAACAGGAATTCGTCCGATGTTTCACCGAAGGGCGACGCGACCCGCTGCCACCTGGCGTCCGCAAGGCCGGCGATCTCGTAGACGCCGCTGCCGCCAATGATCCCGATGACTCGCCGGGCCGCAGCCATGATCGGTTTCTAGCCCCGCCGCCGCGCCGTGCGGCGGATCAGTGGACGTCCTTCCACACCTGGCGCTTGACCGCGTACAGCAGGCCGGACCACACGAGCAGGAACAAGATCACCTTGAGCCCCACCCGCTTGCGCTCTTCAAGCTCGGGCTCGGCCGTCCAGGCAAGGAACGTGACAACGTCCTGCCCCATCCGGTCAAGCGTGGCTTCGGTGCCATCGGCATAGGTCACCTGGCCTTCCGACAGCGGCGCCGCCATGGCAATCTGATGGCCCGGGAAGACCTTGTTGTAGTTCATGCCCGGCATCAACTGCATATCGCCCGGCGCGTCGGCATAGCCGGTCAGCAGACTATAGATGTAGTCCGGCCCGCCCATCCGCGCCTTGACGATCAGCGACAGATCGGGCGGCAGCGCGCCATTGTTGGCAGAGCGGGCGGCATTGTCATTGGCAAAGGGCGACACGAACCGGTCCGATGGCCGGCCCGGCCGCTCGAACATGTCGCCGTCCCTGTTCGGGCCGTCCTTCACCTGCTTGGACGCCGCAATCTCCTTGATCTGGTCCTCGCTGAAGTCGAGGCTCGCCAGGTTGCGATAGGCGATCAGCTTCAGCGAATGGCAGGCCGAGCAGACATCGTTATAGACCTGGAAGCCGCGCTGGGCCGCCGCCCGGTCGAAGGATCCGAAGACCCCCTGGAACGACCAATGGCGGGTTTCGAGTTCCACGCCGCCCGCTGCCTTGGCGGGCGCCGAAAGTCCGAACACCGCGCCGGCAAGAGCAGCGGTCAGGGCAAGACGAGCGATCCGCATCAGGCCTTCTCCATCGTGCGGGCAGTTTGCGCGGCAGCGCCGCCCTTGATCACCGGCTCGCTGATGCTGACCGGCAGGGGACGGGGCCGTTCGATCTTCGCGATCACTGGAACAATGACCAGGAAATGCGCGAAGTAATAGGCCGTTCCCAGCTGGCCGATGATGACGAAAAAGCCTTCGGGCGGATTGCCGCCGACCCATCCCAGGATCACGCAGTCGATCAAGAGCAGCCAGAAGAAGCTCTTGTAGATGGGGCGGAACCGCGCGCTCCGCACCGGCGAGCCGTCAAGCCAGGGCATAAGCGCCAGCATGAAGATCGACGCGAACATCAGCAGCACGCCGATCAGCTTGGCGGGCACGAACCAGATGTCGAAGGTGATCGCGCGCAGGATCGCATAGAACGGCAGGAAGTACCATTCGGGCACGATGTGCGGGGGCGTCACCAGCGGGTTGGCCGGGATGTAGTTGTCGGGCTCGCCGAAAAAGTTGGGCGCGAAGAACACGACCAGGGCAAAGAAGACGAAAAACACCCCCAGCCCGAACAGATCCTTCACCGTGTAGTACGGGTGGAAGGGGATGCTGTCCTGCGGTCCCTTGCGGTCGATGCCAAGCGGATTGTTCGAGCCGTGGACGTGCAACGCCCAGATATGGACGACAACCACGCCGACGATCACGAACGGCAGAAGGTAGTGAAGGCTGAAGAACCGGTTCAGGGTCGGGTTGTCGACCGAGAAGCCGCCCCACAGCCAGGTGACGATGCTCTCGCCCACCAGCGGGATTGCCGAGAAGAGGTTGGTGATCACGGTGGCGCCCCAGAAGCTCATCTGGCCCCACGGCAGCACATAGCCCATGAACGCGGTCGCCATCATCAGCACCAGGATGGCGATGCCGAGCAGCCACAGGATCTCGCGCGGCGACTTGTACGAGCCGTAATAGAGGCCGCGGAAGATATGGATATAGACGACGATGAAGAACGCCGACGCACCGTTCATGTGGATGTAGCGGAGCAGCCAGCCATAGTTCACGTCGCGCATGATGCGTTCGACGCTGCCGAAGGCGAGGTCGACATGCGGCGTGTAGTGCATCGCCAGGACGATGCCGGTGGCGATCATCACCACCAGCACGATGCCGGCGAGCGAGCCGAAGTTCCACCAGTAACTGAGATTGCGCGGAGTCGGATATTCATGCAGCTCGTGGTGCATGAACGAAAAGATGGGCAGACGGTCATCGACCCACTTCACGAGCCGGTTCTGGGATACGGGCGCGCTCATCGTCAAGAGCTCCTAGCCGATACGGATCGTCGAGTCGTCGAGAAAGCGGTAGGGCGGCACCGCCAGATTGTGGGGTGCCGGCCCCTTGCGAATGCGCCCCGACGTGTCGTAGTGCGAACCGTGGCAGGGGCAGAACCAGCCGCCGAACTCGCCTTTGGGATCGGTGGCGCTTTGGCCCAGCGGGATGCAGCCAAGATGCGTGCAGACCCCCACCATCACCAGCCACTCGGGCTTCTGGACCCGCTTGTCGTCCGCCTGCGGATCGGTCAAGTCCTGCAGGTTGACCTTGCGGGCGGCCTCGATCTCGGCGTCGCTGCGGTGGCGGATGAAGACGGGCTTGCCGCGCCAGGTGACGGTGATCGCCTGACCGACCTCGATCGGCGACAGATCGATCTCGGTTTCGGCAAGCGCCAGCACGTCCTTGGCGGGGTTCATGCTTGCGATCAGCGGCCACAGGGCTCCGGCCGCGCCCGCGGCGCCGACCGCAGCGGTGGCGAGATAGAGAAAGTCGCGGCGCGTCGCGCTGCCATCCGAACCACCATGGCCGGCGGAATGAGCCGAATGAGCCATACTCAACCTCATATTACATCGCACTGCATCGGGCCCGGCTGAGCCCTGTTGGCGTGAAGCGAAACCGGCTGTGCCCGGGGCAAACGCCCACCGGCCCTGCAACCAGCCATCGCCCGGCGGCATGGATTACCGTTGGGGGAGGGATATAATTGAAACCGGTTCGCTTTGCAAAGCCCGCATCCCGGAAAGGTGCAACTCCATGCGGCTCGCCCTTTTCGAGCCCGACATCCCCCAGAACACCGGCACCATCATGCGCTTGGCCGCCTGTCTCGGGGTGGCGCTCGACGTGATCGAGCCCTGCGGTTTCCCGCTCCTGGACCGACGGCTACGGCGGGCCGCCCTCGACTATCTTGACCGGCTGGACTGGCAGCGACACAGCTCGTGGCACGCCTATCTGGCAAGCCGGGCGGCGCTGGCCGATCCGGGCCGCATTGTCCTGCTGACCACTCGTGCGAACGATTCGCATCTAAATTTTAAATTCCAGGCAAGCGACACCCTCCTGCTTGGCCGCGAAAGCCTGGGCGTGCCCGAGGCCGTCCATGCCCGGGCCGATGCCAGGATCACGGTCCCGATGCGGGCGGGTCTGCGATCGCTCAATGTCGCCTTGGCGGCGGCCATGGTATTGGGTGAGGCCTTGCGTCAGACAGGATTGTTTCCGGAGCCGCGGTGACCAGCACCCCCCCCACGCCCAAGACCCCTGATCAGTTCAAGACCCCTGATCAGTTCAAGCGCCCGGCCCAGGCGTGGTTCGAATCCCTCCGCGACCGCATTTGCGCCGCCTTCGAGGCCATCGAGGACGACTACGCCCGCGCCCACCGGCTGGCCAGCCCCGCCCGGTTCGAGCGACGCACCTGGGAACGGGCGGGCGGCGGCGGCGGCATCATGTCGCTGATGCGGGGGGCCGTGTTCGAGAAGGTTGGCGTGAACGTCTCGACCGTGCATGGCGAACTGTCGGCGCCGTTCCAGGCCGAGATCCCCGGCGCGACCGAGGATCCGCGCTTCTGGGCAAGCGGCATTTCCCTGGTCGCCCACATGCACTCGCCCCACGTCCCGGCGGCGCACATGAACACCCGCCACATTGTCACAAGCAAGCCGTGGTTCGGCGGCGGCGCCGATCTCAACCCCATCGTGCCGAACGATGACGACACGACCGACTTCCATGCCGCGTTCGCCGACGCCTGCCGGCCGCACGGCCCCGATTCCTATGACCGCTTCAAGACCTGGTGCGACGAATATTTCTTCATCAGGCACCGCAACGAGCCGCGCGGCGTCGGCGGCATCTTCTTCGATTATCTTGAAGGCGATCTCGACCGCCACTTCGCGCTCGTGCAGGCCGTCGGCCTTGCCTTTCTCGATGTCTATCCGCGCATCATCCGGCGGCACATGGACCGCCCCTGGACCGCGGCCGAGCGCCAGCATCAGCTGGTCCGGCGCGGCCGCTATGTGGAATACAATCTTCTCTATGACCGCGGCACACGCTTCGGTCTTATGACCGGAGGCAATGTCGAGGCGATCTTGATGTCGCTGCCGCCGCTCGTATCCTGGCCTTGAGGGAGCCTTCCATGATCCGCTGGCTGTTTGCCGCCATCTTGCTTGTGGCCATCGCGCCGTTGCCGGCCGCTGCCCAGTCCACCCCCCTGCCGCTGTCCGCCTTCTTCGGAAAGTTCAGCGGCAGCGGCATCGCCCATTCCGAGGACAGCGCCTATTTCAACGCGACGGTGCGCGATCTCGACGTCGAGATCCGGCCGGAAGGCAACGGATTCAAGATCACGTGGACGACCCTGCTGCGCCAGGGCGGCGCGATCGGGCGGCCCGAGACCCGGCGCCGATCGACCACCCGCACCTTCCGTCCCACCGCCGCGCCCAACGTTTTCCACGTTGCCGGAGCCGGCAGCCCGCTTGAGGGCAAGGAACTGTCCTGGGCACGGATCGAGGGAACCAGCCTGATCATTCATACCATGTCGGTCGGCGACGACGGCCGTTATGTGATCCAAAGCTACACCCGCACCCTGTCGTCGGGCGGCATGGATCTGATCTTCGTGCGGATCGACGAGGGCGAGACAACCCGCAACGTCAACGGCCGTCTGAGCCGCGACGGGCGGTAACCTCGCGCAGCTTGGCAAGCGCCGCCGCCCGGTCGGCCGTGAAATCGGACGCGATCCACCAGTCCTCGATCGCGGCAAGGAGTCGTCCAACTTCCGGGCCGCGCTCGACCCCAAGGGCGTGAACATCGGCGCCGCTGACGGGCAGGGATTTCGGTTCCCAGCGCAGCGCGTCCTCGAGGCTTTCCCGGTAGCGGACATCGCGCGGCCCGACCGGCTGACCCGCCCGCTCGCGCGCCCAGGCCAGGAACAGGCGGTCGCAGTATCGTTCGCGGCCCATGCGATGCAGCCGGGCGCGGCGCAGCGGCGGCGGGTCGTCGGGGTCGGGATGATCGCCCTGCGCCAGCATCTGCGCCAGCCGCTGACGTTCCGCATTCGACAGCCTGAGACGGTTGGCGACCCGCACGACGCCTGCCTCGTCGGTCGCCAGGACGGCGCCCAGGCGGCGCAGCGGATCGGCGCCCTGCGCCAGGCCGGGCAGGCCCGCGCATCCATCCTCGATCCCCACCAGGGACCGAAGGGTCGCAAGGTCGGTCGCCTCGGGCAGGGTATGGGCCAGAATCGTCTCGCGGTGCATCAGATCAAGAATCGATGCCGGGTCCGGCGCCGCCAGAAGCTTCAGCAGTTCGACCCGCACCCGTTCGCCGGACAGGCCGGGCAGTTTCGGCGCAAAGTCGCGACAGGCCTTGATCGCCGCGGCATCGGGCGCGGCGCGGCCATAATGGGCCAGGAAGCGGAAATAGCGGAGCAGCCGCAACACGTCTTCGGTGATGCGCTGGGCCGGCTCGCCGACAAAGCGGACCAGGCCGCGCTTCAGGTCGGGGATCCCGCCGCAGGGATCATAAAGCGTGCCGTCCGCATCGCAGAAGATCGCATTCATCGTGAAATCGCGGCGGGCGGCGTCGGCCGCCCAGTCGTCGGTATAGGCAACGCGAGCATGGCGGCCAAAGGTTTCGACATCGCGGCGCAGGGTCGTGATCTCGAACGGCACACCGTCGGCCACCGCGGTGATCGTGCCGTGTTGGATGCCGGTTGGAATGGCCGTCAATCCGGCCTCGGTGATCAGCCGCATCACCGTCTCGGGCGGATCGGGGGTGGCGATATCGACATCCTGAACCGGGCGGCCCAGCAGGGCATCCCGCACCGAGCCGCCGACAAACCGCACCGTCTGGCCGTCGCGGACCAGCGCGGCAATGACCGCGCGGGTCGATCCGGCCACCATCCAGGGCTGCGGATCCATATGGCCGGCCGGTTTCATGATATCGACTCAGCGCACCACACGTCCCGGACGCACCTCGCCATCGATCAGCTGGGGAGGCTCGTAGTGCCCGCCGATCGGCTCGCCCGTGGTCAGCGCAAAGACCGTCAACGTCGCGCCAAGCACGGCGACACCCGCCACAAACAGCCAGATCCAGGGCGCATCGGCAAGGTCCGGCACGTCGGCCGCGCCGCTGGTCATCGCCCGCTTTCGCTGAATCAGACGCCAGATGACATAAAGGATGGTTGGAAGGGCAAGCGGCAGAATGTAGTCGAGGACGATCCTCATAGACGCCCGCTCAGGACCTCGTACAGATTGACCAGCATGCCGGCCGTGGCGCCCCAGATGTATCGATCCGGGTAGGGCAGCACGTAGAAGACGCGGGTCAGTCCTTCAAGCTCGCGGGAATCGCGCTGATGATTGGCGGGATCAAGGACGAAGGAAAGCGGCACCTCGAACACGTCGGCCACCTCGTGCGGGTCCGGCTTCAGCGAGAATTTCGGCTCGACCAGCCCGACCACGGGCGTGATCTCGAAGCCCGAACGGGTCTCGTAGATGTCAAGCTGACCCGCCACCTCGACCAGGCTGCGGTCAAGGCCGATCTCTTCCTCGGCCTCACGCAAAGCCGTTTCGACCAGGCTCTCGTCATGGGGCTCGGATTTCCCGCCCGGAAAGCTGATCTGGCCGGCGTGCTTCGGCAGGTGATTGGTCCGCTGGGTCAGAAGAACGGTAAGCCCCGCCTCGCGCCGCACCAGGGGCACCAGGACCGCCGCCGGCGCGAATTTCCCCGCATAGCGATAGGCGACGTTGTCAAGGTCGTGATCGCCGCGGCGCACCGGCCCCTCGGCCGACGGCACCCGGCGGCCGACTCTGCCCTGCTCGCGCAGGCGTTTGCGAACCAGATCAGGCTTCACGGCTCAAACCGGCCTCTCGGCCGGCCCAATCGGGAAAAACGTGTTGCAACTCCATACTCCATAATATGGGGTGCCTTGGACCGGCTCTTCTACTCCCATTTCGACGAGCTGATAAAAGACCGTTCGATTGATCCGGGCTTCCAGCCCCGGGCGCACCACGACATAGGGCGACGGTTCGCCGGTCGCGGGGTCCAAGGCCACCCGGATCGGATGGGCCGCATCGGCGGTCACGGTATCGTCGAGACTGGTGCGGAAGGTTAACGCCTGATTCCGCCCCTCTCCGGCCACGTCAACCTCGACCGCCACGAACGGCGCATCCTCGACCGTGATACGGGCGCGTTCGGCCGGCGTGACCAGGTAGTAATGGCCGTCGTCTTCGCGTCGCAAAACTTTCGCGAAAAGCTGGACGAGCGGTTTGCGGCCAATCGGCGAGCCATGGTAAAACCAAGTACCGTCGCGAGCGATTCGCATGTCGATATCGCCGCACTCGACTGGAAGACGACGGGCCGTAGCGGCAATGCCAGATTGGGCGGTGACGCCAGACTGGTGGTCGCCAGACTGGTGGTCACCAGACTGGTGGTCGGCTGTGGAGCGGTCGAAAGCGGACCGCAGGACATCCTTCAACGGAGAGTCGGAACTGGTCATGTCGCCTTTAACCCCTTACCGGAGCATCGGGTAACGTGGCTATCGCAACAACAGCCGGACCCGAGAGTCCGACGCGCACCCCTGCGCCAGCGAACGAATTCCAGGCCGCCGAAGTCGAGGCGCTGTGCCAGAGCGTTGCGCGGGCGCGGGAGCAGGCGTCGCGAATCATATTTGGTCAGCAGGACGCCATCGACAACATCCTTATCACGCTGCTGGCAGGCGGTCACGCGCTGCTGATCGGCGTACCCGGCCTGGGCAAGACCAAGCTGGTCGAAACCCTGGGCACGGTCCTGGGACTGGCGGAAAAGCGTGTCCAGTTCACGCCTGACCTGATGCCGGCCGATATTCTGGGCTCCGAGGTCCTGGAGGAAGACGAAAACGGCCGCCGGTCGTTCCGCTTCATCCAGGGACCGGTCTTCTGCCAGCTGTTGATGGCCGACGAGATCAACCGCGCCAGCCCGCGCACCCAATCGGCGCTGCTGCAGTCGATGCAGGAAGGCCGCGTTTCGGTTGCCGGCCATTACCACCCGCTGCCACGGCCTTTCCATGTCCTTGCGACCCAGAACCCGCTTGAACAGGAAGGCACCTATCCGCTGCCCGAGGCGCAGCTTGACCGCTTCCTGATGGAAATCGACGTCGGCTATCCCGACCGCGAGGCCGAGCGGCAGATGCTGATCGCGACCACCGGCATTGCCGAAGACAAGGCCGAGCGGGTTTTCTCGGGCGAGGCCCTGATAGCCGCCCAGCAGCTGGTGCGGCAGATCCCGGTTGGCGAAAGCGTCGTGACCGCAATCCTTGACCTGGTGCGCACCGGCCGCCCGGCGACCGCCACCATGGCCGAAATCCAGAACGCGGTGTCATGGGGGCCGGGACCGCGGGCAAGCCAGGCCATGATGCTGGCGGTACGGGCACGGGCCGTGCTGCAAGGGCGCCTTGCGCCATCGGTGGACGATGTGCTGGCGCTGGCCTCGCCCATCCTGCGCCATCGCATGGCGCTCGGTTTCGCCGCCCGCGCCGACGGCATCACCATCGATCAGGTCCTGAAATGGCTGTGCGAACGGATCGACTAGGCATCACGTTCGCAGGCACAAGAGCGGGTTAGTCTGTCCATGGTCACGCTCTTCCGCGGTGCTGCATCCAGAAAGCCGGCGCGGAGTGAAGCGGTGGGAAAACGCGCCCAGGCCCTGGCGGCGACCCTGCCCCCCCTGATGGTGGCGGCCGAGCGCGTCGCCGCGACCGTGGCGCAAGGTGTGCACGGCCGGCGCCGGGTCGGCCAGGGCGAAACCTTCTGGCAGTTCCGCCCCTATCAGCCGGGCGATCCGATCCAGCGCATCGACTGGCGGCAGACCGCCAAGTCGCGCCCGGTCTATGTGCGCGAGCTGGAGTGGGAAGCCGCCGAATCGGTGTGGCTGTGGCGCGATGGCTCGGCCTCGATGGCGTATCGCTCCCAGAGCACCATGCCGGAAAAGATCGAGCGGGCCGAGCTGATCCTGGCTGCCCTTGCCTGGCTTCTGGTGCGCGGCGGCGAGCGGATCGCCCTGCTTGGCAGCGGCCGGCGGCCGGCCACCGGGCGCGCGGCGGTTGAACGGCTGACAGCCGAGCTGGGCCGGGACCCTGCCGACCCCGAAAGCGGCCTGCCCCCCTTCGAGCTTCTGCCACGCCATGGCCGATTGGTCCTGATCGGCGATTTCCTCGATCCGATCGAGGCGTATCAGCAGATCGTCGGCCGCTTCGCCGCCCGCGGGGTGACCGGCCACATGCTGCAGGTCATGGACATGGCCGAGGAAAGCCTGCCGTTTCGCGGCCGCAACCTGTTCGAAGGGCTCGAGCGCGACGGAACGTTGCTGGTGAACCGTTCGGAATCGCTGCGCGACGCCTATATCGAGCGGCTGGCGCGGCAGCGGGCCGGCCTGGCCGACATTGCCCGCGCTGCCGGCTGGTCGTTCGCCGTTCATCGCACCAACGAACCGCCGCAGGTGCCGCTGCTCGCCCTTTACGGGTTGATCGGCGAAATTCCGGAGCACCACGCATGAGCGTGCTGGCCACACTTGTTTTCGGCGCTCCCTGGGTTCTGGCGGCCCTGGCCGTCCTGCCGGTGCTGTGGTGGCTGATCCGCATCACGCCGCCCGTGCCGAAGCGGGTCGCCTTTCCGCCGCTCAGGCTGTTGCGCGATCTGTTGCAGACCGAACAGACGCCGGCCCGCACCCCGCTGTGGCTGATCCTGCTGAGGGCGCTGATCGCGGCGCTGGTGATCGTCGCACTGGCCGATCCGGTCTTTCGCGAGGCGGCCTTGCCGCGCGGCAATGGCCCGCTGGTCCTGGTCGTCGACGACGGTTGGGCCAGCGCCCGGAACTGGTCGGCGCGCCAGCGCACCATGCTTGATCTGATCGCCGAGGCCGGGCAGAAGGGCCGCAATGTGATCCTGATCACCACGGCACCACGGGCCGAAGCCGGCGGGCGCCAAGCGCTTGCGCCGATGGGGCCGGATCAAGCCGCCGACGCGGTGCGCGCATTGCAGCCGAAACCCTGGCCGACCGAGCGCAAATCCGTGATCGCGGCCCTGGAAGCCCGCGAGATCGAAGGGCCGGCCGTCACCGTATGGGTCGGCGACGGCCTGGCCGACGACTCGCTCAACCCGGCGCTTGAACTGCTGCAGCGCATGGGAACGGTGCGGCTGCTTTCTGACGGACCGGGCCAGGGCCCGCATATTGTGCTGCCGCCGGAAAGCGAAGCGGCCCAGCTGCGCCTGAAGCTTCGCCGCCTTGTGACCGGCGAATCCGAAACCGCCTATCTGCGCGGGCTTGATGCCAGCGGGACCGTGATCGTGCGCGAGCCGATGTCGTTCGAGGCCAATGCGGCCGAAGCCGAACGCGCGCTTGCGCTGCCGACCGAGTTGCGCAACCGACTGGCGCGTTTCGATGTCGAGAACGAATCGACGGCGGCCAGCGCGGTGCTGCTGGACGAGCGCTGGCGGCGGCGGCCGGTCGGGCTGGTGTCCGGCGGCCAGGACCAGGCGGATCAACCGCTGCTCGGTGACCTCTATTACCTGGACCGCGCTTTGCAGCCCTTTGCCGAGGTGCGGCGCGGTTCGCTGGCCGACATGCTGGCGGCGCGCATGGCCGTGGTGGTGATGTCGGACCTGACCGGCCTGACGCCGGTCGACATCCAGGCGGTCGATCGCTGGGTGCGTGAAGGCGGCGTTGCGGTGCGCTTTGCCGGCCCTGCCCTGGCCGAGAACCCGGACAGCCTGCTGCCCGTGAAACTGCGCAGCGCGGTGCGCACCCTGGGCGGCGCCATGACCTGGTCGCAACCGATGCCGATCGCGCCTTTCCCGGCCGAAAGCCCGTTCGCCGGCCTCATTGTCCCCGACGAAGCCACCGTCACCCGCCAGGTGCTGGCCGAACCGTCGCCTGAACTGAACGATCGCACCTGGGCCAGGCTTGCGGACGGCACGCCGCTGGTGACCGCCGAAAAGCGCGGCGATGGCTGGATCGTGCTGATCCACATCACCGCCAACACCGCGTGGTCGGACCTGCCGCTTTCCGGCCTGTTCGTCGATATGCTGCGCCGGGTGGTGGCACTGAGCCGCGGCATAGGTGGGCCATCGCGCCAGACCCTGCCGCCGGTCGAGACCATGGACGGCTTCGGCCATCTGGGCCCGCCGCCCGCAAGCGCCACGCCCATTCCGGCCGGCACCTTCGCCGAAATTCAGCCATCGCCCAAGCATCCACCCGGCTTCTACGGCACCGATGCGGCACGCCAAGCGCTCAACCTGTCCACCAGCCTGGCCGGAACAGGCGCGGCCGCGATCCGACCGGTAACGCGGCTGCCATCGGGGATCGAACGCGCCCAGTTCGCGGAATCAGGCTCGGTGCTTCTGAAGCCGTGGCTGCTGACGGCCGCTCTGATCCTGGTGTTGGCCGATCTGATCATCAGCCTGGGGATGCGCGGCCTGCTGCCCCGCGGCGGCAATGGCGCACCGGCAGGCCGCCGGTCGCGCGCGGCGGCGGCGGCGCTGCTGCTGGCGCTGGTGGGGCTGGGACCGCAGCCCGTCGAGGCCCAGGACAGCCGGCGCGGCAGCACGGTCGAAGTCAGGCGTTCAGGCGAAGTGCCAGCCGCCGCGATGGACACCCGCTTCGCCTATGTGCTGACCGGCGATCGCCGCGTCGATGACGTCAGCCGCGCCGGCCTGAAAGGGCTTGGCATGGTCCTTCATCAGCGCACCGCCATCGAGCCGGCCGAGCCGGTGGGCATCAACGTCGAGACCGACGACATCTCGTTCTATCCGATCCTGTTCTGGCCGGTGACCGCTGCCCAACCCGCGCCATCGCCCCAGGCGGCAACCAAGCTGAACGCGTTCCTGCGCAGCGGCGGCATGATCATTTTCGATCAGCTGGGCGACGAAGGCACCAGCGGCGCCGTATCCCGCGCCCAGGCATCGGCCCAGATGCGGAAGCTGGCCGGCAATCTGGCCCTGCCGCCGCTGACCCGGCTGCCGGCCGATCATGTCATCACCCGCAGCTTCTATCTAATCCAGGAAACGCCCGGCCGCTATGCCGGCGGGCCGCTGTGGGTCGAGTTTCGGGGCGGGCGCGAGAATGACGGCGTGTCACCGGTTGTGATCGGGTCGGCCGATTGGGCGGCGGCCTGGGCGCTGGATGACAACGGCCAGCCGCTTTACCCCACCGTGCCCGGCGGCGAGGCCCAGCGCGAGGCGGCGTTCCGCTTCGGCGTCAATCTGGTGATGTATGCGCTGGCCGGCAACTACAAGGCCGACCAAGTGCATGTGCCCACCATCCTGCAGCGCCTGGGCATCTGAGGCGCGAATCCGATGAGCGAATCGCTTGAAATCGCCTTCGCACCGCTGATCCCCGGGCTGCTGCTTGCGACGCTGGCCGCGCTTGCCTTGGCCATCACCGGCTTTGCGGCATGGCGGCGCGCGCGCGGTGTCGGGTGGCGCTTTGCCATCGCAGCGGTGCTGGTGCTGCTGCTGGCCAATCCAAGCCTGGTGCGCGAGCAGCGCGAAAGCCTGAGCGACGTCGTGATCGTGGTCGCCGATGAATCGCCAAGCCAGGCGGTGGGCGAACGTCAGGGCCGGGCCGAGGCCGCCATCCAGCGCCTGAGCGACCAGGCGGACGCGCTTGGCAATATCGATCTCCGCGTGATCCGGGCCGGCCGCCCGAGCGGCGAAAGTGCGCCGGGCACCAGGCTCCTCGGCGCGCTGCGTCAGGCGGTGGCCGACGTGCCAGCCCAGCGCCTTGCCGGCGCTGTGATGGTGACCGATGGCCAGGTGCACGACATTCCCGAGGGCGCCGCTGCGGCCGAGGGCCTGACCCATATCGGCCCGGTGCACGGCCTGCTGACCGGGCGCAAGAACGAGCGCGACCGGCGCATCGTCATCGAGCGTAGCGCCCGTTTCGGCATGGTCGGAACGCCGGCCGAGCTTTCGTTCCGGATCGAGGACGAAGCCATGCCGCGTGGCACGGCCCGGGTGACGATCCGCGGCCTTGCCGACCAGCCGCGCGTCACATCGGTGCCGCTCAACACGCGGGTCGATGTCACCCTGCCGCTCGACCACGCCGGCGACAACCTGTTCGAGATCGAGGTCGAGCGCGGCTCCGAGGAACTGTCGCTCGACAACAACCGTACCGTGGTGACGGTCAGCGCGGTGCGCGACCGCCTGAAGGTGCTGCTGATTTCGGGCCATCCGCACCCGGGCGAGCGCACCTGGCGCAACCTGCTGAAATCTGACCCGGCGGTCGAGCTGATCCACTTCACCATCCTGCGCCCACCCGAGAAGCAGGATGCAACCCCTCTCTATCAGCTGTCGCTCATCCCGTTCCCGATCCGCGAGCTGTTCGAAGAGAAGCTGGAAAGCTTCGACCTGATCATCTTCGACCGTTATCAGCGAAGCGGCTTCATCCCGCTGTCGTACTTCGCCAACGTCTCGGATTACGTGCGACGCGGCGGCGCGCTGATGATCGCCGCCGGCCCCGATTACGCGACGCCGGAAAGCCTGTCGGCAACGCCACTCAATGACGTGCTGCCGGCCCTGCCGTCGGGTGTGGTCTTTGCCCAGCCGTTCAGGCCCCATGTCTCGCCGGCCGGCCAGCGTCACCCGGTTACCGCAGCGCTGGGCGACGCGGCAGGCGGCACCGCCACCGACGCAGCGCCCGGCGGACCGGCTGCCCGCCCCGGCTGGGGCCAGTGGTATCGCCAGATCGGCGTGCAGCCACGGGACGGCACATCGCTCCTGAACGGCATCGACGACCGGCCGCTGCTTCTGCTGAACCGGGTCGGGCGCGGACGTGTCGCCCTGATGCTCTCGGATCAGTTCTGGCTGTGGGCGCGCGGCCATGACGGTGGCGGCCCCCATGCCGAGCTGATGCGCAGGATCGCGCATTGGCTGATGAAGGAACCCGAGCTTGAGGAAGAGGCGCTACGCGGCCAGATGAAGGGCGGGCTGCTGTCCATCACGCGCAAGAGCCTGAACGAGCAAGTGCCGCCAGTGCAGGTCATTGCGCCATCGGGCGCGACGGAAACCGTCGATCTCAAGCCGGTCGCACCGGGCCGCTCGACCGCCGATGTGGCGGTGAAGGAAAGCGGCCTTTACCGACTGGACGACGGCAAGCTTGCCGCGCTGGTGCCGGTGGGTCCGCTCGATCCGCTGGAAAGCGCCGATCTTCGCACCACCGACGCAAAGCTCCGGCCGCTGGTCGAGGCGACCAAAGGCGGCTTCGTGTGGATGGGCGATGGGCTTCTGCCCGATCTTCGCCGGGTGCGGGCGGGCCAGGACACCAGCGGCCTGTCCGGACCCGAGCGAAGGCCCTGGATCGGCGTGCGCGAAAGCCGCGCCTATCGGGTGGTGGGGCTGGACCGCCTGCCGCTGCTGCCGGCTGTTGTCGTGCTTGTCATCGCGCTGGGCGTGCTGGTGGCAGCCTGGCGGCAAGAGGGCCGTTGACAAGCGGGACGAAGAAGCCGCCGCCCGCAAGGCGGCGCGCGGTCTTAACGGTTGCCCGACCGGCGAAGCTGGTCAATGACGGTGGTGGCTTCGGCCAATGGCACAAAACGCTGCGGGTGGTCGGCGGCATAGATCGGGGGATCGTCCGCGCCTGGCTGCCGCAGATACCAGAGCCCCGTGGTCCCGATGCGATAGGTGATGGTGTCGCTTGCGGCCGGCTGGCCGGGCTGTGACAGGGCAAGCGGGGGCAGATCGAGCCGGATGGTTGCCGGGTTCGATCCGCCCTTCAGCACGTCGTCAACCGCGATGATCCCGACCCGGCGCTCCTCGCCGCCCGCCGTGACGGTCTCGTGGCGGACCAGCGTGCCGACCACGATCAGCGCCGATGTCGATATCAATTCGCTCTCGCTCATGCGGGCGAACATCGCCTGCGCTCCCGCTGTCCCCAGCGCAAGGGCAAGTACCGCGCCAAGAAACGACCCAAGAAACGACCAACGCCTGATCCGGACCACCGACATGACCTTTAGATGGCAACAGGGACGGGCAGAATCAATGCGGTCAAAGGAAAGGCCCGGTCAAAGGAAAGACGGGGCGGCATGCGCCGCCCCGCCTTGTTCCCTGCACGGGTGATCACGCCCCGATCAGGCGCGCGTCCCCGCAGCCGCACGCCGCCGGGCAAGGCCGGCCCCGAGCAGTCCAATCGCCAGAAGACTGATCGCCGCCGGTTCCGGCACCCCGACCGGCGCGCCATAGATGAACAGGGCGCCCGCGATGTCATCCGCCTGCAGCCCCGAAAAGGCTTCGGTGTAGAACGGATTCATCAAGGAGCCCGGCACGCCCGTATGATCGAGGCCGATCGCGTGACCGATCTCGTGCGCGGCGACCTGGAAGATGTCGAACCCCGCGCCGCCAAAGCCGATCTTCCAGGTTTCGGCGGTATCGAAATGAATGTCGCCGGCCGCCGCGCCGCCGTTCACCGGCGGATAGAAACCGTGCGCCAGAATCCCGCCGGCGCCGTCGAACGCATGGCCCGTGAGGCGAATGTCAACGGTATCCGCGCCGGCGTCCAGCCAGCCCACGCCCGGATCGGCAACCATAGTGAAATCGATATTGGCCACCGCTTCCCAGGCGTCGAACGCAGCCTGAATTTGAGCCAGGAACCCGGCAGGCATGAACGTGGCAAGATCAACGCTGACGCCAGCGTCACCCGCCAGGCTGAGGCCGCTTGCCATCACGCTCCAGGTTATCGTGGCACCGGTTCCGAAAACCGGCGAATCCCATTTCCCGGGACTGGTCGGACCGAGAACGAACGCCGAAGCCGAGGTTGCAGCCGTCAGCACCGCCCCCGAGAAAGCCGCCGCCAAGGCGGCGTTCCGGATGTTTAACATTTGATACCTCACTTCCTGCTTGGTCGTGTTGTTAAGGCTGGCAGTTCCCCTCATGAGCCCGCCATTCGCCGCCGTCTGCCAATGCAATGTTCGTGCCAACGCCGGATCTATCGTTGCACTCCAGTGCCGTAGCTGCTTAATGCCATTCGGCCAAACCCGCACATGTAAGAATGGGCGACGGTTAATCGCGATGTTGGAAAGACAGGATGGATTCGCGGCATCGCAGTGTGCGGGACCAACGCGCAGATCCTGCGCGGTGCCAGGCAACGTCCGCCGCCCCGAAGCCTGCTCTTAGAGGTCGAACTCGGCTGCCACCGGGGCGTGGAAGGATTCGGGCGAACGGGTGGGCGTGGCAAAGGCAATCAGTTCGTCGCCCAGCGCCTCATTGTGGATCTCGGCCGAGCGATACGCCGCCAGCAGCGTGCGCGACACCAGGAGGTGATCCAGCATCACCCGGGCGCCGCCATGCAGGACGGAATAGCGCCGGTCCTGGGGAATTGTCTGTTCAAGCGGCACAAGCTCGCGCCAGATCAGGCGTCCGTTCCCCGTATCGGCCACCGCACCGATGGCGGCTCGCATCGGCGTTTCACGTTCCGTCGCGTTGAAATCGCCGCAGAGCGCGATCAGCGCATCGCCTTCGGTGTCGAAGATGCGATCGGCCGCAAGACGAGCCTCGAAGGCCTGCCCGGTGCGCTTGACGGCGGCCAGATAGAACCCCTCGGCCCAGCCCTGCACGCTTTTCCAGGTGAAGGCATCGATCTTCTGACCGGCCACGAACGCGGCAAGCGGCGCCCTGAGATGCAGGTTCAGCACATGCAGCCTGCGTCCCTGGCCAAGATCGATCACCGCCTGCAGGACCGGCCGGTCCCATTCCACCGGTTCTGGTGCATGGGCCACCGGCACGGCCGTCACCCGCGAGACCAGCGGCGCCGGCACCAGGTCGTGCCAGATCTGACGCGAGTCCAGGATCGGCAGACGCGAGAGAATCACTAGGTTGTGGACATCGAGATAGTCGGCGCCATCCCGCCGCTTCGTCACGGCCCGCGCATAATGCATATAGGGCGTGCCGTCCAACAGCCGATCCAGCGCATCGAGCCGGCGCGCGCCTTTCGGATCGGGCTTCTGGGCATTCACTTCCTGCAGGCACAGCACGTCCGCCCTGAGGCGCAGCAATTGCGGCCGGAGCACCCGGATGCGTTCGGCAAGCGCCGGCGCCACGCCGGGCCCGTCATCCAGGTTCTCGAGATTGAAGGTGGCGAGCCTCAGTGTCACGCGGCGTCGATCCGCCGCCGGGCCAGACCGGGGACCTGGCCCAGGGCCAGGGTACGGCCGCCCCGGATGCCCCGATCGGTCCGGATCCCTGGCCGCCCGCTGCCACCAATCGGCGCGCCGCCACTGATGCATCGATCATGGTCCATGGCCGTATCGCTTCCTTTCGCCCAAAAGACTAGCCAAAGTCAGCGCCAACGCGAAGAGGCCGATCTATACTGCCGACCCGTCGTTTCCAACCTTCGAACGGAGTCCTGCCATGCAGCTCGATCTCAATTTCACCTACAATGATGTCGAAGTCGGCTACAAGACCGGCCGGTCGCGCGGGCGCACCGCCACCGAAACCGATGTCGTCAACTTCATGATGCTGACCGGGAACTGGATCGAGATCCATTCCAATGTCGAGTTCTGCAAGACGACGCCGTTCGGCCAGCGCCTGGTGCAAGGATCGCTGGTCCTGGCCATGAGCCAGGGGCTGTTTTCGGCGGGTCGTGCGGTAGCCGCGTTCTATGGCCTGGACGGTGTGCGCTTCATCAAGCCGGTGTTCATCGGCGACACGATCTACCTGCAGTGCGAGGTCATCAAGAAGCGCGACAAGGATGACCGGTTCGGCCTGCTGACCTGGCGGATGAACGTCACCAATCAGCGCGGCGAGCTGGTGCAAAAGGCTGAATACACCCAGCTCACCTACAAGGTCATGCCACAACACTGAACCCAGACGCAGCAAGGGGAGCCAGCGCCATGCGACTGAAGGGCAAAGCGACTGTCATCACGGGCGCCGCTTCCGGCGTCGGGCGGGCCACCAGCCTGCTGTTCGCCCGCGAAGGGGCAAGCGTCGCCTGCGTCGATATCGATCCGGTGATGGGGGCGGAAACGGCGGCCATGGTCCGCGCCGAAGGCGGTAACGCCATCTTCATCGAAGCCGATCTTGCCGAGGCGGACCCGATCGAACGCATGGCAGCGACCTGCCTGGCTTGGCGACCGGCCATCCACGTCCTGTTCAACAATGCCGCCGTCGTGCGGGCCGGGGGGCTCGAGGATATCCGCCTCGCGGACTGGAACCACCAGATCGCCGTCAACCTGACGGCGCCCTGGCTTTGCACCCACCATCTGCTGCCCGGCCTGAAGGCGGCGGGCGGGGCATCCGTCATCCATCACGGTTCCATCGACGGGGCGCTCGGCAACCCGAACGTGGTGGCCTATTCGGCCTCGAAAGGGGGGCTCATCCCGCTCACCCACATGATGGCATTCTGGCTGGGCAAGCACGCCATCCGGGTGAACTGCATCAATTCAGGCGCCCTGCAGAAAAGCACCCAGGGCATTCCGGTGCGCCTGACCCAGGCGCAGCGGGAAGGCCGGCCGATGACAGAAGCCATGCGCAAGGCGACCCCGCTGGGGCGCCCGGCCTTTCTCGAAGAATGCGCCTCAGTCGCATTATTTCTGGCCTCCGACGATTCGAGCTACATGAGCGGCAGCGTCCTGACGCTTGATGGCGGCCGGACCGGGGTCACGCCCGGCACGTTCTAGGGCTGCGCTTCAGTCTGGGGCGAGCCGAGCGGGTTCTCAAAGCCACGACCCTCACCTACAATATGGCCGTCCGGTGCATGGTCGGCCGGCCAAATGCCTAATAAAGGGAGAGCTTTCGTGGATTTCGAGGAATCAGCCAAGGTCAAGGAACTGAAGAAGCGCGTCCAGGCCTTCATGGACGAACACATTTTCCCCAATGAATCTCTCTACTACGAGCAGCTCGAGCAGCTCGGCCGCTGGAAGGTTCCCCCCATCCTCGAGGAGCTGAAGGTCAAGGCCAGGAAAGCCGATCTCTGGAACCTGTTCCTGCCGGACAGCAAGCATGGCCACGGCCTTTCCAACCTGGAATACGCGCCGCTGGCCGAGATCATGGGCTGGGTGCATTTCGCATCCGAGGTGTTCAACTGCTCGGCACCCGACACCGGCAACATGGAAACGCTCGAGCGCTATGCCAGCAAGGAGCAGCAGGAAAAATGGCTGACGCCGCTGCTGGATGGCAAGATCCGCTCGGCCTTTGTCATGACCGAGCCCGACGTCGCCTCGTCGGATGCCACCAACATCAGCCTCTCCATCAAGCGGGATGGCGACCACTATGTGCTGAACGGCCGCAAGTGGTTCTCGTCGGGCCTGGGCGATCCGCACTGCAAGATCATGATCGTGATGGGCAAGAGCTTCGACGAGGGTCCGAAATACGGACGCCATTCGATGATCCTGGTCGAACCCAATGTGCCGGGCTTCAAGGTGAAGCGGATGCTGTCGGTGCTTGGCTATGACGATGCGCCGCATGGCCACGCCGAAGTCGAATTCAACAATGTGCGGGTGCCAAAGGAAAACATGCTGCTGGGCGAAGGCCGCGGCTTCGAGATCGCCCAGGGGCGGCTGGGCCCGGGCCGCATCCATCACTGCATGCGCATGATCGGCATGGCCGAGCGGGCCCTGCAGCTGATGAGCCGGCGCGCCGCGAACCGGGTTGCCTTTGGCCGCAAGCTGGCCGAACAGGGCGTGATCATCGAGCGTGTCGCCCAGAGCCGGATCGACATCGAACAGGCCCGCCTTCTCACCCTGCGGGCCGCCTGGGCGATGGACAAGTTCGGCAACAAGGAAGCCCGCTCTGACATCGCCATGATCAAGGTGGTGGCGCCGCAGATGGCCTTTACCGTCATCGATCGCGCCATGCAGGTCCATGGGGCCATGGGCGTGACCCAGGACACGCCGCTTGCCTATTTCATGTCGCGGGCGCGCGCAATCCGCTTTGCCGACGGCCCGGACGAGGTGCACCGCCACCAGTTGGGCCGCACCGAGATCAAGCGCCAGACCAACATCGATCCCGACCGTCACTGACCGTCGCGGGGCGGAAAGATCGAAGCGAAAACGGCGTCGCCTGACCGGGCGGCGCCGTTCTCGTCTGAGGGGCGCGGCAAGCCTGTCGCAGGCCGGTCACGGCAGGGGCTGGCCATGGTTGGGGCGGGAGGAATCGAACCTCCGAATGGCGGAATCAAAATCCGCTGCCTTACCGCTTGGCTACGCCCCATCATGCGCAAGATCTTGCGCGGGCCGGCACCCCCGCGCGCCAGGATCTTATGGCCCTGGACCTTATGGCAAAGCCACCAGCCCCGGCAATGGCATCAATCGTGTCTGGCGCGCATTTCCCGTTTCAAAAGCGCCAGATCGGCCGCCACCATCTCCTTCACCAGATCGGCGAAGCTGACCTGCGGCCGCCACCCCAGATGATCGAGAGCCTTGCTGTAATCGCCGCAAAGATGCGGCACCTCGGTCGGGCGATAATAGCGCGGGTCGATTTCGACCAGCGTCT
This sequence comes from Alphaproteobacteria bacterium, assembly GCA_046348645.1. Classification (GTDB taxonomy): domain Bacteria; phylum Pseudomonadota; class Alphaproteobacteria; order JAXMDU01; family JAXMDU01; genus JAXMDU01. The sequence continues at coordinate 27,188 of JAXMDU010000012.1, forward strand.
GGCCGGTCTTGGCATCCAGCCCCTTTTCATCAGCGCCACAGCCCTGCCAAGCGATCGTGCGTCCGACCTCGGCAAAGGCGAATTCGACGAACTGGCGCACCGTATGGGCCCGGCCGGTCGCCAGCACGTAATCGTCGGGCTGCGGCCGCTGCACGATGCGCCACATGCCTTCGACGAAATCGCGCGCCGCACCCCAGTCGCGCTTGGCATCCAGGTTGCCGAGAAAAAGGCGGTCCTGGAGCCCGACTGTGATGGCGGCGACAGCGCGGGTGATCTTGCGGGTGACAAAGGTCTCGCCCCGGGTCGGCCCCTCGTGATTGAAGAGAATGCCGTTCGAGGCGTGGATGCCATAGGCCTCGCGATAGTTGACCGTCGCCCAATAGGCATAGAGCTTGGCCACCGCATAGGGGCTGCGCGGGCGGAAGGGCGTCCACTCGTTCTGCGGCGCCGGGGCATCGCCATAAAGCTCCGAGGTCGAGGCCTGGTAGAAGCGGGTCCGCTTTTCCAGGCCGAGGATGCGGATCGCCTCGAGCATCCGAAGCGTCCCCAGCGCATCGGCATTGGCGGTGTATTCAGGCGTTTCGAAGCTGACCTGCACATGGCTCTGGGCGGCGAGATTATAGATCTCGTCCGGCTGCGAGAGCTGGACCAGGCGAATGATGTTGGTCGCGTCGGTCAGGTCGCCATGATGCAGGAAGAATCGCACGCCCTGTTCATGCGGATCGCGGTAAAGGTGGTCGATGCGCCCTGTATTGAATGATGACGAACGGCGCTTGATGCCGTGAACGACATAGCCCTTGCCGAGCAGCAGCTCGGCCAGAAGCGCGCCGTCCTGGCCCGTCACGCCGGTGATGAGAGCAACCTTGGCGACCATGCTCGATCCCTTGCCGATTGGCGCGAACGCCCCGCGCCATGCGGTCCGGACGCTAAACCATATTGACCGGCCGTGAAAGCCGCCTCGCCGACCGGCTTTACAGCCGCACCATGGGGCCGATAGCCTGATCAGTGCCCTTTTTGGAAAGCCCGGATTTTTGAAAGCTCGAACATGGCCGACAACCGCCCCTGGAGCGTCAAGGGAATCGAGCCGGAAACGCGGCGCGCCGCCAAGATCGCGGCGCGCCGCGAAGGCCTTACCCTTGGCGCGTGGCTTAGCCGCACCATCCGCAGCCAGGCGGCCCGCGACTTGAAGCGCGGCGGCCCCGAGATGGAAGAGGCGCGCCAAACTCATCAAGACCAGCCCCATCAAAACCAGGCCGATCCATCCAACCCGGGCCCTGCAAACCTGCCGGCGCCAAGCCTTGAATCGCTGCTCGATACCGTGCGGCGACTGCGCGAGCGCCTTGATACGGTCGAGGAGCGTGCGACCGAGTCCGCCGCCCCGGTCGCGCATCGGCTTGACGAGATCGCCGGACAGCTCCGCGGTCTCAGGAATCGGAGCGCCGAATCGGTCACCCTGGTCGAGCAGGCGCTCATCAGCCTGAACGAACGCCTGCGCCGGCTGGAACGCGGCGGCCCGACCGGCGATGCTGTGCCGCCCGATGATCACGACGCGCGAACCGGCCGTATTTCGCGCCTCTTCAATCGCGACGACTAGCATCGCGCCAAACCCCGATCGGCTTTGGCCTGCCGGCGCCGCGCCCCACAGATCACGCGCGGCACAGCTACTGTTTTCATCAACGAAATCTGTTTTCGTGGTTATTATTTATTGAATGGAAATTCATATATAAATATTCATTAATGATCCGACATCGTAAACGTCGGTCAACTTTACAAATCGTTTCTTCATCAAACCCCATTCACCAACCAAGCCCCTGCAATCACTGATTCTCGACTCACTTGGCACGCGGCTTGCAACGCCTTGGCCAGGGACGGCGGTGCCGCGCTATCGAGTTCTAAACGGCTCCGTCCCTAGGATCTCTGCAACTCACGGAATGGGGGCCGTGTCATGATGAATCGCACTTATCTTTCTGCCTGCGCCTTTGCTCTTGCCGCCACTGTCGGCGCCACGATCTGCAGCAGCGATGCCGCGGCCGTGCCGATCCAGGTTCGCGATGGCGACGGCGGCAATGTCTTCAGCGGCGGGCCTGGCCCGCAGACCGTCACGATCAATGTCAGCGGCACCAGCAAGACCGTTGGCGCCGGCGCCTTTGCGCTACAATACAAGTTCGTCAGCGGCGTCACCTGGGTCGATTTCCTGACCTACTGCCTGGAGCCCGACGAAACGCTCGACATCTCGGGCCTGACGCCGAAGAACGGCGATTTCGTGTCCGATGTCAGGGACACCATCGAATACGCATCGTCGGGCGACGACATCAGCGACCTTTACAACACCTGGTTCGCAGACTCGCTGACCAGCAGCGTCAAGAGCGCCGCCTTCCAGGTTGCGTTGTGGGAAATTGCCTATGACACCGGCGGCAATCTTGCGGCCGGTTCCTTCATCCTGACCTCGGCCCCGGCCGCCGTCACGGCCCAGGCCAACGCCTATCTCAACCAGGCCCTCTGGACCCCCGGCGCCGATGTCGGCGTGATCCTGCGGGTCGGCAACCAGGACCTGCTGCTGCGGGTCCCCGAACCGGCCAGTCTTGGCCTGCTCGGTGCCAGCCTTGTCGGCCTCGGGTGGGTTCGCCGCCGAACGGCCTAGCCAATCATCACGGCACCGCAATTGGGCGGATCCTTGGATCCGCCCAATTCATGTCAATAATCGTGCGACGCATTATCGCGCCGATCCTGCACCAGCGCCAAATCTATTTCCCGAATCCTGCCGCACCGCGTACCCTGTCGACGCTGCGGCCGTCACGCGGAAACAGGATTCGGGGAGCAACCATGAAGCGGATCGTCACGTTCACAGTTGCAAGCGTTGCATCACTGTTCGCCACCATCGACGGCGCCGATCGATCGCCCGCAGCGGCACAGACCGTCAATGGGCCGATGGTCACCTGGCGGATCGCGGCGTACGGATCGCCGCGCGCCACCACCCGCGGCGTTCACGCGCTTGGCGACATTGTCGACAAGGCAACGCAGGGCAAATTCAAGCTCAACGTGGTCTACAACAACCTGGCGCCGGAAAAGGAAACGATCGACGGGATCAAGATCGGCGCCTTCGAAGCGGGGCTGGTCACCGTCTCGGTGACGCCCGGCAAGCTTCCCGTCATCAATGTGCTCAATCTTCCCTTCCTGCCGCTTGGCAATCTCGATCAGCAGACCGCCCTGGCCCAGGCCTTTTTCGAGACACCGTGGGCAAAAAGTGATCTCCAGCGCTGGGACGCCATCGCCCTGATGCCGGTTCCCCTGACGCCCTATGAACTGACGGGCAAAGGCAAACCGCCGCTGCAGATCCCGGATCTGAAAGGCATGCGCATCCGCGCTGCGGGCAGCCTGGGCGATGCCGTCAAGCTGATCGGCGCCTCGGCCAATTCGGTTGCCGCCCCCGAGATCTTTTCATCGATGCAGACCGGCGTCATCGACGCCGCCGCGATGTCGCTGTTCGCCCACAAGACATTCCGCACCATCGAGATCGCGGACTGGTACACGGCCAACCTAGCGCTTGGTATCGTGGCGGTCCTGTTTCCGGTCGGCGAAAAAGCCATGACGGCGCTGCCGGCGCAATACCGCAAGCTTGTCCTTGATTCGGCCGCCCCGGCGCTGGATGAACACAAAAAGGCCGTTCAGCCTGAAAACGACGAGGCCGAACGCCTTTACGCGCAGCGCAATGTGCGGCGGATCGTCTACACGCCCGAGCAGCGCCAGCCATTCGTCGACATGGCCGGCGAGCCGCTGTGGAATGCCTGGGTCAAGGACATGACCAGCAAAGGCATCGAAGGCCAGCAGATCCTGGACTTCGTCCGCGCCAAGGCAAAGGAACTGGGCGTCAAGTAACGAGCGTCAGCTCAGCGGCCAGGACGGGGGCGCGCGGCCCGGGGCGCGGTCACGGCCACCCACCAGCCGGGTTGCGCGGCGCGGATCGCGCCGGCAGCGGACCGGGCGGCAGCCGGTTCAGAAAACAGGCCGAAACAGGTTGCGCCGCTGCCCGACATCCTGGCAAGCAGACATCCCGGCGCAGCCCCAAGATGACGCAGGGCCACGCCCACCGCCGGGACCAGGGCAATGGCCGCCGGTTCAAGATCGTTGCGGCACCGCATCAGCGCCGAGGCCAGATCAGATGCGCTGGCGAAGGGTTTTTGCCCCGGCTCGATTCCACCCGTTCCGGGCGGCCCGAACGGGCCTAAGCGACGGCGAAAGACATCGGCAGTCGCAAGCGGCACGCCGGGATTGACCAGCACCATCTGAAGATCCGGCAAAGACGGCACGGCTTCGATCCGCTCGCCGATGCCACGGACCAGAACCGGACGCCCGGCCAGACAGGCCGGCACGTCGGCCCCCAGGCTGAGTGCAATCGAAGCGATGTCGCCTGGCGGAAGACGAAGCCCCCACAGCCGATCGAGGAGCCGGAGCGCCGCCGCCGCATCGGATGAGCCGCCGCCGATCCCGGACGCGACGGGCAGTCTTTTTTCCAGCATGAAATGAACGCCTTGGCGGCAGCCGGTCACCTGGCCCAGACGCTTTGCGGCGCGCAGTACGATGTTGTCGGGCCCGGCGGAAAGCGATCCGCCGAACGGCCCCGTGATCGAAAGCCTGATGTCGGGCGCGGGTTCGGCCCACAGGCGGTCGCCAAGACGCGTAAAGACGAACAGGCTTTCAAGGTCGTGGTAGCCATCGGCCCGCCGGCCAATGACATGAAGAAAGAGGTTGATCTTCGCAGGCGCGGCGAGCCAAAGCCCGCCCGCCGGTTCAGCCGCCAACGCGCGCCTCTTTCATGGGCGGGATCTGGTTCTGGTTGAGCGGCGGCAAGCCATGGGAAAGCTTGCTCCTGATCTCGGGCACCAGCTCGGGCTCGGGCTTCAGGGTCAAGGCCCGCTCCCACTGAAATCGGGCCTCCGCCATGCGGCCGACCCGCCAATACGCATCACCCAGATGGTCGTTCATGACCGGGTCATGCGGCCTGAGTTCGATGGCGCGTTCAAGCTGCACCACGGCGTCCTGAAATTTCCCGGCCCGGAACAGGACCCAACCGAGAGAATCGATGATGTAACCGTCGTTCGGCCGCTGGGCGACGGCGCGTTCGAGCATGCGCTCCGCCTCTTCCAGCCGCACGCCCTGATCGGCCCAGCTATAGGCGAGGTAATTCAGGACCAGCGGCTGGTCCGGCTCGAGCTTCAGGGCCAAGATGAAATCGTCTTCCGCCCGCCGCCATTGCTTCAGGCGCTCGAAGACGATCCCGCGCGCATAGAGAAGCGACCAGTGACGCCGTTCCAAAGGCTTGGCCCGGCGCAGGATTTCATCATAGATGGCGGCCGATTCCTCGAACCGCTTGTCGGATCGCAAGATCTCGCCAAGGCGAACCAGCGCGTCGATCCGCTCCGGGCGCTCGGCACCCATGGTGCGCAGACGGGCATAGGCATCGTCCTTGCGCCCAATCCGGTGCAGATTGTCGGCAACCCTGATCCGCGCCAGCCACGCCAGGGGCGAATCCGGCGAGATGCCTGCGTAGATGTTATTCGCTTCGCCTTGCCGGCCCAGCAGTTCCAGCAGATCGCCCAGCAGGACCTGAGCCATCGGGAATGACGGCCTCAGGTCAAGCGCAAGCCGGCCATAGACCAGGGCCGCATCGGTCGCGCTTCGCTCGGACAGCGCCAGGGCAAGATTGTAAAGCGATTCAGCGACGCCCTCGCGCGCGGTCGCGACCCGCGCCGTTGTCGACAGGGGCGCGACGCCGACCGCATCCATGTCAAGGAAACTCAAGGTGTCCGGCCGACTGGCGGCATACCGGTCATAGAGCTTGCGGGCATCCGGACCGCGGCCGGTGCGTTCGTAAAAATTCCCGATCAGTTCGACCAGCCGGGCCGAGGGACGCTCGTTGTGGGCCAGCACCTTGGCATAGGCGGCATCCGCCTCGGCCATCCGGCCCGCTGCATCGTAGATCAGCGCCGTGTGCAGATCGGCAAGGACGCTAAAGCCGCGCTGGCGGCCCAACGCGTCAAGGTTGGCGATCGCCTTGTCGATATCGCCCAGACCGAACCGAGCCCAGGCTTCGACCATGGGCGACACCACCCGGCCAATCCCGTCCTCGCTGCCGAAGGTGGACAGCCGTTCGATGGTGGGGCGGAAATTGCCGGCCTTGAGATCGGCCAAGGCCAGGGTGAGCTGCGGCAACGGGCTTGCCGCCTGACGCGCGACAATTCGCCGCGCGATCGCCGCCGCTTCGTCGACGCGACCATCGGCAAGCAGCATGCGGTGGGCAAGGTCAAGCACGGCCGGATCGTCATCGTCACGCGCGGCCGCCGCCAGTTCGCTGGCCGCGGAATCAAGATCGCGCTGGAACCCGGCATGGCGGCCGGCAAGATAGCGCCCATAGGACGAAACGCCGATCACCGCCTGGCGGCCGAACAGCTGATCCCACGTCGGTTCGGCGCCGGCGCCCACGCCCGGTGCCTCGGGCGAAGGGGTCGCGCATCCGGCAATCGCCGCCGCGATCGCTATCGCCATGCCGGCGTTGCGAATTCTGAACATCATGTCCACCGAGCCCCGCCGCCCCACCCAACGCCCCGGACGAGCATGAGACAAGCCTGTCTCGCCAGAGGCTTTCCTACCCGACCGTCATAGACCAACGGAGATTAAAAAGAATAAATGGTATCGACCCGGCCCGCCATCCAGAGATCGGCCCGACAGAATTAGGGTCCGGGGCATCATCCCAGCGGGCGGATCCCAGGGGGGCGGATCCCAGGGGCCGGTCTACATGGTTGCGTAGTTCGGTCCTCCACCGCCTTCCGGTACCGTCCAGTTGATGTTCTGGGTCGGATCCTTGATATCGCAGGTCTTGCAGTGAACGCAGTTCTGGGCATTGATCTGCAGCCGCGGATTGCCGCCATCGGCATCGCGCACGATCTCGTAGACGCCGGCCGGACAGTAATACTGTTCCGGCGCATCATAGAGGGCGAGATTGACCGCGATCGGCACCGACGCGTCGCGGAGCCTGAGATGGGCGGGCTGGTTCTCTTCATGATTGGTGTTCGACAGGAATACGGACGACAACCGGTCAAAGGTGATGACGCCGTCCGGCTTCGGGTACTCGATTGGCTTCACCTCGGTTTTCTTTTTCAGGCGCAGATGGTCGGGGCGATGGCGCAGCGTCCACGGCGCGCGGCCGCGGAACAGAACCGTGTCGATGGCCGAGTAGAAGAACCCGCCCCAGAAGCCCCAATGGAACGATGGCTTGATATTGCGGACTTTGTAGAGTTCGTCCCAGAGCCACGTCCCGGCCAGCCGATCCCGGTAGTCGGCGACCGGCGCGCTGCCCTTGCCCGCCTGCAAGTGATCGAACAGGACCTCGGCCGCCACCATGCCAGACTTGATCGCCGTGTGGTTGCCCTTGATCTTGGGAACGTTGAGGAACCCGGCGGTATCGCCGACCAGAAGCCCGCCCGGAAAGGTCAGCCCCGGGATGGCCTGGAAGCCGCCGGTCGAGATGGCGCGGGCGCCATAGGCGATCCTCCGCCCGCCTTCGAACGTCGGCCGGATGAACGGATGGGTCTTGAACCGCTGCATTTCCTGGAACGGCGACAGATACGGGTTCTCGTAATCGAGACCGACGACGAAACCGACCGACACCATGTTGTCGCGGAAGTGATAGAGCCACGACCCGCCATAGGTGTGGTTGTCCATCGGCCAGCCCGCGGTATGGGTGACCTGGCCCTGCTTGTGCTTGGCCGGGTCGATTTCCCACAGTTCCTTGACGCCAAGCGAATAGGTCTGCGGTCCCGTGTTCTGGCGCAGGCCGAAACGATCGCACAGCATCTTGGTCAACGAGCCGCGGCACCCCTCGGCGAACACGGTCTGCTGGGCGTGAAGCTCGACGCCCGGGGTATAGTTGTCGGTCTTCTGGCCATCCTTGCCGATGCCCATGTCGCCGGTGGCGACGCCCTTGACGCTGCCATCCTCGTTGTAGAGGACCTCGGCGGCGGCAAAGCCGGCATAGATCTCGACCCCCAGCTCTTCGGCTTGCCGCGCCAGCCAGCGCCCAAGCTCGCCCAGGCTGATCACGTAGTTGCCATGATTGGCCATGGTGGGCGGTGTCGGCAGGCGGATCGCCTTGGTCGCAGTCAGATAATAGAAGCGGTCATCGCCGACCGGGACATTGAGAGGCGCCTCGCGCTCCTTCCAGTCGGGGATCAGCTCGTTCAGGGATCGCGGTTCCAGCACCGCGCCAGACAGCAGGTGCGCGCCGACCTCGGAGCCCTTATCGATGACGCAGACCGAAAGCTCGGTTCCCTTTTCCGCCGCAAGCTGCTTCAGGCGGATTGCCGTCGCCAGGCCCGACGGGCCGGCGCCAACAACCACCACGTCATAGGCCATCGATTCGCGATCCATAACATCCCCTCTTTGTCGCGCCACCCGGTCGTGCGCCGTTGCCAATAGCATACGCTGAATAACACATCCGCTGAATAACACAGGCGCCGCCCACATCAAATGCGGGCTCGGGTCCGTCCGGCGCGCCCGCCGGCGCCACCTTTGCGGCCGGAACCGATTCGGGCGATGATGCCGGCGATGGCAAGCCTTCCGATGACCAACGCACAGCTGCTGGAAATCCTGGCCTGGTCGATCGAGGCCGGGGCCGACGAGGCCATAGGCGATCACCCCCTCGATCGCTTGGCCGCCGATCGCTTTCAGGCAGCCGATGATCCCATCGCGCCGGCGCGGCTGGCCGCCGCGACGGCAAAGGGGGCGGGCTCCGCGCCCACCCCCGCTCCCACTGCCGCTGCCAGGCCCCCGTTGCCGCCCCCTGGACAACCCACCCCGGTCCTGGCGCCGGCCGCCACCTTTGTGGCCGATGCAAGACGCCTGGCATCCGCCGCCGCTACCCTGCCCGAGCTGCTGGCGGCGCTGCGCTCGTTCGAGGGATGCGCGCTCAAACACACGGCGATGAACCTGGTTTTCGGCGACGGCAACCCGGCCGCTCCGGTCATGCTGGTGGGCGAGGCGCCCGGCGCCGACGAGGACCGCCAGGGCAAGCCGTTCGTGGGGGCAAGCGGACGGCTTCTCGACCGGATGCTGGGCGCCATCGGCCTCGATCGGCAGTCGGCCTACATCACCAATGTCCTGCCCTGGCGGCCGCCCGGCAACCGGTCGCCAACCAGCGACGAGATCGCGTCCTGTCTGCCGTTCGTCGAGCGGCATATCGAACTGGTCGACCCGCAGATCCTGGTCCTGGTCGGCGGCATTTCCGCCAAGGCGCTGCTTGGCCGAACCGAGGGAATCACCCGCCTGCGCGGCCAGTGGTTCAATTTTTCCAGCCTGGGCCTTGCCCGGCCTTGCCCGGCCATCGCCATGTTCCATCCTGCCTATCTGCTCCGCTCGCCAGGCCAGAAGCGCTTGGCCTGGCGCGATCTGCTGGCCATTCGTCTGAGGCTGGATCAGGCCCAGACCGCCTAATTTACATTTATTCAACGTTAAATATCCGAACTTGTCGCGACCGGACTGCCCGGTTAGGGTTACCGCCGATGAGGGGCATGGGACTGAGGGGGCTCGGCCGTTTCGCCGCCGGGGTTGCTGCGCTGCTGGCAATAACGGCAGGCGATGGCGCTTTGGCCGGCGATACCACGGCCCAGCCAGAGCTTCAGGCCGCGTTGTCGCCGCCGCCCTGGCAGACCGGCGCATCCCGGCCGGCCAAGACGCCATTGCCGACCGTCATCAGCGCGGCGGACGCCGACCGCTACCGCCGCATCTTCGCCCATCAGAAGGACGGCCAATGGCAAGCCGCCGACGCCTTGATCGCCAGGGTCGAGGACAAGGGGCTTCTCGGTCACGTCTATTATCAGCGCTACATGCACGCACGGCTTTACCGTGCCCGCTATGCCGAGCTGGCCGGCTGGCTTGCCAAGTATGCAGACCATCCCGGGGCAACCCAGATCCACAAGCTGGCGCTGTCCAGGAAGCCCAGGAACGCCGCGCCGCCGCGGGAACCGGCCCACGAGGCAAGGCCGCCGGTGGCACCCGAGAGGGGGCCGGATGCCGATGACGAGACCGCCGACGCCCCGGATACCCGCCCGGCCCTAAGCCCGGCCGACCAGAATCGCGCCCGCACCTATATGGCCGAGATGCGGCGCCACCTGCGCGTCGGAGACCCGGCGGCGGCCGAGAAGATCCTGGCCCGCGATTCCGTTCGTGCGCTGCTGAGCGAATCCGAAATCGACGCCATGAGTGCCGCAATCGCCAGCGGCTATACCGGCCGCGGACAGGACGACCAGGCCCTTCCGCTTGCCTTGACCGTGGCCAAGCGCACCGGCGCCGCATCCTTGGCGGCCTACTGGGCTGCCGGGCTTTCGGCCTGGCGCCTTGACCGCCTGGAGGTTGCGGCCCGGAATTTCGAAGCCCTGGCCTTGGCCCGGGGCGTATCCGACTGGTCGCGCGCTGCGGGCGGTTTCTGGGCCGCCCGCGCCTATATGGCGCTTGGCAAGCCGGATCAGGCGTCGGCGTGGCTCGCGCAGGCGGCCGAGCATCGATACACCTTCTATGGCTTGCTCGCGCGGCGGGTGCTGGGCCCCGATCCGTCCTTCGGCTGGGTGGCGCCGGTTCTCGCCGAGGGCGACGCCAAGGTTCTGCTTGGCACCGGTCGTGGCTGGCGGGCGCTGGCGCTGATCCAGGCCGGGCAGAGCGGCCTTGCCGAACGCGAACTGGTTGGGCTCGATTCTAGCCACCCGGCGTTGGGGCGAGCGCTGATTTCCATCGCGGCGAACGCCGAGATGCCGGCCCTTGCGTTCCGGCTGGCCTCGCGTCTTGGACCGTCACAGAGCGGCCAGCTCGACAGCGCCCTTTACCCGATCCCGCCCTGGACCCCGCCCGAGGGTTTCGCGGTCGATCCCGCCCTGATCTATGCGATCATGCGCCAGGAATCGGCCTTCAATGCCGAGGCGACCAGCCCGGCCGGCGCCCGCGGGCTGATGCAGCTGATGCCGGCAACGGCGCGCTTCACGGCGTCGCTCGAAGGGGTTCGCGGCCTTGACAAGGGCTCGCTCTACAATCCCGAGCTCAACGTCGCCCTTGGCCAGCGTTTTCTTCGTTATCTGCTCGAACACCCCGAAATCGAAGGCAACCTTTTCCGCCTGGCCGTCGCCTATAACGCCGGCCCCGGCAACCTGAGCAAGTGGGACCGCAAGGTGCAGCACAACGGCGATCCGCTTCTATTCATCGAATCGCTGCCGGCCCGCGAAACGCGCGGCTTCGTCCAGCGGGTGCTGGCCAATCTGTGGATCTATCGCATGCGTTTCGGGCAGCCCTCGCCGTCGCTCGACGCCCTGGCAGCGGGAGAATGGCCGGCCTATTCTCCGCTGCATCTCACCGACGACGAGATCGCACGGAATGTCGAAGATTGAGGGCGAGCGGGACTTCGTTCCTGTCAACATCGCCATCCTGACCGTATCCGATACCCGGACTGAGGCCGACGATCGTTCGGGCGCCGTCCTGATCGAGCGCGTGACCAAGGCCGGCCACCGCCTGGCCGCGCGCGCCATCGTGACCGACGATGTCAGCGCCATCGTGGCCAAGCTCAGGACCTGGATCGCGGACCCGGAAATCGACGCGGTGATCGCCACCGGCGGGACCGGGTTGACAGGCCGCGACGTGACGCCGGAAGCGTTCCGCAGCGTCTACGAAAAAGAGATCGAGGGCTTCGGCGAACTGTTCCGCATGCTGAGCTTCAAGAAAATCGGCACCTCGACCCTGCAATCCCGCGCCACGGCGGGGATTGCCGGCGGCACCTATCTGTTTGCGGTTCCGGGCTCGCCTGGCGCCTGCAAGGATGCCTGGGACGAAATCCTCGGCCAGCAGTTCGACATGCGCCACAAGCCCTGTAACTTCGTCGAGATCATGCCACGCCTGACCGAGCACCTGAAGCGCGGCTGATCCTGAAGCGGCGATAGCCTTCGGCATCGTCCACATCGCTCTCTGGCGCAAGCATGGCGATGCGCGTGGTGGCCGCGATGTTGGCGAGCGTATCGGACAGCGTGCGCGGGCCGGACCAGCGCACCCCCTGAAACAGGGTGCGACCGGGTTTGCGGGACGTCCCCACCAGCCAGAAGCCACCATCGGTCGCGGGCCCGAAGACGCAGTCATGACGGCCCAGAGCTTGAAACGCCTGCCAGACCTGCCGCGCACCCAGGGCCGGACTATCGCTTCCCACCAGAACCACCGGACCCCGCCCCGCATGGCGGGCCAGGGCGCGGCCCATGCGCGCACCCAGATCGCCCGCGCCTTGCGCCTCACGCGCAATGTCGCCCGGCCAGAAGCGGCCGGCGCGAACATAGGTATCGGGGCTGACGGCGAGCACGGTTCGCCAGCGCGGATCGCGCCCCATCCGTTTCACCAGCTCCGCCGTGGTCCGGCGATAAAAGCCCAGCGCCGCCACCATGCCGATCCCGGCCCCCAGGCGCCGCTTCACCCGGCCCAGGATCGGCGCCTTCACGAATATGACCAGCGTTCGCGCGGCGGCCATTGTCTCAGCCATAGAGCCGTGCAATCAGGCGAGGCGGCACGCCCGCGACAAAGAGCCCCAGGTAGAACAGGTTGCGCAGCGGCCGCAGCCAGAATCCATCCCGGCGATAGCGATCGGCCGACGTCACAGCCCGCGCCTCAAGCCCCACCAGTCGATGGCGGCCAAGCCTGCGGACCAGATCGACATCTTCCATCAGCACAAGGGGCCGATAGCCGCCGACCGCATCATAAAGCGATCGCGACAGGAACAGCCCCTGATCGCCATAGGGAAGCGCCAGCACCCGCGCACGCCAGCCGGCCAGCCGCTCGATCCGCCGCGCCGCCGGCGACGCATCGTCAAGGGCGAAGCGGAAATAGGCGGCCTGCCGGGCCGCATCGGACCGGGCAAGATGCGCCAGGATGGCGTCTGCCCATCCGCTGTCCAGGCGCGTATCGGCGTGCATGAAAAGAAGCCACTGGCTTTCCGTCGCCGCTGCGCCGGCGGCAAGCTGGGTGCCCCGCCCACGCGGCGCAGCGATGGTTCGGGCACCATTGGCCCTGGCGCATTCTACCGTCGCATCCGTCGAACTGCCATCGACCACGATGGTTTCGACGGACAGACGCGGCGAGCCGGCCTTAAGGGCGGCCAGTGTGGCGGGCAGGACTGTCGCCGCGTTCAGGGCGGGAATGACGATCGCGACCGAGACGATGCCGGCTGCCGTCACATCGGCCGCCACAGGCGCCAGGGGGCGAACCCTGTGTCAATAGGTAATGCAGGCCGCATTCAGCACGCCCACCGCAACCGAAACACTGGCCAAAAGGGTGCCCGACGCAATCTTGCCCTGGGCAATGTCGTCACACAGGCTGGCCTGGGTGATGCGGATGATCGCAAAGGTCGCGATCTGGACCACCAGCGCGATCCCGCCCCACATCAGCATGTCGATCAGGCTGCTCGAGTGGATCACAGCGCTGGCCAGCGGCAGCACGAAGCCCAGCAATGCGCCGGAAAGCGAGATGGCGGCCGCAACGTTGCCGCCGCGGATCAGAGCGAATTCGCGGTGTGGCGTGATCGTCGTGTAGATGGCGACGTAGACAAGCAGCAGGATCAGCGATGCCGCGAAGTAGAGAAGAAAATTCGGGACGGTCGCGATATTGATCATCAGCGGGTCGATCACGGCTTCACCTCGGCGACGGCGTTCAACGGAACACGTGGGGTATGAATCGGCTGGTATTGCGGGTGATGGGCGAATCGTCCTCGCGGATGCCGATCCCGGCCGGCTGATTGGCGATGATCCAGGATCCGACCACCGGATATTGACCGTCGAATTCAGGCAACGGAGCATAGGCCTGATAGACGAAGCCATCGGCCCCGTAATCGCCCGGCACCTCAAGCCTGAGCGATGCCGACTCGATCGCGACGTTGGCCCCCTCGCGGCCAAGCCGCGGCTTCCGCACGAAATCCCCCTTCACATCCGCGCGCTCGAGCCCGGCCGGCAGCAGATTCGGGTGATCGGGAAACATGTGCCAGAGAAGGGCAAGAATGGTCTTGTTGGAAAGCAGCATCTTCCAGGCCGGCTCGATCATCCTGACGCGGCTCGGTCCGATATGCGCGGCGAAGGATTCGCGCATCAGCCATTCCCAGGGATAGAGCTTGAACAAGGTCTCGATCGGCTGGTCGTCAAGATCGACGAAGCGGCGACCGTCCCAGCCAATCTCGTCCAGATGCAGGAACTCGGTCTGCAGATCGGCCTGAATGGCAGTATCGCGCAGGTAATCGACAGTGCCGCGATCCTCGGCATGGTCGCGCACGCAGGTGAAATGAACGCGTCCCCCCTCCAGACCCATGCGTCCCCAGGTCTCGACAAGTTTTTCGTGGATCGAGTTGAACTGATCGGCGTCGGGAAAAACCGTTTCCAGCCATTCCCATTGGATCACGCTGGCTTCGTAAAGCGCAGTCGGCGTATCGGCGTTGTATTCAAGCAGCTTCGGCGCTTCGCCCGGCCGCACGCAGAAATCGAAGCGACCGTACAGGTTCTTGTCGCCCCGCTTCCAGCTTTCGTCGACCAGTCGCGCCGCCTCGGGCGACAGGCCGAAACGATCATGCCAGCCTTCGCGTACGGCACGATCGACGGCCTGCAGGCACATGCGATCAAGTTCGGCGGTCGCGTCCTCGATCGCGTCGATTTCGGCGGCGGTGAATTCGTAGGCGACCCGTTCGTCCCAGTAAAGGTCGCCGTCGATCGTGTGAAAGGAAAAGCCCAGAACTTCGGCGCGCGCGCGCCAGTCGGCCCGGGGTTCCAGGGTCAGACGTTTCATGACAGCCGGCGGATGATGGCGGTCAGGTCGCGGAACTCCGCTGCGCACCTTCCTGGCCGAAGCCGCCGCGGCTGACCGTCTGGCCGATCCGCGCGCCCGGCGCCGGCGCCCGCGAACGGATACTGTCGACCGAGCCCACGCTCTTGCCGCCGGTATAGGCAGTGTTCGAGGCATCGCGATAGAGCGGCTGGGCGGCAAAGCCGCTCATCGTGCGGCCAAGCATATAGCCCATCAGCATCGGCATGAAGAGACCGCCGCTGCCGCCAGCGCCAGGCTGGCCACCGCTGCTTCCAGTCGGCCCGCTGCCGCCGGTCGAGGTCCCGCCCGGCTCAGCGCTGGCGATGGCGGCCCGGGTGTCGCAGTTGCCGGCCCCGAATTGCGCTTCGCAATCCTTGCGGGTGGCAAAGGTCGGTGCCGTTTTCACATGCTCGGCCCGCGCGGCCGCCAGTGCATCGCGGCAATCTTTCGGATCGAAGGCCACCGCGCATTGCGCCTGATCGGTGATGAATTCGCCTTCGGCCAGGCGGTCGCCTTCGTCGCAGGCCGTCAGCGTAAGCGCGCCAACCGAACTGAGCAGGAGAAGCCTGATCGAGCGGGACCGTCGCATGTGTTGAACCCCCATCCTGGATGACATCTGTCGCACTATAATGACAGATGGTCACTAAGATATAGGGGCGCGCGCGACACCGGCCAGCCCAGCCATAAAATCACCGTGGTGGCGCCATGCCCGAATCGTCATCATTAGCCCTGATCAAAGCCTTGGCGTCGGCGCTCCGGCGCCACCCGCCGTTCGCTTCGGTCGCGGCCGGCGATCTTGAATGCATGGCCGGTGGCGGCCTTGCCCACATCCACATCCGAATCAAGAACCGCCTGCTGATCGCGCGGGTGCCACGCTGGAGCCAATATGGGCTGCCGCCGGCCGAGAATCTGGCCTACCAGGCGGCCTGCTTTGCCCGCGCCGCGCCAAGCGCGCGAACGCCCCGCCTGCATGCAACCCTGGCGCCCCAGCATGGCCTGCCATTCGGCGCCTTGATCGTCGAGCTGATCGCGGGGCGGCCGGTCCGCCTGCCCGCCGATCTTGCCGCCATGGCCGAATGCCTGGCCCGCCTTCATCGGCTGCCGGTCCCGCCGCGCCACGAGCGCGCACCGCTGATCGATCAGGCCGATCCCGTGGCGGGCACGCTTGCGATCATCGAAGGCCAGGCCGGCTTTCTTGATGCGGCCGGGATCGCCGGCGAT
Organism: Alphaproteobacteria bacterium; assembly: GCA_046348645.1. Taxonomy (GTDB): domain Bacteria; phylum Pseudomonadota; class Alphaproteobacteria; order JAXMDU01; family JAXMDU01; genus JAXMDU01. The sequence continues at coordinate 43,265 of JAXMDU010000012.1, forward strand.
GCACGCCGTCAGATCGAGGACGAGCTGGCCTGGGCGCGGCGGATCGCCAACGACAGGGCCCGGCCGCCCCATCCCGTGACCCTGGTCGGCACCGACACACATCCCGGCAACTACCTGATCGACGCCCAGGGCCACGCCATTCTGCACGATCTGGAAAAGGCGATGTACGGATCGCCCGCCATCGACCTCGCCCATTGTACACTTGCCACATCGACCCTGTGGCATCGCGCCTGCCCGGCCGTGCTGGCGCCGGCCGAAATTCTTGGCTTCTACCAAAGCTATTTCGCCGCTGTCCCGCGACCGCTGGCCCTGGCACTTGCCCCGTGGCTTCTGCCGATGCGACGATTCACATGGCTGCGCACCATGACCTGGTGCGTGAAATGGACCGCCGAACGCGGCGGCGGGGACCGCGCGACCGGCGCCGATGCCGATGCCGCCCGGTTGATCGCCCGATTCTTCAATCCCGAAGACATGCACGCGATGCGCGACGAGTGGCTTGGCGGGGCGCCCCTGCCCCTGGCCGAGCTTGTTTGTTCTTGAAATGTTCCATCTTGGGTCCTAGCCTTTTTGGATGGCAGATCGACGCATGGGCGGGGCCGGCGCGCCCGGCCCGGTGAAAGGCCGCGGCGCCGGCAGCAATGCAAGCGGCCGGTTCGAACGGCTGATCTATGAATCCTTCGACGATGGCTGGGCGCCCGACCCGGCCGCCCCCGACGAACCGCGCCCCAAGACCCTGATCCACCGCGATCAAAGCCGCAGCGTCCTGACCTTCAACACTTCACCCGATATCGGATTCGACCGGTCGGTCAACCCGTATCGCGGTTGCGAGCATGGCTGCATCTATTGTTTTGCGCGGCCGACCCATGCCTATTTGGGCCTTTCGCCCGGTCTCGATTTCGAAACCAGGATCTTCGCGAAACCGGATGCGCCCGCCTTGCTGGCCGATGCCCTGGCGGCGCCCGGCTATCGCTGCCAGCCCATTGCGCTTGGCACCAATACCGATCCCTATCAGCCGATCGAGCGCACGCTTGCGATCACACGGGGCATCATCACGGTGCTGGCCGACGCCAACCATCCGCTCACCATCACCACCAAATCCGCCAATGTCGTGCGCGACATCGATCTTCTGGCGCCCATGGCGGCAAAGGGCCTGGCGGCCGTCGCCGTTTCGGTCACGACATTGGACCCTGCCCTGCACCGGACGCTGGAACCGCGGGCCCCTGGCCCCATGCTCAGGCTGGACGCCGTGCGCCAGCTTGCGGCGGCCGGCATTCCGGTGGCGGTGATGGCGGCGCCGATGATCCCGGCCCTCAACGATCGCGAACTGGAATCGATTCTCGAAGCGGCGGCGGCAGCCGGCGCCGGCTCGGCCGCGTACACCCTGCTGCGCCTGCCGCTCGAAGTGGCGCCCCTGTTCGAGGACTGGCTCAGGACCCATGCGCCGTTGCGCGCCCGGCATGTGCTGTCGCTGATCCGCGGTGCCCGCGACGGCAAGATCAACGATGCGACCTTCGGCCGCCGGATGGTGGGAAGCGGCGCTTACGCCGCACTGCTCGCGAAACGCTTCGCCTTGGCCGCGAAGCGACTGGGCCTTGATCGGCGCCGCCGGCCGCTTGACGTGACCCGGTTCACGCCCCCGCAGCCGGCGCGCGGCCAGATGCGATTGCTCTGACGAGCACCGGGATCGATGATAGTGTTCGCGTATGGAAACACGCGCACAGACGGTCGAATTCTTCTTTGCCATCGGCAGCCGCTATTCCTATCTCGCTTCGACCCAGATCGCGGCGCTTGAACGGGATACGGGTGCGCGGGTGGAATGGAGGCCCATCACCCTCCCTGATCTGATGACGGCGCGCGGCCGAACGCCCTTTGCCCCCGATCCTGTTTCGGGCCAGCCTGTTTCGGGGCAGTACGATATGACCTATCGCCGCATCGATGCCGAGCGTTGGGCGCGCCTTTACGGCGTTCCCTATCGCGATGCGAACCCGCGCGCCATTGGCGTGCGGACCCACGCGCTGGCCTGCCTGGCGGCCAAGCGGCAAGGCGCGCTTGTTCTCTTCGCGCACCGGCTGTTCGCCGCGATCTATGCCGACGGGATGGCGCCAGGACCCGAGGACTGCGCCGCCATCGCCGCAGCGATGGGGCTTGATGCGGCTGCCTTTACCCGTGCCATGGCGGATCCCGCCATCACGGCCGAGCATGATGCGACCGTGACGGATGCCTTCGCGCGGGGGGTGTTCGGCGTGCCGACCTTCATCGCCGGCGATGCGATGTTCTGGGGCAACGATCGGCTGGTCCTGCTGCGCGACCACCTGCTTTCGGCAGCCGTCGGCCGTGCCTGACTTTCGCTACGAGCAAGAACTGGGCGGGCGTGTCGCCGGCATCGACGAAGTAGGGCGCGGCCCATGGGCAGGGCCGGTGCTGGCCGCGGCCGTCATCCTTGATGCCCGGCAGATCGCACCCGACCTGCTGGGACGCATCGACGATTCGAAAAGGCTGTCGGCCGCCCGACGTGAGGCCGTCGCCGAGGCGTTATACCGCGCCGCCAGGCAAGGCCTGGCCGAGATCGGAATCGGCGCGGCCAGCGTGACCGAGATCGATCGCGACAACATTCTTCACGCCACGTTCACCGCCATGCGCCGCGCACTGGCCAAGCTTACGACCCGGCCGACGGCAGCGCTGGTGGACGGCAACAGGGCGCCCGATCTTGGCATTCCCTGCCGTGCGCTGATCAGGGGTGATTCGCTCTCGCTCTCGATCGCCGCCGCATCCATCCTCGCCAAGGTGACGCGGGATCGCCTGATGGCGCAGCTTGGCCGCCGCTACCCCGCCTATGGCTTCGCGCGCAATGCGGGCTACGGCACGGCCGAGCACGCCTTGGCGATGGGCCGGGTCGGCATCACCGCGCATCACCGCCGCAGCTTTGCTCCGGTTAACGCGGCATTGGTCTAAGACTTTGACTCAAAAGGCTATTGACGCGCCGGGCAGCCTGAATCATTCTCGCCGCCCATGGCGAACGAAGAAGCAGGCCGCATCATCATTGGCGATTGCGTGGCCGAAATGAACCGGCTGCCGGCGGGCTCGGTCGACATGATCTTCGCCGATCCGCCCTATTTCCTGCAACTTTCGGGCGACCTGCACCGCCCGAACAACAGCCGTGTCGATGGCGTCGACGAGGCGTGGGACCGCTTCGACGATTTCGCCGATTACGACCGCTTCACCGCGGCGTGGCTTGGCGCCGCGAAGCGCGTGCTTGGCGACCAGGGCACCCTCTGGGTGATCGGCAGCTATCACAACATCTTTCGAATCGGCGCCAAGCTGCAGGACATGGGCTTCTGGATCCTGAACGATATCATCTGGCGGAAATCGAATCCGATGCCCAATTTCCGCGGGCGGCGTTTCACCAATGCGCATGAAACGATGATCTGGTGCGCGAAGGATGGCCCGAAATCGCGCTATCGCTTCAACTATGCGGCGATGAAGGCGTTGAACGACGACCTGCAGATGCGCAGCGACTGGCTGCTGCCGATCTGCAGCGGGACCGAACGCATGCGCAAGGACGGCCGCAAGGCGCACCCGACCCAGAAGCCGGAATCGCTTCTGCATCGGGTGATCCTGGCATCGACGGCACCCGATGACGTGATCCTTGATCCGTTCTTCGGCACCGGCACCACCGGGGCGGTGGCCAAGCGCCTGGGACGCCGCTTCATCGGCATCGAGCGCGATGCGTCTTATGCCGAGGTGGCCCGCGCCCGCATCGGCGCCGTCGCCCGGGCGGCGGAAACGTCGCTGCTTCATACCGCATCGAAGCGCGAGGCAACCCGCATCCCGTTCGGGGCGCTGATCGAAGCCGGGCTGATTCGGCCGGGCGACGTCCTGTACGGCGGGGCTCGCAATCAATGGACGGCCCGGGTGCGCGCCGACGGGCATCTGGTCAGCGCCGATGCGGTTGGCTCGATCCACAGGGTCGGCGCCCATGTCCAGAACGCGCCAAGCTGCAACGGCTGGACCTTCTGGAAGCAGCGGGTCAAGACCAGGTTCATCGAGATCGACGTGCTGCGCCAGCAACTGCGCGCCGCGATGGAATCGGCGGCCTAGGCCGATCCTTGTCTTCCTTCGCTGCGCGCGCGTGGCGGATGATCTTCTTCATCAGGGCCGGCAAGGCGTGGCGACCAAGGTCTTGGGGCAGGCACCAGATGCCGTCGGCCTTGGCGCGCGGGCCGGTGCTGGCCGCAAGGATCCGCACATCGAGATCAAAATGCGTGAAGACATGGCGAACGGTGCCCGGCACGGCGCGCCAGCGGGCGGCCAGCGGGGCGGCGCGTTTCGCATCGGCATCGCCCCATGGCGTTGCACGAAAGGGCGTGCAGGGAATTTCCATCATGCCGCCAAGCAGGCCCTTCTCGCTTCGCCGCCGAAGCAGGATGGCGCCCTCGGCGCCGCGCTCGACCCAGTAGGCAACGCCGAACCGGCGCGGCCGGGTGGCGGCCTTGGCGCGCATCGGCAGATCAGCGACGATACCGTCCGCATGGGCGCGACAGTCTGCCCGCCACGGGCAAAGGTCGCAACGCGGCGATTTCGGCGTGCACACCGTCGCCCCCAGATCCATCATCGCCTGCGCCAGATCGCCCGGCCGATGGGCTGACGCGAAACGGGCAGCATGGGCGCGAAGCGCGGGCTTGGCCCTGGGCAATGGTTCGCGGACGGTGAACAGCCGGCTCATCACCCGCTCGATATTGCCGTCGACCGGCACATGCGCACCGCCGAACGCGATCGCCGCGATGGCGGCCGCGGTATAGGCGCCGATGCCGGGCAGATCGCGCAGGCCGGCCTCGGTATCCGGAAACCGACCGCCCCGATCGCGGACAAGGATCTGGGCACATCGGTGCAGATTGCGCGCACGGGCGTAATAGCCCAGCCCCTGCCAGGCATGGAGCACATCATCAGCGGCGCATCGGCCAGCACCGCGATGGTGGGAAAGCGGGCCAGGAAGCGCTGGTAATAGGGCTTTACGGCCGCGACCGTGGTCTGCTGCAGCAGACCGGCAAGCCAGACGCGGTACGGATCGGGCCGCACCCCGGGCGCCGCCCGCCAGGAAGCTCGCGCCGGGCGCCGTCGTACGCGGCAAGCAGCCGGCGTGCGAGCGCGCCGATCCTGGCGCGGGAAAGCAATGGCCCTGGTTGTGGCGTCATGGCATGGACAAGCGCTTGAGAGGGGTCATCCGATCCCCTAGCATGGCGGCCACGGGCGACCAATGGGACCAACGGAAAATCCGCCGCCGGCGCGGCGTGTGGCCAATCATCCGCCGCCACCGCGGCGGGGGGGCGGCCTACGAGTCCTGGGCGCCATGCTGCCAAGCGTCACCGCAAGTGCATTCGGTCGACGCGGCCTTGCAATGGGACGGCTGCTGTCCGACTGGGCATCGATCGTCGGGGCCGAATTCGCCGCCCGGTCCTTGCCGGAACGCTTCGTGTTTCCGCGCGGGGCACGGACCGGCGGCGTGCTTCGCCTGCGGGTGGCGCCGGGCTGGGCGCTGATGATCCAGCACGTCACACCCCAGATCATCGAGCGGATCAACGGGTTTTTTGGCTACCGGGCGGTGGACCGTCTGGCCGTGATCCAAGGCCCGCTGCCCGCGAGCCGAGCCAAAAAGCCGGAGCCCGCCGCCCGGCCTTTGACCCCGGCGGACGAAACCGCGATCGCATCCGCCGTCGCGCCGGTCACCGATCCCGAGCTGCGCCAGGCTCTTTCCCGCCTGGGCGCGGCGCTCAAGGGCGGACCCGCTTCTTGAAGGCCGCGCCAATGACGTTGCGACCGGAAGGGGCGCCTTGCGGCAGGTTGCCAGCCCGCCTAATATCTACCAAATCTTGGGGGTCAGAAGGCATACATGCGTAAGATGTGGATATACGTCGGCATCGGCGCGATTTTCGCTGCGGTCGCCGTCACTTTGTTTCTTGCCCTTCGCCCTGCCCCGAACATGGGGGCCGACGGCCAGCCTGTCGCTTCGGGGGCCGGTGCCCAGCCAACCGCAGAAGATTTCGTCCTTGGCGATCCGAACGCGCCGGTGACAATGATTGAATATGCGTCACTGACTTGCCCGCATTGCGCAAATTTTCACAATACCATTCTGCCGACGCTGGAAAGCGATTACATAAAGACGGGGAAGGTGAAGCTGGTCTTCCGCGATTTTCCGCTCGATGGCATCGCCCTGCGGGCGGCGGCGCTGGCGCGCTGCGCGGGACCCGAGCGCTATCACGGCTTCGTCAAGGTCCTGTTCCGGTCCCAGGCCGAGTGGGCGGCAAGCCCCAACCCGATGACCGCCCTGGAACGGGTGGCAAAGCTGGGCGGCATCGACGAAACCAGGTTCACCGCCTGCACCCGCGACGAAAAGGTGCTGGACCAGATCCTCGCCTCGCGCCAGGAAGCCGAACGCACCTTCCAGGTGAATTCAACCCCGACGTTCATCATCCAGGGCCGCAAGTACACGGGCAGCCTGACGCTTGACGGGCTGCGCGAGATTCTCGATTCCCTCGCCAAAGGCTCGTGATCGAGGGAGATCGTCGTCCGTGCAATTCACCCGTCTCCGCCTCAGCAACTTCAAGTCCTTCGCCGACACGGTGGAGCTTGCCATCGAACCGGGGGTCACCGGCATCGTCGGCCCGAACGGTTGCGGCAAATCGAATCTGGTCGAGGCCCTGCGCTGGGTGATGGGCGAGACCTCGGCCAAGCAGATGCGCGGCGGCGAGATGGAAGACGTGATCTTCAGCGGCACGGCATCGCGGCCGGCCCGCAACATCGCCGAGGTGGCCCTGGTTCTCGACAATTCGGACCGCACTGCGCCGGCTCATTTCAACGACGCGGTGGCGCTTGAGATTTCGCGCCAGATCGAACGCGGCATGGGGTCGGCCTATCGCGTCAACGGCAACGAAGTGCGGGCCCGCGACGTGCAGATCCTGTTCGCCGATCAGGCAACCGGCGCGCGGTCGACGGCGCTGGTGAGCCAGGGCAGCGTCGGCGCCCTGATCGCCGCCAAGCCCCAGCAGCGGCGCCTGATCCTGGAAGAAGCGGCGGGCATCACCGGCCTTTACGGCCGCCGGCACGAGGCGGAACTGAAACTGCGCGCGGCCGAGGCCAACCTGGCCCGCGTCGACGACGTGCTGACCGCCTTGGAAGCCCAGCTCCAGCAATTGAAAAAACAGGCGCGCCAGGCGAACCGCTATCGCAACCTGAGCGATCACATCCGCCGCGCCGAGGCCACCGTTCTGCTGATCCGCTGGACCGAGGCCGAGCAGGCCCGCGCCGCGGCCGACGAAGCCTTGCGCCAGGCGGAAGTCCGGGTCGGCGAAGCGACCATGGCGGTCACGCACCAGACCGCGGTGCAGACCGACGCAGCCGCCGCCCTTGCACCGCTGCGCCAGGCCGAGGCCGAAGCGGCGGCCGCCTTGCAGCGCCTTAACCTCGAGCGCCAGAGCCTGGAAGCCGAGGAGCAGCGCATCGCCCAGGCGGAACGTGACACGGCCCTTCGCCTTGGCCAGATCGAAAGCGACATCGCGCGCGAGGAAACCCGCACCGCAGACACGGCGCAGGCGCTCAACGCGCTGGCCGAGGAAGAAACCGATATCGTCGCCAAACAGGCCGGCGAGGCCGAGCAGCAGGCCGACGCGGCGGTGCGCATGGCCGCGGTCGCAAAGACCGTCGAAGACCTGGATGCCGAAGTCGCGCAACTGGTGGAATTGCTGGCTTCGACCGAAGCGCGCCGCGCCGCCATCCGCCGCAGCGTGGACGAGGCGACCCGCCGGATCGAGCGCATCGCCCGCGAGCAGGACAATATCGGCCGCTCGCTTGCCATGCTCGACGCCGAGATCATTCCGCCCGACGCGATCAGCGCCGCCGAGGACGCCGTGTCCATGGCCCGCGCCGGCGCCGATAACGCCCGCGCCGCGCTGGACGCTGCCGACGCCGACCAAGCACGGAGGGCGCAAAGCGAAACCCAGACCCGCGACCGGCTGCAGGCGCTGCAGGTCGACGCCACCAAGCTGCGGGCTGAGGAAAACGCGCTGGCCGATCTGCTGGCCGAACGCGAATCCGATCTGTGGCCGCCAATCATGGATCGCCTGGCGGTGGCGCGCGGCTTCGAAACCGCGCTTGCCGCCGCACTGGGTGACGATCTGGCCGGCTCGGCCGAGGAATCGGCACCGATCCACTGGCGCAATCTGCCCCCCTTGGACCCGGCGCCGCGGCCGCTGCCCGACGGCGTCCGCCCCTTGGCCGAGGTCGTGCAGGGCCCCGACGCGCTGGCCCGGCGCTTGGCCCAGGTCGGGCTGGTGGCCAATTCCGAAACCGGCCAGCGCCTGCAGCCGGCCCTGGCCGCCGGCCAGCGTCTGGTTACGGCCGACGGTGCGCTTTGGCGGTGGGATGGATTCGCGCGCGCCGCTGGCGCCGCAAGTGCGGCCGCGACACGCCTGAAGCAGAAGAACCGTCTGGCCGAACTGCGCCCGCTGCGCGAAGCGGCCGACGCACGGCTTGAAGCGGCGCGGGCCGAACATGGCGCGGCGCGGGCCAGCCTTGACGCATCGGCCGATGCGGCGCGGGCCGCCCGCGAGGCCCTTCGCGCCGCCGATGCGGCCTTTGCGGCGGCGCGCGACCGCCACGCCGATATCCAGCGCCGGGCCGTGGCCGCCGAAGGCCGCCGCGCGTCGCTTCGCGAGCAGGCCGACAGGCTGGCTGCCGATCGGGCCGAAGTCGAGACCCGCCTGGCCGAGACCGCCACCCTTGAAGCCGAACTGCCGAACGTGGCGAACGAGCGGCCGCGGCTGGAATCCCTGCGTCTTGCCCTGAACGAACGCCGCGCCGCGCTCACGGATGCAAGGCGCGCCCATGACGCCCTGCTGCGCGAGGCCGAAGCCCGCGTCCAGAGGCTGACCGCGATCGGCGTTGACCGTGCCGCCTGGCGCGAGCGGGCCAGCGAGGCCGAGCGCCAGCGTGCCGAACTCACGGCCCGTCGCCAAACCCTGGACGAGGAGCTGGCGCAGCTGCGCCGCCGGCCGGCCGAGATTGCGCTGGTCCGCGAAGCGCTGTTCGAACGCCTGGGCGAAGCCGAGACCACCCGCCAGGCGGCGGCCGACCGGCTGACCGAATCCGAACGGCTGGCCGAGGAAGCCGGCCGCGCCTTGCGCAGCGCGGAAGCCGTGCTGTCCGAGGCCCGCGAGACCCGGATCCGTGCCGAGGGCACGGTGCTGCAGGCGCAACAGGCCGTCGACGCCGTTTCCGAGCGGGTGGCGGCCCTGGAATGCGAACCCCAGGCGCTGCGTGACATCGCCGAGATTCCGCCGGGGGCCGCGCTGCCGGTTCGCGACGATGCCGATCGGCGCCTGGATCGCCTGCTGCGCGAGCGCGACGGGATGGGCCCGGTCAACCTGCGCGCCGAGCAGGAAGCGTCCGAACTCGAAAAGCAGATGGACGCCATGCGGAGCGAGCGCGAAGAACTGCTGACCGCGATCGCCAAGCTGCGCGGCGCCATCGGATCCCTGAACCGCGAGGGCCGCCAGCGGCTGCTTGCCGCCTATGAAGCCGTGGACAAGCATTTCCAGGACCTGTTCGTTCGCCTGTTCGGCGGCGGCCGGGCCCACCTGACCCTGACCGAATCCGACGATCCGCTTGAGGCCGGCCTCGAAATCATGGCCCAGCCGCCCGGAAAGCGGCTCCAGACCCTGACCCTTCTTTCGGGCGGCGAGCGCGCCCTGACCGCCCTCGCGCTGCTGTTTGCGGTCTTCATGACCAATCCGGCGCCCATCTGCGTGCTGGACGAGGTGGACGCGCCGCTTGACGACGCGAATGTCGACCGGTTCTGCACCCTGGTGTCCGAGCTTGCCCATTCGCTCGCCACCCGGTTCCTGATCGTCACCCACCACCGCATGACCATGGCCCGCATGGATCGGCTGTTCGGCGTGACCATGGCCGAGCGTGGGATTTCGCAGCTCGTTTCGGTCGATCTGCGCGGCGCCGAACGGCTGCGCGAGAGCGCCTGAACCGGCGCCCCGCACGGGCCGTATAATCCTGTCCTATCAGGGCATTAATCTGCCTCCTCGGGGCCGGGAAGCGCCTTGACAGGGAGGGGGGGCATCCTTATGGTGCCGCTGCCTTCGGATACGGCGCCCTGTGGCGCCGTGACGCGGTTGGGTGTTGCTAAACGCTGTGCCGAAGAATGAAGGCTCTCCGCCTCCTTCACTGGAGGATCTCGACGCCCGGATACGCCGGGCGCAGGGCGAAGTCGAGCAACCCTCGGCCAAGGCCGGCGATCGGGGCGGAAAGCAGGGCATCGGCTTTGCGTTTCGCCTCGGCATGGATCTGGTCGCCGGGGTGGTGGTCGGTACGGTCATCGGCCTTCTGCTCGATGGCTGGCTCGACACCAAGCCGTGGTTTCTGGTGGTGTTCTTTTTTCTCGGTGCCGGTGCCGGGTTCATGAATGTCTACCGGGCAGTGAAGAATTTGGGTTACGGCGCCGGCTATCGGCCGAACAAGCCCCAGGGCGGGGCGGACGATCAGCAGGGCACGAACGAGAGCGACGGAAAGCGGTAGGGGGACGGCGTGGCGGCAGGACATAGCCCGCTTGAGCAATTTCGCATCAAGCCACTCGTCGATCTGCAGATCGGCGGTTTGGACGCTTCCTTCACCAACTCGTCGCTGATGATGGTTGTCGCGGTGGCGCTGATCGGCGCCTTCCTTGCGCTCAGCATGCGAAGCGGCAGCCTGGTTCCCGGGCGCCTGCAATCCATCTCCGAGCTTATCTACGAGTTCGTCTCGAAGCTGATCGATGAAACGGTCGGACACCAGGGGCGGCGCTATTTCCCGATCATTTTCACGCTGTTCGTGTTCATCCTGATCGGGAACATGCTGGGCATGCTCCCCTACAGCTTCACCTTCACCAGCCACATCGCGGTCACCTTTGCGATGGCGCTGGTCGTCTTTGTGGCCGTGACGATCCTGGGCTTTGCCAAGCACGGCATGCATTTCTTCACGTTCTTCGTGCCGCCCGGCGCCCCCATCTTCATGTGGCCGCTGCTGATCCCGATCGAGATCATTTCCTATCTGTCGCGCCCGGTCAGCCTGTCGGTGCGCCTGTTCGCCAATATGCTGGCCGGCCACACGCTGCTCAAGGTCTTTGCGGGTTTCGTGGTGGCGCTGGGCGCGGCCGGTGTGGTGCCGCTTGCCTTTATCGTCGCGCTGACCGGCCTTGAGATCCTGATCGCGTTCCTCCAGGCCTATGTATTCGCCATTCTCACATGCCTCTATATCAACGACGCGCTCCATCTCCATTGATCGGGCCGTCATTTCCCTGAGGCAAGGCTTCATCCTCGTTCGCTCCAACCCAGAAGGACAAAGACCATGGAACTCGCTGCCGCCAAGCTCATCGGTGCCGGCCTCGCCGTGATCGGCGTGATTGGATCCGGAATCGGTATCGGCAACATCTTCGCGTCGTTCATCTCGTCGGTGGCCCGCAATCCGGCCGCCCGCGGCGACGTGTTCACCATGACGATGCTGGGCTTCGCCCTCGTCGAAGCCATTGCGCTGTTCGCGCTGGTCATCGCGCTCGTCATCCTGTTCGGCTGATGGCCATCCCGGCCGCAGCCTGACCGTCAGAGCCCGATCGAAGGTCCGACATGCCGCAGCTCGAGCAGATCAACACCTATTTCTCCCAGGTGTTGTGGTTGGCGATCACGTTCATCGCCCTCTTCATCTTCCTGCGCGCCGTCGCATTGCCGCGGATCGCAGAGGTGCTCGATATCCGCGCCCAGCGGATCAGCGACAGCCTTGAGGCTGCGGCCCGCTTGAAGTCCGAGGCCGAGACCGTTCTCGCCAGCTATGAGAAATCCATGGCCGGCGCCCGGGATCGGGCGCGGGCCATCGCCAAGGACGCGTCCCAGGCGATGGCGGCGGAAGCCAATCGGCGCAGCGAGGCCCTGGCCCAGACGCTGGCCCAGCGCACCCGCGAAGCCGAAGCGCGGATCACCGAGGCGAAGGGCCGGGCCCTGGGCGACATTCGGACGGTTGCGACCGATCTTGCCCTTGCGGCCACCGCCAAGCTGGTCGGTGCCGAGCCGCAGCGGGCGGCCGCCGAACAGGCCGTCGGTCAGGCGATCGGCCAGGTTGCCGGCCAGGCTGCCGGGGAGCGCCACTGATGGAACACGAGGCCTTCTACCAGACGCCCGAGTTCTGGGTTGCGATCGCCTTTCTCATCTTCGTCGCCCTGGTGGCGAAGAAGGTTGGCGGGATGGTGGTCAGCGGTCTTGATGCCCGCGCGGCGCGCATCAAGGCCGACATCGAGGAAGCGGCCAAGCTCCGCGACGAGGCCCAGGCCCTGCTTGCCGACTATCAGCGCCGCCAGCGCCAGGCCGAGACCGAAGCGAAGGACATCCTGGCCGCCGCCGAGACCGAGGCCGCCCGCATGCGCAGCGAATCCATGGCGCAGCTCGACGCGGCCCTGAAGCGGCGCGAAGCCATGGCGATGGATCGCATCGCCCGGGCCGAAGCCCAGGCACTGGCCGAGGTTCGCAATCTGGCCGTCGATGTGGCCTTGAATGCAACGCGGCGGCTGATCACCGATGGTATCGATGCCGCCCGGGCCCGCGCCCTGGTCGACGATGCCATCAAGGGCCTGGCAGGCCGCATCCGTCCCCACTGAGGTGATGGCCGACGGCCCATCCGCCCCGGCGCATCCGCATGTGAAGCGGATCGCCTATGAAATCGAACTGCGGGCAGACGGCAGCATCGAACCGGTGACCGTCGTCTACACCGATCTTGCGCTTAATCGTGCCGATCCTGCCTATGACGGCGAGAAGTTCTTCTCGCTGGTCAGCGCCGTACAAAGGCTTCTGGCCGAGCCCGGATTCGTGGGCAGTCTCAGGATCGCCCGGCTCGTCTGATCGCCTGGCCCGCCCTACTCCGCCGCCTGCGGCGGTTGCGGTTTCTTCCAGCGCAGCACCGGCTGGCGCGCGGCCGAGGTTTCATCCAGGCGCCGGCGCGGCGTGTAGCGTGGCGCCGCCTGGAAATAACCGGCTTCGCCGTCCCGCGCCCGCGCGGCCAGCGCCTTGAGCGACGCAATGAACCGATCCAGAGTTATCTTGCTCTCGGTCTCGGTCGGCTCGATCAGAAGCGCGCCCGGCACGACCAGCGGGAAATACATGGTCATCGGGTGGTAGCCCTCGTCGATCAGCGCCTTGGCGAAATCGAGGGTCGTGACGCCGGTTCCCTTCAGGAACCGGTCATCGAACAGGGCCTCGTGCATGCAGGGCCCGTTGAAGGCGGGCGTAAGATCGTCCTTGAGAGAGGCCAAAAGGTAGTTGGCGTTCAGGACCGCGTCTTCCGACACCTGGCGAAGGCCGTCTCCGCCGTGGCTTAGCATGTAGGCAAGCGCGCGGACGAACATGCCCATCTGGCCATGAAAGGCCTTCATGCGCCCGGAAGTTGCCTGCTGCATCGCCGTCCGCCTGTTCGAGCAGGCGGAATCGATCACCATCAGCCACCACCCAGGGAAGCGGCGCAAAGGGCGCGAGGGGCGCGGAAAGCGCGACCGGCCCGCTGCCCGGGCCGCCGCCACCGTGGGGCGTCGAAAAGGTCTTGTGCAGGTTGATGTGCATGGCGTCGATGCCAAGATCGGCGGGGCGCACCCGGCCGACGATGGCGTTGAAATTGGCACCATCGCAATAGAAATACGCGCCCGCCTCGTGCACCGCCTTCGCCACCGCGATCAGGTCGTTCTCGAACAGGCCGCAGGTGTTGGGATTGGTGATCATGACGGCCGCGACATCGGGCCCGATCGCGCGCTTCAACGCGGCAAGATCGATGCGTCCGCGCCCATCGCCCGGAATCGACGTGACCGCATAGCCGCAGGCGGCAGCGGTGGCGGGATTGGTGCCATGCGCGGATTCTGGAATAAGCACCCGGGTGCGCCCGCTGCCGGCCGCCGCATGCGCCGCCTTGATGGTGAGAAGGCCGCAGAGTTCGCCATGGGCACCCGCCGCCGGCGGCAGGGCGATAGCGGCAAGGCCGGTCAATTCCTTCAGCCAATGGCCGAGCATCGCCATCAGGGCCAGCGCGCCCTGCACGGTTTCAACCGGCTGGAGCGGATGGATGTCGGCAAGCCCCGGCAGGCGCGCCAGCTTTTCGTTAAGGCGCGGATTGTGCTTCATCGTGCACGAGCCAAGCGGGAAAAGCCCGCTGTCGATGCCATAGTTCTTCTGGCTCAGGCGGGTGAAGTGGCGAATCACCTCGGGCTCGGAAAGGCCGGGCAGCCCGGCCGGTGTCTGCCGGCGAAGCGCGCCGAGACGCGTCGCCCCCAGCCCGGGATCCGGAAGATCGACGCCGACCGCGCCGCTGTCACGTTCGAACAGGAGCGGCTCCTCGAGCTGCAGCGCGCGGTTGCCCGATGCCGGTTCAAGGCCGGCGCCGGCCGATGCCGGGTTCGCCGGCCGCGCCTGGCGGCCCTGGGACCGATCCATCATGCGACCACCTCGGCCAGCGCGGTCGCGAATGCATCCATCTCGGCATCGGTATTCAGTTCGGTCGCAGCGACGATCAGAAGATCATCGAGGCCCGGCGCCGTCGGATAAAGGCGCGTCGCCGGCACGCCGCCCAGGATGCGACGCTTGGCAAGCCCGCTGACAACCGCCGCCGCCGGTTTCGGCAGCCTGAGCGTGAATTCATTGAAGAACGTATCGTTCAGCACCGTTACCCCCGGCACGCGCGCCAGCCGTTCGGCAAGGCCGATGGCGCGGGCATGATTGATCTCGGCCAGCCGCGCGAAGCCCCGGGCGCCCAGCAGCGACAGGTGGATCGTGAAGGCCAGCGCGCAGAGGCCGGAATTGGTGCAGATGTTGCTGGTCGCCTTTTCCCGGCGGATGTGCTGTTCGCGGGTGGACAGCGTCAGCACAAAACCGCGCCTGCCATCGGCGTCGACCGTCTGCCCGCAAAGACGTCCCGGGATCTGGCGCACGAATTTCTCGCGGGTCGCAAGCAGCCCCAGATAGGGCCCGCCGAAATTAAGCGCATTGCCAAGCGACTGTCCTTCGGCGGCGACGATGTCGGCGCCCATTTCACCAGGCGGCTTGACCAGGCCAAGGGAAACGATCTCGGTCACCACCGCGATCAGAAGCGCACCCTTGGCCTGCGCCGCGGCCGCGATCGGTGCAAGGTCGATCAGGCGGCCAAAGACGTCTGGCGTCTGCACGACGACGCAGGACGTCTGGCCATCGATGCGATCGATGATGTCGTCGGTCCGCCGTGGATCGGGCGGCTCAGCCGCGATATCGATGCGGCCCAGCCGGGCGAAGGCTTCGATCGTCTCGCGATAGTGGCCATGCAGGCCATCCGCAAGCACGGCCCGGCTGCGGCGGGTGATGCGATTGGCCATCAGCACCGCTTCGGCCGCCGCGGTGGCGCCGTCATAGAGCGAGGCGTTGGCGATATCCATCCCGGTGATCTCGGCCACCATGGTCTGGAATTCGAACAGGTATTGCAGCGTGCCCTGGGCGATCTCGGGCTGATAGGGCGTGTAGGACGTCAGGTATTCGCCGCGCTGGATCAGGTGATCGACCGCCGCCGGCACATGATGGCGATAGGCGCCGCAGCCCAGGAAGGACGGCGCCACGCTGGTCGGCAGGTTGCGGGCGGCAAGCGCCGCGATCTGGCGCTCGACCTCGATCTCGCCCGCGTGGGGGGGCAGATCGAATGGCTTGGCGCGCCGCGCCGCGGGCGGAACGTCGATGAACAGGTCGTCGATCGACGGTGCGCCAATGGTGGCAAGCATCGCCCGCCGATCGTCATCCGTAAGCGGCAGATAGCGCATCAGCCGATATCCGCGGCAAAGGCGTCATAGGCGGATTCGTCCATCAACGAATCAAGCTCGGCGCTGTTCGCAACGCGAAGCTTGAAGAACCAGCCCTCGCCATTCGGATCCTGGTTGACAAGACCGGGCTGGTCGACCAGCGCGCTGTTCACCGCGATGATCTCGCCGCTGGCCGGCGCATAGATTTCGCTCGCCGCCTTGACCGATTCAACGACGGCAACCTCTTCGCCCTGTTTCACCCGACGTCCGACCTCGGGAAGCTCGACATAGACGACGTCGCCCAGCTTTTCCTGGGCATAGTTCGAGATGCCGCAGGTCCCGATATCACCATCCAGGCGGATGCTCTCGTGCTCTTTCGTGAACTTGGTTACCGACATGGCTGCCTGTCTTGCCCCCTGATTTTCGCGCGGTCTGTTTTCGTATGGTGCGGCGTCAGCCGCGGAAATAGCGTGACGGAACGAACGGCAGCGACGCGATGCGGCCGGGGCGCGGCTGGCCGCGCACCGCAAGCTGGATCGCGGCATCCTTGGGAACCGAGGCCGCAACATAGCCCATGGCGATCGGCCCATCGACCGAGGGCCCGAAGCCACCGCTGGTGATGCGGCCCAGTGTTTCGCCGCCGGGACCCAGGATGTCGGTACCCTCGCGCGCGATCACCCGGCCTTCGGGCCTGATCCCCACCCGGCGCCGGGCCGGGCCCTTGGCCATCTCGGCCCGGATACGATCGGTGCCGGGGAAACCGCCGTCCGCAAGCCGCCGCTTGCCGATCGACCAGACAAGCCCCGCTTCCACCGGCGATGTCGTTTCGTTGATATCGTGGCCATAAAGGCAAAGCCCCGCTTCAAGGCGAAGCGAATCGCGGGCGCCAAGCCCGGCGGGCTTCACTTCGGGCTGGGCCAGCAGACGCCGGGCCAAGGCTTCCGCATCGCCGGCGGCAAGCGAAATCTCGAACCCGTCCTCGCCGGTATACCCCGACCGGGAAACGGAACAGGCAAACCCGGCCAGCGTGACGCGCGCCGCCGTCATGAAGCGCATGGTCTCGATGCCGGGCGCAAATCGGGCAAGCACCCCCGCCGCAGACGGCCCTTGCAGCGCAAGAAGCGCACGATCGGGTTTCGGCTCGATCCCGATGCGGCCGGGCAGGCTGGCCCGAAGATGATCAAGATCGACGTCCTTGCGCGACGCGTTCACGACAAGGCCAAGGCCCGCATCGGTCCGGGTCACCATCAGATCGTCGATGATGCCCCCCGATGCGGTGGTGAACTGGGTGTAGCGGATCGCCCAAGGCTTGAGGGACAGAAGATCGGCGGGAACCAGGGCTTCAAGGGCCAGATCCGCCCCGCCGCCAGCCAGTTCGATCTGGCCCATGTGCGAGACGTCGAACAGCGCCGCCCCGGCCCTGGCGTGCAGGTGCTCGGCCATGATGCCGGCCGGATACTGCACCGGCATGGCATAGCCGGCGAACGGCACCATCTTCGCGCCCAACGCGCGATGCAGCGCCGAAAGCGGCGTTTCCTTGAGTGCGACAGCCGATGCGGCCTGGGCGCCCCCGGTCATTCCGTCCCCTTTTCGGACCAGAACTCCCCCACCCGCACCTGCGAGCGGCGGCGCCCCCTCTGTCCTGGAACCTGAAAGATTCGCCGCCGGGCCGGACGCGCCGGCGGCTTACTTCGTCGGTGGGGCAGCGCCACAGGTGCCACCCGCTTTCCAGAGTCCCATCCCCCTGCGGTCCTTCTGCCTGAGAGTTTCCGGGGCGGTTGCTCCTTCGGCGCCGGCGCGGCCCCAAATCTGCTCATGGGGGCCTGCCGATCTCTCCCGCAGGGTTCGACTGGTGGCGCAAGGTTAATGCAAGGGACGGCTGTTTGAAACTGAATCCGTGCGCTGCCGGCGCGATTCGTTCAAAAGGGCCGGCGTTCAAAAGGGCTGGTCGCCCTTGATCGCCGTGCGGTGCATCAGGCGGATGTTTTCCGGCCGATCCGGGTTCTCGACGTCGAAATCCTTGACCGCCAGATGCAAAAGGCAGCGGTTATCCCAGATGACCACATCGCCCACCCGCCAGCGGTGGCGATAGGTGAAGGCGGGCTGGGTCGCGTGGGCGTAGATGTATTCGAGGATGGTCGCGCTTTCTTCGGCCGACATGCCGGCAATCGCCTCGGTCATGAACGGATTGACGAACAGCGCCTTTCGCCCCGTTTCTGGATGGGTGCGGATGACGGGGTGCTCGGACGATGGGGTTTTCGCCAGGTCCTCGGGTGCAAGCGGCTTCCGCGAGGACGTGCGCCAGATCATCGCGAAGCTGTGCCGGGCCCTGAGGCTTTCCAGGGTCCGCCGATAGGCGGGGGAAAGCGCGTCATAGGCCTGGTACTGGTTGGCGAACATGGTATCGCCGCCAAACCCAGGAATGGCCCGGCAATGAAGCACCACCCCCATCGCCGGGTGGGGCCAGAAGCAGCCGTCCTGGTGCCACATGCGGCCGATGTTGCGCGATTCGGACGGGACCCCGTGCTCGTTCCGCTTGTTGGTCAGAACCAGCATGGCCGGCTGGTCGGGATGGGCAAGGACGGCGTTGTAATCGTTCGCCTCGGGCTCGCCCCAGATACGGGTGAAATCGACCTGCGCCTGGGGGGTCAGGTCCTGGTCGTGAAAGACCAGAAACTGGTGGGCAAGCAGCGCCCGCCGCAAGCCTGCCACCGCCGTGCTGCCAAGCGGCCGCGACAGGTCAAGCCCGGCGATCTCGGCGCCACCGGCATTGGAGAGCTGCTTCACCGTAAAGGCTGCCGCTGCCATCGGCGCTACCCCGCAACCGTCGTGCGATGCATCAGTCGGCGGTTGCCTGGCCGTTCCGGATGCTCGGAATCGAAATCCGGCACCGCCAGATGAATGACCGCCTGATTGTCCCAGAACACCAGGTCCTTCGGCCGCCAGGCGTGGCGATAGGTGAAGGCGGCCTGGGTCTGGTGACGGAAGAGATAATCCAGGATCGGCGCGCTTTCCGCCGCCGTCATGCCGACGATACGATCGACCAGGAACTGATTGACGAACAGGGTCATGCGCCCCGTGACCGGATGGCGGCGCAGGATGGGATGGGCGTATTTCGGCAGCTTCGCCATGTCCTCGGCCGAGGGCACCTGACGAGCCGAGGTGCCCCATTTATAGATGACGGCGAATTCATGCATCGCCTGGAGCGGTGCCAGCATGGCCCGCAGGCCATCCGATAGCGCGTCATGGGCGCGATAGAGGCTTGCGAACATCGTCGTGCCGCCAACCGCCGGTGCCTCGATGCAATAAAGGATCGAGCCGAAGGTGGGCGTTTCCAGGAAGGATCCGTCCTGGTGCCACATGCGGCCGGTGGTGCGCGATTCGGACGGCTTGCCATTGATCGGAATGTTGGTGACCCGGAAGATTTCGGGATGGTTGGGATGATTGAGGGCGCTGTTGTAATAGGTCGATTCCAGCGGTCCGAACCGGCGACTGAAGGCGATCTGTTGCTCGGGCGTCAGGTCCTGATCGTGGAACACGGCGACGCCGTATTCGTGCACGGCCGTCTTGATCCGCGCCATCGACGCATCGTCGATCGGCAGCCTGAGGTCGATGCCCGATATCGCGACGCCCAGCGCCCAGCAGAGCGGCTGGATCGTCAGGGCATCGGAACGATTCACGGTTGCGACATTCACGGATGAAATCCCCCTGCCACGGATGCAATCCTCCTGGGCTCGGTTTCCCTGCATTCAGGCCGGAATGGGCGCCTGCCCGGCAAAGGTAGTGCGATGCATCACGCGGCGATTGCCCGGCAGCTCCGGATGCCGGAAATCGTAATCGGCCGGCGCATAATGCATGACGGCATGATTGTCCCATAGCAGGCAATCGTTCGGCCGCCAGCGATGCTGATAGGTGAAGGCCGGCTGGGTCGCATGGCGGTTAAGATAATCCAGAAGCCCGCAGCTCTCGGCGGGTGTCATGCCGGCGAAACGATCGACCATCATCTCGTTCACGAACAGCGCCAGGCGACCGGTGGTGGGGTTGCGGATCACGACCGGATGTTTGACCGCCGGAATGGCCTCGACGATCTCGGCCTCAAGCTTCGGTCGGTTCGCATGTTCGCGATAATTGAGATAGTTGTGCATGGCGCGCAACCGGCGCAGGACCGCTTTCATCGCGTCGGACAATGTCTCGTAGGCAAGAGACATGTTGTTGTAATAAGTGGTGCCGCCAAGCGCCGGGGCCTCGATACAGCGCAGCATGCACCCCAATGTCGGCTTCGGCAGATAGGATTGGTCGGCGTGCCATTGGCGGCCGGTCGTGGCGGTGGCCGACTGCATGCCGTCCTTGTTGCGGATGTTGGTGACCAGCAGGATGTCGGGGTGCTCGGGATGGGCATGCTTGGCCAGAAGCGGATCGCGGCCGATCAAGGGCCCGAGCGCCGCCATGAAGGCGATCTGCTGGGCAGGGGTGATGGGCTGATCGCGAAAGAGCAGCAGCCCATGATCGGCCAGCGCGCGCCGCAGCGCATCGGCCAGCGCCGGCGACGGCGGCTCGCGCATGTCGATGCCGACAACCTCGGCGCCAAGCGCCCAGGACAGGCGCTTCACGCGAAGAGACAACGCAACGGCTTCGGATGGAACGGCCACGGCCCAATCTCCGGCCAAATTACTGGGAAATCAATTATAGCAAAATAGCCGCCCCGCAACAGTCGCCCCCGCAGCCGGGGCCGGGGGAACCGGTTGGCCCCTGTTCATGTGGGATATATGTATTTACTTCGTCTTAAAGTCAATTATATATCGTCAATGCGACTATATAAAACAGGATATCTGCCATGATCTACCAGCCGCCCGCCCTCGAGGCCCCCGATCTAAGGGTGATCGAGATGATCAACGGCCAACGCAGCTTATTGAAACATAGGCTGAACCAGAATCCTGGCCGGTGGACCGGGTTTCTGCGCCGCAACACATTTGCCAGGGCCATGCAAGGTTCCAATAGCATCGAGGGGATCAACGCCGATCTGGCGGAAGCGGTCGCCGTGGTTGACGACGAACGGCCCGAAACGCTGCCCGAGGAAACCGCCAGAGCGCTCGCCGCTTATCGAATTGCGATGACGTACATCATGCGGACCCACGATGATCCGCACTTCGAGATCAACCTCCAGCTCGTGCGCAGCCTCCACTACATGATGCTGAATTACGATCTCACAAAACTTCCCGGGCAATGGCGTCCCGGCGCGATCTATGTTGTACGGGAAGAAAACAACGAACGCGTCTACGAAGGGCCAGACGCAAATCTGGTCCCGGGCCTCATGGCGGAACTGGTTGACCAGATCAATCATGTGCGAGATTTGGCCCCCATGGTCAGGGCGGCACTCGCCCACTTGAACTTGACCATGATTCATCCGTTCAAGGACGGGAACGGGCGTATGGCACGCGCACTTCAAACCCTTGTGCTTGCCCATGACGGGATTTTGGATCCTGTATTTTGCAGTATCGAAGAATGGCTCGGCCGCAACACGCAAGCTTACTACGACGTGCTTGCAAAGGTCGGGCAAGGATCATGGCATCCGGCCAACGATGCGCTGCCATGGGTTCGGTTCTGCCTGGTGGCGCACTATCAGCAGGCGGCAACCCTCATTAAACGAAATACGGAAATTGGCCGAACATGGGACGAAATCGAGACCGTTGCAAATCGCCATGGGCTTCCCGAGCGCGCCCAATTGGCGCTGATGGACGCGGCCTTTGGATACAAAGTCAGGAACAGCCGATACCGAGAGGAACAGGAAATTTCAGAGGTGGTGGCCAGCCGCGATCTCAAGAAAATGAGTGATCTGGAGCTTTTGATGCCGGTGGGAGAAAAGCGCGGCCGTTATTACGTGGCCGCTCCGATGCTAAAAAAAATACGCGACGATTGCCGCGATCAGACGCGGGCCCCCAATCCGTATCAATTGCTAGAACCGACGATGCCCCGGCCGGCAGAAAGCCAGCTTGCGCTTCCCGGTCTCGAATGACTTTGCCGAGACGGCTTTCTGAACCGCGGGCTTAACCGCGGATTGGCCGACGGCCCGGGTCAGCGGTGGCGATTGCGCTCGATTTCCTCTTCAGTCAGCTGGAAGCCGACGAAGATGGTGAATTCGTCGCCGCGCTGCCCCGCCTTGATGGGAATGCGCTGGCGCAGCTCCTCGAACACGCCGGACCGGCTCAGGTTCGGCGGGAACTCGATCCGGGCGGTAAAGCGCTCGCGGGCCAGGATATTGCGGTTGGAATCGGCGATGGCGACGAAATACTCGAATTCGCCGGGGCCCGTGGCGGCCGGGCCGCGCTGGGCCCCCAGCTCGACCCGGAGGTCGACGACGATCTCGGTGTTCCGGACCGAACACTCAAGACCGCCGGCACCGATCACCGCCTCGTAGGCAACATCGGTGATGTCGCGCCCCGGTCCGGCCCGGTACTTGGTCACCTGGCGCGCATCGCCAACCACCAGGACATCGGGACAGACCGGCGGGGTCCGATTGCAGGCGGCAAGCATTGGCAGCACCAGAACCGCAAGGAGGCCTGCCGGGATGGTGAAGCGACCAGCCATCGAACCCCTCAGAGCCCCTTATGGGTGCCGTCGCAATAGGGCTGCTTCTTGGTGTGCTTGCAGCCACAGAACCAGACCTTCTTGCTTTCGTCGGCGGTGAAGACGACGGGGCGCAGCTCGGTGACCTTGTGGGAACCGTCGCAGAAGGGCTGTTTCTGGCTCAGGCCGCAGGCGCACCAGGCGTATTTATTGCCTTTCTCGAGATCGATGCCGTAGGGGGCCTTCTGGGCGACGACCGGTTCTGTCATGGATCGACTTCCTTCCTGCGCGGGCCTGTACTAAGTACAGCGTCTGACGGCGCGGGCCTGCAATGGTTTGCCGGGCTTCGGAATTCCGGGCCGCGACGGTTCCCCCCACGGGCCCGCTTTCGGTGCGAGACTTTAATGAACCGCCCCTATCCATACAAGGCCGAGCACAAGAGACCCGATGTCTGAGAAGCCGTCACTTGAGATCGTGCTTGCCAATCCGCGCGGCTTCTGCGCCGGGGTTGATCGGGCGATCCAGATTGTCGAACGCAGCCTGGAGCGGTTCGGACCGCCGGTCTATGTGCGCCACGAAATTGTCCATAACCGTTTTGTCGTCGCGGCACTGCAGAAAAAGGGTGCCGTGTTCGTGGAAGAGCTGTCCGAAGTGCCGGAAGGCGTGCCGGTGATCTTTTCCGCCCACGGGGTTCCGAAGACGGTAACGGACGAAGCCAGGCAGCGCGGCATGATTGCCATCGATGCCACCTGCCCGCTGGTGACCAAGGTCCACCGCGAGGTCGAACGCCACGGCGCGGCGGGACGCCAGGTTGTGCTGATCGGCCATGCCGGACACCCCGAGGTGGTGGGCACCATGGGCCAGGCCGAACCCGAAGCCGTGGTGCTGGTCGAGGATCTGGCCGGTGTCGCAAGCGCGGCCGTGCGCGACCCCGGCAAGCTGGCATTCGTGACCCAGACCACGCTTTCGGTCGATGACACGGCCGGGATCGTGGCGGCGCTGAAGGCGCGCTTCCCCGCCATCGTCGGCCCGCGCCGCGAGGACATCTGCTACGCCACCACCAACCGTCAGGATGCGGTCAAGGCCATTGCCGGCCGTTGCGATGCCCTGATCGTGATTGGCGCGCCCAATTCGTCGAATTCACGCCGGCTGGTCGAGGTTGCCCGCCGGGCCGGGGTGACCAAGGCGGTCCTGGTGCAGCGGGCGACCGACATCGATTGGGACATGATGGCCGGCGTCAATCGGGTTGGCATCACCGCCGGTGCATCGGCCCCCGAAGTGCTGGTGAACGAAGTGATCGAGGCCTGCCGGGCGCGCTATGATGTGTCGATCTCGAGCCTGACCGTCACCGTGGAAGACACGGTATTCCAGTTGCCATCCGAACTGCGCACCGATACGGCCTGACCCGATGGCGGTATACACCGAAGTTTCCGACGACGAGCTTGAAGCGTTTGTGGCCGAATACGACATCGGCCAGGTGCTGAGCTTCAAGGGCATCGCCGAAGGGGTCGAGAATTCCAACTACGTCCTGCACACCGAGCGCGGCCCCTATATCCTGACCCTTTATGAACGCCGGGTGGCGGCCGCCGACCTGCCGTTCTTCCTTGGCCTGATGGACCATCTGGCCGCCCGCGGCTGCCCCTGCCCCACACCGATCCACGGCAAGGATGGCCGCGCGCTTCGCCAGCTTGCCGGACGGCCGGCAGCCCTCATCAGTTTCCTGCGCGGCATGTGGCCGAAGCGGCTCATGCCGACCCAGTGCGCCCAGCTGGGCGGCGCCATGGCCAGCATGCATGCGGCCGGTACGGGCTTTGCCCTCACCCGCGCCAACGCACTGTCGGTGCAGGGCTGGCGGGTACTGTTCGCCGCGTGCCAGGCGCGCGCCCATGAAGTGTACAGCGAATTCGCGTCAGCCATCCCGAAGGAGCTTGATTACCTGGAACGCGCCTGGCCCACCGATCTGCCGACCGGCGTGATCCACGCCGATCTGTTCCCGGACAACGTGTTCTTCCTGCACGACAAGCTGTCCGGGCTGATCGATTTCTATTTCGCCTGCAATGATTTCCTGGCCTATGACATCGGCGTGTGCCTGAACGCGTGGTGCTTCGAGAGCGACTGGAGCTTCAACGTGACCAAGGCGACGCTGCTGCTTGCCCGCTATCAAGAGGTGCGCCCGCTGACCCCGGCCGAGATCGCGGCCCTGCCGCTGCTGGCCCGTGGCGCCGCGATGCGGTTCCTGCTGACCCGGCTTTACGATTGGCTCAATCACCCGGCCGGCGCGATGGTGCGGCGCAAGGACCCGATGGAATACTGGCAGAAGCTGCGCTTCCATCAGGCGGTGAAGGGGCCGGACGCCTATGGCCTCGATCTATGACCCGATCCATGGCCCAATCTATGGCTGGCGATGCCGTTGACCATGTCATCGAGATCTTTACCGACGGCGCGTGTTCCGGCAATCCGGGGCCTGGCGGATGGGGCGCCATCCTGCGCTGGAACGGCCACGAGAAGGAAATCAAGGGCGGCGATCCCGCCACCACCAACAACCGCATGGAACTGATTGCCGCGATCGAGGCGCTCAAGGCCCTGAAGCGTTCGTCGCGGGTGCGCCTGCATACCGACAGCCGCTATCTGCGCGATGGCATCGAGCAGTGGATCCATGCCTGGAAGAAACGCAACTGGCGCACCGCCGACAAGAAGCCGGTCAAGAATGTCGATCTCTGGCAGGCGCTGGATGAATTGCGATCGCACCACACGATCGAATGGCACTGGGTGCGCGGCCATTCCGGCCATGCCGAGAATGAACGCGCCGATGCGCTGGCGCGGGAAGGACTGGACGAGGCCAGAGCGAGGTAAGGGCGGCGCAATGGCCCGCGGCCGCCGGTTGGCGCGCGTTATGTGGCGCCCGCAGCCCTTGCCACAAGGCCGTCGCGATCGTCGGTTCGTAACGCGGCGATTGGAACCTGGTCCGCCGCCTTCGGCCTTATGATCCGTTCCACGGGCAGACGCAGCGTCACTGTTGTGCCCTTGCCCACCTCGCTTTTGATTTCGAGTGATCCACCGTGCATTTCGGCCAGCGCCTTGCAAAGCGGCAAGCCGAGGCCGATGCCATTGAATCGCCGGCTGGGGCTGCCTTCGATCTGCCGGAACATGGACAACGCAAGGGGAACGTCGGCCTTGGCCATCCCGACGCCGGTATCAATGACCTGCAGCAGGCAGCCGGATGGATCGTGTCGGCATCGGATCGTCACCGTCCCGCCTGCCGGTGTGAACTTGATGCTGTTCGACAGCAGATTGACCAGGATCTGCTTGATCTTCTGGCCATCCGCATAAATGGCTGGCGGGCCGCTTGCCAGATCAAGGTCCAGGGTCAGCCCCCGTTCCGCCGCCCGCGCTTTCACCCGCGCCAGACAGGATTCGACCATTCTTGACAGGCTCTGCTCGCTTTCGCGGAGCTCGGCCTTGCCGGCCTCGATCCTCGACAGATCGAGAATATCGTTGATGATCACCAGCAGCTGTTTGCCGGCGTGATGGATATCGGTCACGAACTCGAGGTACTTGTCGTTGCCAACCGGCCCACAGGTCTGGCCCAGAATGGCATCCGAAAAACCGATGACGGCATTCAACGGCGTCCGCAGCTCGTGGCTCATGTTCGCCAGGAACTCGGACTTCGCGCGATTCGCGAGTTCGGCTTCGTGCTTGGCAATCTGCAGCTCGGCCTCGATCCTTTTTCGCTCGATGATTTCAAGCTTGAGATCGGACGCGATTTTCTGTTCGGCGGCCAGCCGGCCCAGCAACAGCCGTCGGCTTCTGATCACCAGGAACGAGATGACGAACGCCGACAGCGAGCCGACGCAAAAGCCCGGGATCAGCGAGAGGACGGAGACGTTCTCAAACCCGATGGCGCGCCCGATGACATTGTAGGCGAGCGTAGCGGTCGAGCCGCCGCCAACAATGAAGAGCACAAAGCACCAATAATATCTGCGGATGAACGCTGCCATGTTCCGGCTGGTCCAAATTTCGTCCGCCCAGATTTGGGACTTCGGATCCAGAAATGATCGTTTTCATTATATCGATCATTGTAAATATTGTTATAATCTGGCGATTGTCCTGATCATTCCTTAAAGCCTTTCAAGATCAGATGGATTTCCCTGCCGGGCTGGCCGGCCGCCCCGTGCCGGCATGATCCGTTCATGCGCATGCAGCGCAGTGGCCAGGTGGCACGCGGCGCCAAGCACATCACCGATGCCGTCCGCGCCCACCATCCATTCCGCAAGCCGATGCGCATGATCCAGTTTGCCGCGCTGGCACGCGCCGACAATGGCAATCAGCCAGAGTTCATCGGCGCTGACGCAAGGACAGCAGACAGGGTGGTAGCGAACGGGGCGGCGCCCGTGCTCGCCCAATTCACGCATGATGGCGGCCAGGCTGGCAAGGCCGGCCCTGCCATCGATCGCCCCCAGCACCTGCGCGAATTCGTTCGAGGCCATGGCCCAGTGCTGGCCACGGCATTCCTGCGCACCCAGCAGCCAGCGGCGAAAGACCTCGACAAGCAGCAGCTCGGTTGGTTCGAGTTCAGACGTCAGTCTGGGCCAAGGGGCCGGGATGTGTTGGACCCGATCGCTCATGCCGATTAGGTATTGCAATTGCGAATGATTCGCAATACTATCATTGCTGGACATGATGGCGTGCCGCATAGCGCGGCCCATCGAACGGAGATACCAAGATGATGATGTGGCGCGCATTGCAGCCAAGGCAGATCGTAAGCGCCCTGCAGGTTGCGCGGCTATCCGCCGGGCCCGAGCATGGCCACGCGCCAGATACGGGCAAAGGTGCCCCGGCCACCAGCGCCGGGCGGGAAGCCGGCAGCGGATCGGCCGCATCCGATGCGACGCTGCAAGACAGGCAGTAGGAACGCGCGCAACGCCCCTCGACGAATCGCGCCGCCGGCATTTTGTCGTCCAAAACAATTCGGGGGCCGCGCTGGCCCCCGATCATCGTGCGGCCGCTTACCGTGCGGCTGCGCCTTTGCGGATCAGACCTGCTTCAGAACGCTTTCCGCATCGGAAATCTTGAGGGCGCCGCCCTCCTCGAGCGCCATCGATTCCACCTTGCCGTCATTCACGACGATGGCAAAGCGGCGCGAGCGCTTGCCAAGCCCACCCGCCGAAAGGTCAAGTTCCAGGCCAAGCGCCTTGGTGTATTCGCCGCTGCCGTCAGCCAGCATCGTCACCTTGCCGTCGGCCTTCTGGTCCTTGCCCCAGGCATTCATCACGAAGACGTCGTTGACCGCCATGCAGGCGATCGTGTCGACGCCCTTTGCCTTGAACTTGGCCACGTTCTCGACATAGCCGGGCAGATGCCGGGCCGAACAGGTCGGCGTAAAGGCGCCAGGCACCGCGACCAGAACCACCCGCTTGCCCTTGAAAAGCTCGTCACTGGAAACGTCCTTCGGGCCGTCCTCGCCCATGACCTTGAACTTGCCCGCGGGCATACGGTCGCCAACCTTTATCGTCATCGCAGAACCTTTCCTTGTTCGTTGGTTACGGGGACTGGGGTTACGGGTACTGGGATTTACGGGGACCGGCCCCCGGCCTGTCGGCGGTTGCCCGCATGTGCGCGGGTTACGGGTACTGGGATTTACGGGGACCGGCCCCCCACTGACTTCAGACCCAGCGCAGGTTGAGACCTGAGAGATAGAACGCCTGGCGGCGAAGTCACGCCCCATCCCCGATAATTCATCAATCGCGCCATCAACCGGACTGTCAGAGCGCCGCCAGCATGGCCTCGGCGCTCGAGACCGCAAAGGCACCCGGCTCTTCGACATTGAAGGTCGCAATGACGCCGTCCTTGACCACCATGGCATAGCGGCGCGAGCGCAGCCCCAGGCCATTGGCACGGAAATCGCCTTCCATGCCGACGGCACGGGTGAAATCCCCGTTGCCGTCGCCAAGCATCAGGATGTCGTGGCCCACTTCGTGGTCCCGTCCCCAGGCCGCCATCACCCAGGCGTCGTTGGTGGCGATGCAGGCAATGGTATCCACCCCCTTCGCCTTCAGCTCGCGGGCATGGCGCACGAAGCCCGGCAGGTGCCGGGACGAGCAAGTACGGGTAAAGGCGCCCGGCACCGCGAACAGCACCACGGTCTTGCCTGTAAAGATCTCGTCGGTGGTGATGTCGACAGGGCCCTCGGGCCCCATGGTGCGAATCGTGATGGACGGAATCCGATCGCCCACGGCAAGTGCCATACCCTGTCTCCTTGTTCCGGTTGCCCGCCTTGTTTCGGTCACCCGTCTTGTTCCGGCCACCCGCCCCGCAACGGTATCGAGCCGCTTTTGTTTTAGTTTTACGTCCCGCCTGTTTTACGTCCCACCGGCGGCGCGCCGCAAGGCCGCCAGAACCACGTCCGGCGTCAGCACCTCGGGCAAGACAATGCCCTGGGGCGCGCCAGGTCCATAGACCGCATTGAACGGGATGCCATAGCGGCCAAAGCTTGCAAGATAGGCCGCAATCGCGTCGTTGGGGCGGGTCCAGTCGGCGCGCCGCGGCGCCACCTCGGGCCGGCCAAGCCACGCCGCCACCTCGCCCTGGTCCAGCACCAGGCGCTTGTTCACCAGGCAGGTGACGCACCAGTCGGCGGTCACGTCCACCACCACCGTCCTGCCGGCCGCGACCAGGGAGGGGATCTCGGCCCGGTCGAAGGGTTGCCACAGGGCGGCGACACCTGGGGTGGCGGCGCCCGGCAACGAGCGATCCAGCATCACAGGCGGCATGGCCACCACCGCAACAAGCAGGGCAAGGGCCGCCAGGCCCGAAGCCCTGCGCCAATCGGCCTTCCAGGCGCCCAGGGCAAAGGCTGCCACTGCCGCAACGGCAAGCCCCAGGGCCAGCATCGCCCAGGCCATCCCGGCCGATGCCGCCAGGACCGAGATCAGCCAGAGCGCGGTGCCGGCCAAAGCGATCCCCATCACCCGCTGCACCTGGATCATCCAGCGGCCGGGGCGTGGCAGCCGCGCCACCAGCCGGGGCAAGGCCGCCACCGCCAGATAGGGAAGCGCCAAGCCAAGGCCAAGCACCGCAAAGATGGCCAGCGTTTCAGGGGCGCCCTGGCTCAGGGCGTAGCCGACGGCCGTGCCCAGAAACGGCGCCGAGCACGGGGTCGCAAGCAGGGTCGCGAAAGCGCCGGTGAAAAACGCATTCGCCAGATGCGGCCGGCCGGCACCCGGTCCCGCCACCGCATCGCCGATCGTGCCGGGCAGGTGAACCGCGAACAGCCCCCACAGATTGGCGGCGAACAGCACCAGCACCGCCACCATGAAAAGCAGGAACACCGGTTCCTGGAACTGCATGCCCCAGCCGACCGCGAGCCCCGCCTGGCGAAGCCCGATGGCGGTCCCGGCCAGCAGCATGAAGGACGCCAGAATGCCGGCGCTGGAGGCCAGGAATTCACGCCTGACCCGCGCCCGCTCGGCCCCGCCCAGGCGCACCACGGACAAAAGCTTCAAGGAAAGAACCGGCAACACGCAGGGCATCAGGTTCAAAATCAGCCCGCCCACAAGGGCCGCCATCAGCGCCAGCACCAGCCCTTCGACGCCGGAAAACCCCGCCACGCCCACCTGCCCGGCCGCGGGCGTGATGCTCACCTCGATCGCCCGCATCCGTTCCCCGGCGCCATCGACCAGGGTGAAGATCAGCGGCGTTGCCAGCAGCCGATCGGCGGCCGCGTCCTTGGCCAGGCCGACGGGAACCGCCAGTTCCGCGACCTGACCGGACGCGACCCTTGCCACCCGGGGCGCGCCGAAGAAATATCCGTCCGGCCCTTCGATGAACACATCCGGCGCAACGAAACCCTCGCGCGATACAGCGACG
The DNA here is from genome assembly GCA_046348645.1 of Alphaproteobacteria bacterium. Lineage (GTDB taxonomy): Bacteria > Pseudomonadota > Alphaproteobacteria > JAXMDU01 > JAXMDU01 > JAXMDU01. Next base: position 73,518 of record JAXMDU010000012.1, read on the forward strand.
ATGCGAAGCTCGGGCTTCGCTCCGGCCAGCAGGGTGGCACGCTCGATGGCGATCTCGCCCGCCCCGGCGCGGCCCGGCACCCGGGCGTTGAAACGATCGATAAGATGGACGAATTCGCTTGGCTGTGCGGGTCCGGCCGGCAGGGACAGCGCCAGTCTCGCCTCGTGCGGCACGCAGATTTCCGAACAGGCGAGGTAATCCACCTGGGCCACCAGCACAAGCGGCTGGCCCGGCTGCTCGACCCGCGCCTCGACCGGCAGCACCACCGTTCCGTCATAGCCCATGGTCTCGAGCCCCAGCACGCTGAAGCGGTGCGGGGCCGGCCATCGGATGCTGGCAGCGGCCAGATTGGCGCGTTCGAGCCAGGTGATCCGGGGGGGATAGCCGGCATCGCCCGGCGAGCGCCAATAGATCTTCCAGCCAGGCGCCAGCCGGAATTCAAGACCAAGCCGGATGGTTTCAGCACCGCCCGTCGCCTGGAGCGCCGAAACAAGACGGAGATCGGCATGATCGCTGGTCTGCCACGCCGAGGCCGCGGCCGCGACGGCCGGAACCGGCATCAGGGCCGCCCCCCCACCGATCATTAGTCCGATCAACACCCCGGCCAGCCGGCTGGCGGCGTGCCGCAAACGCCCGGTCCCGGAAATCCCCATGTCGCGTCCGATCACCACGATCACCCGAATATAGTGGGCCTTTTCCTCAAATGCATGGCGCCGGCTCGGCTCCTCACTTAGTCGTGTCTGGAACGGTTGCTTGCGGGCGGCGGGGTGGCGACTTAAGTATTCAGAATGTCTGTCGTCGCCAAGTCCGGCTATCTGACCGGCCATCTTCTGGTCGCGATGCCGAATATGGAAGACCCGCGCTTCGCCCGGAGCGTGGTCTATTTGTGCGCCCACAGCCGCGAGGGCGCCATGGGCATTGTGGTCAACAAGGTGATGGACAACATTTCGTTCGGCGATCTTCTCCAGCAGCTCAAGATCGATGCGGGGCTGCCGCCGAACCGGATGGTACATTACGGCGGGCCGGTCGAATCGGGCCAGGGCTTCATCCTTCATTCGGCCGATTACCGCCACGATTCGAGCCTGATCATCGACGAGCGCTATGCCCTTACCACCACCGTCGATATCCTGCGCGCGATGGTGGATGGCGGCGGCCCCCGGCACAGCATCTTCGCGCTTGGCTATGCCGGATGGGCGCCCGGCCAGCTGGATGACGAGATCCAGGCCAATGGCTGGCTGCACCTGCCGGCCGACGACAGCGCCGTCTTTACCCTGGATCCCGATTCGAAGTGGCAATACTGCATGCGCCGCATCGGCATCGATTCGGGCCGCCTGACCACCGAATCCGGCCACGCATAGGCCGCGCGCACCGCTGATCCACGGTGCAGCATCAAGCGAGCGGAACAGTCACAGGGCCAGCCGCCTGGCGATCTGATCCAGCGGTTCGAGCCGTGCCAACGGGCCGATCGCGGCCAGGGTAGGCCGGCCGCCCAGCGTGCGTTCGGCCACCCGGCAGATCGCCCGGCTATCCACCGCCTGGATGCGGCTCATGATCTCGTCGATCGGAATGGGCCGATTCCAGATCAGCATCTGGCGGGCCAGCTGTTCACAGCGGGCGGCGCTGCTTTCAAGCGCCATCACGGTGCCGGCCTTGAGCTGCGCCTTTACCCGGCCAAGATCGGCATCGACCGAGCCCTGCGTCACCGCCACCAGTTCATTGCACAGCACCGGCACGAGTTCGGCCACTTCCGCTTCGCCGGTGCCGGCATAGATGGCCAGCGTGCCGCCGTCGCAGAAGGACGATGCAAAGGAATAAATGCTGTAGACAAGGCCGCGCGTTTCGCGGATTTCCTGGAACAGGCGCGACGACATGCCGCCGCCGAGAATCATGGAAAGCCCGCCCAGAGCATCGAAATCGGGATCGGTGAACGAAACGCCGGGAAACCCAAGGACCAGATGGACCTGCTCAAGATCGCGGTCCTCGCGGTGTTCGCCGCCGACATAGCGCGCCGGTTCCGGCAGCAGCGCGGGCGCGGCCGAAAGGCCGCCGAATGCCTGGTCCACCAGGGCAACCAGCCGATCATGATCGACATGGCCGGCCGCCGACACCACCATGGCGGGCGCCACGTAATGGCGGTGCAGATAGCCGATGACCGCATCGCGGCCCATGGCCCGGACGCGGTCCTCGGTGCCAAGCACCGACCGGCCGAGCGGCTGGCCGCGATAGGCCGCGTCCTGGAAATTGTCGAAGATGATGTCATCCGGCGTATCGCGCGCCTGGCCGATTTCCTGCAGCACGACGGCGCGTTCGCGCTCGAGTTCGGCCGGATCGAAGACCGAGTTCTGCAAGATGTCGGCCAAAATATCGACGCCAAGCGCCAGGTCATCCTTCAGGACCTGGACGTAATAGGCCGTATGCTCGCGCGAGGTGTGGGCGTTGATGCTGCCGCCCACCGCCTCGATTTCTTCCGCAATGCCGCGCGCCGTGCGTCGCGCCGTCCCCTTGAACGCCATGTGTTCAAGCAGGTGGGATACACCGTTTACGTCGGCCTCTTCGTTGCGGGTTCCGGTTGCAACCCACACCCCAAGCGCCGCCGTTTCGACCCGATCCATGCGATCAGAAACGATGCGAAGCCCGTTCGCCAGAGTGGTGACGCGAACGCCCACCGTTATCGTTTCCCAAGCCGGCCGGTGATGAAATCCTGCACGGCGACAAGATCGTTGGGCAGCACGTCATAGCGTTCCTTTCGCGACCCGAGATCGGCAAGGCGCGGCGGCAGGGCAGGCCTCAAGCCGGTTGCCTTTTCAACCGCGTCCGGGAACTTGGCGGGATGGGCCGTCGCCAGGCAGACCAGCGTTTCATCCCGGCGTTTCGTTCCTTCCGCCGCCGCGATGCCGACCGCCGTGTGCGGATCGACCAGTTCGCCACATTCGCCGTGAATGCGGGCGATGGTGGCGAGCGTTGCGGCATCGTCGACGCGGGCGCCGGTGAACAGCTGGCGCAGCGCCGTGAAGCGTTCGGGCGCAAGCGTCCAGGTCCCGGTCGCACGGAACGCGTTCATGGCCTGGGTCAGCGCCGGCGCATCACGGTCGAACAGCTCGAACAGCAGGCGTTCGAAATTGCTCGAGACCTGGATATCCATGCTGGGGCTTAAGGACGGCTCGACTGTCTCGATCGTCATGGTCCCGCAAGCCAGAAAGCGGGCCAGAATATCGTTCCGGTTGCTGGCGCAGATCAGCCGCCCGACCGGCAGACCCATCCGCTTCGCCGCATAGCCGGCAAAGATATTGCCGAAATTGCCGGTCGGTACCGCAAACGAGACGGGGCGGGCCGGCGCGCCCAGCGCCGTTGCCGCCACCACGTAATAGACGATCTGGGCCGCGATGCGCGCCCAGTTGATCGAGTTCATAGCGCTCAACTGAAAGCGGTCGCGGAAGGCAAGATCGTTGAACATCGCCTTCACCAGGTCCTGGCAATCGTCGAAGGTGCCGTTGATGGCGACGTTGACGACGTTCGGCGCGTCGACCGTCGTCATCTGGCGCCGCTGCACCTCGGAGACGCGGCCATGGGGATGCAGAACGACAATGTCGATACTGGCGCGGCCACGACACGCCTCGATCGCGGCCGAGCCCGTGTCGCCCGAGGTGGCGGCAACAATGGTGATCCGCTCACCCCGCTTCGCCAGCACATGATCGAACAGAAGGCCGACCAGTTGCAGCGCATAGTCCTTGAAGGCAAGCGTCGGCCCATGAAACAGCTCCATCAGCCAGAGGCCGGGCGACAGTTCCTTGAGCGGCGCAACCGCCCGATGGGCAAAGTCCCGATAGGCGGCGGCGCAGATGGCGACAAGATCCGCCTCGGCGATGGCGGGGCTTGCGAACGGCGCCATGACCCTTGTGGCAATCTCGGCATAGGGGCGCCCGGCCAGATCGGCGAAATCACCCGGCTTCAGGGCGGGCCAGGCTTCGGGCACGTAAAGGCCGCCGTCCCGGGCCAGGCCGGCCAGGAGAACATCAGCAAAATCGAGGATCGGGGCGGCACCCCGGGTGCTTACATAACGCACGGCATGACCATTCTTTACAGGCGCCGGGATACTAGAACCTAACGCGCCAGGATTGAACCATCCAAAAGCCTGGGAATTCAGGCGAGATAGCGCCGTTCGAGATGGGCCTTGAACGCCGCCGATTCGAGCGGCCGGCCCGTCGCCTGGGTCAGGATCGCGGACGTGGAGGCAGACGAGGCCAGCCCGTGCACATGGGTGCCGAGCCACCCATAGAGCGGCTTGAAGTCGCCCTGCCCGATGCCGGGCAGGATCGACGCATCGGCGCTGGTGGCGGCGGCGAAGATCTGGGCGGCACACATGGCACCCAGGGTGTAGGTCGGGAAATATCCGAAATCGCCGCCCGGCCAATGGGCGTCCTGCATCACCCCATCCCGGTCATCCGGGGGCGTGACCCCAAGCAGCCGGGCCATGCCCTGATTCCAGGCGTCGCGCAGATCGGCGACCGAAAGACGGCCTGCGATCAACTGGCGTTCCAACCCGTAACGCAGGATCACATGGAGCGGGTAGCTTACCTCGTCGGCCTCGACACGGATCAGTGATCGCGCCACCCCGGTGACAAGGCGATAGAGGTTCTCGGGTTCCCAGGCGGGGCCCCGGCCGCCCAGCATGTCGCGCATGATCGGCGCCGCGAAGTCCAGGAACGGCCGCGAGCAGCCGACCTGCATTTCCAGCAGCAGCGACTGGCTTTCATGCAGGCTCATGCCGCGGGCGCGGCCGACCGGCTGGGCCCGCCATTTTGCAGGCAGACCGCGTTCGTACAGCGCATGGCCGCTTTCATGCAGCACCGCCATGACGGCGGGCAGGAAGTCAGCGGTGTCGTAGCGGGTCGTGATGCGCACATCGTCGGGCACGCCCGACGAGAACGGATGCGCGCTGGTGTCAAGGCGGCTGTGATCCTCGTCCAGGCCCACCGCGCGCATGAGGGCGATGGCCAGGCGCCGCTGCGCTTCGACCGGGAACGGGCCTTCGGGCCGCACCGGCGCCGGGCGCGCGGCTTGGCAATCGAGCGCCGCATCCAGCAGGCCGGGCAGCGAACGCTCAAGCTCGGCGAAACGCGGGTCGATCTCGGCCGCCCGCAGGCCGGGCTCGTACTGGTCGAGCAGCGCGTCATAGGGATCGAGCCCAAGCGCGGCGCCCTTTGCCGCAGCGACGTCGCGCGTCACCGCGACCACTTCGGCCAGCAACGGCGCCAGCGCGGCAAAATCGTTACGCGGCCGCGCGTCGCGCCACGCCATCTCGCAACGCGAGGTGATTCGCGATCGCGCCTCGACCAGATCCGGCGGCAGCGCGGTGGCATGGGTAATGCGGGTCCGCATCTCGGCCAGATTGGCCCGCTGCCAGGAATCGAGGCCGGTCATCGCCTCGGCCCTGGCCAGCAGATCGCAGAGGGCCGGATCCGACAGGTCCTGGTGGACCACAAGCCCCAGGGTCGCCACCTGCTCGGCCCGCGCGGTGGCACCCCCCGTTGGCATCATGGTCGAGCAATCCCAGTGGAGAACCTCGATCGCGTCCTGCAGGCGGCCGATGCGGGCGAAGCGCGCCTCGCAAGCCGAATAGGCATCACCCGCCGGGGCGTTCACGCTCCGCCTCCGCGACGGTGATAGATCACATAGATGACGATCAGCGTGGCCGCGAGCGCGTACCAGGTGACGGCATATTGCAGATGTTCGTTGCGGATCTCGGTGCGCGCCTGGCCACCGATCGGGAACCCGCCGGGGTTGGCCGCCGGGCCGGCATCGACGACGACCGGCACCACCGCCTCGAACCCAAGGGCGCGCCCCATGGCCGGAACATCGACATAGAACCAGAAATTCTCGGCCGGCCGGTTGTCCGGCATCGCCCAGCCGGGCTTGTCGGCGGGCCGCACGGTGCCCGAGATTTCGACGGTTCCGGCCACCTGGCCTTCGGCCCGGGTTTCCGGCTGGCGGCGATCGAACGGGATCCAGCCGCGATTGATCAGCACGATGCTGCGGTCTTCACGCTTGAGCGGCGTCAGAACCTGGTAGCCGGCATTGCCCCGCAAGGAATGGGCCGCGACGTATAGTTCGCGATCGTGAAGAAATTCGCCCCTGACCCGAACCGGCCGCATCGTCCACTGGTCGGGATTGTCGATCCTGGCCGGCAGAACGACCTCGGCCATGGCAAGGCGCCCGGCCCGTTCGGCGATCAAGGAATTCTTCCAGGCCAGCCGTTCCATCTGCCAGGTGCCAAGCCCCAGCATCACAAGCACCGCAGGGATCGTCACCAGGGTCGGCACCAGACGCGGACGGAATTTCAGCCAGCCAGTCACGGGCCTATGGGTCTTCGTTCCGTTCAAGCGAGCGATAGCGATACTGCAACGCGATGGCGAGGGCCTTGATCGGGCGAAGCAAGGCGACGGTCAGGCCCAAGAGCAAGGGCAGCCACACCACGGCATGCACCCAGAGCGGTGGTTCATAGCGAAATTCAACCCACAGCGCGAGCCCGACGAAAATGGCGCCCAGGACCAGCACCAGGAAGACGGGGCCCGCATCGCCGCTGTCCTCGCCCTTCAGATCGAGACCACAGACCGAACAGCGTGGCACGACAGTCAGCAAGCCCTGAAACAACCGGCCCTGCCCGCATCGCGGGCACCGGCAGGCCAGGGCGGCGGCGAAGGGCGAGGGTGACCGTCCCCCCGCCCAGATCATCGGCCCGGTGCGGGCAACGCCCGCATCAGCCGCCCCACCAATAGACGCAGATGAAAAGGAACAGCCACACGACATCGACAAAGTGCCAGTACCAGGCCGCCGCCTCGAAACCGAAATGGTGGTCCGGCGTGAAGTGGCCCTTGACGGCGCGGATCAGGCACACCGTCAGGAAGATGGTGCCGACGATGACGTGGAAGCCATGGAAGCCGGTCGCCATGAAGAAGGTCGATGAATAGATGCCGTCGCGAAAGCCGAAGGCGGCATGGGAATACTCGAACGCCTGAACGCAGGTGAAGGCGATGCCGAGCAGGACGGTGATCGCAAGGCCGCGAATAGTGTCCACCCGATTGCCCTCGCGCAGGGCGTGATGCGCCCAGGTGACGGTCACCCCCGACGTGAGCAGCAACAGCGTGTTGAGGAGCGGCAGATCCCAGGCCGAGAACGTCTTCACCCCTTCGGGCGGCCAGACCTTGCCGATCGCCTCGGTCGGGAACAGCGCCGAATTGAAGAAGGCCCAGAAGAAGGCCGAGAAGAACATCACCTCCGAGGCGATGAAAAGCGCCATGCCATAGCGCAGGCCGATCTGCACCACCGCCGTGTGATGACCCTGGTAGGTCGCCTCGTTGACGACGTCCCGCCACCACATGAGCATGGTAAAGACGACCGCGCCAAGGCCGGCGAACATGACCCAGGGCCCCTTTCCATGCATGAACATGATGGCGCCGATCGCAAGGGTCAGCGCCGAGGCGGCGCCAACGATCGGCCATGGGCTTGGATCGACAAGATGGTAGGGATGCTTCGCTTCCTGGGTCGTTGACGGGTTGCTCATGGTCCTCTGGCTCTCCGGTTGTTCGAGGCCTGTTCTGGTTCAGCCTGTTCTGGTTCAGCCGGCCGGCTTGGCCGGCCGGGCCGCCGAGCGCGGCGCGACGGCGGGCGGCGATGGAAAGAACGTGTAAGACAGGGTGATGGTGGTGACATCGCGGCCGCGACGGTCGGACACGATGGCCGGATCGACAAAAAACAGCACCGGCATTTCGACCGTCTGGTTGGGGCCGAGCGTCTGTTCGGTGAAACAGAAGCATTCGATCTTGGTAAAAAACAGACCGGCCGTCGGCGGCGTGACATTGAACGTCGCGGTGCCGGTGGTCGGCCGATCGCTGCGGTTGGTCGCGCGATAGAACACCAGCGTCTGCTCTCCCGGCTTGACCGTCACCACACGCTCGACAGGCTCGAAATGCCACGGCAGCGCCGCGTTCACGTTCGCATCGAACCGGACCCTGACCGGGCGGTCGGCGACCACGGTATCGGGCGCGCGGGCGGCGCGCTGGGTCGTGCCGCCGATGCCGGTCAACTGGCAGAAGGCGCGATAGAGCGGAACCGCCGCATAGGAAAGCCCGACCATGCCGGCCACCACGCTGGTCAGAATGACAGCCGTGACGATGTTGCGCCGGCGGGGCAGTGTCTGGTTGGCGCCGCTCATAGCCGCCCCATCCGGACGATGGTGATGGCGTAGAACAGGACGACCAGGCCGGCCAGCACAATGGCGACGGCCCAATTGCGCCGCCGCCGCCTGGCGTCGTCGCCGTTATCGAGACGCGGTGCGGCGCTCATGCGGCCCCCCACAGGCGATCGACGATCAACAGCACGAAGACCAGGAAGAGATAGAGGATGGAAAAGGCGAACAGGCGACGTGCACTGGCATCGGTCCCGGTCCGCGCCAGATCGGCCGCGCCCAGAACGAACAGCGCGCCGAGAAGGCCCGCACCGACGCCGTACACCATGCCCGCAAAGCCGATCAGGGCCGGCACCAACACCACCGGGACCAGCAGCAGGGTGTAGATCAGGATCTGCTTGCGGGTCTCGCGCCGCCCCGCTGTCACCGGCAGCATCGGCACACCGGCGCGCGCATAGTCGCTGCGATAAAGGGCAAGTGCCCAGAAATGCGGCGGCGTCCACATGAAGATGATCGCGAACAGGGTCAGCGGCTCGATCGCGACCGAGCCGGTCACCGCGGCTAGCCGGACAACCACTGGCGGCAATGCGCCCGCCGCGCCGCCGATGACGATGTTCTGCGGCGTCCGCCGCTTGAGCCACATCGTGTAGACGAAGACATAGAAGCCGATGGTGAACGGACAGCAGCGCCGCCGCAACCCAGTTCACCGCAACCCCCATGACCAGCACCGCGCCGATCGCCAGCGTCGCGCCAAAGCCAAGCGCGTTGCCGGGCTCGATGGCCGAAGCCCTGGGCAGGGGCCGGTTACGGCGCGCGCCATCACCGCATCAATGTCGCGGTCATACCACATGTTGATGGCGCCGGACGCGCCGGCCCCGACCGCAATGCAGAGAATCGCCACGCTGGCCAGCAGCGGGTGGTGGATCGGATCCCGGCGCAAGCCACAGCCCGACCAGGCCGGTGAACACGACCAGCGACATGACGCGCGGCTTCAGCAGCGCGACGTAATCACCGACACCGGCCGATCGAGCCAGCCCCGGCGATCCCGCCAGGGCCTGTTGCGAAGCGACGTCCGTCACCGCGCACCTCACCTGCACAAGCTGCCGCGCGTCCGGTCAGCGAACCCGCGGCAGTTCCTCGAACGTGTGGAACGGCGGCGGCGAACTGACCGTCCATTCGAGCGTCGTCGCACCGGCGCCCCACTGATTGTCCGCGACCTTGGCGCCGGCGGTCAGCGTCCGCAGGATCACGACCAGGAACAGGATTTCGCGCCAGCGGCCGAGATATAGGCCCCGGATCGAGGAGAGATGTAGTTCCAGCCGGCAAACGCATCCGGATAGTCCGGAATCCGGCGCGGCATGCCCGACAGGCCGGAAAAATGCATCGGGAAGAAGGTCAGGTTGACGCCGATGAACATCACCCAGAAGCAGCTTGCCAAGCGCTTCGGGGTACGTCGGCCGCTCATCTGCTGATCCAGTAATAGAAGCCGGCGAAGATCGAGAACAGCGCGCCCATCGACATCGTGTAGTGGAAATGGCCCACCACGTAATAGGTGTCATGCAGCGCGATGTCGATCCCGGCATTGGCCAGCACGACGCCGGTCACGCCGCCCATCGTGAACAGGAAGATCATCCCGACCGCAAACAGCATCGGCGTCTTGAACTCGATCGACCTGCTCCACATGGTCGCGATCCAGCTGGAAGATCTTGATGCCGGTCGGGACCGCGATGACCATGGTCGCGGCCAGGAAGTAGGCGCGCGTGTCGACATGCATGCCGACCGTGTACATGTGGTGCGCCCAGACGACAAACCCGATGACGCCGATCGCCACCATCGCATAGGCCATGCCGAGATAGCCGAAGACGGGCTTGCGCGAAAAGGTGGAAATGACATGGCTGATGATGCCGAACCCCGGCAGGATCAGGATGTAAACCGGGTGACCGAAAACCAGAACAGGTGCTGATAGAGCACCGGATCGCCGCCCTTGGCGGCATCGAAGAAGGCCGTGCCGAAATTGCGGTCGGTCAGCAGCATCGTGATCGCGCCGGCCAGCACCGGCAGCGACAGGAGCAGCAGGAACGCCGTCACCAGCACCGACCACGCGAACAGCGCATCTTGTGCAGCGTCATGCCGGGGGCGCGCATGCTGAAGATCGGGTGATGAAGTTGATGGCACCAAGAATCGAGGACGCACCGGCCAGGTGAAGCGCCAGGATCGCCGTCGATCGGCCGCGCTGGCTGCCTGGCTGTCGACAGCGGCGCATAGACCGTCCAACCTGTACCGGCCCCGCCATCGACGAAGGCCGAGCCCACCAGCAGCACGGGCGGACGGGATCAGCAGCCAGAAGCTGATGCTGTTCATGCGCGGAAAGGCCGTGTCCGGCGCCCCGATCATGATCGGCATGAACCAGTTGCCGAAGCCACCGATCAGGGCCGGCATGACCATGAAGAAGACCATGATCAGGCCGTGGGCCGTGATCAGCACGTTGAAAAGCTGGTAGTCGCCATTCAGGACCTGGTTGCCCGGCGCCGCCAGTTCCATGCGCATCAGGACCGAGAACAGGCCCCCCACCAATCCCGCCACGATGGCGTAAATCAGATACAAGGTGCCGATGTCCTTGTGATTGGTGGAGAACAGCCACCGGCGCCAGCCGGTGGGATGATGGGCGTGCTCGCCGTGGGCGTGAGCGCTTGCTCCGTAGCTCATGAGTTCGACCCTGCTTCTCTGATCCAACGCGACTGCGATTGACGGATTCGGTGTTGCGCGAATTGGGTTGCGCTAATTGGCCGGGCTGGCCTGGACCAGCCTGACCGGCTTCGATTCGTCGGGCAGGCCGGCCGCACGGCGCTTCTCGGCCACCCAGGCCGCGAACTTCTCTTTCGAGACCACCTCGACCTGGATCGGCATGAAACCATGGTTCACGCCGCAAAGCTCGGAGCACTGGCCATAATAGGTCCCCTCGCGCGTGACCTGAAACCAGGTCTCGTTGGTCCGGCCGGGCACCGCATCGATCTTGACGCCGAAGGACGGAATGGCCCAGGCATGGATCACGTCTTCGGCCGCGGTCAGCAGGCGAACCTTGGTGTTGACCGGCACAACAACGGCATTGTCGGCAGTCAGCAGGCGAGGCTGGCCGGCCTTGAGATCCGAATCGGGAATCATCAGCGCGTCAAACCCGAAATTGCCGTGATCCGGATATTCGTAGCTCCAGTACCACTGATGGCCGATCGCCTTGACCGTCATGTCGGCGTCGGGGGCGCGGTCCATGAAATAGAGAAGCCGGAATGACGGCACCGCGATGACGACCAGGATGATGACCGGCACCACCGTCCACACCACCTCGAGCAGGGTGTTGTGCGTCTTGGTGGATGGATTGGGGTTGGCCTTGGCGTTGAACCGCACGATCACCACCAGCAGCAGCCCCATGACGAACAGCGTGATGATGGAAATCAGGATCAGCAGGCCATTGTGGAAGTTGGTGATGAATTCCATCACCGGTGTCGCCGCGGGTTGAAATTTCATCTCCCACGGCACAGGTTGCGCGGCTTCGGCACCGGTCACCAACAGCAGCAGGAGGCAGGCCATCGCGCCGGCCAACGTCCAGAATCTCATCGTCGTCCCTCTGATTCGCCTGTCCTCAAGAACACTGGTCCGCTGCCTGCGCGTGTGACGCGAAACCGACACCCCATCACGTCCGCAGGCTCCGGTACCACACTTCCAACCCAAATTTGATTGCGTCCAATGAACTGCGCTCCGCACGTCATGGCCCGGGGCACGGTCCAGTAAAGATGTCGGACATTAGCGATTGTCTTACGAGACCGATGTACAAGCCTGCGACACGTGACGGGATGGGCCGCACATCGCCGCGTGACGCCGGCACGTTCGTCCCTATATTGTAGTAGCGACGCAAAACCATGTTCGGAGATCCAGCATGTCCGCATTGCTCACCGCCCGAGACCTGTTTTTCGGCGCGCCGGGCTGGATGAGGGCCGCTTGAAGCGCATTGCAGGCGACGCGCTGGCAGGCGCCGAGGATGGCGAGCTGTTCCTTGAATACCGGCAGAGCGAAAGCCTGGTGTTCGATGACGGCCGGCTGAAAAGCGCCACCTTCGATACCGGCCAGGGCTTTGGGCTTCGCGCCGTCGCCGGCGAGGCGATCGGCTATGCCCACGCGACCGAACTGAGCGAGGACGCCGTGCGGCGCGCCGCCACCACCGTCCGCGCCGTCCTGAGCGGCCACAGCGGCACCGCCGATCTGGCCCCGGCCGGAACCAACCGGCAGCTCTATGGTGAACAAAACCCTCTTGGCGGTCTGGATTTTCCAGCCAAGGTCGGGCTTCTGGCGGACATCGATTCCTATGTGCGGGGCCGTGACCCCCGGGTCCGGCAGGTATCGGCGTCGCTGGCCGGCGAATGGCAGACCGTTGCCATCATGCGCCAGGACGGCGAATGGGTCGCCGATGTGCGGCCGCTTGTCCGGCTGAACGTATCGGTGGTGGTGGGCGACGGCGACCGGATGGAAAGCGGCAGTTCAGGCACCGGCGGCCGTAGCGGCTATGCAGCCTACATCGACCCCGTGTGCTGGCGTGCCCAATCGGACGAGGCGTTGCGCCAGGCCCTGGTCAATCTGGGCGCGGTCGACGCCCCGGCCGGCGAGATGACGGTCGTGCTGGGCCCCGGCTGGCCTGGCATCCTGTTGCACGAGGCCATCGGCCACGGTCTTGAGGGCGATTTCAATCGCAAAAAGACCTCGGCCTTTTCGGGCCTGCTCGGCAGCCGGATCGCAGCCCCCGGTGTGACCGTGGTCGACGACGGAACCATCGAGCATCGGCGCGGTTCGCTGACCATCGACGACGAGGGAACGCCGACGAGCCGGACCGTGCTGATCGAGGATGGAATCCTGGTCGGCTATATGCAGGACCGCATGAATGCCCGCCTGATGGGAATGAAGCCGACCGGCAACGGCCGGCGCGAGAGCTTCGCCCACCGCCCCCTGCCGCGCATGACCAACACCTGCATGCTGGGCGGCCAGCATGCCCCGGAAGAGATTCTGCGCGCGGTGAAGAATGGGCTCTATGCCGTCAATTTCGGCGGTGGCCAGGTCGATATCACCTCGGGCAAGTTCGTGTTCTCGGCATCCGAGGCCTATCGCATCGAAAACGGCAGGATCGGCCCCGCGGTCAAGGGTGCGACCCTGATCGGCAACGGACCCGACGTGTTGACCAAGGTCCGGATGATCGGCAACGACATGCGCCTCGATCCCGGCATCGGCACCTGCGGCAAGGACGGTCAGGGCGTGCCGGTGGGCGTGGGCCAGCCGACCCTGCTGGTCGAAGGCCTGACCGTCGGCGGCACGGCGGCCTGACGACAGCGGCCTGACGACGGTTTGGGGGGCAATTTCAGCTGAGGGCGATATCAGCCGAGGGGCGGCGCAAGCGCCGGTTCAGGCGCGACAAGGGCGGTCGGGTCAAGGAATTGTCCGGCTTTCGACACGTCCAGGTGGATGTGATTGGTCATCGATCCGCCCGCCCGGGGCGGATAGAGGATCGAAAGATCCTGGGCCCGGCCGATCGGCGTTCGGCCAGCCGCGACCCGGGCCAGGCGGCCAAGGCCGGCCGCACGCCCATCCACGTAAAGAACCCGCACCTGATAGCCATCGTCGGTCAAAATCCTGACGCCGGTTAACCGGCCCCGCTTCGCGGGATCGTTGGGATAAGGCTCGATCGGCGGTCCCAGCCTGCCGTCGGCCGGGCTCAGGACCAGTTCGCCGGGAGTGGCCACCAGATCGACCCCCAGATGGCGCCGCCGGCCGCCATCCCGCCTTGCACCGAAACGGCCCTCGCCATAGGCATCGCGGCCGCGCACCTTGGCGCCGGCAAGCGGCGGGACAAGCCTTGGGGCAACCGGTCCGGGGGCAATCGGTGGAGTGGCAGGTCTTGGGGCACTGTCGCGTTCTCCCGACATTCAACCTCCTGCGGATAAAGGTGCAAACATGGGACGCGATTCGCTTAAAATAGCGCATATTTAATCGAATAAAAACGATTAATGCGTATTTTTTAGCATAACACGGCGTGCCTCGACCGTGCCGGGCGTCAAAGCGGCCAAAGCCCCCGCCACCCGGCCGGGGCACGCAGCCGGGACAATGATGTCGAGGCTAACTAATCGGGGTTGACTAATAGGCGGTGGCGTCGAAGACCGGCTCGATTCTTCCGCCCCCACTCGCGGTGGAACGACCTCGAGCAAGACCTCGGCCGGCGTGCGGCCGGTCGCGGCAATTTCGGCCAGGGCTCGACGAAGGTGCTTTCGTCACGGCCGCTTCGGCTCAGGCGCCGGCGGCGCTTCAGGCCCGCGGACGCGATCTCCACCATGTCGCGGGCGACATCCTGCAAGGTGCCAGAGCGGAACGGCGCCTTCAGACCCAGCTTCGGCACGGCGGCGGCCAGACCCAGCCGTTCCTCGGTCGTCCAGTCGCGGCAAAGCTCGGCCGCCGCATCAAGGGCAACCGGATCGTAGAGAAGGCCGGTCCACAGGGCCGGCAGGGCGCAAAGCCGCTTCCACGGCCCGCCATCGGCGCCACGCATTTCGAGATAGCGCTTGAGGCGCACTTCGGGGAATGCGGTGGTCAGGTGATCGACCCAATCGCCAAGGCGCGGAACCTCGCCCGGCATGGCCGGCAGACGGGCTTGCATGAAATCACGGAACGACTGGCCCGCCGCATCGATATAGCGGCCGTCCCGATAGACGAAATACATGGGAATATCGAGCACGTAATCGACATAGCGCTCGAACCCCATGCCGTCTTCGAACACGAACGGCAGGAAGCCGGTGCGATCGGGATCGGTCTTGGTCCACACATGGCTGCGATAGGTGACGAACCCGTTCGGCCTGCCTTCGGTGAATGGCGAATTCGCGAACAGCGCGATGGCAACCGGCTGCAGGGCCAAGCTGGCGCGGAACATCCGCACCATGGTCGATTCGGAATCGAAGTCGAGATTGACCTGCACGGTGCAGGTGCGGAGCATCATGTCGAGACCGAGCGTATCGCGCTTCGGCATGTAGGCGCGCATGATCTTGTAGCGGCCTTTCGGCATCCAGGGGATATCGTCGCGCCGGGCGGTCGGGTGGAAACCAAGCCCGATCAGACGCACGCCGATCGCATCGCCGATTTCCTTGGCCTGGGCCAGATGGGCGTGAACCTCGTCGCAGGTCTGATGAATGGTCTCGAGCGGGGCGCCAGACAGCTCGAGCTGCCCGCCCGGCTCAAGGGTAATCGACGCGCCATCCTTCACCAGGGCGATGACATTTTCGCCCTCACGGACCGGCTGCCAGCCGAAACGATCGATGAAACCGCCCAACATGGCGGCAATGCCGGATGGCCCCTCGTATGGGACGGACCGGTGCTCGCCGCGGCTCACGACGAATTTCTCGTGCTCGGTGCCGATGCGCCATTCCGAGCGCGGCTTCGATCCGCCCGCCATATAGGCGACCAGCTGGCGCTTGTCGGTGACCGGCTCGTGTGACGACGAAGGAAGGGTGGTCATTTATCCTGCTGCTGGCGTTCGATACTGGCGCCCATCGCCGGGCGGGGTCTTGGTTCGGGCGCGGCCCGCCCATCACCAAGTAAAGACTGCCACAGGCCAACGGCAAGGATAGAGGCCGTTTCGGCGCGGAGGATGCGCGGCCCAAGGCTGGCCCGGACAACAAAGGCGAGTTTGCCCAGGGCGTCAAGCTCTGCCGGCGCAAGGCCCCCCTCCGGCCCGACTAGGATGCCCCAGCCCGATGGCGCCGCGTCGCGCCTCGCCATGCGATCTGCCCGCTGATCGACAAGACAATCGGCAAGCGGCGGTGCGCCGGTCTCGTCGCAGACAATAAGCCGCCGCCCCGCGGGCCAGGCGGCCAGCCGGGCGTCGAGGCTGACCATCGGCTCGATGACCGGGATCGTCAGGCGTTCGCACTGCTCGGCCGCCTCGATCGCGATGGCTTCAAGGCGGGCCGGATTAACCCGGTCCACCACCGAACGTTGCAGCCGGACCGGCAGGAACCGGGCAACCCCAAGCTCGGTCCCCTTCTCGATCACCATGTCCTGCCGCGATCCCTTGGGCGGCGCGAACAGAAGCCAGAGATCGGGCTCGGGCCTTGGCGCACGCACCCTTTCAGCCACCAGCGCCGTGGCCTCTTTGCGCCCGGCCGTCGCAAGCCGCGCCCGCCATTCGCCATCCAGGGCATTGAACAGACGGATTTCGTCACCCGGCCGGCGCCGCATCACCGCGACAAGATAATGGGCGGCACGGTCAGGCAGGCTGATCTCGGCGCCGGCCGCGAGGCCGCCTGCGACATGGAGACGGATCGACACTCTGCCCTCCCCGGTCATTGACGCTTCGGCACCCTGGGCCTTGAGCCGTTCCGGTTCGCGGCCCAAGATACCGCGCATGGTCCCGCCCACCAATTCTACCGCGACCAATTCCGGCGCGAACGGCAACCGCAGGCTCGATCCGGCCAGCGATATCCGCGATCACGGCCTGACCGTCCGGCTGCTGCCCAGCGCCCTGAAACCCTATGCGCGCCTGGCGCGTCTCGACCGGCCGATCGGGACGTGGCTGCTGCTGTTCCCCTGCTGGTGGAGCCTGGCGCTGGCCGGCGATCCGCGGTCCCTGGCAGCGGGCGGGCCATGGTCCATCGCGTGGCTTGCCTTGCTGTTCGGGCTGGGCGCGCTGGTGATGCGCGGCGCCGGCTGCACCTATAATGACATCGTGGATCGCGATCTTGATGCGCGGGTCGCCCGCACCCGCAGCCGCCCGATCCCGGCCGGCGACGTCTCGGTGCGCCAGGCGGCGGGCTTCCTTGTTTTCCAGATCCTGATCGGCTTCCTGATCCTGATCTCGCTTCGTCCCCTGGCGATCGCGCTTGGGGTGGGCTCGCTCGTCCTGATCGCCGCCTATCCGTTCATGAAGCGGATCACCGACTGGCCGCAGCTTTGGCTTGGCCTGACCTTCAATTGGGGGGCGCTCCTGGCCTATGCGGCGGTGACCGGCGATCTGGGCTGGCCAGCGGTGTTCCTTTACCTGGGCGGCATCGCCTGGACGCTTGGCTATGACACGATCTATGCCCATCAGGACAAGGAGGACGATGCCCTGATCGGTGTCCGGTCAAGCGCCCGGGCGCTTGGGGCCCGCACCCGGCCGTTCCTTTATGCCACGTATGCCGCCATGATCGCCTTGATCGGATTGGCGGGCGCCAGCGCCGGTCTTGCCTGGCCTTTCTATGCGGGCCTTGCCGTGGCGGGTGCGCATCTTCTCTGGCAGGCGGCGCGGGTGGCGCTTGACGATCCGGGCCACTGCCTGGCGGTCTTTCGCTCGAACCGGATCACGGGGTGGCTGGTGCTGGCGGCGCTGGTCGGCGGGCGCGTGTTCGCGTGACCCCGCTTGTGCCCCGGCCGATCGTCGATCGGGCCGCCTTCATCCGCGCCAATACCGCATGCCTTGCGCCGCCGCTGGTGCCGGAGATTCGCCTGCATCTGGCCGCCGAGTCGCTTCCGCTGTGGCAGGCGACCGAGGATGTGCTGGCCGAAAGCGGCCTGCCGCCGCCCTATTGGGCCTTTGCCTGGGCGGGTGGACAGGCGCTGGCCCGCCATGTGCTGGATCATCCCGAGATCGTGCGCGGGAAAACGGTGCTGGACTTCGCGGCCGGGTCCGGCCTGACCGCAATCGCCGCGTGCCTGGCCGGGGCCGGCGCCGTGACGGCCGCCGATATCGATGCCTTCGCGGTCGAATCCCTGGGCATGAATGCGGCGCTCAACGGTGTCGCCTTTGCCATTACGGCAGACGACATCATCGGCACCGACGCGGGCTGGGGGGTGGTGCTGGCCGGCGACGTGTTCTACGAAAAACCGATGGCGGACCGGATCGAGCCCTGGCTCCGCCGCCTTGCGGCGCGTGGCTGCCTGGTGCTGGCGGGCGACCCGGGCCGCACCTATCTGCCGAAGCAGGGATTAAGGCGCCTGGCCGACTACAGCGTGCCCACCACCCGCGAGCTTGAGGACACCGACGTGCGCAGAACCAAGGTGTGGCGCGTCGTGGTCGATTGAAGCGTGGCGCGTCAACGTTAGCAGCAATGAACGACACGACCATCTGATGAGCACGGTCCCCGCGCGACCCAGGCATTCGCTGTCGCGCTTCTTCACGCTACAATTCATGATTGGCCACACGGCGCTGGTGAGATCCCATGCCCTATGAATCCCTGCGCGATTTCATGACCCGGCTGGACGGTGCGGGGCAGCTGGTGCGGGTCGCCGCGCCGGTGTCGCCGCATCTCGAAATGACCGAGATCCAGACCCGGCTTCTGGCTGAAGGCGGGCCGGCGGTGCTGTTCGAGAATCCGGTCAAGCCGGACGGCAGCCGCCACCGCATGCCGGTCCTGGTCAATCTGTTCGGCAGCGTGGAAAGGGTTGCCTGGGGCATGGATCGCGCGCCAGGCGACATCCGCGCCCTGGGCGAGACGCTTGCCTTTCTGCGCCAGCCGGAACCGCCGGGCGGATGGCGCGAGGCGCTTGACATGCTGCCGCTGGTAAAGACCGTCTTTGCCATGAAGCCGCGCACGGTGCGTGCCGCCCCCTGCCAGGAGATCGTGCTGGAAGGCGAGGCGGTCGATCTTGCGATGCTTCCCATCCAGACCTGCTGGCCCGGCGAGCCCGCCCCGCTGATCACCTGGCCGCTGGTGGTGACCCGGGGCCCCGGCCCGGCGCGCGAAGACGATTACAATCTTGGCGTCTATCGCATGCAGGTGATCGGCCGCAACCAGACCCTGATGCGCTGGCTGAAGCACCGGGGCGGCGCCCAGCACCATGCGCGCTGGATGGCAAGCCGGCGCGAGCCGCTGCCCGTCGCTGTCGTCCTGGGCGCCGATCCCGGCACCATCCTGGCCGCCGTCACGCCGGTGCCGGACACGGTGTCCGAATACCAGTTCGCCGGCCTCTTGCGCGGCCGGAAAGTCGATCTGGTGGATTGCCGGACCGTGCCTCTCAAGGTGCCGGCCACGGCCGAGATCGTGCTCGAAGGTCATGTTTCGCTGGATGATTATCGCGATGAAGGGCCGTATGGCGACCACACCGGCTATTACAACAGCGTCGAGCGGTTCCCGGTGTTCACCGTTTCGGCGATCACCATGCGCCACGACCCGATCTATCTTTCAACCTTCACCGGCCGGCCGCCGGACGAGCCATCCGTGCTGGGCGAAGCGCTGAACGAGCTGTTCGTGCCGCTTTTGCGCCAGCAGTTTCCCGAGATCGTCGATTTCTGGCTGCCACCCGAGGCCTGCTCGTACCGGATCGGCGTCGTTTCCATGCGCAAGGCCTATCCGGGCCATGCCAAGCGGGTGATGATGGGCATCTGGTCGTATCTGCGGCAGTTCGTCTATACCAAGTTCCTGATCGTGGTGGACGACGACATCAACGCCCGGGACTGGAAGGACGTGATGTGGGCCGTCTCGACCCGGGCCGATCCGGCCCGCGACATCACCGTGATCGAGAACACACCCATCGATTACCTGGACTTCGCCTCGCCGCGCTCGGGTCTTGGCGGCAAGCTTGGCCTGGATGCCACCAACAAGCTGCCGCCCGAAACGGACCGCGAGTGGGGAACGAAGATCCGGATGGATGACACGGTCATCGACGCCGTGACCCGCAAATGGCCAAGCCTCGGGCTTCCCGGTTCAGGCCGGCCGATCTGGCCGCCGAAACGATAGACCCCTGCGCCATGCCACGCGGTTGACGCGGCGGGCGCGGCAGCGCAGGTTGCGTCCATGACAAGCGCAAGAATGACAGCGGCCAAGATGACCACTGCCAACCGTCTCGATCTGCTGGCCGATCTGGTTGCCCGCGCCCGCCGCCGTGGCGCCGACGAGGCCGATGCCATCACCATCGACAGCCGGTCGTTGTCGGTCGACTGGCGGCTTGGCCGCTCGGAAGGCCTGGAGCGCTCGGAAAGTGCCGATCTCGGCCTCAGGGTGATCATCGGCAAGCGCCAGGCCATCGTGTCCTCGACCGATTTCTCGGACCAGGCGCTGGTCGAGCTGGTCGGCCGTGCCATCGACATGGCCCGCGCGGTGCCCGAGGACCCCTATTGCGGCCTGGCCGAGCCCGCCGCCATCGCCCGCACCATCCCCTCGCTCGACCTGCACGACCCGGTCGAGCCAAGCGCCGAAACACTGACCGCCCGCGCATCGGCGGCCGAGGATGCCGCGCGCGCCGTTCCGGGCGTCACCAATTCGGAAGGAAGCGGCGCAAGCTGGGGCGCAAGCGATGTCGCCCTGGTGGCAAGCAACGGTTTCGCCGGCGCCTATCGCGGCAGCCGCCACAGCGTTCACGCCTCGGTGCTGGCCGGCAGCGGCACCGGCATGGAACGCGACTATGACTATTCCACCTCGGTCCATGGCGGCGATCTCGAAGACCCGGCCGCCGTCGGGCGGCGCGCCGGCGAAAGGGCCGTGAAACGCCTGGACCCGCGCAAGGTGAAAAGCGCCAGGCTGCCGGTGGTCTATGACCCGCGTGTGTCGGGCGGGCTGGTGCGCCATCTGGCCAACGCGATCAACGGTGCCGCCATCGCGCGCGGCACCAGTTTCCTTAAGGACAAGCTGGGCCAGCGCCTGTTTCCGGCCGGCACCATGATCGTCGACGACCCCTTGAAGCCGCGCGGCCTGGCGTCGCGGCCGTTCGATGCCGAGGGGCTGCCGGTCGCCCGCCGCCGCTGGATCGAGGACGGGGTCCTGACCGGCTGGATCCTCGATCTGCGCTCGGCCCGCCAGCTTGGCCTGGCCAGCAACGGCTGCGCCAGCCGCGGGGCCGGATCGCCGCCCGCGCCGTCGCCTGCCAATCTGTGGCTTGAACCGGGAACGCTGTCGCCCAAGGCCCTGATGGCCGACATCGCCCAGGGGCTCTATATCACTGAACTGATCGGAATGGGCGTGAACGGCGTGACGGGCGACTATAGCCGTGGCGCGGCCGGCTTCTGGATCGAGAAGGGCGAGCTTGCCTATCCGGTGAGCGAGGTCACGGTGGCCGGCAACCTGTTGCCCATGTTCCAGGCCATGACCGTCGCCAACGACCTGGTGTTCCGCACCGGCTGCGATGCGCCGACCCTCCGCATCGACGGCATGACCATCGCCGGACGGTGACCCGCAATCCGGGGCTTTCCGGCTTGGGACCGCCAGACCGGCCGTGCTAGAGCATAGTCAGACCAATTTGAAACACCTGCGTTGCGTCCTTTCGAAGGACATATCGCCTTGACGAAGAAATCGAAGGCTGTCCCCGCATTGGACGAGCCGACCCGACGCCTCCTGCACCGCCTGCTGCGCGAGAACGTCAGGCCCTATCTTTGGCGCCTGGTGGCCGCAACGCTGTGCATGGGCCTGGTGGCCGGCGCCACCGCCGCGAATGCCTGGCTGATGGAGCCGGTTCTCGATCAGGTCTTCGTCGAGAAGAACCATGACATGCTCTATCTGATCCCGGCGGTGGTCGTCGCGGTCGCCGCCATCAAGGGCTTTTCGAGCTACGGCCAGTCGGTTCTGATGACCGGCGTCGGCCAGCGCATCATCGCCGACCTGCAGGTGGCGATGTTCAGCCACCTGATGCGCGCTGATCTTGCCTTCTTCCACAAGACATCGACCGGCCAGTTGATTTCGCGCTTCACGAATGACGTCGCCATGCTGCGCGCCGCGGTGTCGACGGCCCTGACCGGCATCGCCAAGGATTTTCTGACCCTGATCGCGCTGGTGGGGGTGATGTTCTACCAGAACTGGAGTCTGGCGATCATCGCGTTCTTCGTCTTTCCGGTGGCGGTGCTGCCGATCGCGCGTATCGGCCGGCGGATCCGGCGCGTTTCAGTCGATACGCAGACCGAAATGGCCGAATTCACCAGCCTGCTTGACGACACCTTCCTGGGGGCCCGACATGTGCGCGCCTATGGCATGGAAGCGTACGAGACCGGGCGCGCCGCCAATCTGGTGAAGCGCATCTACAAGCTGATGATGAAATCGACCCGGGTGCGATCGATTGCCCACCCGATGATGGAAGCGCTGGGCGGGATCGCCGTCGCGGTGATCGTGCTGTATGGCGGAAGCCAGGTGATCGCCGGCACGACCACGCCGGGCACGTTCTTCTCGTTCGTGTCGGCGCTGCTGATGGCCTATCAACCGATGAAGGACCTGGCAAAGCTCAATGCCAACCTTGAGGAGGGCCTGGCCGCCGCGCAGCGCGTCTATGCCCTGCTCGATCTCGAGGCCGAGATCCGCGATGCCCCCGGCGCCACGCCGCTGGTCCTGCGGGGCGGCGCGGTGCGGCTCGACAACGTGCAATTCGCCTATGCGCCCGACAAGCCGGCGCTCAAGGGATTGAGCATATCGATCCCGGCGGGCGCGTCGGCCGCGCGGGTCGGCGCGTCGGGAAGCGGCAAATCCACCATTCTCAATCTCATCCCCCGCTTCTACGACGTGCAAAGCGGCAGCGTGACCATCGACGGGCAGGATGTGCGCGGGCTGACGCTGGCCTCGCTGCGCGGTGCGATCGCCCTGGTCAGCCAGGAGGTGAGCCTGTTCGACGACACGGTGCGCGCCAACATCGCCTATGGCAAGCCTGATGCAAGCCAGGCCGAGATCGAGGCCGCCGCCCGCGCCGCCGCCGCGCACGAGTTCATCGCCGCCTTGCCGCAGGGCTATGACACACCGGTCGGCGGACAGGGCGTGATGCTGTCCGGCGGACAGCGCCAGCGGATCGCCATTGCCCGCGCGATGCTGAAGAATGCGCCGATCCTGCTTCTGGACGAGGCGACATCGGCCCTCGATTCGGATTCGGAGCGCCAGGTGCAGGCGGCGCTCAGCGCCTTGATGAAGGGCCGCACGACCCTGGTCGTCGCGCACCGCCTGTCCACCATCAAGGATGCCGACATCATCTATGTGATCGGCGATGGTCGCGTGCTCGAATCGGGAACCCATGGCGAACTGCTGGCCCGCCACGGTGTCTATGCGCGGCTCCATGAAATGCAGTTCTCCGAGGACATGCCGGCGACGGATGGCGGGCCCGGTCGCCAGATCCGAATCACCACCGCCTGAATGCCGGTGGGGCTCGTCAAGCGCATCACACGTAATGACCGGGCGCAGGCCGTACTCGGCTGGATGTTCGCGCAGTACATCCGCTTCGTGCACGCGACAAGCCGATGGACGGAAGTTGGCGGCGATGTGCCGCGCCGGTTCTGGGCCGAGAAACGGCCCTATATCGGCTGCTTCTGGCACGGCCGCATGATGTTGATGCCCTATTGCCGGGGTCCGGGGCTTGATTTCAAGATGCTGATCTCGCGTCATCGCGACGGGCGCCTGATTTCACGCACGGTCAGCCATTTCGGGATCGGCACGATCGAGGGATCGTCGTCGCGCGGCGGTGCCGCCGCGGTGCGAGCCATGGTGCGCGCGATCCGGGACGGCGAGCTTGTCGGCGTGACCCCCGACGGACCGCGCGGCCCGCGCATGCGGGTCGGACCGGGGCTGATCGTGGTGGCACGGATAACAGGAACACCCATCCTGCCGGCCAGCTATTCAGTGCGGCGGCGCAAGGTGCTTGCAAGCTGGGATCGCTTCATCGTCGCGCTGCCCTTCAACCGTGGCACCTTTCGCTGGGGAACGCCCATCACGGTGGCGGCCGATGCGGATGACGCGGAAATGGAACGCGCCCGCCTGGCGGTCGAAGAACAGTTGAACCGCCTGAGCCACGAGGCCGATCGCGATTGCGGCGTTCCGCCCATCGAACCGGCAGCCGCCCAGCCCGGGCCGGGGGCGCCGGCATGATCCTCGCGGCCTATCGCGGCCTGACGCGGCTGGCGGCACCCCTGGTGCGCGCCTATCTTGCGCGCCGGGTCGCGCGCGGCAAGGAAGACGCCCAGCGCCTGCCGGAACGATATGGCATCGCGTCGCGGCCACGGCCCGAAGGCCGGCTCATCTGGGCCCATGGCGCAAGCGTCGGCGAATCGCTTTCGCTTCTGCCGCTGATCGAACGGCTGATTGATGCCGGCCCCGGCCGTTCGGTGCTGGTCACCACCGGGACGGTCACCTCGGCCCAGATGCTGTCGCGCCGCCTGCCGCCGGGTGCGCTGCATCAGTTCGTTCCGGTCGATCTGCCCGATGCGGTCGAACGCTTTCTCGATCATTGGCGGCCCGATCTTGCCTTGTGGGTCGAATCCGAGCTGTGGCCCAACCTGATCCAGGCGACGGCGAAACGCGGCGTGCCGATGGCCCTGGTGAATGCGCGGCTTTCGGAACGTTCGTTCGGCGGATGGCAGCGCGTGCCCAGCCTGGCGTCGCGGCTGCTTGGCGCATTCGCCATCTGCCTGGCGCAAAGCGAAGTGGATGCCCTGCGCCTGCGCGCGCTTGGCGCCGCCGATGTCAGGTGGCGGGCAACCTGAAGTTCGACGCCAAGGCCCGTTCTGCGACCCGGCCGCGCGCCAGACGCTGGCCCAGGCCATCGGCACGCGGCCGGTCTGGCTTGCCGCCAGTACCCATGACGGCGAGGATGATATCATCGCCGCCACGCACAAGGCGCTTGCCGGCCAGCTTGCCGGATTGCTGCTGATCATCGCGCCACGCCACCCGCAGCGCGGCGACAGCCTTGCGGCGCGCCTGGCCGCCCAGGGCTTCAGGTGCGGCAGCGTTCCAAGGGCGAATTGCCGCAGGCCGATATCGACATCTATCTGGCCGACACCCTGGGCGAGCGAGCACCCTGTTCCGCCTTGCGCCGGTTTCGGTGATCGGCGGTTCCTTCGCGCCCCACGGTGGCCACAACCCGTTCGAGCCCGCCCAGCTTGACAGTGCGATCCTGTTCGGCCCGCATATGGAAAACTTCGCCGTCATCGCCCGTGACCTGATCCTGGCTGGCGGCGCGATCCAGGTTGCCGACGGCGCGGCCCTGACGGATGCGGCGCGCGCCCTGCTGTGCGATCCGGCGCACCGTGCGGCGGTCCTGGCCGGGGCACGGTCCGTGGCGGCCAGCTATGCCGGCGTCCTGGATGCGACGCTTGCCGCAATCGAGCCGCTGCTTAGCCGCAGCGCGCCGCCACCGATAACGAACACCCATGCACGCGCCTGAATTCCGGCCAGAATTCTGGGCCAACCGCGACTCGGGCCTGGCGCGGCTGTTGCAGCCCCTGGCCTGCGCATGGACGCTTGCTGGGCGCGCCCGCCGCGCTCTGGCCCGGCCAAGCCGGGTCCCGGTCCCGGTGATCTGTATCGGCAATCTGGTCGCGGGCGGAGCGGGAAAGACGCCGGTCACGATCGCACTGGCCCGCGCCCTCGTTGAACGCGGCGTTGCCGTCCATATCCTGACCCGGGGCTATGGCGGTCGCGAAGCCGGCCCGCTCTGCGTCGATCCCGCCCGCCACGGCTTCGCCGATGTCGGCGATGAAGCCCTGCTGCTGGCCCGCGAAGCCCCAACCTGGCTTGCCCGCGACCGGGTGGCGGGCGCCAAGGCGGCGGTGGAATTGGGCGCCAAAGTGATCCTGATGGACGACGGGTTCCAGAACCCGTCCCTCACCAAGGATCTTTCCTTCATTGTGATCGATGGCGGCTTCGGCTTTGGCAATGGCCGGGTCATGCCGGCCGGTCCCTTGCGCGAGCTGCTGACGGACGGGCTGGCCCGGGCGAATGCGGCAATCCTGATCGGCAAGGACGACACCGGCGTGGCCACGGCATTGCCGGCATCCCTGTCGCTGCATCGCGCCCGCTTCGTGCCGGAAGCGGGTGGCGAGGCCATCGCCGGCCGCGCCGTGGTGGCGTTTGCCGGCATCGGCCGGCCGGAGAAATTCTTCGCCACAGTGAAGGCGCTGGGCGCAACCATCAAGGCGGCCCACGCCTTTCCCGACCACCACCCCTACACGCCCGACGAGGTGATGCGCCTTGTCGAAGCAGCCCGCGCGGCCGACGCGGTTCTGATCACCACCGACAAGGACGCGGTGCGATTGCCGCCCGAAGCGCGGGCGATGGTGCACGTGCTCAAGATCGCTCTCGCCTGGGACGATCCCGCCAATCCCGATCGGCTGATCACGCCGATCCTTGATCGGCTGCAATAGAAGCCGTCACGGCCTCTGCAGCACAAGCAGCGCCGGGTCGAGCGCCACCTCGAACAGATTGATGCCCCAGTGGAGATGCGCGCCAGTCACCCGGCCGGTGGCGCCGATCGCCCCGATCGGATCGCCCGCGTTGACGCGATCGCCAGGTCTGACCGCAAGTGCGCTCATGTGGGCATAGATGCTGGTCAATCCGTGGCCATGCTCGATCACCACCGTCATACCGGTGAAGAAGAAATCGGGGGCCGCAAGCACGACGGTGCCGGCGGCCGTGGCGCGCACCGGCGTTCCCGTCGGCCCGGCGATGTCGAGGCCCACATGGGGCGCGCGCGGCTCGCCATTCAGGATGCGCTGGCTGCCATAGATACCGCTGACCGGCCCATCCGCCGGCCACACGAAACCGCCAAGAAAATGCGTGATCGCGCCCGCTTTGCGCCGGGCCTGGCGCAGGGTTTCGGCCTCGGCCCGGATGCGTTCCAGAGCGGCGGGGCTGGGTGTCACCTGCGCCGGCGGCAAGCCGGTGATGCGCTGCACGTCATAGGTTCGGGGTTCGACCGCCAGATCTTTCCGTTCGACGCTTCCGTCGGGCAACGTCACCTCAAGCCTGGCCGTGGGCGGCGCATCGCGGCCAAAGCCAAGCAGAAAGACCCCGTCGCCCGAGACCATCACCGTCCCGCCATTGATGGCAACCCGGCTGCCCGGCGCCACCCGCCCGATCACCAGCCCGCCCTGGGTGAAGCGCCCGTCGAGCGTGACAGGTTCTGCGGCCGCCGCCGCAGCAGTCGCAAGCATGACCATCGACACGACCAGGACGGCCTTCATAGGAGCGTTCCCTGCTTGTCCTTGGCAGCAGGCGCGGGCCGTTCGACCGGGCGGCGGCGGGCGGGCGGGTGTCTTGGTCCGTCATCGACCGTGACGGTCGTTTCGCCATCGTGGAAGCGCAGGGCAAGGGATTGGCCCGGCTGGGTCGCGGCAACCGATGTCACGGGATGTCCCGCCGGATCGACCGCCAGCACGAAGCCGCGTTCAAGCACCCGCGCATAGGAAAAGCTGTCAAGCAGCCGGGCAAGCGAGTCGAGCGTCTGTCCCCATTCCGCCGCCAGGCGCGGGCCGGCGGATGCGAAGCGATGCCCAAGCGCCGCCACCATTTCCTCGCCGCGCGCATGCCTGAGCGCGATGGGAGGCCCAAGGCGCTGGGCCAGCGTCGCGACCGCATGGGCGCGTTCACGCAGGTATTCGCGCGGATGCACAAGGCGGCCCGACGCCAACGCCACCGCCCGGGCCAGTTCGGCGAAATGCGCCTTGGGTGAATTGGCCAAGCGCCCGACCCTGTCATCCAGGCGCTGCGCCGCGTTCTCGACCAGCGCCACCGCGTCGGCGACCAGCCGGTCGGACCGCCGAAGCCAATCGCCGCCGGCCGCAATCTGACGCGCCATGCCTTGCGCAAGCCGCGCGCCAAGCGAGGCAACATCGGCCATCAACTCGACCCGAACCGGCACCGCCATTTCGGCGGCGGCGGTCGGTGTCGGCGCCCGCCGGTCCGAGGCGAAATCGATCAAGGTCGTATCGGTTTCATGGCCGACCGCCGAAATCAGCGGAATGGCCGACGCCGATGCCGCCCGCACGACGATTTCCTCGTTGAACGGCATCAGGTCCTCGATGCTGCCGCCACCGCGCGCAACAATCAGCAGATCGGGGCGCGGCACCGCGCCATCCGGGGCCAGGCCATTGAAGCCGGCGATGGCGGCCGCGATCTGCTCGGCCGCACCTTCACCCTGGACCAGCACCGGCCAGATCAGCACCCGGCGCGGGAAGCGGTCCGCCAAGCGATGCAGAATGTCGCGAATGACGGCGCCGGTCGGCGAGGTGACGACACCGATCACCGCAGGCAAGCGCGGCAGGGGCCGCTTGCGGCTGTCGTCGAACAGACCCTCGGCCGCCAGGCGCTTGCGCCGGTCCTCGATCTGCTTCAGGAGGGCGCCGACGCCCGCCACCTCGATCGCCTCGACGACGATCTGATAGCGCGATCGCCCCGGATAGGTCGTAAGACGCCCGGTGCACACGACTTCGAGCCCATCTTCGGGCCTGACGGCAAGGCGGCCTGCCGTCCCGCGCCAGCACACCGCGTCAAGGACCGCATCGGCATCCTTCAAGGCGAAATAGAGATGCCCCGAAGCCGCCCGCTTGAAGCCTGAAATTTCGCCCCGCACCCGAACGAAGCCGAAGGCCTGTTCGACCGCGCGTTTCAGGGCCTGGGCAAGCTCGCTTACGCTCAGCACCGGCTGATTGTGCTCGGCGCTGCCGCCCGGATGGGCGGATGGGGCTATGCCGCCCGGATGGGCGGATGATGGGTTTGAATCTCTGTTGGCCATGGCGGCCGCCATGATACAAGGTCCAACGCAGCATCCAGAAGCGTTAAGGCAGCCAAATCATGAAGGTTCTGGTGGTGGGCTCAGGCGGCCGCGAGCATGCCCTGTGCACAGCAATCAAGGCTTCGCCGCGTTGCAGCGCCCTTTATTGCGCGCCCGGTAATGCCGGCATCGGCGGGGTTGCCACCCTGGTCCCCATCCCGGCGGAAAACATCGACAGGCTGATCGACTTCGTCCGCCGCGAGGCCATTGATTTCGTGGTGGTGGGACCCGAAGCGCCGCTGGTCGGCGGGCTGGTCGATCGCCTGGAGGCGATGGGCGTGCGGGCCTTCGGTCCAAGCCAGGCTGCCGCCAGGCTTGAGGGCTCGAAGGGCTTCATGAAGGATTTCTGCGCCCGCCACGGCCTGCCCACCGCAGCCTATGGCCGCTTCCGCGATGCCGACGCCGCCAAGGCCTTTTGCCGGGCCCGGGGCGCGCCCATTGTCATCAAGGCCGATGGCTTGGCCGCCGGCAAGGGCGTGACCATCGCCCAGACCCTGGCCGAGGCCGAAGCGGCGATCGATGCCGCCATCACCGAAGGCCGTTTCGGCGACGCCGGCGCCGAAGTGGTGGTCGAGGAGTTCCTGATCGGCGAGGAGGCGAGCTTCCTGGCCCTGGTCGATGGCCAGACGGCGCTGCCGCTTGCCTCGGCCCAGGACCACAAGGCGGTGGGCGATGGCGATACCGGCCCCAATACCGGCGGGATGGGCGCCTATTCGCCGGCCCCGGTCGTCACCGCGGCGATCGCCGACGAGATCATGGCCCGGATCATCCGCCCGACGGTGGTTGGCATGGCGGCCGAGGGCGCACCCTTCAAGGGGATCCTCTATGCCGGCGTGATGGTGACCCAGGACGGGCCGAAGCTGCTGGAATTCAATGTGCGGTTCGGCGATCCGGAATGCCAAGTGCTGCTGGTGCGCCTGGACAGCGACCTGCTGACCGCCCTGATCGCCGCCAGCGAAGGGCGCCTGGAACCCGGACATCTTCGCTGGCGCACCGACGTATCGCTTTGCGTGGTGATGGCCGCGCGCGGCTATCCCGGCGCCTATGTGAAGGGCAGCGAAATCCGCAATCTGGATCGCGCCGGCGCGGTTCCCGGTGTCACCGTGTTCCATGCCGGAACCGAACGCCGGAACGGGCGAATCGTCTCGATCGGCGGCCGGGTCCTGGGTGTCACGGCCCGCGGTGCGACGGTTGCCGAGGCGCAACGCCTGGCCTATCGCGCCATTGATTTGATCGACTGGCCGGACGGGTTCTGCCGCCGCGACATCGGCTGGCGCGCCGTTGCGCGCCAAGCCTGAAAGGAAGACCGCGTACCATGACATCGACCGCGCCCATCCCGGTGACCCACGCCTATGCCGAAGCGGTCGCCGCCGGCCAGACAATCGAGGTTGCGCCCGGCGTGCATTGGCTGCGCATGCCGCTGCCCTTTGCCCTGGATCACATCAATCTCTGGCTGCTCGAGGATGGCGACGGCGTCACCATGGTCGACACCGGCTATACGCTGCCAGAAGTTCAGGCGGCCTGGGAGCAGATCTGGGAATCCTTCCTGCGCGGCCGCAAGATCACCCGATTGATCATCACCCATTTCCATCCCGACCACAGCGGCCTGGCATGGTGGCATTGCCAGCACTGGGGCATCATGCCCTGGATGACGGGAGCGGAATGGCTGTCCTGCGGCATGGCGCTGCTGGGCGCCGATCCCGTCAATGTCGAAGCGCGGCTCGACTTCTATGCCAGTCACGGGGTCGAGGAATCGATGCTGGCCGAGATGCGCGGCGGCTTCTCGCATTTCGCGCATGGGACACCGCGCCTGCCCACGGCATTCCGTCGCATCACCGACAACGAAGAGATCAGCATCAACGGGCGCCGCTGGATCGTGCGCGTCGGGCGCGGCCATGCGCCCGAGCACGCCTGCCTGCACTGCCCCGAGCTGGGTGTGCTGATTTCCGGCGATCAGATCCTGCCGAAGATCACACCCAATGTGAGCGTCTGGTTTTCCGAGCCGTTCGCCGAACCGCTTGGCCAGTTCCTCGAGTCCATCGAGCGGTTCAAGTCCCTGCCGAAAGACACGCTGGTGCTGCCGTCCCACAAGCTGCCGTTCCGCGGCCTGCACACACGCCTCGACGAGCTTCAACGTCATCACGCCGCACGGCTGCACGAAGCCCATGCCGCCTGCGAAACGAAGCCGCATACCGCAAACGAGATCCTGAAGATCATGTTCCGCCGCGATCTTGACCATCATCAGACGGGCTTCGCGCTGGGCGAAAGCCTGGCCCATCTGCACCATCTGGTTGCAAGGGGGCTGCTGGTCCGGGAAATCGACGCCGACGGCAGGGTGCACTTCGCGCGCGCGTAGCTAACGATCGCGGCGGTTGCGGAAAAAGTCCCTGAGCAGCGCGCCAGCCGCCTGTTCTGAAATTCCACCATAGACCTCGGGCCGATGATGGCAGGTCGGCTGGCCGAAAATGCGCGGGCCATGCTCGACTCCGCCACCCTTCGGATCATAGGCGCCGAAATAGATCCGCCGGATGCGAAAGAACGAGATCGCCTGAGCGCACATCGGGCAGGGCTCGAGGGTGACGTAAAGATCGCAGTCGACAAGCCGGGGCGAGTCCTTGGCGCGCCCGGCCGCCCGAAGCGCCAGCATTTCCGCGTGGGCGGTGGGATCAGCGCGGGCCTCGGTTTCATTGCCGGCTGCCGCAAGCACGCTGCCCGACACCGCATCGACGATGACGCAGCCGACTGGAACCTCGCCACGCCCCGCCGCCGCCTCGGCCTCGGCCAACGCAAGATCCATATAATCGATTCGATCGTTCGTCATCGGGGCGACCCTGCCTTGCGCCTTGGCGACCCGTCAAGCGGCACCGTTGCGTGGGCCCGGCGCCATCCCTACATTCCGGCCATGTCCAGCCCTCCATCGTCGCGCCCCCCATCGTCGCTTCCCGTGATCGGCATCACGCTCGATTCGGAACCGCCCGGTGGATATTCGAAATACCCATGGTATGCGCTGCGCGAGAACTATTGCGCGGCCGTCGCCAAGGCCGGCGGCCTGCCCCTGCCGCTGCCCCACGAGCCAGATCTTGCCGCGGCCTATCTTGATCGCGTCGACGCCCTGGTCATCACTGGCGGGCATTTCGACGTGGACCCGGCCCTGTTCAATGCACCGGCGCGTCATGCCACCGTCAAGACCAAGGACCGGCGCACCGCCTTCGAATTTGCCATCGCCCGCGGCGCGCTGGACCGCGACCTGCCAGTGCTGGGGATTTGCGGCGGCGAGCAGCTGCTGGCGGTGGTGCTGGGCGGAACCCTGATCCAGCACATCCCTGACGAGGTTGCGAACGCACTGGCGCACGAGCAACCCAATCCACGCCACGAGGCAGGCCACCCCATCGCCATCACGCCCGGGACGCGGCTTCATCGCATTACCGGGGCGACTGCGATGGCTGTCAACAGCGCCCATCACC
>JAXMDU010000013.1:0-97370 GCA_046348645.1 Alphaproteobacteria bacterium
CACCTGCGCGCAGAGCTACGAATGGGACCAGACACGCTGGCAGCTTGGCGCCGGCTATGGCCGCGCCACGGCGCCCCGCCATCACGTGGTCGCCATCGATTTCGGCATCAAGCGCAACATCCTTCGCTGCCTGGCATCGGTCGGCTGTCGCGTCACCGTGGTGCCGGCAACCGCCTCGGCCGACGAGATCCTGGCCCGCAAGCCCGACGGCGTGTTCCTGTCGAACGGCCCCGGCGATCCGGCCGCGACCGGCGTCTATGCGGTGCCAACCCTGCAGACCCTGATTCGCTCGGGCGTGCCGATCTTCGGCATCTGCCTTGGCCACCAGATCCTGTCGCTCGCCCTGGGCGGGCGCACCCGCAAGATGCCGATCGGCCATCGGGGCGCCAATCACCCGGTCAAGGATCTGGCCACCGGCAAGGTCGAGATCACCAGCCAGAACCACGGCTTCGTGGTCATCCCCGAAAGCCTGCCCGACACGGTGACGGCAAGCCACGTTTCGCTGTTCGACGGAACGAACGAGGGCCTGAGCATCAAGGATCGCCCGATCTTCTCGGTTCAGTATCATCCCGAGGCATCGCCCGGCCCGCAAGACAGCTTCGACCTGTTCACACGCTTCGCAAGGATGATGGATAGCCGTGCCTAAGCGTACCGACATCCGATCGATCCTTGTCATCGGCGCCGGCCCGATCATCATCGGCCAGGCCTGCGAGTTCGACTATTCAGGGACCCAGGCCTGCAAGGCCCTGAAGGCGGAAGGCTATCGCGTCATCCTCGTCAACTCGAACCCGGCGACGATCATGACCGATCCCGGGCTGGCCGACGCGACCTATGTCGAACCGATCACGCCCGAGCTGGTAGCCAAGGTGATCGAGCGCGAGCGGCCCGACGCGCTGTTGCCGACCATGGGCGGGCAGACCGCCCTCAACACCGCGCTCACCCTGGCCAAGCGCGGCGTGCTTGATGCCTTTGGGGTGCGCCTGATCGGCGCGACCAGCGACGCGATCGACAAGGCCGAGGACCGCGAACGTTTCCGCCAGGCGATGGAGCGTATCGGTCTTGAATGCCCGAAAAGCGGCCTGGCGCGGTCGCTGGCCGATGCTAAGGCCATTCTCGAACGGGTGGGGTTGCCCGCCATCATTCGTCCGTCCTTCACCCTGGGCGGGACCGGCGGCGGCATCGCCTACAATGTCGGCGAATTCGAAGAGATCGTCCAAGGCGGGCTTGAAGCCTCGCCGACCAGCGAAGTGCTGATCGAAGAATCGGTGCTTGGCTGGAAGGAATACGAACTCGAGGTCGTGCGCGACAAGGCCGACAACTGCATCATCATCTGTTCGATCGAGAACATCGACCCGATGGGCGTGCATACCGGCGATTCGGTGACGGTAGCGCCAGCCCTGACCCTGACCGACAAGGAATACCAGATCATGCGCAATGCCGCGATCGCGGTGCTGCGGGAAATCGGTGTCGAGACGGGCGGGTCGAACGTGCAGTTCGCGGTCAACCCCGAGAATGGCCGCCTGGTGGTGATCGAGATGAATCCGCGCGTCTCGCGGTCCTCGGCCCTTGCGTCCAAGGCGACCGGCTTTCCGATCGCCAAGGTCGCCGCCAAGCTGGCCATCGGCTACACGCTGGACGAGATCACGAACGACATCACCGGCATCACGCCGGCCTCGTTCGAGCCCACCATCGACTATGTCGTCACCAAGATGCCCCGTTTCGCGTTCGAGAAGTTTCCAGGCGCGGAACCCATCCTGACAACGTCGATGAAGTCGGTGGGCGAGGCGATGTCGATTGGCCGGTCGTTTGCCGAATCGGTCCAGAAGGCCCTGCGTTCGATGGAGACCGGGCTGACCGGCTTCAACGAGATCGAGATCCCAGGCGCCGTCGACCCGGGGAACGGCCACATCGATCGCACGGCCGTGCGCGCGGCGCTGGGCAAACCTACCCCCGATCGGCTGCTGATCATCGCCCAGGCCTTTCGGCTGGGTCTCAGCATCGAAGAGATCCACGCGGCCTGCCACTATGATCGCTGGTTCCTGGCCCGCATCGAGGAAA
The DNA here is from genome assembly GCA_046348645.1 of Alphaproteobacteria bacterium. GTDB lineage: Bacteria > Pseudomonadota > Alphaproteobacteria > JAXMDU01 > JAXMDU01 > JAXMDU01. Next base: position 2,059 of record JAXMDU010000013.1, read on the forward strand.
TCGTCGAGACCGAGAACACGCTGCGCGCGGATGGCCTGCCGACCAATGCCGGCGCTTTGCTCGCCCTGAAGCAGATGGGCTTCTCGGATGCGCGGTTGGCCGAGCTTACCGGTCTTCGCGAGGGCGATGTCGCGCGCCGACGCCAAAGCCTGTCGGTGCTGCCGGTCTTCAAGCGGGTGGACACCTGTGCGGCCGAATTCCCGGCCCGCACGCCCTATATGTATTCGACCTACGAAGTTGACGGCGCCGCCGACACCGCGTGCGAATCCGATCCCAGCGACCGCGAAAAGATCATCATCCTGGGCGGGGGCCCGAACCGGATCGGCCAGGGCATCGAGTTCGACTATTGCTGTGTGCATGCCGCCTATGCGCTGCGCGATGCCGGATTCGAGACCATCATGGTCAATTGCAATCCCGAAACCGTCTCGACCGATTATGACACCTCGGACCGGCTTTATTTCGAGCCGCTGACGGCCGAGGACGTGATCGAGATCGTCCGCGCCGAAAGCGTGCGCGGCCGCGTCAAAGGGGTGATCGTGCAACTGGGTGGCCAGACGCCGCTCAAGCTGGCAAGCGCCATGGATCGGGCCGGCATCCCGATCCTTGGCACATCGCCGGATGCGATCGACCTGGCCGAGGACCGTGAGCGTTTCCAGGCCCTGATCGAACAGTTGAAACTGCGTCAACCGGTTTCCGGCATCGCCCATTCGGCCGCCGAGGCCGAGCAGATCGCGACCGCCATCGGCTATCCGATCGTCATCCGGCCATCATACGTTCTGGGCGGCCGGGCAATGGAGATCGTCCACGACAGCAAGTCGCTGGGCCGCTACATCACCACTGCCGTGCGCGTCTCGGCCGGCAGCCCGGTCTTGATCGATTCCTATCTGCAGGACGCGATCGAGATCGACGTCGATGTGGTGTGCGACGGGCACCAGGTCTATGTGGCCGGCGTCATGGAACACATCGAGGAAGCCGGCATCCATTCCGGCGATTCGGCCTGCTCGATCCCGCCCCATTCGCTGGATGACGAAATCATTGCCGAGCTTTCGCGCCAGGCGGGCGAAATGGCGCGCGCGCTGGGCGTTATCGGACTGATGAACGTGCAGTTCGCCCTCAAGGGGCGCGATGTCTATGTGCTGGAAGTGAACCCGCGCGCCAGCCGCACGGTGCCGTTCGTCGCCAAGGCCACCGGCGTGCCGATCGCCAAGGTCGCTGCCCGCGTCATGGCCGGCGCGCCGCTGGCGCAATTCAAGCTTGCGCCCCGCCGCCTGACCCATATCGCGGTCAAGGAAGCGGTGTTCCCGTTCGCGCGATTCCCCGGCGTCGACGTGACGCTGGGCCCCGAGATGCGCTCGACCGGCGAAGTCATGGGGATCGATTCCGATTTCGGCCGCGCCTTCGCCAAGTCGCAGCTCGGCGGCGGCATCAAGCTGCCGACCGAGGGAACGGTTTTCATCTCGGTCCGCGATCGCGACAAGGAAACGATGGTGCCGATCGGCAAGCGGCTGGTCGAAATGGGGTTCACGCTGCTTGCGACGCGCGGCACGGCGCGCGTGTTCGAGCGCGCCGGTCTGGCCGTCAAGACCGTCAACAAGGTGGTCGAAGGGCGGCCCCACATCGTCGACGTGATGAAGAACGGCGGCGTCCAGCTGGTCTTCAACACCACCGACGGCGCCCTTGCGGTGGCCGACAGCTTCAGCCTTCGCAGAACCGCTCTATTGAACAAAATCCCTTACTATACAACGGTCTCTGGAGCCCGCGCGGCCGTCGACGCGATCTCGGCGGTGCAGGCCGGCGCCCTTGAAGTCGCGCCCCTGCAAGCCTATTTTGGGGCCTTGGATTCGGCGCCCGCATAAGGCGGGCGTTCGCGTTCTTGAGGGGGGCCCGGACCGGGCCAAGCGCACCGAGCGACCGACATGGAAAAGATTCCGATGACCCCCGAGGGCCTGGCTGCCCTCGAGTCCGAATTGAAGCGTCTGAAGGAAATCGAGCGTCCGGCCGTGATCCGCGCCCTTGCCGAATCGCGCGAGCATGGCGATCTGTCCGAGAACGCCGAATACCATGCCGCGCGCGAACGCCAAGGCTTCATCGAAGGCCGGGTCGCCGAGCTTGAGGACAAGATTCGCCGCGCCAAGGTGATCGACCGCAGCAAGCTGAGCGTCCAAGGGATCATGTTCGGCGCGATGGTCAAGCTTGCCGACGAGGACACTGACGAGGAATCGACCTATCGGATCGTCGGCGCGGACGAGGCTGACGTGAAGAAGGGTCTGATCTCGATCACGGCGCCATTGGCCCGCGCGCTGATCGGCAAACATGCTGGCGACAGCATCGAGGTCGAGACGCCGGGCGGAACCAAGGCCTACGAGATCCTGACCGTCACCTATGATTAATGGGGGCGCGTAACGGAACGGCCCCGTGACGGGACAGCTTGGCGCTGCGGCCCCGTCAGGGTGGCGCCCTGTCAGCCGCCGCGCGGCTCAGCATAGGCTTCGGGATCGATCGGCACGCCAAGCGCCGTCTTCGAGGCGCGAATGGCCAGCGCCGATTTCACATGGCTCACCTTCGGGGCGGCCGTCAGCCTGGTAGTGACGAAACGCTGATAGGCATCCCAATCGGATGCCACGATCTTGAGCAGGAAATCGGTCTCGCCGGCCAACATGTAGCATTCCCGGACCTCGGGCCACGTGCCGACCAGGTCCTCGAAGGCGCGCAGGTCGGGCTCGGCTTGGCTTTCCAGCCCCACATGGGCGAACACAGTGACACCGAACCCCAGGGGCTCGGGGGCAAGGGCGGCATGGTAACCGCGAATGAAGCCGGCCTTTTCCAGCGCCCGCACCCGCCTGAGACATGGCGGCGCCGAGATCCCGACCCGATGCGCAAGTTCCACATTCGTCATGCGGCCATGGTCCTGCAGGTCACGCAGGATCAGCGCATCAATGCGATCGAGTTTGGTCCGCCGCATGGTGGGGTCCTTCGCCAGGGTGTACGGAAGCATCGGCTATTGCAGAAACAATATTACCTTGCGCAATATCATTACAACATCGGCAAGCACCATGTCGCCTGCGCACGAACGATCATTGCCCGAAGGGGATGACGCCGCCTATCGCGGCCGCTGCTGGGTCGTCACGGACGGCATTCCGGGCCTTGAAAATCAATGCTTTGGCTTGGCCGAGGCGCTGGGCGCCCGGCCCCAGCTGAAGCGCGTCCGCATCCGGAGGCTGTGGCGCTATCTGATGCCCAGACTTTGGCTGCGGCCTTTCGCCGCCCTCGATCCGGCCGGCGACCCGTTGACACCCCCCTGGCCGGATCTGCTGATCGCCTCGGGCCGGGTCACGGTCGCCCTTTCGGTCGCCATCCGCCGGGCAAGTGCCGGGCGTACCTTTACCGTCCAGATCCAGTCACCGGCTGTCTGGCTCGACCAATTCGACCTGATCGTCGCCCCCGCCCATGACCGCCTGCGGGGACCCAACGTCGTCAGCACCTGGGGCGGCCTGAACCGCATCACCCCGGCCCGGCTTGCAGACGCCGCCAAGGCGATCGAAGCCGCCATCGCCCATCTGCCAAGGCCGCGCTTCGCGGTCCTTCTGGGCGGCCCGAACAAGGTCTATCGCTTCGACCCTGCCTTTGCGGCCCTGGCCGGCGACCGGCTGGCCCGGATCGCCCGGGAATCGGGCGGCAGCCTGCTGGTGACGCCATCACGGCGCACCGGCGATGCGAACATGGCGGAAATCCGCCGGTGCCTGGCCGGCGTTCCGGCGGCAATCTGGGACGGGGCGGGCGACAACCCCTATTATGGCTATCTGGGCGCCGCCGACGCCATCATCGTCACCGGCGATTCGGTCAACATGGTGTCGGAAGCCGCGACGACCGGGAAGCCGGTCCATGTGATCGACCTGCCGGGCCAAGGCTCGCGCAAGTTCAAGGCCTTTCACGCCAGGCTGCGGGAAGCAGGCATCACCCGGTCCTTCGATGGCACCTTTGCCACCTGGGACTATGTGCCGCTCGATGACGTGCACATGGCGGCGCGCGCGCTGAAGGAACGCCTGATCGCACGGGGCCGCTGGCCCGGCTGACAAAAATCACCCGCGATGATGAATCTGGGCTGGCACCGCTTGCCTCGCCCGCCGGCGGTTCCCTAATGTGGCGGTCCGGGCCGTGTGGCCTATCCGACAACTGAGGCTGACATGGCGCATCATCACAGCAAGGTTCTGGTCATCGGTTCAGGCCCGGCGGGCTATACCGCCGCCCTTTACACGGCGCGGGCCAGCCTGAACCCGATCATCGTGGCCGGGCTGCAGCCGGGCGGACAGATGACCATCACGTCCGACGTCGAGAACTATCCGGGCTTTGCCGAGGTGATCCAGGGGCCGTGGCTCATGGAACAGATGCAAAAGCAGGTCCAGCATGTGGGCGCCCGCATCATCCACGACACCATCGTGTCGGCCGATCTGACGGCCAGACGGTGCGTCGGCGACAGTGGCGACACCTATTCGGGCGATGTGATCATCATTGCGACCGGCGCCAGGGCGCGCTGGCTTGGCCTGCCCAGCGAGGAAAAATTCCGCGGCCTTGGCGTCTCGGCATGTGCAACCTGTGACGGGTTCTTCTTTCGCGGCAAGACGGTGGTGGTGGTCGGCGGCGGCAACACCGCGGTCGAAGAGGCGATCTATCTGACCAACCACGCGACCAAGGTGCACCTGATTCACCGCCGCGACAGCTTGCGCGCCGAAAAAATCATGCAAGAGCGGCTGTTCGCCAATCCCAAGATCAACATGATCTGGAACGCGACGGTCGAGGAGATCGAGGGCGGCGGCACGCCACCGGTCGTGACCGGTCTTGCGCTTCGCGATACCAGGACCGGCGCGACCAGCCGCCTTGCGGTCGACGGGGTGTTCGTCGCCATCGGCCATTCGCCGGAAACCGAGCTTTTCAAGGGCCAGATCACGACCGATTCCGAAGGCTACATCAAGCGCCAGCCCGACTCGACGGCCACCAACCTGCCCGGCGTCTTTGCCGCCGGCGATGTTGCCGACAAGGTTTTTCGCCAGGCGGTGACGGCGGCGGGGCTGGGCTGCATGGCCGCGATCGAGGCGGAACGCTATCTGGCCGGCCACGCCGCAAGCACGCCGCAGGCGGCCCAGTAGAGCGCCGTTCGCGCCTGGCGCCTGAACCCGCATGGACTGGAGCCCGCATGGACTGGGACAAGCTGCGCATCTTCCACGCCACGGCCCAGGCAGGCAGCTTTACCCATGCCGGCAGCACACTTGGCCTGAGCCAGTCGGCGGTCAGCCGACACATCAGCCAGCTCGAGCGCAATCTCAAGACCAAGCTGTTTCATCGCCATGCGCGGGGCCTGATCCTGACCGAGCAAGGCGAAGTGCTGTATCGCACCGCGCGCGAGGTGTTCAGCAAGATCAGCCTGACCGAGGCAAACATCTCGGAGGGAACGCGGCGTCCGCGCGGCCCCCTGAAGGTGACCGCCACCAATGGATTCGCGATGGTTTGGATCACGCCGAACCTGGCAGAGTTCATGGATCTTTATCCCGAGATCGAGCTCACCCTCGTTCTCACCGACAGCGAAGTCGATCTCAGCATGCGCGAAGCCGACCTCGCGATCCGCGTCTATCGGCCAAGCCAGCCCGATCTGGTACAACGGCACCTGATGACAGTGGCGCATCAGGTTTATGCCTCGCCCGAGTATCTCGAGCGGCATGGCACGCCGCAAACCATCGAGGATCTGAACAACCACCGCCTGGCCGTCTACGGCGATGACACGCGACCGCCCCATCCAGCAGTCAATTGGCTGCTGACCGCCGGTTTGCCGCCCGGTTCACCCCCCCGACGGGCAACCCGGATCAACAATTCCTACGGTCTCTACCGTGCGGTCGAGCGCGGTCTTGGGATCGCAAGCCTTCCCACCTATGTGGTGCGGAAGCCGACAACCCTGGTCCGGCTGCTGCCCACCTACAAGGGCCCCGAGATCGAGGCCTTCATCGTCTATCCGGAAGAGCTGCGCAATTCGATGCGGATCACGGTTTTCCGCGACTTCCTGCTGCGAAAGATCGCCGAGACCGGACTTTAGGACCACGGCATCCAAGCTATGCGATTTTTGCATAGCAACCCTGCCAACAATACCATGGTGCCGGAGTCGATCAATTCATAGTCTTATCAACGAAGCGTCGTTGGGACTGAGATTCAGTCTGGAGCGGCTCTTCGTGCGGCTTGGGAACAGCGGCGCGGATCGTGTCTGCGCCAAGGGGTTCGCGGACCTCTTCCTCCCAGACGTAAAGCCTCCCTGTTAACTGACCGGACCCCCTTCGGGGTCCGGTCCTTTTCTTTGTCTGAGGCAGGTTTCTTCTGTGCGGGCCGATCCGGCCCCCCTGTTGGAGGCCGTTTAGTAACCCGAAAGGGCTACGCCCTCAAGCCCAAAGCCGCTCTCGTTCAAGGCCTTTGTAGAGATCGGCGACGAACTCGCCATAGCCGTTGAATATGCGGGTCGGCACCCGTTCGTTGGTCCCCAGCAGCTCCTCGCTGGCTTGGCTCCAGCGCGGATGCGGAACATCCGGGTTGACGTTGGCCCAGAATCCGTATTCGTGGGGCTGGACCTCTTCCCAGAACGAGACCGGGCGTTTGTCCGTGAATTCGAACCGGACAATGGATTTGATCGACTTGAATCCGTACTTCCACGGCGTGACCAGGCGGAGCGGCGCGCCATTCTGCTTCGGGATGGTTTTCCCGTAGAGACCGGTGGCGATGAAGGCAAGCTCGTTGGTTGCCTCGGCCATGGTAAGCCCTTCGATATAGGGCCACGGATACCAGCTTTGGCCCTGGCCGGTCGCGACCTTCGGGTTGTGAAAGGTTTCCATGCGCACGTATTTTGCCGCCGCCAGGGGGCGCGCCAGATCGACCAGCGCCTTCATCGGAAAGCCCGACCAGGGCACGGTCATGGCCCAAGCCTCGACGCAGCGGTGCCGATAGACCCGTTCCTCGAGCGGCATCTGCTTCAGCAGCTGGTCGAAATCGAGGCTGATCGGCTTTTCGACCAGCCCGTCCAGGGTGACCATCCAGGGCGACAGGGCCAGGGCCTGGGCCTGCCGCCAAATGCTCTTCTGCGATCCGAACTCATAGTAATTGTTGAACTTGGTCGCGTCATCCTCGGCCGAGACGGCCCGATCGACCCCATAACGGCCGTTGCGGGGGACGGGATAGGGGCCCTTGGGCAAATCCGAGCCGGTCTTTTCGGCGACGTGATCCGAAGCGCTTTCGTCACAGGCGGCAAGCAGCGGCGAAACCGCCGCCAGAATCGGCCCGACGGCCAAGGCCTTAACCAGGGTCCGACGCCTGGCATACACCGACTCGGGCGTCGCCGCAGATTCCGGCAGTTCCCATCCGCCCGCATTCCTGATCAGCATGATCGCCTCCGCAAATCCCCGGCGAGCCCGTCACCCATGTCCGGCATATGAAGCCCGCCCATCCGAAAGGCAAGCCAACCCCCATCGCCCGGCCGTGACCGGCCGCGCATCGGACGCCATCACGACGCGGCATCACGATGCGGCATCACGATGCGGCCCTGGCCGCCACCACATGTTCGGCTTCGCGCCCCACCAATTCCTGGTCGTGATCGAACCGCCACGCGAAGCTGCCGACACCCATGGTCAGCGATCGCAGCTCGACGATCAGATCGCGGACCTCGGCCTGCGGCAATTGCGCCAGGACTTCGTCCCAGCCGGCCCAGTCCGCTTTCGCCGTGAACCCGAGGATATGGCCGCGCCGCCCGGTCATGATCCGCTGGGCCCGGGCGGTAAAGATGTTCGGCACCGTGACCACCACGCTCAGGATCGGCTCAAGCAGCACCGGCTCGCATTTTGGCAGCGCCTCGGCCACGCCCTGACGCGCGGCGGTGCGAAACGCCATGTCGGAACTGTCAACGCTGTGGAACTGGCCGTCGGTCAACGTGACGGCGACATCGACGACCGGATATCCAAGCGGCCCCTTGACCAGCGCATCGCGCACGCCGGCTTCGACCGAGGGGATGAACTGGCGTGGCACCGCGCCGCCAACCACCGTTTCCCGGAACTGGTTGCCCTGGCCGCGGTCAAGCGGCTTGATGTCGAGAATGACATCGGCGAACTGGCCGTGCCCGCCGGTCTGGCGCTTGTGCCGGTAATGATGGCTGATGCTGCGGCGGATCGTCTCCTTGTAGGGGATCTGCGGCGGCTGACTGGTGACGGCAATGCCGTGCTTGCGGGTCAGCCGCTCGAGCCCGATGTGCACATGGACATCACCCTGCCCCCAAAGCAGCAATTCACCGGTCAACGGATTGGGCTCGACATGGAGACCGGGGTCCTCTTCGGCAAGCTTGGCAAGCGCGCCCGACAGTTTCACGTCGTCCGTCTTTTTCACCGCCTGAACCGCCAGGGCATAGACCGGCTGGTGCAATGACGACCATTCAGGCCCGCCCGGCTCGCGCCCGTCGGGGGTCAGCCGATCGCCCGCACAAGGTGCGGCAAGCCGCGCCAGCCCGACCACGGCGCCCGCGCTGCCGGCCGCGCCCTTGGTGGCGCCCGCTGCCTTGAAATGCATGATCCCGCCGATCCGTTCGCCACCCAGGCTGGCGCCCTCGGCCACGCTGCCGCGCCATACCCGGGCAATGCTGAGCTTGCCCGCATGCGGCGTGTGCACGACCTTGAAGACTTCGGCCATGGGCGTGCCCTGCATCGCGATGCCACGCCGCTTGGCGCTTTCGTCAACCGTCGGCACTTCGTGGCGCAGGGCCTTCAGCAGCCGCCGCACGCCATGGTCGCGTTCGGCGGATCCCAGCATCACGGGAACGATCAGATCCTGGCGAAGATCGTTGGCCAGATAGTCGTAGATGGCGGCCGCCGGCGGGGTTGCGTCTTCCAGCAGCTGTTCAAGCAGGCGGTCGTCGAAGTCGGCAAGCGTTTCAAGCAATCCGCCCCTGGCCTCGGTCTCTTCGGCGCGCAGGGATTCCGGCATGGTGATCAGGTCCGACGCCTGGCCCGGCCGGTAGCGATAGGCGCGTTCGCTGATCAGATCGACATAGCCCTGGACATCGTCGCCCTCCCGGATCGGGACCTGACGCAAGACCAGCGGGCGGGTCGACAGGGCCTGCAACGCGGACATCAGGTCGCGGATCCGCACGCTTGCATGATCGATCTTGTTGACGAAGATCATGTGGGGCAGATGCAACGTCTCGATCCGCTTCAGGAGCGGGGCGATCATCAAGGCGCGCTCGGGCTCGGGCTCGCACACCACGATCGCGGCATCGGCCACCATCAGGGCATTGGCCGCTTCCTGCGCCAGTTCGATCGAGCCGGGGCAATCGAGAAACACCCAGGGCTCGCCCAGGTACTCGGCCTCGGCAATGGTGATCTCGGTGCTCATCCGCCGCGCCCGCGATTCGGGCGCGGCATCGCCAACCGTCGTTCCATCCTTGACCGTGCCCTTGCGCGGGATGGCACCGGTCGCCGCCAGCAGTGCCTCAAGCAGCGCGGTCTTGCCGGACAGATAGGTGCCAACCAAGGCGACGCATCGCGGGGTCATTACGGATTGATGTGCCATTTGCCATCCTCCCTTCTTGATCCGCCCGCGCCGCCCGGCTGTCTGCGACTAGGTCAGCTGGGCGCAGGCCCTTTGTATTCGTCGGCAGGCTTCAGTCAAAGCCTCGGTCGATGTTGCGTAAGAGATCCGGAAATAGGGCTCCATCCCGAAGGCGGCGCCCTGGACGGCCGCGACACCTTCGGAGTCGAGGAGATAGGTGACGAAGTCGGTATCGGTCCTGATCACGTCGCCCTTGGGCGTGCGCTTGCCGATCACGCCGGCACAGGATGGAAACACATAAAACGCCCCTTCGGGGCGCGCGCAGCTAAGCCCATGGGCCTGACGCAGCATGGCCACCACCAGATCGCGGCGCGCGCTGAAGGCAGCCTTGCGTTCGGGGATGAAATCCTGCGGGCCGTTCAGGGCTTCCACCGCCGCCGCCTGGCTGATCGAGCTGGGGTTGGTGGTGCTTTGCGATTGGATCACCGCCATCGCCTTGATCAATTCGGCGGGCCCGCCCGCGTAACCGATTCGCCAGCCGGTCATCGCATAGGACTTCGACACCCCATTGACGGTCAGAGTGCGCGGCATCAGCCGGGGCTCGACCTGGGCAGGGGTTGCAAAGACGAGACCGTCATAGAGCAGATGCTCGTACATGTCGTCGGTCAGGATCCACACATGCGGATGCTTCACCAGGACATCAGTCAGCCCCTTGAGCTCGGCCGCCGTATAGGCCGCGCCGGTCGGATTGCTGGGCGAGTTCAGGATCAGCCACTTGGTCCGCGGCGTGATCGCCTTGTCCAGGGCAGCCGGCGTCAGCTTGAACCCGTGCGCTTCGGCGCAGTTGACAATGACGGGCGTGCCGCCCGCCATCAGCACGATATCGGGATAGGAAACCCAATAGGGCGCCGGAACGATGACTTCGTCGCCCTCGTCGACGGTGGCGAACAGGGCATTGAAGATCACCTGCTTGCCGCCCGCCCCGACGCTGATCTGGTTTGGCTTGTAGTCAAGGCCGTTCTCGCGCCGGAACTTGTCGCAGATGGCCTGCTTCAAGGCGGGGGTGCCGTCGACGGCGGTGTATTTCGTCTCGCCCTTCTGGATGGCCCGAATGGCCGCCTGCTTGATGTTCTCGGGCGTATCGAAATCGGGCTCGCCCGCGCCAAGGCCGATGATATCGCGCCCCTGCGCCTTGAGCTCGGCGGCCTTCATGGTTACGGCGATAGTGGGAGACGGCTTGATCTTGCCGAGACGGGCCGAGAGAAGTGGCATGACACCTTCCAAAAAACCAGGACCAGGGACCAGCGGGGCGGTCAAAAACACCCCAATTTCATCATCCCACGCTAGCGCCGGCCGGGGAAGGCCCGCAAGGCTTCCGGCGCCCCCAGACCATTAAGATCCAGACCATTAAGATCCAGACCAAGATCCGACCATTAAGACCCAGACCCCGGGCCCGGGATGTCATGCCCACCCCCAGCCTCGGGGACTCGCATCGCCTGCCCGGCGGGGGCATATATGGAGCGATGCACCCGCTTCCCGACACGACCCTGCCCCAGCCCGTTCCGCCGCCCCCCACTGACGCTGCGGCCGCCTTCACCCTTGTCTCGGCCTATGCGCCCGCCGGCGATCAGCCGCAGGCCATCCAGACGCTGGTCGAGGGCCTGGCCCGCGGCGAGCGCGACCAGGTGCTGCTGGGCGTCACCGGTTCGGGCAAGACATTCACCATGGCGCAGGTGATCCGGGCGACCGGCCGCCCGGCCCTGGTCCTGGCGCCCAACAAGACCCTGGCCGCCCAGCTTTATGGCGAGATGCGCAGCTTCTTCCCCGACAACGCGGTCGAGTATTTCGTCTCGTATTACGATTACTACCAGCCCGAAGCCTATGTGCCGCGGACCGATACCTATATCGAGAAGGATGCCGCCATCAACGAGCAGATCGACCGCCTGCGTCACAGCGCAACGCGGGCCTTGCTTGAGCGGCGCGACGTCATCATCGTCGCCAGTGTCTCGTGCATCTATGGCATCGGCTCGGCCGAAGACTATGCCGCGATGACCATTCGGGTTCGGCGCGACGAACCCATCGATCGTGCGACCCTGCTTCGCCAGATGGTCGAGATTCAATACACCCGCAACGATGTCGATTTCAGGCGCGGCACCTTTCGGGTGCGGGGCGATGCCATCGAGATCTTTCCAACCCATTACGAGGACCGCGCCTGGCGCCTGTCGCTGTTCGGCGACGAGGTCGAATCGATTGCCGAGTTCGACCCTCTGACCGGCGAAAAGACCGCCCAGCTTGACGCGATCACCATCTTTCCGAACAGCCACTATGTGACGCCGAAGCCCACCCTGCAGCAGGCGGCCACCCATATCCGCGACGAGCTGAAGCAGCGCCTGGCCGCGTTGCGTGACGGGGGAAAGCTGCTGGAAGCGCAGCGGCTTGAGGAACGAACGACCTTTGATCTTGAAATGCTGGTGACGACCGGCCACTGCGCAGGGATCGAGAACTATTCGCGCTATCTGACCGGCCGCAAGCCGGGCGAGCCGCCACCCACCTTGTTCGAGTATCTGCCCGCGGACGCGCTGCTGTTCGTCGACGAAAGCCATGTCACGGTGCCGCAGATCGGCGGCATGTACCGCGGCGACTACAATCGCAAATCGACGCTTGCCGAATACGGGTTCCGGCTGCCCTCGTGCGTCGACAACCGGCCGCTCAAGTTCGAGGAATGGGAGACGATGCGCCCGCAGACGATCTTCGTCTCGGCGACGCCAGGACCGTGGGAGCTTGCGCGCACCGGCGGCGTCTTTGCGGAACAGGTGATCCGGCCGACAGGGCTGATCGATCCGGTCTGCGTGGTGCGGCCGGTGGACACCCAGGTGGACGACCTGCTGGCCGAATGTCGGGATGCCGCCGGCAAGGGGCAGCGCGTCCTGGTGACAACCCTGACCAAGCGGATGGCCGAGGATTTGACCGAATATCTGCACGAGGCGGGCGTCAGGGTGCGCTATCTGCATTCCGACATCGACACGCTGGAGCGGGTCGAGATCATCCGCGATCTGCGCCTTGGCGCCTTTGACGTGCTGATCGGCATCAACCTGCTGCGCGAAGGTCTCGATATCCCCGAATGCGCGCTGGTCGCCATTCTCGATGCCGACAAGGAAGGCTTTCTGCGCTCGCCCACCTCGCTTGTGCAGACGATCGGCCGCGCCGCCCGCAACATCGACGGCCGCGTGATCCTTTATGCCGATCGGATCACCAAGGCCATCGACTATGCCATCCGTGAAACCAACCGCCGGCGCGAGAAGCAGCAGGCCTATAACGCCGAACACGGCATCACGCCGGAATCGGTGCGCAAGTCGATCGGCGACGTTCTGGCCAGCGTCTATGAACACGACCATCTGACCGTCGATATCGACGACCAGGCCGAACCCCATCGGGTCGGCCGCGATCTGGCCAGCACCTTGGCCGAGCTTGAAACCCGCATGAAGGCGGCGGCCGCCGAACTTGAATTCGAAGAGGCGGCGCGATTGAGAGACGAGATCAGGCGCCTGGAATGCACCGAGCTTGGCCTTGCGACGGCCCGCGACGGGCGCAGCGATGGCAGGGCATCCCCCCATCCGCCGCGCCGCCAGGGCCAGGGACAGGGCCAGGGCCAGAGACAGAGACAGAGATCGGGCCCGGCCGGCAAGCGCCGCCGTCCGGCGCGACCTTGATTGAAATGCGGCACTCGCCCATTCTCGCACCATGACATCGCCCCCCCGTGCCGTGCTGGTCACCGGCGCCGCCCATCGGATCGGACGCGCCATGGCGCTTGGCTTCGCGCGGGATGGCTGGGCGGTGGCTGTCCACTATCTGACGTCCGAGGTTCCGGCGCGGGCGCTGGTGGCCGAGATCGAGCGGGCCGGCGGCCACGCGGCTGCCATTCGCGCCGATCTTGGTCTCGAGATCGAGGTGACCGACCTGGTCGGTCGCGCGGCGGCCATGATCGGGCCCGTCACCTGTCTGGTGAACAATGCCTCTGTCTTCGAACGGGACGGCGCCCTGGATGCCACCCGGGCAAGCTGGGATGCCCATATCGAGACCAATCTGCGCGCCCCCTTCGTGCTGACCCAGGGGTTCGCCCGGCAGCTTCCCGGCGGAATCGAGGGCAACGTGGTCAACATCCTGGATCAGCGGGTGAAGAACCTGACACCCCACTTCACCAGCTACACGGTCAGCAAGGCCGGGCTGTGGGCGCTGACCCAGTCGCTGGCCCTGGCGCTTGCTCCCCGGATCCGGGTCAATGCCATCGGGCCGGGCCCGGTGCTGCCAAGCAAGCGCCAGACCGCCGATCAGTTCGCCACCCAATACCGCGGCACCCCGCTGCAACGCCCGACAACGCCCGACGAGATCTATGCCGCTGCACGCTATCTGATCCATGCGCCGTCCGTCACCGGGCAGATCCTGGCCCTGGACGGGGGCCAGCACCTGGCCTGGGCCCATCCGCGCGATCCCGGTCGGGCGGACGAATAGGCCCGGACCGCCCCGGAGTTGAATGATGTCGAACGAAACCCTGCCCCGCGTTCGGGTCCTGCCCACGCTGATCCCGGACGATGGCCCCCTGCGCCACCTGCTGGTCCGTGACCTGGTTCTGCCGGTTCGGATCGGCGTCAGGCGACGGGAACGCGGCAAGGCGCAGCGGGTTGCCATCAATCTCGACATGGCGGTGCTGGATCGCCCCGTCACCAGGGACCGCCTGAGCGAAGTGACGGACTATGAGGCCGTGGTGGAGGGGGTCCGCAGCATCGCGGCCGAACAGACCTTCAACCTGGTCGAGACCCTGGCGGAGACCATCGCCACCCTATGCCTGACCCAGCCAGATGTCCGGGTGGTCCGGGTTCGGGTCGAAAAGCTCGATGTCTTTGCCGAAGCGGGCGGCGTCGGTGTCGAGATCGAGCGGCGCCGGCTGGCGAAAAAACCCTCGGCCCAATAATTGTTCCTCGATAGTTGTTCACAGTCACGCGATTCCGTCAGATTTATCAAGGCGGAGGCTGAAAATCGCGATCTGGCCGAAGTTTTCAGCCGCAACAAAAATTTTTTCTCTTAAATTTCAGTTACTTATATATATTTACCATGCTTTTATGAATTGCTGGAGGGCCGCCCCGGCCGCACGTGGCGAAATCGGATAGGCCAAAATATCGACAAGGTTATCCACAGATCGGCCTCGGCTTTAAAAATCTAAGCTACGTCAAGCCCTTGTCGCTTCGGGCCACCCCCCTCCAGCGGCCGCGGTCCCGGCCTTGCCGGCCAGCTGGCGGGCAAGGCGGGCCGCCATCACCCATCGCCCCGCACTTTGTCCCCGGTACGGCCGTCCCCGGTGCGTCGTCCGCTGTGGTCTTGATCCAGGCCCGGCCAACGGCGCGAAAAGGGCCGGATTTATTGCCTTTTTTACCATTCTGGCGGAGTGTTGGCGTCCCATGGACTGACCGCGATTCGCTTGCCGGCAGAGGGCCGGCACAACCATTCAGGGCCCCGCAGGACGACGCCGCATGCCAGATTCCGCGACGCCGATGATGACGACGGCCAAGGCCGAGAATCTGGCCGTGCATCAATCCATTTTCGATCACGTCCATTTCCTGTATGGCCGCCTGCCCGCCGCGCTTGTCGCCAGCGCCTTGGTTGCCCTTGTTCTTGCCGGCGGCCAGTGGGGCGCGGTTCCCACCGCAACCATCATTGCGTGGCTCGCCATCTACGCGATCGTCAGCCTGGGCCGCCTGGGCCTTACCATCGCCTATCGGCGCGCGGCGCCCGATGCCGAACGCGCCCCCGTCTGGCGGGCCAGGTTCCGCATCGGCGCGCTGCTGGGCGGCCTGAGCTGGGCGCTTGGCGCCTATCTGCTTTTTCCGCCTGGCGACACGCCGCACCAGGCCTTTGTCGGGTTCGCCGTGGCCGGTGTCGCCGCCGGCGCATCAAGTTCGATCGCCTCGGATCGCTGGTCCTTCGTGTTCTTCGCCGGACCGCCGCTCGCGGCTCTGTTCATGCTGTTTATTATCGAGCCCGGCCTATTGGCAACATCCATCGCCGCGATGGTCGTCTTCTATTGCGCCTTCCTCATCGTCGGCAGCGGCCAGTCAAAATCCTGGCTGGGCGAGATCGCACGCCTGAAAGGCGAAGCCGAAACCCGCGCCCATGATCTTGCCGCCAGCCAGGACCGACTGCTCAACCTGTTCAATACGACATCCGATCTCATTCAAAGTGTCGGGCCTGACCGCCGCATCGCCTTTGTCAATCGCGCCTGGCGCGACGCCCTGGGCTTTTCCGACGACGAGGCCATCGGGCGCGATGCCTTCGATTTCATCGCCCCTGAATGCCGCGATCACTGCGCGGCCGTTTTCCGCGATCTGCAGGCGGGCAAGCCGCACACGCTGATCGATGTCACATTCGTCGCAAAGGACGGCCGCCGCGTTCCGCTCGAGGGCAATATCACGGTTCAGTTCGAGAACGGCAGGCCTGTCGCGACCAGGGCCTTTTTCCGCGATGTCACGGCCCGCAAGAAGGCCGAGGATGCGCTGCGCAAGCTGAATGTCGAGCTGGAAAGCCGGGTGGCCGAGCGGACCGCTGCCCTGGCCGAAAGCGAGCGGTTCAGCCGCGGCATCGTCGATGCCGTCAGCGCCCAGCTTGTGGTTCTTGACCACGATGGCCGGATCGTCGCCGCCAACGCGAAATGGCGCCATAACGCGGCAGAGACCCGCCACGATTGGCTGGCGGTCGGCGTCGGCGCCAACTACCTCGAGGCCTGCGAGCAATCCCGGGACTCCCACGCTGCCAAAGCCAAGGCGATCGCGGCCGGTATCCGTGGCGTGATCGCAGGCCAACAACCGACGTTTCACTTCGAATACAACATCGATATCGGCGGGGCGGTCCACTGGTACACATTCCGCGCCAATACCTTTGCCTCGGATGGTCCACAGCGGGTCGTCGTCACCCATATTGACAACACCGCCGTGCACAAGGCGATGGATCAGGCGTCTGCCAACGAAAGGGTCCTGGCGTCGCTTGCCCGCGTGTCACCGGTCGGATTTTTCCGATCCAGGCCGGACGGCACCTGCGAATACGTCAATCATCGCTGGTGCGAAATTGCCGGGCTTTCCGAAGACCAGGCGCTGGGCGATGGGTACACCCAGGCCATCCATCCCGACGACCGCGCCCGCGTCCTGAATGAATGGCAGACCGCAACGAATCTGCGCGAACCCTTCAAGAGCGAGTTTCGGGTCAGGCGCAGTGATGGCGCCGTGAGCTGGGTTCTGAGCCACGCGGTCGAGGTTACCGATGCCGACGGCGAAGCCACCAGCTACATCGGGACCCTGACCGACATCACCGACCGCAAGCAGATCGAGATGGCGATGCAGGCGTTGTCGTCGACCCTGATCAATCTCGAAGGGACCGCCTATCTCGAGGCGGCGGCGCACCGCCTGACCACGCTTCTCGACATGGAACTTTGCGGGATCAGCCAGTACGACCTTTTGCAGCCGGGCTCAGTGCGAACCCTGACGATGGTCGAGGACGGCGTGATCCGGCCGCCATCCCGCGCCCAGATCGCGGGTTCACCGGGCGGCAGGGTCGCGGCCGGAAAGCCAATCGTGATCGAGCGCGGCGCGCAGGAACACTATCCCGACGCGAAGTACATCCAGGCCCACGCGATCGAATCCTATATCGGCGAGCCGCTGCTCGATCCGGCCGGCAAGAGCATCGGACATGTGGCCGTCATGAGCCGCCGACCGGTCCGCGACGTCAAGACGGCGACCACGATTCTCAGAATGTTTGCCGTTGCCATTACCGCCGCGATGATGCGCGAAAGGAACCGGCGCCAGTACGCCGACCTGTTCCAGTTCGCGCCCGACGGCCTGATCCTGACGGATCAGCATGGCCATGTGGATCTTGCCAACCTGCAGACCGAAATTATCTTCGGCTTCGCGCTTGCGGAGCTTCACGGCAAGCCGATCGAATCCCTGTTTGGCACCGACCCGGCCGAGGCGGGAGACTCTCTGGAAAGCGGCCTGCGCGAGATCCGCCAGAACGGGATCGCAAGCCACGCCCAGCTGCTGCTGCGCGGCCTGCGCAAGGACGGCACCGAGTTTCCGGCCGAGGTTCATCTGGCCCCGGTCGCATCCGACCATGGGGTCGCGATTGCGGCGGCGATTCGCGACGTGACAGCACGCAAGACACTTGAAGCGCAACTCGCGCAGGCGGGCCGGCTTGAAGCGATCGGCCGGATCACCGGCGGCCTGGCGCACGACTTCAACAATTATCTTGGCATTATCATCGGTCACCTCGACCTGCTGCAGGACATGATCGGCAGCGATCATCACGCCAGCCGGCATGTCGAGGCGGCGCTGAACGGCGCCCTGCGCAGCGCCGAACTGACCCAAAGCCTGCTCGCCTATTCCCGCAAGCAGCCGCTGACGCCGCGTCTGACCGACATTGGCGAGCGGGTTGCAAGCCTGACGCCCCTGATCGAGCACACACTGGCCAAGGACATTACCTTTTCTACCCAGATGGCGCCCGATCTGTGGCCGATCAAGGTGGACGGTGCCCAATTCGACAGCTGCCTTGTCAATCTGGCCGCCAATGCCCGCGACGCCATGCCGACCGGGGGATCGCTCACCATCAGGGCCGGGAATGTCACCCTTACGGCCACCGACTGCGCCCGGGTGCCCGATGCCAAGCCCGGCGACCATGTGTTGATCGAAATTGCCGATACCGGCCAGGGCATGCACCCCGAGGTTCTGGCCCAGGCGTTCGAGCCGTTCTTCACGACCAAGGGGCCGGGGCACGGCACCGGTCTGGGCCTCAGCATGGTCTATGGCTTCGTCCGCCAATCAGGCGGCCATGTCCGGATCGAAAGCGCCTTGGGCAAGGGCACCCGGGTCCAGATCTATCTGCCGCGTGCCGAGGCAGCCCCGGCCACCGCGCCGGACGACCGTGCCAGCCCCGTCCTGCCACGGGGTTCGGAAACCATCCTGGTTGTCGAGGACAATGCCCAGGTGCTGCGCGCCGCCATCGACCAGATCGAATCCCTGGGCTATCGGGTCATCGGGGTCGAGAACGCCGAGGCCGCGCTGACGGTGCTTGAGCGGCACAAGGGTCTCGATCTGCTGTTCACCGACATCATCATGCCCGGCGCCTTGAACGGCTATCAACTGGCCGAACAGACCCGTCGCCGATGGCCCGAGATCAAGATCCTCCTGACCTCGGGTTTCCCGGGCGACCGCGCCACCACCGCGGGCGCCGCCGAGCCCCCTGCCCCGCTGCTGAACAAGCCCTATCGCAAGGATCAGCTGGCCCAGGCCATCCGCAAGGCCCTCGACAGGCAGTCTGCGGCCTAGGTGTGAGCGTTCAACAGGGTGTCCTCGGTGAGGCGCCACATCGAGCGCATGGCTTGACGCTGCCGCGCGGCGTGGGATATTGGCCCCCTCGCGCCTCTGCCGCTGCGGCGAGCCGCTTAACCGAGGAATCACGCATCATGACTGGTAGCACGGTGGCCCGGCGCAGCATCGATCCCGAGCGCGAGTCGCAGCTTTTCGATGTCATCGATCGCTGGCTGGCCAAAGACGTGAAGCCGGTCGTCAAGCATTTCGATCATGGCGATCTCTATCCCCATGAGATCGTCGAGCAGATGAAGACATTCGGCCTGTTCGGCGCCACCGTGTCCGAGGACTATGGCGGGCTGGGCCTGCCGGCCAGCACCTATGCCCAGATCGTCATGCGCATCGCAAGCGTGTGGATGTCGATCACCGGCATCTTCAATTCGCACCTGATGCTGGCCATGGCCATCGAAAAGTTCGGGACCGCCGAGCAGAAGACAACCTGGCTGCCACGCCTGGCCTCGGGCGAGGTGCGCGGCGGCCTTGCGCTAACCGAGCCCGACGCCGGCACCGACCTGCAGGGCATTCGCATGGTCGCCCGGCGCCAGGGCGACGGCTATGTCATCAACGGCACCAAGACCTGGATCTCGAACGGCATCGAGGGATCGTGCGTGGCTCTGCTGGTGAAAACCGATCCCGATGCGATGCCGCGCCACAAGGGCATGAGCCTGTTCATCGCGCCGAAGGGTCCGGGCTTCCGGGTCGGGCGCAAGCTCGAGAAGCTTGGCTATAAGAGCATCGATTCCGGCGAGTTGATCTTCGAGGACTATCACCTGTCGAAAGACCACCTGATCGGCGGCGTCGAAGGCCAGGGCTTCCACATGGCGACCGGCGGACTGGAGCTTGGCCGCATCAACGTCGCGGCACGCGGCGTCGGCATCGCCGAAGGGGCGCTCAGGCTTGCCACCGAATATTCCCAGATCCGCAAGACCTTCGGAAAACCGATCTGCGAACATCAGGCGATCCAGCTCAAGCTGGGCGAGATGGCGACCCGGGCGCGCGCCGCGCGGCTTCTGACCCTGGATGCGGCCAGGACCTTTGACGAAGGGCGGCGCTGCGATCTGGAAGCGGGCATGGCCAAGTATTTCTCGTCCGAAGCGGCGCTCGAGAATTCGATCGAATCGATGCGCATCCATGGCGCCTATGGGTACTCGAAAGAGTACGACATCGAGCGTCTCTATCGTGACGCGCCGCTGACCTGCATCGGCGAAGGCACCAACGAGATGCAGCGCATCATCATCGCCAGGCAGTGGATCAAGCAGAATTTGATCTGACACCCGGGCGACACCCCTTTCCTTCATCTTCGCTCCAGCTCGAGGCACCTCATGAAGCTCGACGGCCTGCGCGTGATCGATCTGTCGGTTTTTCTTCCCGGCCCCTGCCTGACCCTGGCGCTTGCCGATCATGGCGCCGAGGTCATCAAGGTCGAACAGCCGGGCGAAGGCGATCCCACCCGCCACATTGGCCAGAGCGACGGGCCCAGCACCGTCTATTTCCGCAACCTCAACCGCGGCAAGAAGAGCATCGTTCTCGATCTCAAATCAGCGGCAGGACGCGAGGCGCTCCTGCGGCTGGCGGAAACCGCCGATGTCTTCCTGGAAGCGTTTCGCCCCGGCGTGATGACGCGCCTTGGCATCGACTATGCGGCGGTCAGCGCCCGCAATCCGCGCATTGTCTATTGCTCGATCAGCGCGTTCGGCCAGGACGGTCCCTACAAGTACCGACCGGCTCATGACTTGGCGGTCGAGGCCCTGAGCGGCGGCATTGGCCTGACACTGGGCGCCGACGACAAGCCCGCCATTCCCGGCGTTGCCATCGCCGACATGGTCAGTTCGTTGCAGTCGCTGGCTGGCATCATGATGGCGCTGTATCGGCGCACCATCACGGACAAGGGCGACTATCTCGACATGACCATGCACGATTCGATGCTGGCGGCGATGCCCAATGTGATGGGCCCCACCATCGCCGAGAACCGGCAGCCGATCCCGAAGCACGAGCGCACCATGGGCGGTTCGGCTTTCTACCAGATCTATGAGACCAAGGATGGCCGGCACATGGTGCTGGGCGGGCAGGAGATGAAGTTCGTCAACACCCTGCTTGAAAAGCTGGGGCGGCCCGATCTTGCGGCCCTTTGCGAGCCGGGGCCCGGCGCGCATCAGAAGCCCTTGATCGAGTTTCTGCGCGGCGTGTTCATCGGCCGGCCGCTGGCCGATTGGATCGAATGGTTCAAGCCGCTCGATGTCTGCTTCGCGCCGGTCAACACCCTGGCCGAGGCGTTGGCCGACCCGAACGCGGTCAGCCGCGGCATGGTGCTGACCGACGAGAAGGGCCGCCGGTTTCTGGGCCCCGCCATCAAGTTCCTGAACGAGCCGGCGCGCCCCAGCCTGAAGGAACCGGCCCTGGGGCAGCATACGGACGCTATCCTGGGCGGCCTGCGGAACAACACCGAGCGGCGCTAAGCCATCGGGCCGTTTCTGCGCGCATCAGGCGCGGCCGCGCCAGGACGCAACGGCGTCACGAATTCCGTCGCGCAAGGCGTAGCGGGGTGCAAACCCCACCGCCTCGCGCAGGCGCGTAACGTCGGCCACCAGACGCTCGGGCTCGCCCGGCCGCGTCGGCAGCGCGCCAAGCCGCAAAAGATCGCCGCGGCCCGCCGCCGCCGCCGTCAGCCGCGCCACATCGGCAACGCTGTGGGGCTGGCCGCTGGCAATGTTGACCGCGCCCGCAACATCGCTTAGCAGCAGCGCGGCAAAGGCCGCCCCCGCATCCCGCGCATCCATGAAGTCACGGATCTGTTCGCCCGCCGTGCAGGGGGCCTCTTCGCCGCGCAAAAGGGCCGTCGCGACCGACGGCACCAGGCGCCGTTCGTCCTCGCCCGCGCCATAGACAAGAAAGAGCCGTCCCCACCCGTGGTCAATGCCCTGCCGATCCAGGGCACGATGGGTCTCGTGCTTGCATTGACCATACAGGGTGGTCGGCGCGATGGGATGGTCCTCGCCGATGAAGTCGGGTGGATCGTGCCAATCGTATTCCGCGCAAGTGCCGGCCGCGACGATGCGACGCCCGCCCGCCGCCGCGAAGTCCTCGAACAGCGCAATGCTGGCATCGCGCCAAGCCAGGTTTTCGGCCGACTGCCAGAAGGCGCCGTGTTCCGTGAACCAAGCAAGATGCAGCAGGTGGGTCGCCTGCGCTTCGCCGATCGCGCGCCGCCGGGCGGCCGCATCGAGCAGATTGCACGCGCCGCGCCGCACCACCACCACATCGTGGCCACGGGCGCCGAGCGCGGCAACGGCATGCCGGCCGATGAAGCCCTGCCCGCCCGTGACAAGAATGCGGAGAGTCACGCGAAATCCGGATAGCCGGCATCCCGCTCCGCGATCACGGCAGGCGCCAGCGGCCAATCAATGGCAAAGGCGGGATCGTTCCAGCGCACACCCCGCTGCAGGGCCGGGTCGTAGAACGCGCCCATCAGGTAAAGAATCTCGCAATCATCCACCAGGGTGACGAATCCGTGCGCGCAGCCCGGCGGAATATACAGAGCGCGCAGATTATCGGCGCTCAGCTCGTGCCCGGTCCAGCGGCGAAAGCCGGGCGAATCGGGCCGCAGATCGACAGCGACGTCCCAGACCGCGCCCCTGAGGCAGCGCACGATCTTTGGCTCGGGCCCTGGTTCGGCCTGGAAGTGAAGGCCGCGCAACGTGCCGCGCTGCCTGTTACGGCTGATATTTGCCTGCCGGACAGTGAAGACAACCCCTGCCGCGGCAAGGTCCCGCTCGCAGAAGATGCGCGCGAACGATCCCCGCTCGTCCCGGTGCGCATCCGTGGACAGGACAAGAACGCCGGGAATGGTGGTGGTCTCGATCCTCATTCACCCTCCCGGCGCAAAGATATCGACGCGCGGCACGGCGATCACGCATTGCCCGCCCCAGGCGCCGATGAAGGCCAGATCGCGGGCGATTTCCTGGCGCAGGTTCCAGGGCAGGATCAGCACGTAGCCGGGCCTGGTTTCCGCAATCCGCTCGGGGGCATGGATCGGAATGTGGGAACCCGGCAGAAAGCGGCCCTGCTTGTGCGGGCTGCGATCGACCACATAGGCGATGTCGGCAACCCCGACGCCGCAATAGTTGAGGAACGTGTTGCCTTTCGCGGCGGCGCCATAGGCGACGATCGATGCCCCGCCCCGCCCTGCCGAGGCCAGGAAACGGCGGAACCCGTCGCGGATCGATTCGACCTTGCCCTGGAAATCGCGATAGGTCGCAACCATGCCAAGGCCGGCCGCCGCTTCGTCGGCACGGATGGCTGCAAGTCCGGGCTGCTCGCGGTGCCGGCTTTCGGTGCGGCAGGCATAGATGCGCAAAGACCCGCCATGGGTGGAAAGCTTTTCGACGTCGAACAGCCGCAGTCCATGCTGGCCAAGTGCCCGTTCGACCGGCAGAAGGGACAGATAGGAAAAGTGCTCGTGATAGATGGTGTCGAACTGCACCTCTCGCATGAGGTTCAAGAAATGCGGGAATTCGGCGGTCATCACGCCGTCCGGCTTCAGCGCGGCGGCGAAGCCGGCGATGAAATCGTCAAGATCGGGCACATGCGCCATGACATTGTTGGCGACGATCAGGTCGGCGGCATGACCCTCGCGCCCGAGGGCCTCGCCCAGCGCCTTGCCGAAGAACGCGACCCGGCTGGGAACGCCGCGCTCCTCGGCCACCGCAGCGACATTGGCCGCCGGCTCGATGCCAAGCACCGGCACGCCAGCCTTCACGAAATGCTGCAGCAGATAGCCGTCATTGCTGGCGACCTCGAGCACCTTTGAATCCCGGCCAAGGCCAAAGCGGCGGATCGCCATGTCGGCATAGCGCCGCGCATGCTCGACCCAGCTCGACGAATAGGACGAGAAATAGGCGTAATCACTGAAGATGTGGTCGGGCGGCACGACCCGGTCGACCTGCACCAAGAAGCAGGTCCCGCAGACCCGCGCATGCAGCGGGTAGCGCGGTTCCGGCCGCGCCAGATCGGATTCGGACAGATAGGAATTGGCAAGCGGCATGGTGCCCAGATCGATGAAGCTCTGGGTGAGCGGAGCATGGCAAAGCTGGCAGTGGGGCGTCATCGCAGGTCCTGAAAGGCCTCGATCTGCCGCAGGCAGAGATCGCGGGCCGCCCCGCCCTCGCGAAACGCCGCATACCACTCGGCCGTCCACGCGATGGCGCGATCGATGGAAAGGCGCGTCCGCCAGCCCAGCACCGTGGCGGCAAGACCAGGGTCGAGGGACAGGTGCTTCTTTTCGGGCTGGGCCGCCCCGTCGTCACGGTGCCAGGGCCTGCCGCCCCAGGCCGTAAGCAACATATCGGCCAGCGCCGCAACGCTGGCCGAGCGGCCCGGATCGGGCCCGAAGTTGAGCGCCATCGGCACCGCGCCGCCCGCCGCCAGGGCCTGCACATAGACAAGGTAGCCATTCAATGAATCGAGGACATGCTGCCAGGGGCGGGTGGCGTCCGGGTGCCGCAACCGGAGCGCTTCGCCCGCCATCACGGCGCGCCACGCGTCGGGGACGACGCGATCCGCGGCCCAGTCCCCGCCCCCGATCACGTTGCCCGCCCGGGCCGTGCCAAGGCGCGGGGCGGCGCCGGCGAAGAAGCTTTGAGACCAGGACGCAGCAACCATTTCGGCCGCCGATTTCGATGCGCTGTAGGGATCCGCGCCGCCCAGCGCGTCGTTCTCGCGGAAATGCACACCCGTGTCGCGGTTGAGATAGACCTTGTCGCTTGTCACCACCAGAACGGCCCTGAGCCCAGCCGCCCCGCGCAGCGCATCAAGCAGATAGGCGGTTCCCATCACATTGCTTTCAAACGTACCGAGCGGGTCGGCATAAGAGCGCCGCACCAGCGCCTGCGCGGCCATGTGGATCACCACCTCGGGCCGCGCGTCCGCCACCACTTTGCCAAGCGCGCCCCGGTCCCGGATATCGCCGAGAACGGAGGTGAGACGCGGCGCGACAAGAGGAAAGAGGCTGGGTTCGGTATCCGGCGCAAGCGCGAAGCCGGTCACCCTGGCGCCCAGACATTCCAGCCACAGCGCAAGCCAAGTGCCCTTGAAGCCGGTATGCCCGGTCAGCAGTACGGAACGACCCCGCCAGAAATCCGGTTCTAGCTCCATGTCTTCCAGGGTGCCCTGCCACCGGCCCAGAGTTCTTCCAGGTGTTCCTTCTCGCGCAGCGTGTCCATCGGCTGCCAGAAGCCGTCATGCCGGTAGGCGCGCAGTTCATCGCGGGCGGCCAGCTGTTCAAGCGGTGCGCGCTCCCACAGCGTTTCGTCGCCCGCAATGGTTTCGATCGCCTTGGGCGACAGCACGAAAAAGCCGCCGTTGATATAGCCGCCGTCACCACGCGGCACCGATGAAGCCGGTGATGCGGTCGCCGTCAAGCGTCGTTGCGCCGAAGCGGCCGGGTGGCCTGACGACTGTCATGGTCGCCAGCCGTCCATGGCCGTTGTGGAACGCGATCAGCGCTGATATGTCGATGTTGGCAACGCCGTCTGCATAGGTCAGGCAAAAGGCGTCGTCCTGTTCGACCCAGCGCGCCACCCGCCTGATGCGGCCGCCGGTCTGGGTCTCGGCTCCGGTCTCGACCAGCGCATCACCCGCCACGGTTCGGCAGCGGTTGTAGCATGGTATTCGATCAGGTTGTCACGGATGTCGACCGTGACATCGGCCGCATGCAGCACATAGTTGGCGAAGTACTCCTTGATCGCATAGCCGCGATAGCCGAGGCAGATGACAAAGTCGTGGATGCCATGGCCGGCATAGATTTTCATGATGTGCCAGAGGATCGGCCGGCCGCCGATCTCGATCATCGGCTTCGGCCGCAGGTGGCTTTCCTCGGAAATGCGCGAGCCGCGCCCGCCCGCCAGGATCACCGCCTTCATGCCGCGTTCTCCGCTGCCACCCGCGCTATGAACGCGGCCACGTCGCCGTACAAAACATCCTTGAACCGCGCCAGCTTTTCGTCCGGCCAATCCCACCAGCGGATGGACCGCAGAGCGACGATCTGGTCTTCGGGCAGGCGCAGCTTGATCTGGCGCGCCGGGCTGCCCGCCACCGGCATAGGGTGCAACGTCGCGCGCGACCACCCGCACCCGCCGCGATCACCGCGCCATCGCCGATGCTGACCCCCGACAGGATGATCGCCCAGGCGCCGACCCCAGACATCGTGACCGATGCACACCGCTCCGCCGGGGGTGGTCGCATCGGCATCCGGATGCTCGGGTGTGAAGATCATCGCCCGGAACGGATAGGTCGAAACCAGATGAGTCGGATGGTCAGCCTGGCCGAAAATCATGACATCGGGCCCAAACGAGCAATAGCTGCCAACGCTGATCGGCGCCTTTGGCGAAGGCCGGATGAAATTGCGGGCCCGCAGCCCATAGGTGTGCCGGCCGATGCTGACATGGGCGGGGAGCCGATCCACCGACCGGCGCAGCCCCAGCTTCTCGCGCAGCAGGCGCAGCGCGGCCATCACGCCCCGGACGCGGATGGCCGAGGGTCGTGGCCCGGCCGACCCGAGAAGACTAGGCAGCGGTGCCGCGGAACCCGCGCCAGATCGCGCCACAGCTTCCTGCGGTTGAGGACGATCAGGTAGCCAAGGCTCTTGGCGGCGAATCGCGCCACGTTCGGCCAGGCGATCCGGCGCATGGCGGCACGGCCGTGATACTTTTCCTCGATATAGAGCCGCGACCAGCTCATGCCGAACTTCTCCCACAGGCGGTCCCAGCCTGACCCGATCGAACCGCCGCCGACATGCCGCACCCGGGCGGCTGCAACCCGCACCAGAGACCAGCCCTTGGCCCGGAATCGATAGCAGAGATCGTCGTCCTCGTAATAAAGGAATATCGCGGGATCGAAGCCACCCACCTCGTCAAGCGCCGTCTTGCGAACCATCAACGCCGCCCCGGATAGGCGGCCGAGATCGCCCTCGGGCGGCAGCCGACGCGGCCGGCGCTCGAAGAGCCCGTCATCGTGGCTGGGCTCGACCGTGCCGTCCGGGTTCAGGATGGTGGGGCCAAGAATTCCGGCCTCTGGATAGCGGTCGGCCGCCGCCAACAACGCCTCCAGCGCCCCGGGCTCGAGCTCGGCATCGGGATTGATCATGAGCAGGAAATCGCGCTCCAGCCACCGGATGCCGCAATTGCAGCCGTTGCCAAAGCCCAATCCGACTGCATTGTGAATAAGGGTGGCTGTCGGTTCTCGCGCCAGACGATGTCCCGGGTCTGATCGGCGCTGGCATTGTCGACGACGATGATTTGGCCGGCCGGCGCGACCTTGCGCAGGCAGGCCCCGATCCTGGCCGCTGTGGTGTGTGACCGTGACGGCGCTGACCCGCTGCCAGGTGTCGTCTGAAAAGGGCAAAGGTTCGTGCTCGCCGGAAGATCCCAGGTGGCGGCCTTCTTACCAAGCCTGCGGGGGCGCTGCAAACGAACGCCTAGGCGACGGTTTCCATTTCCAGCCGTTTGCTGCCGCGATTGCCCTTGCGGCTGTCGCGCGTAACCTGCAATGCCCGTGCCACCCGAACTGGCGCCGCGCGACAAGACGCACACGCCGCCGGGCCAGGGGCCAATCAAGCGGCCGCAGCGTCAGCCCGCCCGCCGCGCCCGCCGCCAGGGCCGGGACAAGCGTAACGCCGTGCCCCGATCCGGCCAGACGCATCAGGGTGACAAAGACGCTGGTCGATTTGACGCGCCCGTCGACGGATGCCGCCCGCACAGGCTGAGCGCTTGATTGCGCAGGCAATGCCCCTTCGTCCAGAAGCAACAGCGTTCCGGCTTCGATATCGCCCATGGTGGGACGGCCGACCTTGGCCAGCGGATGGTCGGGCGCATGGGCAAGAAGGAAGGAGCTCGTCGAACAGCACCGTTTCTTGCAGCCGGTCGTCCGCCGGCGCGGTTGCAATCAGGGCGGCATCAAGATCGCCCGCGCGCAAGGACGCCAGCAGAGTGTCGGTCAGCCCCTCGGTCAAAAACACCGCGAGGCGCGGCGCATCGTGCTGCAACTGGATCAGCAATTCGGCGGCCAGGAACGGCCCGAGCGAGGCGATGATGCCGACGCGAAACGGCCCCGCCAGCGGGTCACGGAAATCGTTCGCGATCGTCTCGATCGACGCCGCATGCGCCAGCACCGCCCGGGCAGCGGCCAGGATGGCGTCACCGGCCGGGGTCAGGGCGACATTCCGGCTGTCGCGCTCGAACAGGGCAACGCCCAGAAAGGCCTCGAGCTTGCGGATCTGGGCGCTGAGCGCCGGCTGGGAAACGTTCTCGGCCAGGGCCGCGCGGCCAAAATGCATCGTTTCCGCCACCGCGACCAGGTAGCGCAGGTCCCTCAGGTTCATAATTCATAATTTATATCTATCGAATCAATAAAATCAATCAATTTGAATTCTAGGATGTGTCCTTTATTTTTGAATCATTCCAATTTGGAGGTTCAGATGACCAAACGCCCAACCCTGACCACGACCGCCGGCGCCCCCATTGCCGACAACCAGAACACCCTGACCGCCGGCGCCCGCGGCCCGGTCCTGCTGCAGGACTATCAGCTGATCGAGAAACTGGCCCACCAGAACCGCGAGCGGATTCCGGAACGGGTGGTTCACGCCAAGGGCTGGGGTGCCTTCGGCACCCTCACCGTCACCCATGACATCACCCGCTATACCGGCGCCAAGCTGTTCGCGGTCGGCAAAAAGACACCGATGCTTGCCCGCTTCTCGACCGTAGCCGGCGAGCAGGGGGCCGCCGATGCCGAGCGCGACGTGCGCGGCTTCGCGCTCAAGTTCTATACCGAGGACGGCAACTGGGACCTGGTCGGCAACAACACGCCGGTGTTCTTTGTCCGCGATCCCCTGAAGTTCCCTGATTTCATCCATACCCAGAAGCGCCACCCGAGAACCAACCTGCGCTCGCCGACGGCGATGTGGGATTTCTGGTCGCTCTCGCCCGAGAGCCTGCACCAGATCACGATCCTGATGTCGGATCGCGGCATTCCCCGGACCCCGATGCACATGAACGGCTATGGCTCCCACACCTATTCCTTCTGGAATGGGAAAGGTGAGCGGTTCTGGGTCAAGTTCCACTTCAAGACCATGCAGGGCCATCAGCATTACACCAACGCCGAATCGACCGCGATCATCGGCAAGAGCCGCGAGACCTACCAGGAAGAGCTGTTCGGGGCGATCGAGGGCGGCCGCTTCCCGCGCTGGACGATGTTCGTCCAGGTCATGCCCGAAACCGACGCCGAGAAGACGCCCTATAACCCCTTCGACCTGACCAAGGTGTGGCCGCATGGCGACTATCCCTTGATCGAGGTCGGCGTGCTCGAACTCAATCGGAATCCCGACAACTACTTTGCCGAGATCGAGCAGGCCGCGTTCTCGCCGTCCAACATCGTGCCGGGCATCGGCTTCTCGCCCGACAAGATGTTGCAGGCCCGAATCTTCGCCTATGCCGACGCGCATCGCCACCGCATCGGCACTCATTACGAAGCCTTGCCGGTCAACGCGCCGCGATGCCCAGTGCACCACTATCACAAGGACGGCGCGATGCGGTTCTTCCGCAACGATACGGGCAACCCAGATGCCTATTACGAGCCCAACTCGTTCCAAGGTCCAGCCCAAGGTTCGGCCCAACACCCGGCAGCGGCCGAACCACCGCTCCGCATCTCGGGGGATGCGGCGCGCCACGACCATCGCGCCGGAAATGACGACTTTGCGCAGCCGCGCGCCCTGTTCAATCTGTTCGACCCGGGCGAAAAGCAGCGGCTGTTCGCGAACATCGCCCAGGCCATGGCGGGGGTCCCCGACTTCATCGTTGAAAGGCAGCTCGCCTTGTTCGACAAGGTGCACGCCGATTACGGAGCGGGCATCCGCAAGGCGCTGGGGCGATAACCAGGCACACCGGGGGGCCTGCCGGGCCCCCCGGGACAATGCCGGCCGACAATCCCGGCAAGGGTGTCGATCACGAAATCCGGAGCATCAGCGGGAAATCACGCAAGCCGGAAATCATACGGCGCGGCTGGGGTGCAGCGGGCCACGCCCGCGGTCACGGGTCAGCCAGCCGCGCGGCGGCCCGTGTCTCGCGAAGCCTCGGCCGGGTCGAGGGGAGTTTCCCGAACCAGCACGTTGGCAAACTGCCAGGGATCGCTGACATCGATATCTTCCGGAAACGGCGTGTCGCCGCGGCCGCTTAGCGGTGTCCAGTCCGTGTAGACGCCACTGACGGCGCCAAGATAAGGACGCTGGATGTCAAGGCACCGCCGGAAGTC
Source organism: Alphaproteobacteria bacterium (assembly GCA_046348645.1). Taxonomy (GTDB): domain Bacteria; phylum Pseudomonadota; class Alphaproteobacteria; order JAXMDU01; family JAXMDU01; genus JAXMDU01. The sequence continues at coordinate 32,322 of JAXMDU010000013.1, forward strand.
TATCTCGTCGGCCTCGATGATGCCGGCCTCGGGGTTCTCGATGGCCCAGACCATGCCGGCCAGGACGGCCGACGACACCTGAAGGCCGGTCGCATTCTGGTGGGGCGCCAAGGCCCGCGCATCCTCGATCGAGAGGCGCGAGCCATACCAATAGGCGTTGCGGGCATGGCCATAAAGCAGCACGCCCAGTTCGTCGACGCCATCGACGATCTCGGATTCACTCAGGATGATCCACTTCTCCTGCGGCCGCCACTGGCGTCCCGCCAGCTCATGGATCGAAAGCAAGGCCGCGTCGCACGGATGGTAGGCATAGTGGCAGGTTGGCCGATAGGCGACCCGGCCCGCCCGCCGCACCGTGAAATAGTCGGCGATCGAGATCGATTCGTTATGGGTGATCAGGAAGCCGATCTGGCTCTGTGCCAGCGGGGTCCAGGTCCGCACGCGGGTCGCCGCGCCCGGACGGGTCAGATAGATCGCCGCCCCGCAACCGCTGGTATGCCGCAGGCCCTCCAGCGGCAGCGTCTTTTCATGGGTGCCCCAGCCAAGCTCGGCCGGCTGCAGGCCCTCGGCAATGAAGCCTTCGGCCGACCAGGTGTTGACGAAGACCCCGCGCGGCTTCGGCTTGCGGGCGCGCTGGGTATCGCGTTCGGCAATGTGGATGCCCCGCACGCCCAGGCGCTGCATCAGGGCGGCCCAGCCTTCGCGGCGGGTGGGCACCTCGACCGCGATATTCATGTCGGCGGCAAGATTGAGCAGCGCCTGCTTGACAAGCCACGACACCATCCCCGGATTGGCGCCGCAGCAACTGATCGCCGCAGGACCGCCCGGCCGGCGCCGACGCAGGTCAAGCATGCTTTCGCGCAAGGCATAGTTCGAGCGCTGCGCCAGGCTCAGGCTGGGGTCGGTGTAATACCCGGCCCAGGGTTCAACCACGGTATCGATGTAGAGGGCCCCCGCCTCCTTGCAGAGCTCCATCATCGCCGTCGACGACACATTGATCGACAGATTGACCATGAAGGCCTGGCCCGCGCCGGCCCCAAGCAGCGGCAGGATCAGGGCGCGGTGGTTCTCGCGGGTGACGGCGGTCTTTATGAATCGGGCGCCAGCCGCTTCGGCAAGCCCCCGATGGGTATCATCGGGGTCGATCACGGTAACCTGGGCCGGGTTGCACGCGAAATGGCGCAAGATCAGGGGCAACGTCCCCCGACCGATCGAGCCGAAGCCGACCATGACGATGGGACCGTCGATTCGGGCGTGGCTGGGCCAGTTGGTCATGGCTGGTTATCCGCTCTTTTTCTTGCTCGTTCGACCTTCTTATTGCGCGGCGCTAGGGGATGCCAGCAAGAACTGGCCGCCTGGACGCTGGCGCCTGCCGGCGGGCGGGCAATGCCGGCCGCGGCCAGGCGTTGGCCGAAGCGCCGTTGGCAACCACGTCGCCCCTGCCGTCGTGCAGAGCCCCGGGAATCAATTCAAGCCCCAGGAAGCGCTCGCGCTCGACCGGCCCCGGCAGCACAAGATGCCGGGTCAGATCCTGACGGAAACCGAAGCGGGTGTAATAGGGCGCATCACCAACCAGCAGGACGGCGGCGTGGCCCAGTCGCCGCGCTTCCGACAGCGCGTGGCGCATCAGGAAAGCGCCCAGGCCCTCGCCCTGGCGATCCGGTGACACGGCGATCGGTCCAAGCAGCAGGGCCGGCCCCGCCGACCCCGCGATGATCGGCCACAGCCGGACGGTGCCGATCAGGCGGCGATCGTCCAGCAGCGAGAAGGCAAGCCCGGCAGCCGGAACCCGGCCGCGCCGCAGCTTCTCGCTGGTCTTGCGATGGCGGCCAGGTCCGAAACAGCGGTCGAGAAGCCTTTCCCGCGCCGGGATGTGGGATGCCGCCTCAGGCAGCAACCGCAGCATTTGATTCGCGTCCCACGATGTAGGTCGGAAGGGGGGCGAAGCCGTTGAACGCGACCGACGCGTAGGTCGAGGTATAGGCGCCGGTTGCCTCGATCAGCAGCTCGTCACCGATCGCGAGCGAGACGGGCAGCGGATAGGGCGTCTTTTCATACAGTACGTCGGCCGAATCGCAGGTCGGGCCGGCAATGACGCAAGGCGCCGTGGCCCCACCGTCACGCGGGGTGCGAATCGGGTAGCGGATCGCCTCGTCCATGGTTTCGGCAAGGCCGCCGAACTTGCCGATATCGAGATAGACCCAGCGGGTGGGGTCGCCTTCCGACTTGCGCGCGATCAAGACGACCTCGGCCTTGATGACGCCGGCATTGCCAACCATGCCCCGGCCCGGCTCGATGATCGTGGCCGGCAGGCGGTTGCCGAAATGCCGGGTCAGCGCGCTTTGGATCGCCTCGGCATAGGCCAGCGTCGAGGGCACGTCCTTCAGGTAACGGGTCGGGAAACCGCCGCCCAGGTTCAGCAGCGACAGGTTGATGTTCTTCTGGCCGAGCGCCTCGAACACCCGCTTGGCATCGCCGACCGCCTTGTCCCAGGCCTTGAGGTCGCATTGCTGCGAGCCGACGTGGAACGAAAGCCCGCAGGCGTTCAGGCCCAGCTGGTGGGCGCGCTCGAGGACAGCGATCGCCAGCTTGGCGTCGCAGCCGAACTTGCGCGACAGCGGCCATTCGGCCCCCTGGCCATCGGTCAGGATGCGGCAGAACACCCGGGCGCCGGGCGCCTGGCGGGCGATCTTTTCCACCTCTTCGACGCAGTCGACGGCGTACAGGCTGACCCCCAGCGCATGGGCGCGGGCGATGTCACGCTCTTTCTTGATTGTGTTGCCGTAGGAGATGCGGTCCGGGGTGGCGCCGGCGGCAAGGGCCATCTCGATCTCGGGCACCGAGGCGGTGTCGAAGCTGCTGCCGAGCGAGGCCAGCAGCTTCAGGATCTGCGGGGCGGGGTTCGCCTTGACCGCGTAATAGATCCCAGTCGCGGGGAACGCCCGGGTCAGCCGCTGGAAGTTGCGTCGGATGATGTCGAGGTCAACGATCAGACAGGGCCCCTCGGGTCGTTCCTTGGCAAGGAAGTCGAGGATCCGCTTACTGGTCATGCATATGTCTCCCGTACCAGAACCAAAGCCTTGCCGGTTTCGTTCGGTCGGGAGTGCGCTATGGAGACGCTATCTCCCGCACGGGGCCGATACCCGGCGATATCCGGAGCACCGCACCATGCGGAGACCCGGGGTTTCTGCCTTCGGTTTGGAACGGGTGGGCCGCTCCGCACGTGGGCAAGGAAGGTGTGCCTCTTTAGTGCCACCGGTTTTTGGACAACCGGATTGAGACCAAAAAAGCCCGCACCGTCGTTGCTTTAAGACGCCATCCCTGGCCGGGAGGTAGTGCCGGCGTCCACGGGCACGTGCGAATTAGGGCGAGACGTAACTATGGTCTATAGCGACCGAGATCAAGCAAAAAAGATGGTGAACGGAATTTTTTTGTGAGTAGCTGTTTGGCCGGCGGCGCCAGAGGAATCCGAGGGCTCGGGCGGCGCGGCGCAAAGGCCTAACAAGGAATGAAGAGACCCCTGCCGAGGGCGTTGTCGGCCCCTCCGATCATGCCCCGGTTCGGGCCGCAAGGAGACGCAGCCCATGACATACGCGACATACGAGCTTTATTACTGGCCTTCGATTCAAGGTCGCGGCGAATTCGTGCGACTGGCGCTGGAAGACGTCGGCGCCCGTTATATCGATGTCGCCCGGGGCACCGGGGAAGGCCGCGGGGTGCAGGCGTTGCTTGCGCTCCTGAACGGCAAGACCATCCAGCAGCCACCCTTTGCACCGCCTTTTCTCAGGGCCGGCAAGCTGATAATCGGGCAGACGACAAACATCCTGCAGTTCCTGGGTGACCGGCACGGCCTGGCCCCCCGGTCGGGCGCGGGGCGCCTGTGGGTCCACCAGCTTCAGCTGACGCTGGCTGATCTGCTGCTGGCCGCTCATGACACGCACCATCCGATTTCCGTCAATCTTTATTACGAAGACCAGAAGGACGAGGCCCGGCGCCGCGCCGCAGATTTCGTCACGGCCCGCCTGCCCAAGTTTCTGGGCTATTTCGAGCGCGTCCTGGAACGAAACCCGTCCGGGGACCGCTATCTGGCGGGCGCACGACGGAGCTATGCCGACCTGTCGCTGTTCCAGGTTGTCGCCGGCCTGCGCTATGCCTTCCCCCGCTCGATGGCGCGCATCGAGCGGCGCTGTCCCCGTGTCACCGCGCTTCACGGCCGGATCGCAGACCGCCCGCGCATCCGGTCCTACTTGACATCGGACCGGCGCATCCCGTTCAACGAAAGCGGCATCTTTCGCCACTACCCCGAACTGGATGGGGAATAATGGACAGGCCTAGACGGAGATTCCGATGGAACCGTTCGAACTGACCGGCGTCGAAGCCGCGGCCAGGATCGCCGCGGGGACGCTGACCTGCGAGGAACTGACGCGGTCGTGCCTGGCCCGCATCGCCGAGCGCGATGCCGTCGTGCGGGCCTGGACCTGGATCGAGCCCGACCAGGCCATCCGTAACGCCCGCGAATGCGACAAGCGCCTGGTCAGCGCGGGCTCGTCGGGCGTTCTGCATGGCCTGCCCATGGGCATCAAGGACGTGATCGACACGGCCGACATGCCCACCCAGCACAATTCGCCCCTCTATGTCGGCAATCGGCCGGATCGCGACGCGTCGTGCGTGCGGCTGGCGCGATCGAGCGGCGCGCTGATCCTGGGCAAGACCGATACGGTGGAATTCACGGCCGGTGGCCGCAAGGCCCTGACCACCCATCCGCGCAACCCCCGCCACACCCCCGGCGGGTCATCGTCAGGATCGGCGGCAGCAGTCGCGGATGGCCATGTCCCGCTGGCCATGGGGACCCAGACGGTCGGATCGACCATCCGTCCCGCCTCGTTCACCGGCATCTATGGTTTCAAGCCGACCCATGGCGCCGTGGCCTGGCCCGGCGCGCTTCAGTGTTCGCCAAGCCTGGATACCCTGGGCTGGTTCGGGCGATCCCCCGCATGCCTGACCCTGGTCGCCAGGGCGTTTCGCCTGCGCGGGCTCGAAACCCGGCCCGCTATCCGCCTGGATGGCGTCAAGGCCGGACTGGTCCGAACCCATAACTGGGGCAAGACCGAACAGGGCGCCCGCGACGCTGTGGCCCGCGCCGCGCGGCTTCTGGAGCAGGCTGGCGTGCAGGTCGAGGAGCTGTCGCTGCCAAAGGGGTTCGAGGATCTGGACGAGAGCCTGCGCATCATTCTGCAGGCCGAAAGCAGTGTCCATTTCCTGCCCGAATACGTCGGCAACCCGGCCGGCCTGCATGCCGATTTCCGCGCCACGGTCGAGGGCGGCGCGGCGATCCCCGCCGAAACGCTGCTCCGGGCCTATGATCACGCCGCCCAATGCCGGACCCAATTCGACGCGCTGTTCGGGCCGAAGCTGGACATGATCCTGGCCCCGGCCGCGACCGGCGAGGCACCCGCCGGCCTGCACACCACCGGCGACTGGATCATGAGCGCGGTCTGGAACGTTCTGCACGCGCCCTGCATCGCCATTCCGGGCCATACCGGCCCGGGCGGCCTGCCGGTCGGGGTGCAGATTGTTGGCCCGCGCTATGGCGATGCCAGGCTTCTGGCGCTGGCGGAAACGATCGGCCCCCTCATCGATCAAACCGCCTGATCGATCAAAGCCGCGAACGGCTTCGCTTCAGGCGCCAAGGAAATCGAGCAGCGCGCGATTGAATGCTGCGGCCTGTTCGATGTTGGCGAAATGCCGCGCGTTCGGCAGTACGACCATGCGCGCATTCGGGATGGCCTTCCGCATCGCCTCGCCATCCTCGACCGAGGCACTGCGGGTTTCGGCCCCGACGATGATCAGGGTGGGAGCCTTGATCTTCGGCAACAGCGGCATGTGATCAAGGGCCATGATCGTGTGCGCGCTGCCGACAAATCCGGCCGCGGGCGAGGCGCGAACCGCATCGGCGACGCGGGCAACCGCCTCGGGATGGGCGGCCCGGAAATCCTCGTCGAACCAGCGGTCCAGCATGCTTTCCACCAGGCCCCGCATGCCTTCGCGACGGATCGTTTCAAGCCAGCCCTGCCAGGCGGATGCGACCGGCGTGGTGGCCGATGTGCCGGCCAGGACCAGGCGTCCGATCCGGTCCGGGTGGCAGGCGGCAAAGCGCTGGCCGATCATGCCGCCAATCGAATGACCCAGAAAATGGGTCCGGGTCACCGCCAGCGCATCGAGCATCTGGACCAGATCGTCATCCAGCACCTCGAAGCTGTAGGGGCCATCCGGTGCGTCGCTTGCGCCATGGCCGCGGATATCGTAGCGCAGCACCCGAAAGCGGGCCTTCAGCGCGTCGGCCTGCGGGTCCCACATCCGATAGTCGGCCAAAAGACCGTGGCTCATGGTGACGACGGGCGCATTGTCCGGGCCGTCGAATCGATACGCGACGCGGATGCCGTTAACGCGCACAAACGAAAGATTGCCACCCATCTGCCGCTCCTCCTTATCGACGCGACCATCGGCCGCCGCAGCCACCATGACCGACCGGCGCCTGGCGGTCCCCTGCGTCCGGCCGTGCCGAACAAATGCTAGTCGATCGTCACCCTGCACTCCAGCGCGCCTGGCCAGCACCCCGATCCGCGACCGCCAGTTCCTGGCGCCGGCCAAGCCAATAGGCAAGCCCGATCCAAAGGGCCGACAACGGCACCGCAACCACCGCGATCCCGGTCAGCGCCACACCGATGGCGCCCATCAAGGCATAGGACCAGCTGCCGATCTGATCGCCGGCCCGATACACGACCGTATCGAGAAAGCTCTTAGCTTTGTATTTGTCCTCGCGCGTGACCACCGTGAACAGCAGTTCACGGGCCGGCCGGGCGAAAGCAAAGCCGCTGACCCGGCGCACAACCTGCACGGCAACCAGCACCCCGATCGCCGGAGCAACGGCAAGCGCGGCGAAGCCAGCCAGACTGACGGCAGGCAGGAACAGCATGGTCACAGCAACGCCGAAGTGGCGCAGCGACCGGCTGGTGAAGAAGATCTGCAGCACAAGCGTCAGGACATTGACGATCAGATCGACATTGGCAAAGAACGCCGTGCGTTCGGCACGGCTGGTGAAATACTCGCTGACGATAGAGGCCTGCTGGAAATAGAGAAAGGTCGAGGTCACCGAATAGAACAGCATGAAGGCGCCGATCCCCGCGAGATAGGGCGAGCGCACCGTATGGGTGAGGCCGGCCAGAATCGAGCCGCCGAGCGGCACCTCGGCCTGGCGCGGGCGTTCCGACGGCACCTGGCGCAACCCTTCGCTCAGGCGCGACAGCCGTCGCACCGCAAGCACGCCGATTTCGAGAAGGGCCATCGAGATGAACAGCAGGGCGTTCTGGCCGATCAGTTCGACCAGCATCGACGTGATGGTCGAGCCCAGGACGGCACCCAGAGTGGCACCGGCCGAAAGAAAGCCGAACAGGCGCTTGCCCTGTTCGGAATTGAAGATGTCGACGATGAAGGCCCAGAAGACCGACACGACGAAAAGATTGAAGACTGAAGCCCAGATGAAGAAGACCCGCCCAACCCAGACGTGATGATTGGCGGGCGAAAGTTCGAGATAGAGAACGAAGAACAGCAGATTGGCCATGAAGAAGCGGTACGAGATGGCGATGAACGTCCGTCGCGGCAGATTCTTCACCAGGGCCGAGAACAGCGGGTTGGCCGCCAGCATCGCAACCAGCGTGCCGGTGAAAAGCCAGGCAAGGTTGTTGACGCCGCCCTGCACGCCCAGTTCATCGCGGATCGGCCGCAGGACGTAATACGAACAGAGAACCGACAGGATGAAGAGGCAGGACCAGAGAAGCGCCGCGATCTCGTCGGCGCGGACATCGATGGCCTTGCCCAGCAGCCGATGGATCGGGCCGCCCGCCGGTCTGGACTCGATCGGCCCCGGTTCGGTTGACCCCGGTTCGGCCGCGTCAGAGCCCATCGATGAAGTTTTCCATCCGCCGGCGCATTGCCGCATCGGGCAGGCGGCCCTGGGCGGCGCCGATGTTGTCGACAACATACTCGGCCCGCGCCATGCCGGGCACGGCACAGGTCACGGCATCGTGCGAGACGAGATATTTGAGGAAGAACTGCGCCCAGCTCTTGCAGTCGAAATCAGCCGCCCAATCGGGCAGCGCCCTGCCCTGGACGGTTGAAAACAGGCGGCTGCGGCCGAAGGGCAGGTTGATCATCACCGCCATGCCCCGATCCTTTGCAAGCGGCAGGATACGGTCCGCCGCATTGCGGTTGTCGAGCGCATAGTCGACCTGGATAAAATCAAGCGACTCGCGCCGCATCATCTGCTCGAACGCGGCGTATTGATTGTCGAACGACGTCGTGCAGCCGACATAGCGGATCCGGCCCGCCTGCTTCAGGGCCCGGAGCGTTGCCAGATGCACCTCGGTATCGCGCAGATTGTGGACGGCGATCAGGTCGATCTTGTCGGTCCGCAGCCGCTTGAACGACTGTTCGATCTGGGCCACGCCGGCCTCGCGGCCGCTGATGCTGACCTTGGTGGCAAGGAACAGGCCCGGCCGTGATTTCTGTTCGTCGAGGATGCGGCCGACAACGTCCTCGGCCGTACCATAGGAGGGCGAACTGTCGATGACCGTCGCGCCGACCGCCTTGAAGGTCCGCAGGGTCTCGCGGAGCGGCGCAAGATCGGTCTCGGACCTCACCTCCTCGTAGCGCCGCGCCGTGCCAACCCCGATGACCGGGATCAATTCCCCGCTCGACGGAATGGCTTTACGGATCAGGGGGGCGGCCTGAGCGGCGAGTTGCCCTGGCGCAAGGGCGGCCAGTGCGATGCCGGCGGCCCCGACAAGCAGATCGCGACGCGTCATTGTCATGGTGGCACCACGGTTGAACTTTCGCTGCGCCTAGATGACTACGGCAAGCGGCGCTTGGCAATATCGCGCTTGAACCGGGGATGCGACGATCTGAGTTGGGATAGGCCTGGACATAGGCCCATTCGCGGCGGGCGGTCTGGATGAAGCGCTCGGCCTTTCCGTTGGTTTTGGGCGCGTAGGGTTTTGTTCGGATGTGCCTGAGCTTGAGGCACCGGCCGGCCCTCGGCCTGGAAGCGTGCCACCCATTTGCGACCAGACGCCCGCCGTTGACCGCTCAACACCGGCCGCACAATTCGCTCTCGACCATGCGGCGCCAGGCGGGCATTCTTATGCATGCCCATTCGGCTCTCCTGTCAGGATCGCTGCGGCTGAATTAGCGAGGGGAATTGGCTTACAATCGCGGACATGCCGCAGAATTTGCTGAATACCCTGTCGAGGACGCGATGGACGCATCATTGACGCTTGCCGAAAATGTCGTTGCCACTCAATACAACGATATTCCCGATGATGTGGTCGAGATCACGAAGCTCGACATCCTCGATACCATTGGGGTCGCATTGGCGGGCTCCGCCGCGCATGGCGTCGATCCAGTCGGTAATCTCATACGGGAATGGGGTGGCAAGGCCGAAAGCACAGTTTTGGTTCATGGGCATCGCGTCCCAGCGCCAAACGCAGCCTTAATCAACGGTCTGATGGCAAGAGCTTTGGATTACGACAATACCTACTATGTGCCCTTCGTGTGTCACATCGGGGTCAACGTGGTCCCGGCAGCCCTCGCAATGGCGGAGAGAAAGGGCAAGGTTCATGGTCGAGACTTCATCACCGCCGTGGCATTGGGCGAAGATCTTATGGTCCGGCTCGGCCTTGCACGGAAACGTTGGTTTGGGGATCGGCCAGTGTTTGCAGGCGGGACATACCCACCATTTTTAATCAACGTCATGCAATATCGCGCGAACTTCGGTGCGGCAGCAGCAGCCGGAAAGATTCTGGGGCTCGATACGGATCGAATGGTCGATGCTCTCGGGCTTGCCTACACCCAGTGCGCTAACGAGGTTCAATCAACCGAAGACGGCGCTTATAGCAAGCGCCTGCCGACGGCGATGACGGCCCGTGCTGGTGTAATGGCCGCCTTATTTGCGGAAGGCGGCCTGACGGGTCCAAAGAATTGCCTTGAAGGCAGATTCGGCCTGTTCAAAACCTTCGAGGATGGCGGATATATCCGCGAGGTCCTCACTGAACAATTGGGACATCGATTCGAGGGCCTGAACTTGGCCTTTAAGCTCTATCCATTCTGTCGGGGCGGACATACTGCCCTTGACGCAACCCTCTCGCTTGTCAACGAGCACAACATTCATCGGCAAGACGTGGAAGCCATTACCGTAGATATCGGGCCAGTCTTCTATGGGATGATGTGTGAGCCCCTGGAATTCAAGCAGAAGCCAAGATCGATCGTAGATGCCCAATTCAGCATTCCTTATGCGGTCGCCGCGGCAGTCGTGGACCGCGAAGCTGGATTGCGCCATCTGACGGAACGCGCGATAGCGCGCGGAGACCTTCTAGAGGTAGCGCGCAAGGTCACGCCACGGTTGCGATCGGACATCAAACCAGGAAGTTCTGAGGAGACGCGCTCAACCGTAACCATTCAAACAAGGCAAGGGCAAACCTTCTCAAAGACCGTTGACGTATGTCGGGGGCGCCCAGAAAACCCCGCCTCCCAGGACGAATTGTTCCGAAAGTTCCGGACCTGCGCCGAAGTTGCCGCGAAGCCATTGCCCCGCAATCAGGTTGAAGACGCGATTGGCCTGCTCACCGACCTGCAGAACGTTGACGACGTGACGCGCATCATCCGGCTGCTCGTGGCGTGAAGGGTGAGGACTTGAAACAAGTCGAGACGAATCCGACGCCGCAAGGCAATGGATCCTGGGGCTGCGTTTGAGGATATCAAAAAGCTGGCGGGCAATTTTTGACAAATATTCTTACGGAGGAAATGGCGATGATCACTTCCGCTTCTCGGGGAATTCTTGCCACTGCTACATTGGTTTTCGCAGCGGCACTTTCACTTCCTGCGCTGGCCGCAAAGGTTGATGGGCCAAAAGTGCACTGGAATTTCAATATGTCAGGGCAACCACGCGCCGTTTCAGCCGGGCCCGAAGAAATGTCCCGGCTCGTGAACGAGGCGACAGGCGGCGCCTTCATGATCCAAATGCACTATGGCAGCGTCCTTGGGCCCGAGAAGGAAGTCCTCGACGCCATCTCTCTCGGCGCTTACGAGGCAACGGCGGCAATCATGAGTTACACACCAGGTCGGCTGCCAGCCACGGAGGCTCTCGGTCTGCCGTTCTTACCGACGCCGACGATCCGTCATGTTCGGGCCATGCGTGAAGCCTATCTCACTCATCCGGTGGTACTGGCCGATATTGCGCGCTGGAATGCTACGCTCATCATGCCGATGCCTCTCAGTGGGAATGAATTTATGGGTAAGGGGATCCCAGTGAAGACCCTTGCCGACTTCAAGGGCATGCGGGTTCGTGCCCTGGCCGGCGCGGCCGATGCAATGAAGCTTCTCGGTGCGGTGCCGCATAACTTTCCGACGTCGGAGATCTACGGTGCAATGGAGCGCGGCCTGCTTGATGCTTCGGCATCTCAAATTAATTCATTCGCCGCATTTAAGACACACGAAGTGTCTAAGTGGTACACGACCAATTTGTCGCTTTCATCAGCGCCGGCCTTCGTGCTTGCAGGTACAAAAGCTTACAATGCCTTGCCATCCCAGTACCGAAAGCTGATTGCGGATTCGGTCACACCGTCCTTGGACTATTGGGTCGCAAACATGCAGGAAGAAGATCAAAAGGCACTGAAGCTTTTTGAGCAAAGGGGCTTGACGGCCGTCACTTTTGCCGACGACGCTCTTGATCAGCTTCGCAAACAGGTTAAGCCGATCTGGGATAGCTGGGTCGAAGATGTGACCAAGAAGGGTTATCCCGGCCAGGAACTGTTAGGATTCCTGCTCGCGAGCGCCGCAAAGGCCATGTAATCGGCTCCGGTGCGAGGGCGAGCCCTCGGGCATCAACCGCATCGATCGGCTTTACCGCGAGTAAGACTTGACCGTGCGCAAGCACAAGTTCTGCCGGCGTGCGCTCCCGCCGCAAGGCTTCGATCCGGCTGACGGTGGCTGGCGGGGTCGGGCGATGCCAAGCGGTGCGGCGGCCATCAGGATGGCGGGCGCGCCAGCCGCACGACATCGCCGATGATGATCAAGGCGGTTGTCCGATCGGTGACGCGGGCCGCCGCGGCCGGAAGATCGGCAAGCGTTGCCACAATCACCGATTGGCTTGGGCGGGTGCCGTCGACGACGATCGCCACGGGACGCCCGGGTTCAGCCCCCTGCGCGATGAGTTCGCGCGCGATGGCGGCGGCATTGCCAAGCCCCATATAGATGACCAGCGTCTGCCGCGGCAGCGCAAGCATCGCCCAGTCAAGATCCTTGCGCTCGTCGGCCAGGTGGCCGGTGATGAACACGCAGCACTGCGCGTAATCGCGGTGGGTCAGCGGAATGCCGGCATAGGCCGCGCAGCCGGTCGCGGCGGTGATCCCTGGAACGACCTGAAACATGACGCCATTGGCGGCCAGCACGTCGGCTTCCTCGCCACCATGCCCGAACATGAACGGGTCCCCGCCCTTGAGGCGCAGCACCCGCCGGCCTTCGCCGGCCAGCCTGACCATCAGGCGGCCAATGTCCTGTTGCGACATGGTGTGGTTGCCGCGCTGCTTGCCGACATCGATCCGATCCGCATCGCGCCGCACGAGATCAAGGAGGGGCGCGGGGATCAGGCGGTCATGCAGGACCACATCGGCCTTCTGCATCAGCCTGAGGGCGCGAAAGGTCAGAAGATCGGGATCCCCCGGACCGGCGCCAACCAGATAGACCTCGCCCCGCGTCAATGGCGCACCGGTCGATGGCGCCTTGGCGGCTTCGTCCAGCATCGTCTCGAGGCGGGATTGGGCGGCCGCGTCGCGGTTGGCCAGAACCGCGTCGGCCACCGGCCCTTCGAACACCGATTCCCAGAACCGGCGCCGGGCAACGGGATCAGCGATCCGGGCCTGGACGACAGACCGGAACCGGCGCGCAAGCCCGGCAAGGCGCCCATAACCAGCCGGAATCAGGCTTTCGAGCCGGGCCCGCATCAGTCGCGCCAGCACCGGCGAAGCGCCGCCGCTCGACACCGCGACGATCAGCGGCGATCGATCGATGATGGCGGGAAAGATGAAAGTCGAGATCGCCGGCTGGTCGACCACGTTGACCGGGATGCCGGCGCCACGGGCGGCGGCAAAGACCGCCTGGTTCGTCGCCGGATCGTTGGTGGCGGAAATCGCCGCCGCGACACCGTTCAGATCGGCCGGCTCGAACCGGCGATGAAGCAGGCGAACCCGCCCGGCCCTGGCAAGCTCGGCCATCGCGGGGCCGATATCCGGCGCAACAACCGCAAGTTCGGCCCCGGCGCGCAGCAAGAGATCCGCCTTGCGGGCCGCAACCGACCCCGCGCCCACGACCAGCACCGGGCGGCGGCGAACATCCAGAAAGATCGGCAGATAGTCCATCGGCGCATCCTTGCTTCGATCATCCTACTGGAAGCGCCGCGGCGTCAGTGGCTGGTCCCTTCAGAGAAGGTGATCTTGTTCCACACGTTGTATTTGCCCGACGGCTTCGACATCGGCAAACGCTTCACTTCCTGGAATGTCGCCGCGTCATAGACCACCAGCGCGCCATCGTCTTCCCAGATCGACACCAGAGCATGCCGGCCCTGGCGATCGAACTCGACATGGGCCGCCGTCTTGCCTGGCTCGGGCTGCAGGGTCTTGACGATCTCGAGCGTGTTCTTGTCGATGATGTGGAGAAGATCCTTGTTGGCGCTGAGGAACACGTCCGTCCAGATATAGGGGGTGTTCTCGTGGCTACGCATGAAAAAGCCCGGCCCCTTGGTTTCGATCGCCTTCACGATCGACCAGTCGCCCAGATCGATGATGCTGATCCGGTTCTGGTTCAGATGCGGCGTTGCCATGACGTCGTGGCCGGCCCGCTTCCACGATATGCCGGACCCCAGATGGGGAAGTCCCGGCATCGGAACCCGCTTGATGTCGCGGCCGACGTTCAGATTGACGACCACCGCCTCTTTCCCGTCGCGGGACGAGCCGATCAGATTGCGATAATCGCGATCGAAGAAGAAATCGTCCAGCGGCTCGGGCGTGGCGATGCGGCGCAGCGCGAACAACCCCGACGATGATGGCAGCGCCTCGACCTTGCCCTGCTCGTAGGAATGGACAAGCCCGGAATAGACCGGCGGCGCATTGGGATCGGTGGCAATTTCCCAGATCTCGGAAACATCCTTCAGCGCGGCAATGAATGACCGGCGTTGCGGGGCCTGGTAGACCGCCGATACGCGTGATGGATTGCCTTTTGCATCGCTGACCTGAAAGATTTTTTCCAGGGCAAGATCATCGGCCGACAGGATGACCAGGGTCTTTGGCAGATAGTTCGCCACCGCCACATGCTTGCCATCGCTCGACAAGGCGATGTTGCGGGAATTGATGCCGGCCCGGACTTCGCCGACCGGTGTCAATGTCCAGAGATCGTACTTCGAGACCCAGCCATCCCGCGACATGAAGAACACGTATCGACCGTCAGCGGTGAACTTCGGCCCCCCATGCAGGGCGCGGCGGGTCGGAAATCGGGTGATCGGTTCGAACTTGTCGCCGTCGAGAATGGTGGCATGGTGATCGCCGGTCTCGACGACGACGAACAGGTTCAGCGGATCGGCCGAGAACACCGGCTTATCGGCCTGGGGCGGGTCTGCCGGAACGTCGCGGCTGGCCTTGATATCGGCTTCGGACCATTGCGGTGGCGTGGCCGGCGGTGCCATCACATAGTCCGCCAGCGCACCGATCTCGGCCGCGCCGAGCGGGCCACCGAAGGCCGGCATCTGGGTGGCCGGCCGGCCCTGGGCAATCAGGGCTTCGATCTGCGGCTTGCGCAGACGGCCGAAGCTTTCCGGCAACAGGACCGGGCCCGTGCCGCCAAGGCGATCCGCACCATGGCAGCTGGCGCAATGCTCGCGATAGAGGGCGCCGGCGTCGGGCCCGCTGGCCAGCGCCGGGGCCACGGCAAAGGGGACCAAAAGGATGCCCACAAGCGCGCCCCACCAAGCGCCCCAACGGGCGCCCCACGAAGCACCGGGGCCGGTCCTAGGAAGCCTTGGCCGCATGGCGCGATCCCCTGAACTTGGAAACCCTGAGCCGGGGCTCGGCGCCTTCGACGCCGATCTCGGCATCGTTCAGATAACAGGCCGGATCTTCGGCCCACGGATCACCGGTCAACTGCATGGCCCTGACCCGGGTATTCCCGCCGCAGATGTCGAAATACGTGCATTGGCCGCAGCGCCCTTGATCTGGCGTGGCCGATTTTTCAAGCCATCCATGACCGGATCGCTGCGGTCGGCCCAGATTTCGCTGAAGGGGCGCTTCTTCACATTGCCCAGACTGTAGTGCCACCAGAAGGTGTCGGGATGGACGTTGCCCAGATTGTCGATGTTGGCGATATTGACGCCCGAGGAATTACCGCCCCACTGGGCCAGCTTGGCCCGGATGTGTCCTTCCAGATGCGGGAAGTTGCGCCGCACCCAGAACAGCAGATAGACGCCGTCCGCGTCATTGTTGCCGGTCACGAATTCGCGGTTGCCGCCGGACTTCGCGTCCTGCCAGGCGCGTTCCAGCATCAGGTCCATGACCCACCGGGTCAGATCCTGCTGCGCATCGTCGCCGCGATTGTGGTTGCCCCGCCCCGCATAGACGAGATGCGAGAGATAGAACTTCTCGACCCCCTCGGCCACCGCTAGGTCAAGCAGGTGCGGCAGTTCGCCGGCATTGTCCATGGTGGCCGTGAAGCGCATGCCGACCCGGATGCCGTGATCGCGGCAGAGGCGGATGCCGGTCATGGCCTCGTCGTAGCTGCCCTTGCGGCGGCGGAATTTCTCGTGTGTGTCCCGCAGCCCATCGATGCTGATGCCACAATAGTCATAACCGATGTCGGCAATCTCGCGGATATTCTCGGGCGAGATCATCGTTCCGTTGGTCGACAGCCCGACATAGAACCCCATCGCCTTGGCGCGGCGCGATATCTCGAAGATGTCGCGCCGCAGCAGCGGCTCGCCGCCGGACAGGATCAGGACCGGCACCCGGAAGGCCTTGAGATCGTCCATCACCCTGAAGACGTCGGCCGTGCTGAGCTCGCCTGGGAAATCGACATCGCCGGAAATGGAATAGCAGTGCTTGCACTGCAGATTGCAGCGGCGGATCAGGTTCCAGATCACCACCGGCCCGGGCGGCACGCGGGCCGGGCCAAGCGGTGTGGGGTTCGCGATTTCGTGCATGAATTGGCTTAGTCTGAACATGATCCCTGATCCCCTCGTGGATCCTCTCGTGCGGCGATGCGCAGGCCGGATTTTTTCAATATCCTGGTCGAGAACAGAACATCGTGTGCCCGCGCCGCCGGGCCGAGCAGGCGGGCGATTTCTGCCACCTTGTCCATCACTTCGCCGCGGTCGCGCCCGTGCACCATGGCAAATAGATTGTACGGCCAGCGGGGCAAGTGGCGCGGCCGTGTATAGCAGTGCGTCACGAAGTCGAGCGCGCCCACCCGTGCCCCGAGGGTTGCCACGGCATCGTCCGCCACGTCCCAGACGGACATGCCATTGGCGGTGACGCCCAGCGCGTAATGATTCGGGATAGCGCCGATTCGCCGAACGATGCCCGACTCCAGCATCCGCGCAAGCCTGTCCTGCACGGCGGCACCGGAAATGCCGATCCGGTCCCCCACGGCCTGGTAAGGCGCCGAGACCAGGGGCAGCCCGCCCTGCAGGGCCTCGATGATCCTGCGATCGATCTGATCGATGGCTGGCGCGCCGGGCATCACACCGCCACTTTCAGTTCCAGGAAGAATTCCTGCTGCTTCGGGAAGTTGTAGACCGAAAGACCGGTCTCGGCCTCGATGGCCGCGATGACCGGCACAATCTGCTCCGGCCGCTCGGTCGCGATCACGAACCACATGTTGAAAGCGTGGTCGCGGCGGTAATTGTGGGCGACCTCGGGGTGTGCATTGACCAGCGCCGTGACACGGGCGAAGTCGTCGCCCGGGACCTCCAACGCACACAGGGTCACCGCACCCCCCAGCCGCTCGGCGTTGAACAGCGGGCCGAAGCGTGACAGAAGCCCGTCCTTGACCAGACGGCCGATGCGCTCGATCAGCAGTGCCTCGTCGATGCCAAGGTGTGCCGCGACCGCGGCGAACGGGTGGTCGCAGAGCGGGAAGCCGTCCTGCTGGGTATTGATGATACGCCGGTCGAGATCGTCAAGCGCGCGGGCGTTCATGCCGCCCCTCGCTCTGGCCAGAAATAGCGGGCGCCATCCTGCTTGAAACAGCGCCGGCTGAACAGGATGGCCGACGGGAATCGGTCGAGCCCCGTCTGCCTTGCCAGGCCTTGAAGCTCGGCTCGGACCGGCAATTCGCCACGGCCGTGGATCATGGCAAACAGATTGTAGGGCCAATCGGGGATCCGTCGGACCCGCCGGTAACAGAGGGTGACGGCGTCATGGGCGGCCAGCGCCCGGCCGATCGAATCGACCTCCGGGTCGGGGACATCCCAGACGGCCATGGCATTCGACCGGAAGCCGATCGGGCGATGCCGCAGGATGCAGCCGAAGCGGGAAAAGACGCCATTCTCGATCAGGTGCTGAACGCGGGACATGACCCAGTCCTCGCTGCATCCAAGGGCGTGCGCCAGGCCAAGATAGGGCCGGGGGACGAAGTCGAGCCCGTCTTCAAGCCGCGCGACAAGGCGCTTGTCGGCATCGTCCAGCCGCACATCGCCGGGATGAACGCGGCGGGCCGGCAGGCCACGCCGGCGGGCACCCTCGAGCCGGAAGCCGAGATCGATGTGGTAGGGCTGCACGATCGGCAGATCAAGCGCCGGGCAGCCTGTCGCCTTGGCCAGCTCGTTCAAGGCATCGATCACCGACGGCCGGTCGGGCGCCGTCACGACGAACCACAGGTTGAAGCGGTGCTCGCGCTCGTAATTGTGATTGACCGAGCGATGGGCGCTGACGATGGCCGCCACCTGGTCCAGCCGCTCGGCCGGAACCGACATGGCGGCAAGCGTGCTGGAACCGATCGTGTTCGGACGCACTGCGGCACCGATGCGCGACAATACGTCGCGCGCCCTGAGATCGGCCAGAAGCGCGAGGACCTCGGCGGCGGCAAGCCCGGCCGCGCGACCGATCGAATCGAACGGCAGCGGACAGACGGGGAAGTCGCGCTGCCAGTTCTCTGCCAGATCAAGGGCCGGATCCTGCACCATGGCTTTCACAAACCGATCTTCGCGGCACGATTCGTGAAGAAAATACCGCTCGGTTTCACGATGTCGAGTTCGCCCACTTTCGCATAGGTCCGGGCGTCATAGATCTGGACCTTGTCGAGATCACGCACCGACAGCCACAGCCGGTGCCCGCGCGGCGTGAATTCCATGTGCAGGACCGCAGGGCCCGGCTTGAACTGGTGGACGACCTTGAGGCTTGGCACGTCAACCACCTGGATGGTGTCATTGTCGGGGTGGGCGAAATTCACCCACACCTGCCGTCCATCCGGCCGCGCCACCGCGAAGATCGGCTGGCTGTGCACGTTGACTCGGCCGATTTCCTTGAAGGTCTGCGAATCGATCGCCAACAGCTGGTGCACACCAACGGCCGGCAGAATGAAGCGGTCGCCCGCCAGCGCCCAGCCCTGCAGATGGGGCATCTTGTAGACCGGCAGCTTTTCCTGGCCGCGGGTATAGTCTGGCAGGATTCTGCGAACCGTCGGCTTGTCGGCCCACAGGTCGATATGCGCCAGGCCGCTTTCGCCGAACAGGCCGGCGATGTAATGGCGGCCGTTGTCGGCGATCAGCCCGTCATAGGGCAAATCGCCGGCGCCGGTGAACTTGGTGATGACCGGCGCGCCGGGGGCGGAAAAATCGGCGATCCAGATTTCACCGCCATCGTAAAGGGAATAGATAAAGCGCCGCCCCGGCGCATCGGCAAGCCCCACGGTCTTCGAGCGCTGGTTGCCGGCGCCGTAGGTGGCCGGAATGTCGGCGACAGGATCGAGCGTTTCCAATCGAAGACCTTGATGCCGCCCGGCGTGTAATTGGATACGGCGATCAGCTTGCCATCGTCCGAGATCGCGCCACCGATCGCGTTCCCGGCCTGGATCACGCGCTTGACGATCCGTTCGGTCAGCAGATCGATCTTGGTCAGGCCGCCATCGCGACCGAACACGAAGGCGTAGCGCTGATCGGGCGAGAACACCGCCGAGGCATGGGACAGGTCGCCCAGCCCCTGGACCCGGGCCAGAACGGCCTGCTTCGTTGTGTCGACGATGACGACTGATCCACTGGCCCGCTCGATGACGATGCCAAGATCGCCGGTGCCGCGCACGCCGTCGTGCTGGTCCGCCGCCAGGGCGGCATGGACCGGCAGCAAGGCCACGATGACGAACCATGTCCGTATGAACGAGATCACTTGATCCATCCCTGCTTGAGTGCATCGGCAATCCACCGCGCTTCGTTTTCGCGGATCAGATTGCGCCATGGCGGCATCGGCTTGCCGGGGATGCCGTCAAGAATGATGGCCGTCAGCGATTCGGTGTCCAGATGCGCAAGGTCATCGGGCAGAAGCGCCTTGCCAAGCCCGCCCTTGAGGGTCATGCCGTGACACGAGCCGCAGTCCTGCCGGACCAGATACGAAAGCTCGGCCTTGCGTGCCTCGGCCACGTCCTTGGCCGGGTCTTCGGCCAGCGCCCCGGGCGCAAGGAGGAGTGACAGGACAAGGCCGAGCGGGCTAGCCCATCGCGGCATGGCGCGATTCCGCGGCCTGATCGCGACGCGCGGTGGCGGATTGCGCGGCCATTCCTGCCACGCGGCCGATCACAAACAGTATCGGAGCTTCGAGCCCAACCTTTTCGACGTCGGCACGCAGGGTCGAAACCGTCGAGAGAACCTCGCGCTGCCGGGGCGTCGTGCCATTGCTGATGGCCAGCGCCGGTGTCGACGCGGGCACCCCCCTTTCGATCAGCCGCGTCGTGATCTCGGGAATATTGGCCAGGCCCATATAGACGACCAGGGTGGTGTCCAGATCGGCAAGCCCGGCCCAGTCAAGGTCGAGCGGCCGGTCTTCGCGGCAGTGGCCGGTCACGAACCGAACGCCGGTCGCAAGGCCGCGATGGGTAAGCGGAATGCCGGCCGCCGCCGAGCAGCCCGATGCGGCGGTAATCCCCGGCACGATTTCGCACGGGATGCCGGCGGCCTGCAGCTCTTCGGCCTCCTCGGAGCCACGGCCGAAGATCATCGGATCGCCACCCTTGAGGCGCACGACAGTCCGCCCCTCGCTTGCCAGCCGGACGAGCAGGGCATTGATTTCGGGCTGCGGAACCGGATGAAGGCGCGGCTGCTTGCCGACCGAGATGCGGGCTACACCGGCCGGATCAGGCCGGCGATCCGGGCGCGATCAGGCGGTCATAGACCACCACGTCGGCCTCGCGCAGCAGACGCAGCGCCTTGACCGTCAGGAGTTCCGGGTCGCCAGGCCTCGGCGCCGACCAGCATGACCTTGCCGACCGCCATCGCTATCTCCCCGTCACCGTCAGTCGACCGATCATACCAGATCCGCCGCATGCGGGCCTGCACAGATAGGTAATCGCCCGGCGGCAGGTCAATCGTCATCTCGACGAATTCCTCCGGGAACACCTCGGTCCGACTCAGGTCGGCCCGCCTCTTGAACTATTACCCGCGATGTGCGCCGATCGACATTGATCCAGCGCAACGTGGCCCCCTGTTTGACCGTCATCGCATCGGGCAATAGACATCTCGTGGTACAAGAACGACGACAAACAGCTCTTCGCCCGGAGCCTTGCCCGCCATCTGTCGGTAACGGTCTGCGGCTTCGGCACAGATCTGGGCACGCTCGGCGTCGTTCAGGGACGCGGCCCGGGCCGCCAGACCGATATCCGCCGTCAGATCGGATACCCGCCAGCAGCGCAGCAACCGCCATGCTCCTTGCCCAGCGGCGTCATGGTGCATTTCACGAAAGCACCTGCCGAGATCAACGCTTGGTTGCGTTGATTTCGGCGTCCTTGGCGTCGATCCCGAACCGCTGCTCGAGCGAAACATGATGGACCCGCGCCGCGGTGTAATCATCGTGCAAGGCAAAATTAATCATATAGATCTTGCCCGGCTCGATGGTCAGATCCCCGGGCTGGTCGGACTTGAGCGGCCGGCTGATCACCACTGTCCAGAGATCCCCCTCAAGCCCGCCCTGGGCCTCGACCGGCGCACCGCCCGAGGCGACGCGCTGTTCCAGAATGTATCCGTTTTCCGCCGCCTGGCCGGACCGGTAGCGGATGATGTCCATGAACGCGCCGCTCTTGGCCAGGGCGGCCAGGTCTTCCTTGCCTTTGATATTGAGCCCGCCGCCACGCGGCTTGCCATCGTCGCCGCGCAGTTCGATCTGGGTCCGGGATTCGGCGACATACTTGGTGATGCCGTCCTTCAGGTCCATCGTCTGCGCAAACGGACTGCCGCTCAGCGCTTCGGGCTTTGGCGCATCCGGCATGTAGCGCGAATCGGCGTGGCAGGTGACCCAGCAGCCGGCCTGCTCGGCCCGTTCAATGCCGGCGCCGCTGAACATCACGGTGAACTTCACCTTGTTCTCGGCATCCATCTTGCCGCCATTGACGAACGGCACCGGATTATGCGGCCCGTCCCGCCATTGGAAGCGGAAGTAAAGCCTGTCCCCGTCATGGGCGGCCTGCACCGAGACATCGACGAATGGCCGCTTGCCGGGAATGGGTGTCGCCTCGACTTTCTGCCCCGACACGATCTTCGCGCCGATGTCCTTGACCTCCTTGCCATGGCATTCCGAGCAGCGATCGCCGGCCCGCAGGAAGGCGCGCGCGCCCCCGTGCTCACGGCTGTTCTGGATCCACTCGAACGAGGCCTGGCCGGGATAGAACAGGGTGACGGTCTTGGCATCGACGCCGGCCCAGTTGATGCCACCCGTCGTTCCACTCCCTGTCGCTCCACCCCCCGTCGTTCCGGCCGCCGTCGTTCCGGCCGCCGCTGGCGCGGCTGCGCCTTGGCGGCTGCCCAGGGTTGCGGCCAGTCTCTGGGCCGCGGCCTCGATCTCGGCCTTCTGGGCCGCGGCGGCGGCGGCTTCGCGCTCCTCGGCCCGCTTCAGCCCGGCGACAGTAGGAAGCCGGAACCTGGCGGACATATTCGTCGCGGCGCCTCGATCGTCTCAAGCTCGGCGGCGGGCACCCTGTCGCGCACGCTTTTGTGGGCGATGCCCTTGTGGCAGTCGATGCAGGTGTTGCCGGCTTCCATCGCCACCAGGTGGCTTTTGCGCGCCCTTGGCCGTTGAATTCGATTCATCGGAATCGATGGTGTGGCAATTGCGGCATTCGCGCGAGTCGGTCGCCTTCATCGAGGCCCAGACGTTGCCCGCCAGTTTCAGGCGTTTCGCGTCGAATTTCTCGGGTGTGCTGACCGAGCCCAAGGCCCAGTGATAAAGCTCGTTGGACGCCCGACCTTGCGGACCATCTTGTGGATCCATTCCCGCGGCACATGGCAGTCGGAGCAGGTGGCCCGGACGCCGGTCCGGTTTTGGTTGTGGATGGTGTTCGTGTATTCTGCATAGACGTTGTCGCGCATCTCGTGGCACGAGGTGCAGAAGACAGCGTGTTCGTCGCTTCCATGGCGGTATTGAACCCGCCCCAGAACACGATCCCGATCCAAACCCGACGACAAGCAACGTCAGAAGGAACAGCGCGCCGTCGGCCGGCGCAGAACGGCCCACACCCTCGCGAGCTTGCTTGCGATCCGCCGCATCGAAATCCTCGTTTGCCGAAATGTGATGCCGAAATGTAATGAACACAGCCTGGTGGCCGGAAATTACCCGGGACGCCGCGCGGCGTCCCGGGTTTTTTGACGTACGTAACTTAGTAGATGTCGTGCTGGGTATTCCAGACGTTGAACTGCCGGTCGGGGTGTGATCATCTTTCGATCCTTGATCACCGACTTCACCGCCAGCGTCTTGTCGTCATAGATGACGATTGCCGACGGGTCGGTCTTGCCGGCCCACAACGAGATCCACACTTCGTTA
This sequence comes from Alphaproteobacteria bacterium, assembly GCA_046348645.1. Lineage (GTDB taxonomy): Bacteria > Pseudomonadota > Alphaproteobacteria > JAXMDU01 > JAXMDU01 > JAXMDU01. The sequence goes on from JAXMDU010000013.1 coordinate 55,433, forward strand.
CCGGCCTCGTTGTATTCCGGATGCACGGCCCGCCGGATTGCCTTGGTTTCCGCGAGCCCGAATCTCGGCAACATTGAGCTGCTTCGGCGGCGCAGACGGGCCTTCAGGTCATAGACGAACACCGATTCGGCCACATCGCGTTCCGGATCTGGGCGCGTCGGCCCACAGATTCGTGGATTTCGGATGCGTCTTGACGAACAGGTTGCCGGAACCCGGCATCTTCAGTTCCTGGACCACCTTCCAGGCGTGCTGCTTGTTCTTTTCGGGATCGGTGCCGATCAGTGTGATCGCGGCATCGCCGAGATGACCGGTAGCCCACACCGGCCCGAAGGTCGGATGCACGAAGTTGGCGCCGCGACCGGGGTGCGGGATCTTCTTGGTGTCGATCAGGGCGGCAAGCTTGCCCTCCTTGGTATCGACCACGGCAATCTTGTGGGCCGCGTTCGCCGCTACCAGGAAGTAGCGCTTGCTTGCATCCCATCCACCGTCATGCAGGAACTTGGCGGATTCGATGGTGGTGATCTTGAGGTTCTTGATATCCGAGTAGTCGACGAGCTGGATCATGCCCGCCTCTTTGATGTTGACCACCCATTCCGGCTTGATCTGCGACGAGACGATCGACGCCACGCGCGGTTCGGGGTGATATTCACCGTCGACGGTGATGCCGCGGGTCGACACGACCTTGAGCGGCTTCAGCGTGTCGCCGTCGGTGATCACGTATTGCGGCGGCCAGTAGGTGCCGATGATCGCATACTTGTCTTCGAAGCCCTTGTACTTCGAGGTGTCGATGGACCGGGCGTCGCTGCCGGCCTTGAGAGTGGCAACCACCTGCGGGGTCTCCATCCACAGGTCGATCAGGCTGGTGAGGCCGTCGCGGCCGATCACGTACACGTAGCGTCCCGAAGCGGACAGCCGCGAAATGTGCACGGCGTAGCCGGTCTTGACGATGGTCCAGATCTTCTTGGTATCGCCGTCGATCAGTGCGACTTCGCCCGAGTCACGCAGGGTCACCGAGAAGACGTTCTTCAGGTTGACCTTGTTCATCGGCTGCTTTGGCCGTTGCTCGGTCGGCACGATCAGCTTCCAGCTCGCCGTCATTTCCTTGATGCCCCATTCGGGCGGAGCATCGGGCGGCAGCTGGACATAGGCCGCAAGATCGCGAATTTCGTCTTTGGTCAGGATGTCGTCGAAGTTGACCATCCCGCCGTCAGTCCCGAGCGCGATGATCCGCTCCAGTCGCGCTTGGCCAAGCTTCTTCGTATTTTCGGGCTCCAGGTTCTTGCCGGTTGCGCCCTTGCGGAGGACGCCGTGGCATCCGGCACAGCGTTGGAAATAGACGTCCTTTGCGTGATCCTTGGCCGCCGGGCTGAGTGCGGGTTCCTGCGCGAGTGCACTGCTCGCGAGTGTGGCGGAGAATGCCACCCCAATGACGGCGCCGATCACCGATGTGCTGAGAGCTAGTTTCAGCATGATGCGGATCCCTGTCGTTTGGTTGTAAAACGCGCCTCCCTATAAGAGCTTCCAGGGCAACTTACCTTGATTTAAATCAAGTTGGCCAAACGAGAAGAGCAATTGTCCGCTGGGTGGCCCCCCGCCGCCTACTGGGGCGCGCGAGGGCGTCGGCCAGGATTCAAGACAGAACCCAAGACGTGATGTTGCACTGCAGCGCAAGCAGTGATTCTTTACGGTGGGCTGCTTGACCTATGTCAAGCCTTCATCGGGTTGCCTGGGTTAAATTAAAAAAAAACGAAGCCGGCACGGCGCAACGGAGAGGGCGAGATGCAATACGAGCAGGCATTTGCCGCGGCGGTCGATCGCATCCAGAGCGAAGATCGGTACCGCGTGTTCCGGAATCTTGAGCGCGTTGCCGACCAGTTTCCGCTTGCCCGCAATCATGGCGAAGGCCCGGATCGCGTCGTCATCTGGTGTTCGAACGACTATCTCGCGCTGGGCCAAAGCCGCGCCGTCATCGAGGCTGGCAAGCGCGCCATGGACGCCATGGGCGCCGGCGCCGGCGGCACCCGCAACATTTCGGGGACGCATTGCCTTTTGGTCCAGCTCGAGCAGGAGCTGGCGGATCTGCACGGCAAGGACCGAGCGCTGGTCTTTACGTCCGGCTACATCTCGAATGCGGCCTCGCTGGCCGTGCTCGCCCAGCTTCTGCCGGGCTGCGAAATCTATTCTGATGCCCAGAACCACGCATCGATGATCGAGGGAATTCGCCAATCCGGCGCCCCGAAGCACGTGTTCCGCCACAACGACGTCAAACATCTCGAAAGCCTGCTGGCCCGGGCGCCCCTGGACCGGCCGAAGCTGATCGCTTTCGAGTCGGTCTATTCGATGGATGGCGACATCGCGCCGGTCCGCGCCATCTGCGATCTGGCCGAGCGGTACAATGCGATGACCTATCTGGACGAGGTCCACGCCGTCGGCCTCTATGGCGCCCATGGCGGCGGCATTTCCGAGCGGGACGGTGTGGCACAGCGGCTGACGGTCATCGAGGGAACCCTGGCCAAGGCGATTGGCTGCCTTGGCGGCTATATCGCCGGATCGGCAAGCCTGGTCGATGCGGTGCGGTGCCATGCGCCCGGCTTCATTTTCACCACCTCGCTGCCGCCGGCCGTGGCCGGCGCGGCCCTGGAAAGCATAAAAATAATCAAGCGTCGCAATGACTTGCGGGTCGCCCACCAGGAACGGGCCCGGGCCGTGAAGGTGGCCCTGAGACGGGCGGGCCTGCCGGTCATGCCGAGCGAGTCGCATATCGTCCCGGTCCTGGTGGGCTGCCCCCGGCGGGCCAAGGACATCTGCGATTACCTGCTGTCCGAACACGGCATCTATGTCCAGCCGATCAACTACCCGACCGTGCCGCGCGGGACCGAACGGCTTCGCTTGACACCGACGCCATTGCATAATGATCTTCTGATCGGTCAACTGACCGTCGCATTGCGGGCCGCTTTCAATCGCTTCGGCTCGCCGAACAATGCGGCCGCATGACAGACACAGCGGTGGGGAGCTGGCAGTTTCACGCGGAGGATGATGGTCGCACGAGCATGCGAACCTTGATCGGCTGATCATTCATCCGGACACCTGTTTCCCGCGTTCTTACGACCGGGACGTGCGGCGCGTTTGAGGCCTGCGTCCCGAAATTCTTGACTTTGGTCAAGGACCTGCGGCACGCAGTTAGCCAACGTGCCGATGGCCATGATGGAGGGAAGTATGGCATCACCAAGCCCACAATCCGAGGCGCGACCCGAACGCATCCCCGCGATGCAGCGCCTGCTCGATAATCCGTTCTTGCTGCTTTTCATCGGCGTCACCATGCCGACCGTCTTCTACATTCTCTGGGGGGTCATGGAACTTACCCAGATCCCGATCATGGAATAGGAGGGACCCATGGCACTTACCCCTCCAGAAACCAAAATTTGGTGGAACGAGCGCGTCGAACGCGGCGAGCTTGTTTGGATCGTGGTCGCCTTCCTGTGGGGCCTCATCATGTTCTTCATGATGGTCTATTGGCACATGGAAGGGCGGCAGAACCTGTCGAAGGAGGTCTACCGCGTCTCGCCGGACAAATACGTCCAGAAGGTCGAGAAATTTGCCTCCCAGAACAAGGTCCGCGAAGAAGGCGGCATCCCGGTCATCAAGGCGCCGGCCGGCTCCGACGTCTACTTGCTGGCCCGCCTGTGGGAGTGGTGGCCCATCCTCGAGCTTCAGAAGGGGCAGACCTATCGTCTTCATCTGTCGGCGGCCGACTGGCAGCACGGCTTTTCGCTGCAGCCGGTCAATCTCAATATTCAGGTCCACCCCGGGCTTGAACATATTGTGACGATAACCCCGACCGAGAGCGGGCAGTTTACCATTGTCTGTAACGAATTCTGCGGTGTGGGCCATCACACAATGGTCGGTCGTGTCCACGTCGTCGACAAGTGACTGGTGGAGGGAGAGCGATGTCTATCGCAGAAGCTCAAGTCGGCGTGATTGGTGGGATCGCCGCAAAGTTTAGAACCTGCCCTGCAACCGGGCTGAAAGTCGACCTGGCTGCCGAGCGTCTGATCAAGGCCAATGCCGTCGCGGCCGTGGTCTTTCTGCTGGTCGGCGGCCTGTTCGGCCTGATGGTCGCACTGACCCGGTGGCCGGCCGTTCACCTGCTGCCCGCCGATTGGTTCTACCTAGTGCTGACGGGGCACGGGCTCGATGTTCTGCTGCTCTGGATCATCTTTTTCGAAATGGCCGTGCTCTATTTTGCATCGGCGGTGCTTCTCAACTGCCGGCTGGCGGCACCCAAGTTCGCCTGGGCCGCCTTCTTCATGATGCTGGCCGGTGGATTGCTCACGAATGTGGCCGTCCTGCAGGGCGAATCAAGCGTGATGTTCACCAGCTACGTGCCCATGAAGGCGGACCCTAATTTCTATCTGGGTCTCATCATCTTCGCTGTGGGCGCGCTGATCGGCTGCTTCGTGTTCCTGGGGACGCTTGTCATCGCCAAGGACGAAAAGACCTACGAAGGCTCGATCCCGCTTGTCACATTCGGTGCACTGACCGCTTGCATCATCGCGATTTTCACGATTGCGAGCGGCGCCATCATCCTGGTCCCGACCTGGCTGTGGTCGCTGGGTTACATCACCACCATCGACACCTTGATGTACAAGCTGGTGTGGTGGGGCATGGGGCATTCGTCCCAGCAGATCAACGTCTCGGCCCACGTCGCCGTGTGGTACGCAATCGCGGCCATCACGCTTGGCGCCAAGCCGCTGTCGGAAAAGGTCTCGCGCACCGCCTTCCTGATGTACATCTTCTTCCTGCAGCTGGCCTCCGCTCACCACCTGCTCTCCGAGCCGGGACTGAGCGCGGAATGGAAGGTCTTCAACACCTCGTACGCCATGTACCTGGCCGTGCTCGGCAGCCTCATTCACGGGATGACCGTGCCAGGGGCCATCGAAGCGGCCCAGCGCCGTAACGGCTTCGTCAACGGTGTGTTCGAATGGCTGCGCAAGGCCCCGTGGGGCAACCCGGCCTTTGCGGGGATGTTCCTGTCGCTGGTCATGTTCGGCTTCCTGGGCGGCATTTCGGGCGTCGTCATGGGCACCGAGCAGATCAACCTGATCATCCACAACACGCTCTATGTGCCCGGCCACTTCCATGCGACGGTGGTTGCCGGCACGACGCTCACCTTCATGGCGGTCACCTATCTCGTTCTGCCGCTGATCTTCCAGCGGAAGGTGATCTTGCCGGGTCTCGCCAAGTGGCAGCCCTATCTGTTCGGGCTGGGCGTGGCGGGCATCTCGCTGTTCATGATGGGGGCGGGAACGCTTGGCGTTTCGCGTCGCCATTGGGACATCACCTTCTCGGATGCGCCGCTCACCTTCGACTATCCGTCGGCGGCGTTCCTGATGATGGGTCTCAACGGCATTTCCGCGATCCTCGCGGCAATCGGCGGTGCAATCTACATCATCATCACCGTCGGCACCGTGCTGTTCGGCGAAAAGGTCACCGGTGCCAACATCATGGAGGCCCTGGGCCCGATGCCGACCCGCAAGGTCAGCGGCGCGGTGAAGGAATATGGGAGCGCTGGCACTCTGCATCTGCCGGGCACCTATATCCTTGTCGCCGTTTTCTTCACGGCCTTCGTTCTCTACTACTTCGTGAACTGGAAGTATGTGTCCGAGCTCTGGCCGATGGGTTGATTCGGACACAGATCGAAAAGGCTGACCATGACCGCCGTTATTTCACAGCCAAGCAGCGCCCTTCGGGAAGCGATCTCGGTCTTCAAGCCCCGGATTGCGCTGTTCATCACGTTGAGTGCTCTCGGGGGCTTGGCGGTCACCCCCGGGGCTCTTCCTGACCTGTGGCGCACCGGCGCCCTGCTGATTGCGATCTTCCTGGCCGCCGGTGCGGCCGGAGCCTTCAACCAGTGGGCAGAGCGCGATCTTGACGCCCGGATGAACCGGACCTCGCGCCGTCCCTTCGTGACCGGCCGCTTCAAGGCCGATGGGACTTGGCTATTGGCCATCGTGGTGTTGCTCACCTCGGCGGTGGCCCTGGCGGGGCTGTCGACCAACTGGTGGGCCGCCCTTTACACCTTCCTGGGCGCCTTCACCTATGGCGTCGTCTATACCGTCTGGCTGAAACGCCGCACCTGGACCAATATCATCGTCGGCGGTCTGGCCGGCAGCTTCGCGGTTCTGGCGGGTGCCGCCGCCGTCGATACCGAAATCGGCACGTCGGCTCTGATCCTGACGGTGGTCCTGTTCCTGTGGACGCCGCCGCATTTCTGGTCACTGGCCATGCTGGCCCGCGACGAATATGCCGCCGCGTCTGTCCCCATGCTGCCTGTCATCGCGGGGGAAAAGATTTGTGCCTGGACGATCCTTGTGCATACCCTGGCGCTGTCGCTTCTGTCGCTGCTGCCGGGGCTGTACGGAATGGGATCGATCTATATGGCTGCCGCCCTGATGGGCGGCCTGATCTTCACCTGGACAAGCATCCGTCTTGTCCAGGCGCCGACGCGATCGAACGCGTTGCGCAACTTCTTCGGCTCGCTGGTCCAGCTTTGCCTGCTGGTCATGGGTGCCTTTTGCGAAAGGCTGTTTGGAACAATCGCATGACGTGGCCGGTCGCACGGGGCGGCTTGGCGCTGGGCCTGGCGCTGGGCCTGGTCTTGCCGTTTTGCGGCGGGACAGCGGCGGCGAAGCCCTCGAACGAGGCCGTGCTGGAAAAGTCCGAATCAGCCATCGGCAAGACCCTGCCTGACCTGAGCTTCACGGACTCGGCCGGCCAGCGCGTCAGCTTGGCTGAATTGCGCGGCCGCCCGCTGATCATCAGCATGGTCTATACCGGCTGTGCCGATATCTGCCCCGTCATCATCGAGAACCTTTATCCGGCCGTGCAACTGGCGCAGTCGACCCTTGGCAAGGACAGTTTCTCGGTGATTACGGTCGGATTCGACGTCGCCAACGATACGCCCGAGCGCATGCGCAGCTATGCCCGGACGCGCGGTGTCGATTTGCCGAACTGGCGCTTCCTGTCGGCGGATGCCGGCACCGTCGCCGCGCTGAGCGATGCGATCGGGTTCGAGATCATTCCATCCGCGGGCGGCTTCGGCCACGCCGCTCAGGTCACCATCAGCGACGCCCAGGGTCGGATCTATCGCCACATTTATGGCGGCAGCTTTGCGCCGCAGATGGTTGTCAACCCGCTTCTCGAGATCGTCTACGGGCGGACCAACCCGGTGGCCAGCGTGGCCGGGCTGATTGACCGGGTGAAGCTTTTCTGCACGGTTTACAATCCGAATACTCAGCGCTACTACTTCAACTATTCGCTGTTCATCGAGATCGCGATCGGCGTCGCCAGCCTGATGTTCATGTTGATCTGGCTGGCCCGGGAATTTCGCCGCCGATCGGCGGAGGCACGTAACACACCCCAATGAGTATTCTTCAGGCGTTGGTCCGCACGCCGCTTGCTGCCATCGAAGGCTTTCTCGGCAAGCTGTTCCCTCCCCAATGGAACCCCATGCTCAACCTAGGAGCGCTGGGATTCTTCTTCTATTGGGTGATCACGGTCAGCGGCATCTACCTGTTCGTCTTTTTTGACACCGGGATTCACAAGGCCTTCGAATCCATCGAGGCGATAACATACAACCAATGGTATGCGGGCGGCGTCATGCGCAGCCTGCATCGCTATGCGTCCGACGGGCTGATCATCGTCCTGCTGGTGCATATGCTGCGGGAATTCGGCCTTGGCCGCTATCGCTTCGCGCGATGGTTTTCATGGGTGACCGGCGTTATTGCCATGGTCATCATCTACCTGGCTGGGATTTCGGGCTATTGGCTGGTCTGGGACAAGCTTGCCCAGTATGTCGCGATCGTCACGACCGAGTGGCTCGACTGGCTGCCGATTTTCGGCGAATCGGTCGCCCGCAACTTCCTGGCGCCAGACACCCTGGACAGCCGATTCTTCACCCTGATGATCTTCATGCATATCGCCTTGCCCCTGATAGGGCTGGGCGTGTTGTGGGTGCACCTGCAGCGGATCCGGAAACCGCATATCAATCCGCCGCGCGGCTTGGCGTTCGGCACCTTTGGGTCGATGCTTCTCCTGAGCCTTGTCTATCCGGCGGTCAGCCAGGGCCCTGCGGATCTTGCCAAAGTGCCGGGGACCGTCGGGCTGGATTGGTTCTACCTGCCGCTCTTTCCTTTGCTGGAAACGCTGCCGGGAACCGTGACATGGATCGGCGGTGCCTGCCTGCTGCTGATCCTGGCAACGATCCCGTTTCTTCCGCCGATGCGGCGTCCCCCGCCGGCGCTGGTCGATCTCGACAACTGCAACGGCTGCGGACGTTGCGATGTTGATTGCCCCTACCACGCGATTGCCATGGTGACCCGCAATGACGGCACCCCGTTTTCCAGCATGCCGTCGGTCAATGCCTCGCTGTGCGTAAGCTGTGGCATCTGCGCAGGGTCCTGCCCGACCGCGACGCCCTTCCGGCGGCACTCGAATCTGTTGCCAGGAATCGACATGCCGGATTTCACCATCGCGCGTTTGCGCGATATGGTTGACGAAGCGGCGCGCCCCTTGACCGGCCACGGACGGCTGATGGTCTTCCGATGCGAACACGCCGGGTCGGCGCGCAGGATTGATGCGCCCAATGTCGCGGCGGTTTCGTTGCGCTGCGTCGCGCAGCTGCCGCCGTCGTTCATCGATTACGTGCTGAGCCGCGATCTTGCCGACGGCATCGTTCTGGCCGGCTGCAGCGAGAATTCCTGTTATAACCGCTTCGGCATTCAGTGGACCGAGGCAAGGCTGGACAGAAGCCGCGACCCGCAGCTTCGCCGCCGGGTCGACCGCCGCCGGGTCAAGACGATGTGGTGGGGCGAATCGAGCGGCAGCGCCCTGGGTCAGGAATTGCAGCGATTCAGCGCCACGGTTTCATCCCTGGGCGAGCCGACAAGCCCGGCCATGGGCCATCGGCCTGGCCTGACCGAAGGCGTGACGGGGAGCGCGCCCGATGCCTAAGATCCTGCAATATATGGGTCAGGGCGTGTTCTATGCCGTGACCGCGCTGGCCGTGGGGTACTTCTCGATCAACCCGCCCTATAAACAGGTGGCGGACAATCTGGCCCTGATCAAGTTCAGCTTCAGCCATGGCGCGCAGCGCGTCGAGGACTGTCGGCGGCTAAGCCCCAAGGAAATCGCCGCGCTTCCCCCCCTGGAACGCCGCCCGAATACCTGCTCGCGCGAGCGCAATCCGGTTTACGTGGAATTCGCGATCGATGGTAAATTGATCTATTCAGAGCACCTGCAACCGTCCGGCGTCTCGCGCGATGGCCCTGCCCGGGTCTATCGCAAGTTTCTTGTCCCGGCCGGCAGCCACGTGGTGATTGCACGGCTGCGCGATACGAAGCGGGACAGCGGTTTCGACTACGAGACACAGAAGGACGTGGCTCTGAAGCCGGGACAAAGCCTGGCGGTGGACTTCCGGATCGAGTCCAACGGTTTCGTCCTCAGGTAGCTGGAGCCGCTGATATGGCACTGATCGAGTGGCGCAAGGAATTCGAGACCGGAATCAGCGATGTCGATCACGAGCATCGCCAGCTCATCGGCTTGATTAACGACCTTCATCGGGCCATGCATTCCGATCAGGACCGTGAGACGGTCGCCACCTTTCTGGGCGAGGTGTTTGCCCGCATCTCGGCCCATTTCGCGCTCGAAGAAACCGTCATGCGCCGGCAGCGCTATGACGAATACGAAGCCCACAAGGCCGAGCACGAAGATCTGCTGGATGACCTGCGCGACATCATGGACGCGCACGAGGCCGGAAACAGGCCGGGCTACGAAGACACGCTTTCGGCGGCGCTCAGCAGCTGGTTCATGAACCACTTCAAGACCAAGGACGCGCGCCTGCACCGCCTGTTACGCGTGCGGTGAGGCTGCCGGCCCCCGGCTGGCAAGCGCCGTCAGCAGAAGGCGCGACAACCGCTCGGCAAGGGCCAATTGCCCGGCAGCGGCAATCCCGTTCTTCGACATCTTACGCGCCGTCTTGGCAAGAATGTCGATGACCTTCGCATCGTCATGCGGTGCGATGAACCGCTCTGCGTAGTATTTCAGGAAGACCAGGCACGCGACATCCTCGATGGTCTGCACCTCGCTGTCGAGGGACAGCCGTTCCTTCCGCAGCAGTTGCCCCGCTCGCTCGATGTCGCTTTTGCCATAGCCGGCCGCGGCCATCAGGTCCCCGACCCGGCGGGCGTGATAATCCTTGAGATCCTTGCGCCACGTGAGATATCCGATCCGTCCCGGCGGATAGCTTTGGCGGGGCGATGTCCATCGCTCGAGATGCTGCCCCCGCGCCGCGATCCGCAATATCTCGCCCGCCGCAGGCTGGAACTCGGCCAGCACCGCGCTCATCCGCCGGCCGTAGACAAGCTCGGCTGGAACCGGCGCCCCATCGACTTCGACAACGGTGGGGTCATGGGCGTTCGCCTCATCGATCAAGCGAAGGACCTGATCGAGGCGATCAGCGGTCATGATTCCATCTGATGATGGGCGCCGGCCGGCTTTTCCAGGGCAAAGGTCTGCAATCGGGAAACATCTTCGATCGCAACCCGGGTCTGATGGATGCGCACGCCAACTTCCCGCAGGCGGGCGAACGACCGGGACAGGCTTTCCGGCTTCATGCCCAGCCGTCCCGCGATCAGCGCCTTGTCATAGGGAAGGCTGATGGTACAGGGGCCCGTCTCGATGGGGGCGAGCGAGACCAGGAATTCCGCCACGCGCTGCGGCCCGGTGTGGGATTTCAGTTCGGCAATCTGCTGAACGAGGTGGTGGACATGCCGCGAGATCGACGCCAGCATCGCCAGGGCGATTTTTGGATTGGTCGCGATCATCCCGGTCAACACATCGACCGGAATGCACAGCAGGCGGCCATCGGTGATCGCCTCGCCACTAACGGGGAAGGATTCGCTCATGAAGGCGACGGCCTCGGCAAAGCTTTGGCCGCGGGTGAAGATTGCCACGATCGCCTCGTCCCCGCGCGGCATCAGGCGATAGAGCTTCACCCATCCGTCCAGGACGATAAAGCAATATTTCGCAAAATCCCCCTGGATAAACAGGGTTTCCGCTCTGGATACTTTCCGGACCGAAGATGTGGAAAGAATATCGTAGAATAGACTGCTATCCAGCGAATCGAACAGGCCGGTCCGGCGCACAAGTGCCAGGTCCACCGATGAGAGGGGTACTGTCAATCTCGCCTCCGGACGAGGTGTTGAAACGTTCTCATTCTAGCGCAATTTTCTGCCTCGCCACACCATCAGCCTTGGCCCCGTGTTTCCCGCGTTTGCCGTGTTTCCCACGCTTACCCCGGCCACGGTCTTGACCAAGACCGTCCGGAAGCCGCTGGCGCTGACCGATGGGGCGGGGCTATAGGGCACTGGGCCAAGGGGGCAGCGGTGGCGGAACAGTGGGACGTGGTGGTCGTCGGCGCGGGTGCGGCCGGCATGATGTGCGCCGCCCAAGCCGGCCAGCGGGGCCGTTCGGTCCTGGTCCTTGACCACGCCACCGTGCCGGGCGAAAAAATCCGCATCTCGGGCGGCGGGCGCTGCAATTTCACCAATCTCCATGCCTCGCCGGCAAACTATCTGTCGCACAATCCCCGTTTCTGCATTTCGGCGCTTCGTCGCTATACCGCCCGCGATTTCATCAGCCTGGTCGAACGCCACGGCATCGCTTATCACGAAAAGACACTGGGCCAGTTGTTCTGCGACGGTTCGGCGCAGCAGATCGTCGATCTGCTGCTGGCGGAAATGGCCGAAAGCCAGGCCAAGCTGCGCCTGGCAACGGCGATCACCGACGTCAAGCGGACCGGATCCGAATTTCAGCTTACCCTGTCGGCGGGCCCCGAGCCGATCACCTGCCAGTCGCTGGTGGTGGCGACCGGCGGCAAATCGATCCCCAGGATGGGCGCCAGTGATTTCGGCTACCGACTTGCCACCCGTTTCGGGATTGCCATCACCGAAACGCGGCCTGCCCTGGTGCCACTGGTCCTTGATCCCCGGACACTCGCGCGGTTGAAGCCGCTTGCCGGCATCAGCGTGGCGGCGCGCGTCACATGCGGTCCTGCGGCATTCGACGAGGCGATCCTGTTCACCCACCGCGGCCTGAGTGGCCCCGCCATCCTGCAGATCTCGTCCTATTGGCGCGAGGGCGACACCATCGTCATTGCGCTTCTGCCCGGCCTTTCGGTTCTTGAAACCCTGCGCGCCATCCGCAAGACCGGCGGCCGGCAGTCGGTGGCAACCGCACTTGGCCAGTACCTGCCGAAACGCCTGGCGCGGCAGATCGCCGAGGACCATGGCATGGCCACCGGCATGCTGGCCGACATGTCGGACCTGCGCCTTGGCAAGCTTGGCGAAAGCGTGAATGGCTGGCGGGTGTGCCCGGCGGGCAGCGAGGGCTATCGCACCGCCGAGGTCACGCTTGGCGGGGTCGACACCAAGCATCTCGATTCCAGAACGATGGCCGCCAAGGCCGTGCCGGGGCTCTATTTCATCGGCGAAGTGGTGGACGTAACGGGATGGCTTGGCGGCTACAATTTCCAATGGGCGTGGTCGTCGGGCTGGTGCGCCGGCCAGGTAGCCTGACAGCGCGTCTTCGATCACGCGTCTTTGGCAAGCCGTTATCACGGCTGACATCCACAGCCCCATTCAATATATTCCGCAACCCCTGATATTTCACAACCCTTGGGCCGCGCAGGACATCCATTCTCATGTCGTTCAGTGATTGGTACGAACGCCACTATCGATTCATTCTGGTGGCGGGATCGGTTGTCATACTGGTGGTTGGAACCGGCGCCATCTATCTTCTTGTCACGGGGCTCAAGGTCATCGCGGTCGAGTTCGGCTGGCCGCGCTCGGTCCCGTCAACCGCCTATGCGGCCAACTACATCGGCGGCGCCCTTGGTGGCGTGGCGATGGGGTTCTGGCTCGACCGCAGCGGGATTGGCGGCCCGGCCATGCTGGGTGCGGTCATGATCGGCTTGGGCGCCCTGCTCTCAAGCCAGATCAATGAGGCCTGGCAGCTTTATCTGATCTATGCGGTCATGATGGGCTTTTGCGGCACCGCCACGCTTTACGGCCCGATGATCGCCAACACCGCCCGCTGGTTCGATCGCGGCCGGGGCCTTGCGCTTGGGATCGTCGCCGCCGGCCAGTCGACCGCCGGCGTGATCTGGCCCCCGGTCTTTCGCTGGATGATCGAGGATCGGGGCTGGCGCGAGACGTTCCTGATCTATGGGACCTTCGCGCTGCTTGTCATGCTGCCGGTCAGCTGGATCATCCGAAGAAAGGCCCCCGATCCCGCCCCCGCCGCGGACGCAACCCAAGCGGCGCGGGGCCAGGCGGCGCGGGGCCAAACACGGCTGGCGCCAGCGGCGGGGGCCCATCCCGGGCTATCGCCGGCCGCCTTGCAGATCACGCTCTGCATCGCCATTGTCGGCTGCTGCATTTCAATGTCGATGCCGATCGCCCATACGGTGGCGACCGTGACCGACCTTGGCTACAGCTTTGCCGACGGCGCGCAGGTGCTTTCCGTCATCCTGATTGCCGCCACGGCAAGCCGGGCGGTGCTGATCGGCCTGCTGAGTTCACAATTTGGCGGGCTCGGCGCCCTGGGCATCTTCTCGCTGGTTCAGGCGATCGGCATCTTTTCGCTTTCGCTGTTCCATACCCTGCCCGCGCTTTATGTGGTGGGGATCGTCTTCGGGATCGGCTATGGCGGCCTGATGCCGTGCTATTCCCTGACCCTGCGCGAGTACCTGCCGGCCAGCGAACTGGGACGGCGCACAGGCCTGCTTGTCCTGTTCGGGTCGTTCGGCATGGCAACCGGTGGCTGGCTGGCCGGCGCCATCTTCGACCTGACCGGCACCTACGACCATGCCTACCTGGCAGGCACGCTTGCCAATATCGGCAATTTGGCGATCATCGGCACCCTGATCCTGTCGCGCCGTCGCGGTCACCTGCGGCCGGTCTTTTGACCGCCGGCCCAATGCCTTGGCTTCAGAGCCCGGCCTCTGCCCGCCACGCATAAAGCGGATCCGAACGGTCGCGGGTGCCGACCGACGATGCCCCTTTCATGTCAACGTTCGGGCACGAACGCGCGCGCGCGGCATCAGAGACGACCATTCTTTTCGCGATGCGCCAGTTGCCGTTCCTCAGCTCGAAGCGATCCAGGTATCGGCCGATCATGTCGACATCGGTCCCTTCCGCGCCGGCCGATGGCGCCGCGCCGGCCGCCTTCGGCCTGGCAGGGTTGCGCCGCATCGCGTGGAAATAGGTCTCGACGATGGCCGTCGTATCATCCACGAACTCGATCAGGCAATTGCCCAGGAAATGGGCCGAGAACGGGACATGCGCATGCCGCACGCTGACCCATGCGATGAAGCCATCGACATCGCCGCTGTAATCGCCATGCTGATCGAACGCATCGTCGTGATAGCACGCCTTGACGGCCGGCCAGTCACGCCGATCGACGCCCCTGGAATACCGGCATAGTGCATCCTCGATCTCGGCTCTGGCGACCAATCGCGCAAGCTTGTCCATCCTTGTTTCTCCATTCAGGGTCAACGATTCTGGAATTTCCGCCCACTTTGGGATTTCCGCCGCCGCCCGGCCGCACCCGGACCATCAGGTCTTGCCGGCGCCATAGCCGCCGTCCACCGGGACAATCGCACCGGTGACAAAGCTTGCCCCGGATGATGCCAGGAACACGACCACCGATGCGACCTCTTCGGGGGTGGCTTCGCGGCCCAGGGGATGGGCGGCCTGCAGGCGGCGAACGCGCTTCGGATCATCGAAATAGCTTTCCGTCATCGGCGTGCGGACCACCCCGGGCGCCACCGCATTGACCCGGATGCCATGGCGGCCGAGGTCCATCGCCATCGCGCGGGTCAGGCCGACGACGGCATGTTTCGACGCAACATAGGCGGCCCGGTTCAGCGCGCCTATCAGGCCTACCGCGGACGCGATATTCACGATCGACGCCGGCGTCCCCGCCGCCCTGGCGGCGCGCGCAAAGACTTGCGAGACATGAAACGTGCCGTCGAGATTGACGCCAATCACCCGATGCCAAACTGTCGGGTCAAGGTCGAGCACTGGCGTGATTTCGCGGATCCCGGCGCTGTTCACCAAGACATCGAGCCTGCCGAAGCGTGCCACCGCGCCGGCGATAACACCTTCCACGCCCGCCCGATCCGTCACGTCAAGGGCGACTGCCTGGGCACGATGCCCCACATCAAGCTCGGCCACCACCCGCTTGACCGCCGCTTCATCGGCATCGGCGGCAAGGACACTCGCCCCCTCGGCGATGAACGCCCGGACAACCGCCGCGCCGATCCCGCTTCCACCCCCGGTCACAACGACCGTGCTGTTCGCGAAGCGGCTCATGGCGTGATCTGGCAGGGTTGCGCCCGCGCCCCACTGATGATGCTCGACATCATGATGCCCAATGACTGAATAGTGCGTGACTGAACGGCTGGTGGCTGAGCCGCTTGCAATTCAATTCGGGCCAGGGCGGACAGGCTGCCCTTGCTCAATCCAATCGGCGTCAGAGCGAATCCTTGATGCGCTTGGTGGCGGCGATATGCGCGGACACCACCTTGAGACCGGCGCGCATGGTCATGACGGAAACATGGGTGGCACCAAGCTCGGTCCGCCATAGCTGCATGGTCCGGTGCCAGTCGTCGGGGGTCGAATTGCCATAGACCAGGCGGCCCTGGATACCGATCGATTTCGGGTCACGGCCGGCCTTGCGGGCGTAATCCCACATCCGTTCGACCATGGCCTTTGGCTCTTCATGGCGGCGTGGCAGGCTTTTCGACATAAGCGGGTCAAGGCTTGGGAATTGCGGGTACCAGCCATCGCCGATGGTGCCGACCCGGCGGATGACGGCTTCCGCCATGCCGCCGAACCAGATCGGGATCGGACGCCGTTGGGGCAGCGGGTTGAGGCCCGCATCCGGCACCGAATGGAACTGGCCCTTGAAGGTGATGAGCGGCTTCGTCCACAGCTCGCGCAGCAGCCTTACTTGTTCTTCCAGGCGGGCGCCGCGGTCGTTGAACGGAACACCCAGCGCCTCGTATTCGACCCAGTTCCAGCCGATACCGACGCCAAGCCGCATCCGACCGCCCGACAGCACATCCACCTCGGCCGCCTGCTTGGCGACCAGGGCGGTCTGGCGCTGGGTCAGGACCAGCACCGCGGTGCCAAGTTCAAGCCGCTTGGTGATGGCGGCCAGATAGCCGAACAGCACGAATGGTTCGTGGAAAAAGTGGTTTTCGCGATACGGGCCCTTCAGACGCTCGAAATCATAGGTGGCGGAATTAGCGCCCAGCACGTGGTCGAAGGTCAGAAAATGGTCAAACCCCATCTCTTCGACCGCTTGGACATAATCTCGAATGGCGATCGGGTCGGCGCCGATCTCGTCCTGTGGGAACACGACACCAAGCTTCATGGATTTCCCCTTCTTCGATCCGACGGCCTGTCAGGTTGTTCTTGCTTGCCACAGGCCCTGTTAATAACTCTAGCACGGCCTTTGGCGGTTTTAGAACCACAACCGCGTGGCCTGGTCCGCGATGGCGCGCCCATCCACAGGCATGCCGCCACTTACGACACTGGTGATGATGGGGCTTTGTTTGACCGGGCCGGCGGGACCGTGGTTTGAGCAGCGATGTGATCGACAGCACGGTAGGCGAACACCAGGCCCGGCCCCAGCGTCGCGCCGCCGCCAGGGTAGTAGCCGCGGAACACGTTGCCCATGTCGTTGCCACAGGCATAGAGACCCGGAATTGGCGATCCGGTGGCGGCCACCACCTGGGCATCGGCCGTGGTTTTCAGACCCACGGTGGTGCCAAGGCTGGCCGGAAAGATGCGCAGCGCGAAGAAGGGGCCGTGCTCGATCGGCGCGAGGTTGGGGTTGGGCTTGGCAACCCGCGGGTCGCCGAACTGGCGGTTGTAGGGATCCGAACCCTTGCCGAAGTCGAGGTCGACGCCGGTCTTGCAGAAACCGTTGTGCCGCGCGACCGTCTGCTCGAGCGCATCGGGGTCAACGCCGATGCGCCCGGCCAATTCACGCAGCGTGCTCCCCTGGACAATGTAGCCGTTCTTCACATACCGGGCGAGCGAGGGCCGGAACGGGCGGATCATCCCAAGGCCGCGACGCCAGACGAAACGCCGATCACACACGAAGTGGAAGGGACCATTCTGTTCCACGCCGCGCTCGAATATCGCCACCACGATGTCATGGTACGAGTTCGATTCGTTGACGAAGCGGCGGCCCGACGCGTCGACCGCGATCATCCCCGGCCGGCCACGATCGAGATAGCCATAAAGGGTGGTCTGCATTGAGCCATCCGGCCGCTTCACCTTCGAGGTGGGAGTCCAGAAGCACGGCTCCGCAAGCTCTGTGTCTACGGCAGCCCCAAGCCGCCGCGCCTCGATCAGCGAATCGCCCTCGTTGCCTTCGTAGGCAATACTTTGGTCATGCGGAAAATCCGGAGCCAGTTCCTGGCACAACGCGCTATTGCGTGGAAAGCCGCCAGTGGCCAGCACGACCCCGTGCCGCGCGCGCACCCGCAACAGGCGCCCGTCGCGTCGAATGACCGCGCCGCGGATGCCCGCGTGCGCATCGCCCACCAGCGACACGAGCGGTGAATCGACCCAGACCGGAACCTGCCGCTGCCGCAGGCTCAGCAGCATCGAGGCGACCAGCGCATTGCCGGCGCCGATGTCGGTGCCGCGGCTGTAGCGCAGGCGATCCATGCCATAGCGCACAAGCGTGCCAACCACGCTTGCGAAGCGGGCCGGCGAGGCAAACGGGTTCAGGAACTCGTCGACCCTGCGCTTGTCGATGTAGAGCCCGCCGAGCAGCAAAAGCTGCGCGATCGGCGGGCGCACAAGCTCGAAGTCATCGCCAAGGCGGCGGCCATCGAACCGCTCGGGTTCGAGCGAGCGACCGGAAGCCATGCCGCCCGGCAGCGAGGCCTGATAGTCCGACATGCCCGGCATCAGCTTCAGTCGAACCTCGGTGCCCTGCTGAATCTCGGCTGCCGCGCGCGGTGCCGATTCGACATAGGCATCGACAAGGTCGGCAGAATAGTGGTTTCGAATCTTGTGGCGGAGGTACTCCTTCACGCGTTCGGGCGAGTCCTGCACGCCCGCTGCCTGCGCCTCGGCGGAGCCGGGAATCCAGAGGACGCCGCCCGAGCTGGTGGTGGTGCCGCCGACCTGCGATGATTTCTCGCACAACAGCACGTCGAGCGATTTTTTCGCCGCGAACAAGGCGGCCGCCATGCCACCGCACCCCGTTCCGAACACGAGCACGTCATGCTGGGCGTCCCAGACGTCGCCAGCGGCAGGGTCCCCTTGTCCGCCAGATTGCGGGCTGGAATGTCCCTGGTTCTTCTCAAGATGCATCGGGATCTCCTAGGCATGGCCGATCAGCGCTTGGCGTTTCGCTCGGAAGGCGTGCCGGGGCGAACTGGGCGCAGGCGCCCAGAACGTACCCTTCGAGCCCGCAGGCGGCAAGCTGCAACGCTTCCAGAACCTTGTCACGCGTGATCCACGGCCCGCCAGAGGGCCGCCAGAGGGAACGTATCTCGCCGTTGATCCTCACGAACATGCGAAAGCCGGACACACCGCATGTGGAGCCTTCCCTCACTCCATTTCCTTTGACAGTCCTCACCACGAACCTGGCGAAGGACCCAAGGGCCTCACGGAACCCGGCCCTGTCAGAGGCGGTCCATCACCTCGGTCGCAAATAGCCGGGCGATCTGGTCGAAGGGCTGCGTCTGTTCATCCGTCGCCTGGGGAAGGAGAATGATCTGGCTCACCTCGGGGATGGCGGACAGCATCCTCACCCGCCGCAGAATCTCGTCCGGCGTGCCGGCGAGGGCGTATTTGTCGAGGATGCCGTCCGGTACCAGGGCGGCATGGCGCGGATCGGGCGAGAGATGCTCGGTGTAGGCATAGGCCTGCTTGATGCGGCTGACGATCTCTCGTTCTTCGCCCTGGAACAGATCGATATTAGAGAAATTGAGAACCGAAGCGACACGGCCGCGCACATGACGGCGCGCTTCCTCACGATCGTGGCTGATGCCGAGGCAGGCCCAGAGCATGACGTCGATCGATTTCGGGTCGCGGCCCGCCTCCAGCGCACCTTCACGCACGAGCCTAAGACCGTTGGCGATCGCGTCGGGGGTAAGACCCTGATAGAGGATGACGCCGTCCGCCACCCGGGCCGCCGCCTTTGTCGCCTTGGGCCCAGTCGCCGCAATATAGAGAGGCGTCTTCGCTGGCCCGGCAAGCCAGGTAAGCCGCGCAGATCTTCCATTCTCGAAAGGCACCGACTCGGCGCTGAGCATCCTCTTCAGCGTCACGACATAGGCCTCGAGGGCAGCCAACGTCGCGGGCTTGAGGCCCATCGGCCGCACGGCACTGTTCCCGGTGCCGATGCCGATCAGTATGCGGCCATTCGACATCTCCTCGAGGCTCGCAATCGCACTGGCAGAGACGCTCACATGCCGGGTTACCGGCGAGGTGACGCTGGTACCTAGCTTGATCCGCGTCGTGCGCAGCACGCAGGCTGCAAGGCAGACATAGATCTCGCGCCGGAGCAGCTGTGAGTCGGTCAACCAGGCCGCGTCATAGCCCAAGGTCTCGAGCAGGGCGACCTTCTCGGCCCAGCCAAGGCAGGGGTCATTGTCCTGCATGACGATGCTGAACTGTTTGCGCGCCATCGGTCAGCCCCGGCCTGCCGCATCGCCACGCCGACCTGATGGGCATGACCGCGGCAGCAGCAGGTGTTTTTTTGAACCGATGGCGACATCCCGCGTCGCCCTCAGGATCTTGCCTTCCCGGATCTTCTTGCCCAGGTGCCGTTGCATCTGGCCCACCCGATTCTGATGGGCGCGGCACGCGAAAGCTGAAACTACCTCAACCTCATGTCCCGCCGCTGTCAGCGCGCCGTCGACCGCGGGGGGCGCCATGTCTCAGCGGCCGATGTGAAGGTTGGTTGCGATCTGTTCCAGCCGGCGCAGCTTCTGGTCCAAGGTCATGTCGAAAGCAAGATCGCCCTGGAAGGTTTCGCAGGGCACCACCGCGGTGTCGAATCCCGCGTCGATGTACGCCTGCATGCCCCGGATCTCGGGCTCACCCCAGATGCGCGCCTGGTAGGAAAAGGCCGTCTTCAGCCCCAGTTCGGCCCTGCGCTGCGCGATCTTGCTCTTCAGCGCTATGGCGTCCTCCGGGCGGACCATGGGCCCGTACCACCCATCGCCCATGCGCGCGGTGCGGTCGAGCGTTTTCGGACCGGTACCGCCAAAGACCAGCGGGACACGCACCGGTTCTTCGGTGACGCGCAGCGTCTGGAACGGATAGTACGGACCGGGATTGCTGACCCATTCCGCATTGAACAGCCGCGGCAGCACCGACAGTGTTTCGTTGTAGCGCTTGTTCCGCTCCTCGAAGGGCACGCCCAGGTTCTCGGCCTCCTCTTTCCACCAGCCGGTGCCGAGCCCCAGGCGGAAGCGGCCACCGGCGATCTGCTGCGCCGTGATCGCCGCACGCGCCGTTGCGACCGGGTGGCGGAGGGGAAGCAGGAGAATGCCAGTGGTAACCGTCAACCGGCGGGTGGCACCCAGGATGCCGCCCACCATTGTCCACATGTCGTACATCGTGCGGGCGCGCGTATGGACGGGCACGCGGGCCTTGCCTTCGTCGTGGGGATGGATCGACTGGAACTCGCGCGGCTCCAGAATGTGTTCACCCAGCCAGATGCCGTCGAACCCCAGTTCGTCCGCGTGCCGGGCAAGCGGAACGATGTCGTCAGGGCGGAAACCGTAGGTGGCAATTCCGAACTTCATTGTGGCCCCTTTGTCGATTGACCGGTACTCGATAAACGGACAGCTTAGGAAGGCGGGACCCGGCCGTTCAATGGGAAAATCGAATGTTCGATAGCGGAAGGCCAAAATGTTGTCTTGTGCGGGCTGCGCGCAGCCCCGCATACTGCGCCGCACCATGACGACCCTGCCCCCGAACACTCCGGACGGATCGCTCGAACGCGTGGCCGCCGAGTACGTGCGTGCCTTCAGCTTGGCGCGCGTGAACGCCGAGGATCTGCGCGCAGCCAAGACCCTGCTCAAGGATCAGATCGCCGTGCAGGTCGGGGCGTCGCAATTGCCCTGGTCGCGCGATGTGCGCCGCTGCCTGCGCAAGCCACGGCCCGGCCAGGCAAGCGTCGTAGCCGAACCGGGACGCATGGACAGCGGCGATGCGGCCTACTTGAACGCGGTATACGGGGGCGGATTTGAGTATGACGACGTGGCCGGCAACGGCCATCCCGGCTGCTGCGTGGTGCCGGTGGCGCTGGCCGTGGGCGAGGAACTGGGCGCCACGCTGGGCCAGGTGGTCGAGGCCATGATGACGGGCTACGAGACCTATGTGCGGATCGGCCGCCTGGGTTCGCCGGATCTCGTCAACCGCGGCTGGCATCCACATTCGGTGCTGGCGCATTTTGGCGCGGCCGCGGTTGCTGCGAAGCTGCATGGCTTCGACTTGAACACGACCCTGAACGCGCTGGCCATTGCGCTCAGCCATGCCTGCGGCACCACCGAATACACCGCGACGGGAGGCTCGATCAAACGGGTCCATGCGGGCATCGCCGCGCGCAACGGCATTGCATCGGCGGAACTGGCCCGTGGCGGCATTACGGGGCCACGCCTGTGGCTGACTGGCAAGAAGGGCTTCTACCGCACATTCATCGGACGGGCCGTGGAGGCAAACGCCATCGCGGCATTCGACATCGACACGCCGTTGCTGCTCAGGCAGGCGTGGTTCAAGGCGTATTGCTGCTGCGGCGCCCACCACCCCTATATCGACGCGATGCAGCGGGTCCGGCCGCGGGCATCCGAGGTCGCCGCTGTCGAGGCCAAGGTCCAGGCGATGACCGCCAATCTTGCCGCTTTGCCCGAAGTGGCGCAGAACGGCCCGGCGACCATCGAGGAGTTGCAGTTCTCGCTCCAGCTGCAGATGGCGTTGGCCGCAACGGGTATCGGCAACGGCTATGCGACCCATATGGACTTCCTGGCCGGGCGGCTGCGCCTGCCGGCAGACGGCGAGGTGGTACAGTGGGCGCGCCGCATCCGATTGCAGCACGCCCCCGAGCTTGACGAGCGCTTTCCCCGCAACTTCGTCGCCGACGTCAATGTGCTCTACCGCGACGGCAGCAGCGAGCAGATCTTTGTCGAGCATGCCCTGGGCATGCCGGGTCACCCCTTCACGCCGGCGCAGCACCAGGCCAAGCTGAACGAACTGACGTTCAGCGTGCTTGGCGAGACGACCGCGCAACGCCTGTTCGCGCTGCTTGACGACCTGGATCCCGCTTGCCCCGTGCACGACCTGACGGATCTATTGCGGCGCGGGCTCACCGCCCCTTCGTGACGAGAGCCCTTGGAGGACGACGATGAATCTGGACGCTTCGCTGGACGACGCGCAGGCGCTGCGCCGGTTGATTGATGAACAGCAGATCCGCGATGCATTGTGTCGGTATGCGCGCGGCGTGGACCGGGGTGACTGGGATCTCGTGCGGACCGCCTACCACCCGGATGCGTTCGACGAGCACGGCGACTACAAAGGCGACATCGACGGGTTCATCGCGTGGCTGGACCAGCGCTTCGCGGGCCTTGACAACTCCATGCACTTTCTCGGACAGACGCTGATCGAATTCGCCGGTCCGGACGTGGCTCTGGTCGAGACCTACTTCGTCAGCAGGCGTCTCAATCCAGCCAAGCCAGGCGACGCGGCTGGTGCTGGTGCCGGTGCTGGCGATGCGCTGGCACGCGAAGCCTGGGGGCGCTACGTGGACCGTTTCGAGCGGCGCGGCGGCGCCTGGAAGGTGGCCCATCGCACGGTGGTGCTGGAAGCTCTGTCGACGGCGCTCGCTATCGGGGGCCAGCGCGTGCTGGCGCGCCGCTGGGGCCGGCGCGACCACGGCGACCGGCTATACGAAGTAGAGCGGGAAATTTTCGGGGCATAGCGTCCGCGCCGGCGGCTACGGCGTCAGTTTGTGCAGGTGAAGTGGCGGAGGGAGTGGGATTCGAACCCACGGTACGGTTGCCCGTACACACGCTTTCCAAGCGTGCGCCTTAAGCCACTCGGCCATCCCTCCCCTGCTCTTCCTCCCTGGGGCGGCGGCAGTCTTACACCATCGCCCCGGGGACGAAAACCCCGCCCACCCGCGGCGAGATGCTGGCGCCTGTCGCCCGCCGGGGTGTAGCATTTTCGACCTCGTATCCGGCCGATGGCCTTTGCCTGCATTTCCAAGGAGACACCAGTGGACGAAGCCGCCAAGAAAACTGCCCTTCGCATGATTCCTTACGGCATCTATATCCTGACCGCGCGCGCCCCGGATGGAACCGTGGCGGCGGCCACCGTGAATTGGGTGACCCAGACCGCGTTCAAGCCGCCCCTGGTGGCAATCGGCGTCAAGACCGATTCCGGCGCCTATGGGACCCTGCGCCAGGCCGGCCATTTCGTTCTCAACATGCTGGGCAAGGGCCAGCAGGGGGCCGCCTTTGCCTTTTTCAAGCCGGCGAAGCTGGATGGAGACAAGATCTCGGGCGAGCCCTTTCGGGCGAGCAGCACCGGTTCGCCAATCCTGACGAATGCGATCGCGGCGGTGGAATGCAAGCTTGCCCAGGTGGTCGAGATGGGCGATCACCACATTATCGTTGGCGAGGTGGTCAATGCGGCCGTGCACAAAATGCCGGACGGCCGGCCGGATGCCGCCATTCTTGAGATGAAGGATCTCGGCGCTACCGTCTTTTATGGCGGCTAAGCCCTTTGTCCCGCCGAAAATTCTCTCGGGTGAAGCCAGGATTTGGGGCTGAACCCGGGGGAATTTTCCGTTAAGCTTTGTTTTTGCCCTGGCGCTAACCGGCCGCGCCAGGTTCGCGGGGGCTTTACGGGGGCTTGCCGATGTCGTTGCTGGGCCGCGTAATCGGTTATCTGCTCATCCTGGCAGCACTGGTTGTTGTTGCCGCCGAAGCGTTCGACTTTGCGACGCTGGGCGAGTGGAACATCATGTCCGCCGGCGAGCTTTGGTACCGGATCGACCGCGCCAGCCTGAACGGCGCCCAGGCGGTCATCCAGCGCATCATCGCCCCGTGGCTGTGGGACCCGGTCATCGCCACCATCTTAAGCGGACCAGCCGCGGCCGTCCTGGGGCTGCCGGGACTTGCCCTGGTCGTGTTTTGCCGCCGCCGGCGCGAGCGCCGCGGCCGCTTCCGGTCCTGAACGACGCTACTTCGAATCGCTCATCTTGAGAGCGGCGATGAAGGCGGACTGCGGAATTTCCACATTGCCCACCTGCCGCATGCGCTTCTTGCCGCGCTTCTGCTTCTCAAGCAGCTTGCGCTTGCGCGAGATGTCGCCGCCATAGCATTTCGCCAGAACGTCCTTCCTGAGCGCGCTGATGGTTTCGCGGGCGATCACCCGGCTGCCGATGGCGGCCTGGATGGCAATCTTGAACAGCTGGCGCGGGATCAGTTCCTTCAGCCGCATGCAAAGCGCGCGGCCCCGGCTTTCGGCATGGTCGCGATGAACGATGATCGAAAGGGCATCCACTGGTTCCGCATTGACCAGGATCTGAAGCTTGACCAGTGCGCCTTCCTCATAGCCATCGCGCTGGTAGTCGAAGCTCGCATAGCCGCGGCTCACCGACTTCAGCCGATCGTAGAAATCGAACACAACCTCGTTGAGCGGCAGGCGATAGGTTGCCATCGCCCGGTTGCCCGCATAGGTCAGATCCTGCTGCACCCCGCGCCGCTCGGTGCAAAGCTGCAGGACCGGGCCCAGATAGGTGTCAGGGACCAGGATCGTCGCCTTGATCCAGGGCTCTTCGATCCGTGCGATCCGCCCGGTATCAGGCATGTCGGCGGGGTTGTGGACCTCGACCATCTCGCCATTGGTGAGGAAGACCCGATAGACGACGCTGGGCGCCGTGGTCACCAGATCAAGATCGAATTCGCGCTCGAGTCGTTCCTGGATGATTTCAAGATGGAGAAGGCCCAGAAAGCCGCAGCGGAAGCCGAAGCCAAGCGCCGCCGAGGTTTCCGGCACGAACTGGAAGCTCGCATCGTTGAGCGCAAGCTTGGCAAGCGATTCGCGCAGCCGCTCGTAATCCGCCGCTTCGGCCGGATAAAGGCCGCAGAACACCACCGGGATGCTGGGCTTGAATCCGGGCAGCGGTTCGGTCGCCGGCCGCAGCGCGCTGGTCAGGGTGTCGCCCACCTTGGTATCGGAAATGGTCTTGATGGCCGCGGTGATGAAGCCCATTTCGCCGGGCCCCAGGTCGTCCACGTCCTTCGGCTTTGGGGTGAACACGCCAACCCGGTCCACCACGTGCTCGGCGCCGGTCGACATCATGCGGATCTTCAGCCCCTTTTTCAGACGGCCATCCTTGACGCGGACCAGCACGACGACGCCGATATAGGAATCGTACCAGCTATCGACCAGCAAGGCCTTGAGCGGCGCTTCGGCATTGCCGGTGGGTGCCGGCAACCGTTCGACCAATGCTTCCAGCACGTCGGGAACACCAAGCCCGGTCTTGGCCGAGATCGGGATCGCGTTTGACGCGTCAAGGCCGATCACCTCTTCGATCTGGGCCCGCACGCGCTCGGGCTCGGCGGCGGGCAGGTCAACCTTGTTCAGGACCGGCACGATCTCGTGATTGGCATCGATGGCCTGATACACATTGGCAAGGGTCTGCGCTTCGACCCCCTGGCTGGCATCGACAACAAGGAGCGAGCCCTCGCAGGCGGCAAGCGAGCGGCTCACCTCATAGGCGAAATCGACATGGCCCGGCGTATCCATCAGGTTCAACTGATCGGTTTCACCGTTGCGCGCCTTGTAGACCAGGCGGACCGTCTGGGCCTTGATGGTAATGCCGCGCTCGCGCTCGATATCCATGGGATCGAGCATCTGGTCGCGGAACTCCGCTCGGACACCCCGCCGCACATCTGGATCAGCCGATCGGCAAGGGTCGACTTGCCGCTATCGATATGAGCGATGATCGAGAAATTCCGGATGTGGGAAAGATCGGTCATGGGTGCGGCGCTTCGGTTCCTGTTACTGTCTCAACACGGCGCCGGTGGCCTGGCTGACCGCCTTGACGATCTTTTGTGCAACCGCCTCGATGTCGGCATCGGTCAAGGTGCGCTCGACCGGCTGCAGGGTCACGCTCAGGGCAACGGACTTCTTGCCGTCTGCAATGCCCGCGCCCTGATAGACATCGAACACCTGCGCATCGGCAACAAGGGCCTTGTCGGCATTGCGTGCCGCCTTCAGCACCGCCTCGGCGGCCAGATCGGCGGGCACGACAAAGGCGAAGTCGCGCTCGACCGGCTGGAAGGCCGGCGGACGGAAGGATGGCCGCGCCCGCGATGCCTTGGCCTTGGGCAGCGGCACCCGGTCAAGATGAACCTCGAAGCCGACCACCAGGCCCGAAACGCCCAGCGCATCAAGGACGCGCGGATAGACCCTGCACCAGGCCATCGCCAGCACCGCTGCGGACCAAGCTTGAGCGACCCCGAACGGCCCGGGTGATACCAAGCGGGGCCACCGGCTCGGCCGCGATCTTGTCGACCGGCGCATTCGCCGCCGCCAAGGCCGCCAAGGCATCGGCCTTGGCGTCGAAGGCATCGACGGGCCGCGCCGCGCGGTTGCGCGACCAGCTCGGCCCAGTGGCGCTTCCGGTGCGACCCGCGCGGATCCCGGCGGCAACCAGGGTCTGGCCCTTGCGGGTGTCATCGGCGAATTGCGGGCCGATCTCGAACAGGGCGCAATCGGCCTGGCCGCGCGCCGCGTTGCGCCCCGCCGCCGCGATCAGGTTGGGCAGGATGGAAGGCCGCATCACATCAAGATCGGCGCTGATCGGGTTGACCAGCACCAGATCCGCGTGCCCGCCGCCGAACAGCGGCGCGACACGGGACGACAGGAACGACCAGGTGATGCAATCCTCGATCCCGCGGCCGGCCAGGGCGCGACGCACAAGGCCCGCCCGCCGCTGGGCCGGATCGAGCGCCGGCTCGGGCAGATTGGTCGGCCGCTGCAGGGCAATCGCCGGCACCTTGTCGTAGCCGGCGATGCGGATCACCTCTTCGACCAGATCGGCTTCGCCTTCGATGTCAGGCCGCCAGGATGGCACCCGGACCCGCATCGCCGCACCGTCGACGCTGCTCGGGAAGCCCAGAGCGCCAAGAATATGCCGGATCCGGTCTTCCGGCAGGTCAAGCCCGCCCAGCCCGTGAACACGGGCCGCACGCAAGACGATCTCTTTCTGCCAGACCGGCTCGGCGCCGGTAAGGACCAGGTGGCTGGGCGTGCCGCCGCACAGGTCGAGAATCATGGCGGTCGCCGCCTCCATGCCCGAAACCGCCGAGGCGGGATCGACGCCGCGCTCGAAACGGTAGCGGGCATCGCTTTCGATACCCAGCCGCCGGCCGGTCGCCGCGGTGCGCAGGGGATCGAACAGGGCCGATTCGACGAAGACGCGGGTGGTGCCGTCGGTCACGCCCGAGGATTCGCCCCCCATCACGCCACCCAGCGACAGAACGCCGTCGTCATCAGCGATCGCGCAGACCTCGTCATCGAGCGTATAGTCCTTGCCGTTCAGGGCCCGCAGCGTTTCGCCCGCGCGCGCCAGCCGGACGGTCGGGCCACCCGCGATCGTGTCCGCATCGAAGACATGCAGCGGCCGGCCAAGATCGAGCGTGAAGAAATTGGTGATGTCGACCAGCGCCGATATGGGCCGGAGCCCGATGGCGGTCAGCCGCCGCTTCAGCCATTCCGGGCTTTCGACATTGCGAAGCCGCGGATCTCGCGCCCGACAAACAGGGGAACACGCCTTTTCGGCATGGGAGGGCGGAAACGCAAATCGCACCCTGACCGGGCTTTCGAAATGGCCCGGCACCGGTTCGGGCTTGTGCGGCTTCAAGCGGCCGAAACCGGCCGCCGCAAGATCACGGGCGATGCCACGAACGCCCAGGCGATCAGGACGGTTGGGGGTGACGGAGAGCATCGATCATCGGATCGTCAAGACCAAGCGCCGCGGCAAAGGGTCCGCCGATCTCGGCGTTGGCCGGCAGCTCGATGATGCCGTCATGATCGTCGCCCAGGCCAAGCTCGCGCGCCGAACACAGCATGCCGTTGCTTTCGACGCCACGGATCTTGGCGGTGCGCAGCACGTCACCGGTCGCCGGGATCGTCGTGCCAGGCCGTGCCAGCACGACCTTGATGCCGGCCCGCGCATTGGGCGCCCCGCACACGACCTGAAGATGCTCGCGCCCCGTGTCGACCGTACAGAGCCTGAGCTTTTCCGCATTCGGATGCGGGATGCAATCCACCACCTTGGCGACGGTAAAGGGCGCAAGCAGGGCGGCGCGATCGCTGACCGATTCAAGCTCGAGGCCAAGACGTGTCAGGCCGTCGGTGATCTCGGCCAGCGGATGCGCGGTTTCGAGATGCTCTTTCAGCCAGGCCAGCGTGAACTTCATCGGGCGGCCCCCATCACCAGCGAGGGAATATCGAGCGGCGCGAAGCCGAAATGCCGGAGCCAGCGCAGGTCGGCATCGAAGAAGGTCCGCAGATCGGGAATGCCATATTTCAACATGGCAATGCGCTCGATCCCCATGCCGAAGGCGAAGCCCTGCCATTCGTTGGGATCGACGCCGCAATGCGCCAGCACCTTCGGGTGCACCATGCCGCAGCCCAGGATCTCGAGCCAGTCGTCACCGGCGCCGATCTTGATTTCGCCACCCCTGCGCGAGCAGCCGATGTCCATTTCGGCCGACGGCTCGGTGAACGGAAAGAAGCTTGGTCGGAAACGCACCGGCACCTCGGTTTCGAAATAGGTGCGGCAGAATTCGGCAAGGCAGCCCTTGAGATGGCCCATATGGCTTGACTTGTCGATCACCAGGCCTTCCACCTGATGGAACATCGGCGTATGGGTCATGTCGGAATCGCAGCGGTACGTGCGGCCCGGCGCGATGATGCGGAGCGGCGGCCGGGTCGCCTGCATGGTGCGCACCTGGACCGGCGAGGTATGGGTGCGCAACAGCATGCGCGAGCCATCGCTCTTTTCCCGCAGATAAAAGGTGTCGTGCATCTGGCGGGCCGGATGCTCGGGCGGAATGTTGAGGGCGGTGAAATTGTGGAAGTCGTCCTCGATGTCGCCCCCCTCGGCGACGCGGAAGCCCATCTCGCCGAAGATGGCGACAACCTCGTCGATGGTCTGGCTGATCGGATGGACATGGCCCAGTCGCTCGGGCCGCACGGGCAAGGTCACGTCGATCCGTTCGGCGGCAAGACGCGCATCGAGCGCGGCGTTCTCAAGCGCCTGCTTCCGTGCATCGAGCGCGGCGCCGATCGCATCCTTGAGGGCGTTGAGCGACTGGCCGGCCAGGCGGCGCGCGTCCGGATCAAGGCTGCCCAGGGCCTTCATTTCCTGGGTGATGCGCCCCTTGCGGCCCAGTTCGCGCACCCGGATGTCCTCGATCGAGTCGAGCGTGGCGGCGGTCGCGATTGCGGTCTCGATCTCGGCGCGCAACGCCCCCATGGCGTCTTTGATATGGCTTGCGGTTGTCACCTTGCTACTCCCGCGTCAGTGGTTCGCTGCTTCCGATCGGGCGGCCCAGGGATCCGGCGCCTGCCGACAAAGAAAAAAGGGGCCGCCAAAGGGGCCCCTCGTTTCGCTTGCGGCGGCCGCAGTCGGGGGCCGTCCGGCGTGTCAACCAGCCTGGCCGAGCGCCGCCTTGGCCTGCTCGACCAGGCTTTGAAACGCGCCTGGCTCGTGCACGGCCAGATCGGACAGGACCTTGCGGTCAATCTCGACCCCGGCGCGCTTGATGCCGTTCATGAGCTGGGAATAGGTAAGCCCATGCTCACGCGCGCCGGCATTGATGCGCTGAATCCAAAGGGCGCGGAAATTGCGCTTCCGGACCCGGCGGTCGCGATAGGCATATTGCAGCCCCTTCTCGACCTTTTCGATGGCGACCCGGAAGGCGCTGGCATTGCGCCGCTGATAACCCTTGGCAAGACCAAGGACCTTTTTGTGTCGGGCGTGCGTGGTCACGCCCCGCTTCGTGCGCGCCATGGCTCACCTCACAGAGAATAGGGAATGAAGACCTTGACGATCCGCGCGTCACCCGCCTCGAGGGCCTTGGTGCCGCGATTCGTCCGCTTCATTTTCTGTGACCGCTTGCGCAGATTGTGGCGCTTATAAGCGTGCGCCATCAAGACCTTACCGGTCCCGGTGACCTTGAAGCGCTTTTTCACGCTGCTCTTTGTCTTGGCCTTGGGCATTTGCGTCCTCGCTTGAATGGATCGCTTGAGAGCAGACACGGCATGCCCCGCCGGCCCGCTCAAAAGAGGCTGGGTTATAGCGGCCGGCCTCCCCCTTGGCAAGAGGCCGGGAATCGGACCGAACCGCGGCGGGCGGCCCCGGAATCGGCCTTTTTCCTGCTCGGGATGTCCTACTTCGGAGCAATCACCATGACCATCTGGCGGCCTTCCATGCGGGGCGATGATTCGATCTTGGCGATCGCCTCGACCCCGCTGCGGACCCGGTCGAGCAGACGATAGGCAATGTCCTGGTGGGCCAGTTCGCGGCCCCGGAAGCGGAGCGTGATCTTCACCTTGTCGCCGTCCTCAAGGAATTTCACGATGTTGCGCATCTTCACCTCGTAGTCGTGGGTGTCGATGCTGGGGCGCATCTTGATTTCCTTGATCTCGACGACTTTTTGCTTCTTGCGCGCCTCGGCCTTTTTCTTCTGCGCAATGAACTTGTACTTGCCGTAATCGAGAATCTTGCAGACGGGAGGATCGGCTTCAGGCGCAACCTCGACCAGGTCGAGACCCACCTGTTCCGCCATTTCGAGGGCCCGCAAAGTGGGCACCACTCCGATCTGATTTCCTTCGTGATCGATCAGGCGGACCGAATCCACCCGGATCTCTTCGTTGACGCGCGGCCCCCGGCTTTGGCTGGGTGGCGCGATGGGCGGACGAGCTATGAACAACCTCCTTCTGAAATGGCTTGCGCGGGTTCGGCCGCATCGCAAAGCACAAAAATCTGGATCGGCCTTGAATCAGGCCGGCGGCCGAGCCTCGTGCGTGAGTCTAGCGACCATCTCATCAAGCGCAAGGGATTCCTGGGCCTGCGATCCCAGCCGGCGCAGCGCGACCGTGCCGTCCTCCGCCTCGCGCTTCCCGAGCGCGAGAATGAGGGGAACCTTGGCAAGGCTGTGCTCGCGCACCTTGTAGCCGATTTTTTCGTTGCGGATGTCGAGTTCGGCCCGAAGGCCCGCCGCCCGCAGCTTGGCCGCAACGCTGGATGCATAGTCATCCGCATCGTTGGTGATCGTGGCGACCACCACCTGCACCGGGGCAAGCCAGAGCGGGAATCGGCCCGCATAGTGCTCGACCAGGATGCCGATGAAGCGCTCGAACGAGCCCAGGATGGCCCGATGCAGCATCACCGGACGGTGCTTGGCGCCGTCTTCGCCCACATAGGACGCATCCAGCCGCTCGGGCAGGACGAAATCCACCTGCAGAGTCCCGCACTGCCAATCGCGGCCGATGGTGTCGCGGAGCACGAATTCGAGCTTCGGGCCATAGAACGCGCCTTCGCCCGGATTGGGGATCGGATCAAGCCCAGCCGCCCGCGCCGCCACCTTCAGGGCGCTTTCCGCCTTGTCCCAGACCGCGTCAGAACCCGCCCGCACCGGCGGGCGGTCGGAAAACTTCACCGCCACATCCGTGAAGCCGAAATCGGCATAGACCCCGAGCAGCAATTCGCAGAAGGCCCGGGTCTCGTCCGTGATCTGATCTTCGGTGCAGAAGATATGGGCGTCGTCCTGGGTAAAGGCGCGCACCCGCATCAGCCCGTGCAAGGCGCCGGATGGCTCGTTCCGGTGGCACGAGCCGAATTCGGCCAGCCGCAACGGCAGGTCACGATAGCTTTTCAACCCCTGGCGGAAAATCTGCACATGGCCTGGGCAGTTCATCGGCTTCAGGCAGAGGATGCGATCCTCCGACTCGGCGGTGAACATCGCCTCGCGGAACTTTTCCCAATGGCCCGAGGCTTCCCACAGCGACCGGTCGACAAGCTGCGGCGTCCGCACCTCGTCATAGCCGGCGGCGCGAATGCGGCGGCGGACGTAATCCTCGATCAGGCGCCAAAGGGTCCAGCCCTTGGGGTGCCAGAAGACCGAGCCGACCGCTTCCTCCTGGAAGTGATAAAGCCCCATCTCGCGTCCGACCCGGCGATGATCGCGCTTTTCTGCCTCTTCCAGGCGCTGGAGATAGTCCTTGAGCTGCTTTTCGTCGGCCCACGCGGTACCATAGATCCGCTGCAGCATTTCGTTGCGCGAATCGCCGCGCCAATAGGCGCCGGCAAGCTTCATCAGCTTGAACGCCTTGCCAAGCTTTCCGGTCGAGGGCAGATGCGGACCGCGGCAAAGATCGATGAACTTGCCCTGCCGATAAAGGCCGATCGGTTCGTGCGCGGGGATCTGGGCGATGATCTCGGCCTTGTAGTGTTCGCCCTGATCGTTGAAGAACTGGACGGCGCGATCGCGATCCCACTCCTCGCGGATGATCGTCTCGTCGCGCTCGACGATCTCGCGCATGCGCGCCTCGATCTTGGCGAGATCCTCGGGCGTAAAGGGCTCTTTGCGGGCGAAATCGTAGAAGAACCCATTCTCGATGGCGGGACCGATGGTCACCTGCACATCGGGATAGAGTTCCTTGACCGCCTCGGCCATCACGTGGGCGGCATCGTGGCGCAACAGATCGAGAGCATCAGCGCTGCTGCGGGTGATGATCTCGACATTCGCGTCGTTCTCGATCCTGCGGCTCAGGTCGCGCAGATCGTCACCGACGCGAATGGCGAGCGCCGCCTTGGCAAGGCCCGGTCCAATCGCCTGCGCGACCTCGATGCCCGTTGGCGGCGATGCAAACTCAAGCCGCCTCCCGTCGGGAAGGGTGATGCCAACCATCTCTCAGCCTCAGAAAATCAGCCGGCCGCGCGACCCTTGCGCACGGGCTGCAAATCTACGGGCCGCAAATCTAGTGCCTTTGGTAAAGGTGTCAAGAATAGCGCCCCTCGATCGCTGCGGATTCGCTAACGGAATCTTAGTCTTTCCAGCACCGCATCGAGGTCGAGGGTGCCAAGGTCATCGACCCGCAGGATCGAGACATTGGGCCCGCGCGGGGCGCAGAGATCGGGATCGGATTCGCGCGAAAAGAGAACCAGCACCGGCGTGCCGACAGCGGCGATCAGGTGCATGGGCCCGGTATCATTGCCGAGTGCGCCATCGGCCCCCCGCGCAAGGGCCGCGACATCGGCAAGGCCGGTTGCCCCGGTCAGATCCCGGACCGCAGGCTCGGCAGCGGCGATGGCGGCGCCCAATTCCCGTTCCGCTGCCGCGCCGATCACGACCGGCGCCCGCCCACGCGCCGCCACCGCCCGGGCCAGCTCGGCAAAGCGGGCGGGCGGCCAGCGCTTGGCCGGACGATGCGGGGCGCCCCCCGGAACCAGCAGGAAGTACCGGGGCGGCAGGCGAAAGCGCGAAAGATCGGCGGTCAGCCAGCCGAGATCCGGCGCCGGCACGGCCCCGATGCCGGCCATACGTAGTTGCTCGGCCTGGCGGTCAAGGGTGTGCATGAAGTCGCGGCAGGGGTTGGCATGCGGGTGCGAGCAGCCGGGCGCGATCCCCGACCAGGCCGGCCGGGGACCCGGACCCAGCAGACGGAAATAGAATCCGGATCGGTCCGAGGTCTGTAGATCGTAGACGCGATCGAACCCGGCACTCTTGAGCCGGGCCCGGAGTTCGAGCCACTTGCCGAGCTGCCAGGGCCGCGGCCGGTCGTCGATCCAGATCTCGTCAAAATAGGGCGATGCCTTTGCCAGGTCCGCATAGGGCCGGGTGGTGAGCAATACGATGCGGGCGCCAATGTGGGCGCCGCGAATGGCGGCGAAGGCCCCCATCGAGAGAATGAAATCCCCAAGCGCCCCCAGGCGGATGACAAGGATCCGCTGCGGCGCCGGATCTTCGCCGCCGGGCGCGGTGCGGTCAGTCGCCAAGGAGTTCGCGATAGACGGCAAGGGTGGCCTCGCCCATCTGGGCCTTGCTGAAATTGGCCCGGACATGGGCGATCGCGCGGGCACGCAGGCGCTGGCGCGCGTCATCGTCAAGGGCAAGCGCGGCGTCAATGGCGGCCGCCAACATGCCGGCATCGCCGGGCGGGACCAGCCAGCCGGTCGAGGCGGGCACGACCGTTTCCCGCGCCCCGCCATGATCGGTCGCCACCACCGGGCAGCCCATCGCCTGGGCCTCGACCGCGACCCGGCCGAACGCTTCCGGATCGGTGGACGCCGACACCACGACATCGGCCAGTGTATAGGCAGCCGCCATGTCGCGACATTCGTCGACGATCTGGACGCGGTCGAGAAGACCCAGGCTGGCGATCAGCCCTTCCAGCTCGGCGCGGTAGCCGGTGCGCCCCTGGTCGGATCCGACCAGGATGCAGCGCACCACCCAGTCCCGATGATCGGCCAGCCGCCGCATCGCCTCGATCAGGACGGTATGGCCCTTCCAGCGGGTCAGGCGCCCCGGCAGCATTACGACCCGCGCGTCATCCGGGATGCGCCACTGCCGCGCCAATTGGATCAGGCGCTCGCTGCTGACCCGGTCGGGCGAAAACACGTCGAAATCGACGCCGCGATGGATGACCCGAATGCGCGCGGGATCGACGCCATAATCCGTCTGCACGTGCTGGGCGATGAATTTCGAGATCGCGATGACGCGATCGCCCTTCGCCATGATCGCGTTATAGGCCCGCTTGAGACTGGACTTCGCGTTGTAGGTGCCATGGAAGGTGGTAACAAAGGGCTTGCCGGTGCGGCTTGCGGCCGCTCGCGCGCTCCAGGCCGGCGCCCGGCTGCGGGCGTGGACCAGATCGATCGCCTCGGTCTCGATCAGCCGCACAAGCCGCCCGACATTGCGCCACATCACGATCGGGTTCTTGCTGTGGACGGGCAGCGCAACATGCTCGGCCCCCGCCCGCAGGATCTCGCGCACCATCGCGCCACCGCTCGAGGCGACGATGGCGCGGAACCCGGCCGTCACCAGCGCCGCCGCGATGTCGACCGTGCCGCGTTCCACGCCACCCGTTTCAAGGCTTGGCAGGACCTGCAGCACCGTTCGCCGGCGTCCGGTGCTAGACTGTTCGGGATCCGACATCCCCCCACCGAACCGTGTCATGACCCAGTCAAATAGCCCGCAAGAGGCCCCGCCGCAAATCCTGAAGCGCCCCGACGGCGCCAGCCTGGCCTATCGCAAGCGCGAAGGCCGCGGCCCCACCATCGTTTTCCTGCCCGGTTTCAAGTCGGACATGGGCGGCACCAAGGCCGTGACCCTTGATCGTTTCGCATCCGAGCGCGGCCAGTCGTTCCTGCGCTTCGATTACTTCGGCCACGGGGTTTCCTCGGGCGCCTTTGTCGACGGCACCATCGGCCGATGGAAGGACGACGCCATCGCCGTCATCGAGGCCGCCACCCAAGGCCCACTGGTGCTGGTCGGGTCCAGCATGGGCGGCTGGGTCATGCTGTTGGCCGCGCTGGCGCTGCGGCCCCGCATCACGGGGCTTGTCGGCGTGGCGCCGGCGCCGGATTTCACCCGCCGCCTGATGGCCGAAGAGCTGAGCGCGGCCGACCGTGCCACGCTGGCCCGTGATGGCGTCCTGTTGCAGCATTCCGACTATTCGCCCGAACCGACGCCGATTACGGCGCGCCTGATCGCCGAAGCCGAATCGCACATGCTTCTTGATGCCCCGATCGACCTGCCCTGCCCCGTTCGCCTGCTGCATGGCACCCGCGACCCCGACGTGCCGTGGCAAACATCGATCCGCATCCTGGACCGGATCACGTCGACAGACGCGACGCTCACGCTGATCAAGGATGGCGACCACCGTCTGAGCAGCGCGGTCGATCTTGCCCGCCTGACCCGCGCCGTCGCCGAACTTTCAGATCGATAGGGCGCGGCCCCAAGCCAGCGCGGGACATACGACCGATATCGGGTGCGACGTCGCTTGTTCTTGACCACGCGGCATGTGATAATTTCAAGAAACCCGCACAAATACAGCGGGATATAAGATTCCCGAGGGAGGGATTCGTGAATTCGCAGGACGCGCGTTTGCTGGACGTCGAGGCACGCGATCAGATCAGCGAAGTGCGGGCAAAGTATTCGTGGTTCATCATCCATCGCCGATCTGTTCACGGAACGGCGCGACGATCTGTATTGGCCTGCTTTCGAGCGGCCAGCGGCATCGATCGCATGAGAGAACAGCCCTGCCACCCAATTGAACACATGACGCGACGCGTGACATCGGGAGTAGCCACATGATGCGAGCCATTGCGCTGGTCATTGGATTTTTTGCCCTTCTTCTGCCGCCCCAGCCGGCAGCCGCACAGCAGCAGTACCCGACGAAACCAATCCGCATGGTCATGCCGGCAGCGGCGGGCAATACGTCGGATGCCTATGTGCGCGCCGTCGCGCGCGACATCGAAAGCCGGCTGGGCCAGCCGATCGTCGTCGA
This sequence comes from Alphaproteobacteria bacterium, assembly GCA_046348645.1. Taxonomy (GTDB): domain Bacteria; phylum Pseudomonadota; class Alphaproteobacteria; order JAXMDU01; family JAXMDU01; genus JAXMDU01. The sequence goes on from JAXMDU010000013.1 coordinate 92,131, forward strand.
GAATCTGGTCGGCGGTGGCGGCGTCATCGGCACGCGCGCCGTCGCCCGCGCCGCGCCGGACGGCTATACGATCGGCTGGGTGTCGGCCTCGTATCTTAGCCACCATCTGACCAGCAAGGAGCCGCAGTACCGCTGGCCGGACGACTTTACCTTCGTACACAAGGGCACGTCCGTTCAGGTCGTCCTGGCCGCCAGCACCAAGGCGCCTTTCAAGACGGCGCGCGAATTGATCGACTACGCGAAAGCCAATCCGCGCAAGGTCAAGGCCGCCAACCCTGGGCTGTTCAATCATTCATTCATCAACAGCAAGCGGTTCCAGACCCTGACGGGCATCGCGTTCACCGATGTCAATTATCGTGCCTCGACAGATTCCGTCCGGTCCGTGTTCATCGGCGAAACCGACCTTACCTTCGTTGCCAAGGGCCCGGTCCTGCCCGGCGTCGAAGCGGGCGCGATCCGGATCCTGGCGCTGCTGAACGAGGCCCCCGATCCCAGGTCGCCCGAAATTCCAACCCTGAGAAGCATGGGGATCAACCAGGTTTCGTCGGTGTTTCAGGGTTTCACATTCCCGGGCAATACGCCGCCGGCGATTGTCGAGCGCTGGTATCAGGAAATCAGCAAGGCGAACCAGAGCGCCGAGGTGCAGAAGATGGTCGAGGCGCAAGGCCTGATTGTCGAGACGGCGTCGCGCGAGGACATGATTCGTTCGGTCAACGAAGACATCACCGCACTGGAAACGGTCATGAAGGAATTGAAACTCGAGCCGCAATAGCCATCCTGCGCCGGGCGGCCCATCAGACCGATCGTGGCGACATCGCTTGTTCTTGACCACGCGGCATGTGATAATTTCAAAAATTCCGCGCAAATATAGCGGAACATAAAATTTCGGAGGGAGGGATTCGTGAATTCGCTGGAAGCGCGTTTGCTGGACGTCGAGGCACGCAATCAGATCAGCGAGCTGCGGGCAAAGTATTCGTGGTTCATCATCCGCGGCATGAACGATGATATCGCCGATCTGTTCACGGAAAATGGCGTCTTCGAGTACCCGCTCGTCGGAACCGACGGCAAGCGTCATCTGGTCGAGGGACGCGAGGCCATTCGCAAGCACTTCATGAACCGGGATCCCGCAGCCCGCGTGCCGATCATTGCCAACGAGATCGTCGAGATCAATGGCAACGAGGCCAAGGGAACCTGCCTGATGTTCACGCCGTTTTCACCCACCCGCGCAGCCGGGATTGGTGGCTATTACCACGAGCGCTTCGCGTGCGAAGCCGGGCGCTGGCGGTTCACGGAACGGCGCTACTATCTGTATTGGCCTGTTTTCGAGCGGCCACCGGCGTCGATCGCATAAGGGAACAGCCCTGCCACCCGAATTGAACACCTGACGCGACGCGTGACATCGGGAGTAGCCACATGATGCGAGCCATTGCACTGGTCATCGGATTTTTCGCTCTTCTCGTGCAGCCCTTCTCCGCGACAGCGCAGCAATACCCCTCGAAACCGATCCGCATGATCATGCCCGCCGGGGCGGGCGGCACATCGGATGCCTATGTGCGCGCCGTCGCGCGCGACATCGAAAGCCGGCTGGGCCAGCCGATCGTCGTCGAGAATCTGGTCGGCGGTGGCGGCGTCATCGGCACGCGCGCCATCGCCCGCGCCGCGCCGGATGGCTACACGATCGGCTGGGTGTCGAACGCCTATCTCAGCCATCACCTGACCAGCAAAGAGCCCCAGTATCGCTGGCCTAACGATTTTGCGCTGGTGCACAAGGGAACGTCGGTTCAGATCGGCCTGATCGTAAACAGCAAGACGCCCTTCAGGACGGTGCGCGATCTGCTCGACTATGCGAAAGCGAATCCGAAGAAAGTCAAGGCAGCCAATCCCGGGCTTTTCACCCACTCCTTCATGAACAGCAAACAGTTTCAATCCCTGGCCGGGGTCGAGTTCACCGATGTCAGCTACAAGACATCGCCCGATTCCGTGCGGTCGGTCTTCATCGGCGAAACCGACCTGTCGTTCGCCGCCAAGGGCCTGTTCCTGCCCGGGGTGGAGGCCGGAACCATACGGCTCCTGGCTCTTCTCAATGAAAGCCGCGACCCGAAGTCGCCCGAAATTCCGACCCTGAAGGAAAGCGGAATCAATCAGACCGCGACCGTCTTTCAGGGGTTCGCATTTCCGGGCAATACGCCACCGGCGATCGTCGAGCGCTGGTATCAGGAAATCAGCAAGGCGAACCAGAGCACCGAGATCCAGAAGATGATCGACGCCCAAAGCCTGATCGTCGAGACAGCGTCTCGTGACGAGATGGTTCGCTCGGTCAACGCCGATATTGCCGATTTCGAAAAGGTGATGAAAGAATCAAATCTGGAAGCCCAATAGGCGGGATGTCGCACGCCATCGCGACCGACCGGACGCGGGCCAGCACTGCTTGCCATAAAGACCGATCAAAAAGCCGGCCGGCTTCGAAAGGCTGGAACCGGGCCGGCTTGGACGGATGAGACGATGAAGACGCCGATCAAGGTCAACCGCAAGACCCTTGCAGCAGGAAGCTTCTTTGTCGCGGTCGGGCTGCTGTACGGCACGACCGCCCTGCGGACCCTGCCGGTCGGCAGTGCGCTTGACATGGGCCCCGGCTATTTTCCGGTGGCGCTTTCGGGTCTCCTGATCGTTCTGGGAACCATCAATATCGGGCGCGGCCTTCTGAACGGGCGCGAAGGCCACCTGGGCGCCGTTCCCTGGCGGGCGATCGCCATGCTGATGCTGGCCATCGTCGTCTTTGCAACGCTCTTGCGTCAGCTCGGCATGTTCCCGACGACCGCCCTGACATCGGCCATCGCCTGCATGTCCGTGCGGCGCATGAAGCCGCTGACGGTGCTTGCCGTCAGCCTGGTGATCGCGATTTTCTGCACCCTGCTGTTCGGCTACGGCGTCAAGCTTCCGATCCCCATCATCGGACCGCTGCTTGGCGGCGAGGCCTAGGAGCCCAGGCCGCAAACATGGATCTGGTCAGCAATCTCAGTCTCGGACTTTCGGTCGCACTGCAGCCGATCAACCTGATGTACTGCTTCATCGGGACGCTGCTTGGGACCGTGATCGGGGTCCTGCCTGGTATCGGGCCCATGGCAACCATCGCAATGCTGTTGCCGCTTACCTTCGGTCTCGAGCCCACCTCGGCCCTGATCATGCTGGCCGGCATCTATTACGGGTCGCAATATGGCGGCTCGACGACGGCCATCCTGCTGAACCTGCCCGGCGAAGCGTCATCCGCCGTCACCACAATCGATGGCTATCAGATGGCCCGCAAGGGCCGCGCCGGGCCGGCGCTTGCCGCGGCGGCCCTTGGGTCGTTCTTTGCCGGAACGGTGGCCACGATCCTGATCGCGGCGGTGGGCGGTCCCCTGACCGCCGTCGCCCTGAGCTTCGGATCACCCGAGTTCTTCTCGCTGCTGATCGTTGGCCTGGCGTCATCGCTGGCCCTGGCCTCGGGCTCGCTGGTCAATGCCCTGGCGATGATCTGCTTTGGCCTGCTTCTGGGGCTGACCGGAACCGACATCAACACCGCGAAGACCCGCTTCACGTTCGGCTCGATGGAGCTTGTCGATGGGCTTGACTTCGTTGCGATCGCGGTTGGCATGTTTGGCGTCGGGGAAATCCTGCGGAATCTTGAATCGACCGGCGACCGGCGTCCCACCATCGCCAAGATCGGAACGATCTGGCCGTCGGCCGGCGATCTCAGGCGGATGATCGGCCCTGCGATCCGTGGCACCGGCATCGGCTCGTTCCTTGGCATCCTGCCCGGCGGCGGCGCCTTGCTTTCGTCGTTTGTTGCCTATAACGCCGAAAAGAAAATCTCGCGCAATTCCGCCGAATTCGGCCAGGGCGCGATTGAAGGCGTCGTCGCGCCTGAATCCGCCAACAACGCGGCCGCGCAAACCTCGTTCATTCCGATGCTGTCGCTTGGGCTGCCGTCCAATGTCGTCATGGCGCTGATGATCGGCGCCATGATCATTCAAGGGATCGCGCCGGGGCCCAATGTCGTCACCAAGAACCCGGACCTGTTCTGGGGGCTGATCGCGTCGATGTGGGTCGGCAATGGGATGCTGATCATCCTGAACCTGCCGCTGATCGGGATCTGGATGACGCTGCTGCGCGTGCCCTACACGATGCTGTTCCCGGCCATCATTGCGTTCTGTTGCATCGGCGTCTACAGCGTCGGCAACAGCGTGTTTGGCGTCTATGTGATCGGGGCGGCGGGCCTGATCGGATATTTTCTGGTCAAGGTGGATTGCGAGCCCGCACCCTTCATTCTGGGATTCATTCTGGGCCCCCTTCTGGAAGAGTACCTGCGCCGCAGCCTGGTCCTGTCGGGCGGCGATCTTGGCGTGTTCGTGACCCGGCCGATCAGTGCGGTGCTGCTTGCCATTGCCGCAATGATGTTGGTCGTCGGCGCCGTTCCGATGATCTCGAAAAAACGGCAGGAAATCTTCGTAAAGGACGACTGACCGGCGGCTGGTTGGCAAATGATGGCAGAGGAACTTCCATGAAAATCGGCTTGGTATTTCCACAGACCGAGATCGGCGCCGACCCGATCGCGGTCCGCGATTACGTGCAGGCGGTCGAAGAGATGGGTTTCAACCATCTGCTGGTGTTCGACCACGTCCTGGGCGCCAATTCCGCTACCTATGACGCCGAGCGCCTGAAGGGCCCGTATCGCGAGAACGACATGTTCCACGAGCCGTTCGTGCTGTTCGGCTATCTGGCCGCCATCACCAAACGGCTGGAACTGGCCACCGCGGTGCTGATCCTGACCCAGCGCCAGACGGCGCTGGTCGCCAAGCAGGCGGCCGAGGTGGATGTGCTGTCGGGCGGGCGGATGCGGCTTGGCGTTGGCACCGGCTGGAACTGGGTCGAATACGAGGCCTTGGGCGTGCCGTTTGACGACCGCGGCCCCCGCCTGGATGAACAGGTAAAACTGCTGCGCGAGCTGTGGACGAAGCCGCTTATTACCTTCAAGGGCCAGTTCCATTCGGTGCCGGATGCGGGGATCAACCCGCTGCCCCAGCGGCGCCCGATCCCGATCTGGTTCGGCGGCATGGCGGAAGCCGTCATCCGCCGGGTTGGCACCATTGGCGATGGCTGGTACCCGCAGTTCCCAAGCCTTGACCCGCTTCTGACCCCGCGCCCCTCGCGCCGCCATGAAGAACCGAAGGCCCTGGTCGAGCGGATGTGGGATTACGCCC
>JAXMDU010000014.1:0-74959 GCA_046348645.1 Alphaproteobacteria bacterium
GATGAACTGGCCCTTCGAAGCCTTGAGAGCCGTCTCGCCGGCGCGCGCCAGAACCCACGCCGCCCGGACATTCACCGCATAGGCGCGGTCCCAATCCTCGATGGTGTTTTCGATCAGGGTCTTGGGGCGCGGTGCAAAGGCCGCATTGCTGACGAAGGCGACGAGCCCGCCGAAGGTCTCGACGGTCGTGGCGACGGCGCGCGTGGCCGCTTCGACGTCACCGACATCGCAGGTGATCGGCAGGCAGCGGCCGCCGATCGCCTCGATCTCGACCTTCAGGGTCTCGAGTTCGTCCGGGTGCGAGCGGCCGATCGCGGCGATCGCGCCACCATTCTGGGCCAGGCGAAGCGCAATCGAACGGCCGATGCCGCGATTGGCGCCAGTGACAAGGACGCGCATGGATCAGCTCTCCCCTCAGGACCGCGCCGCATCTAGGCGGCTGCCGTCGATGATCGTGTTCTGTCCGGTAATGTAGCTGGCCTGCGGCCCCAGCAGGAACCGGACGGGTCCGCCGGTCACCTGCAGGCCAGCATCGTCGGCGGTCACGAAATTGACGCGAATCCGGTCACGGGCCAGTTCCTGGGCCAGCACGCGGACAATCAAATGGGCGCCGGCCAGCGCAGCGCTATAGGCGGTCTCGCCCGCCTTTGGTGACAGCACCGCGGGCCGGCCGATCGCAACGATTGCGCCTGCGCTGGCCTTGAGATGCGGGTGGGCGGCCCGGACCAGCAGCCACAGGCTGCGGGAATTGGCCTGCAGCACGCCTTCCAGCGCGGCGATGTCAAGATCGAGCAGGCGCCCCGGGCAGGACGTTTCCAGGCATACGACAAGGCCGTCGAGCCCGCCCATCTTCGCGACCGCGTCGGCGACGATCTGCTGCGTGCCTTCGGGCGTGCGGGTGTTGCCGATGATCGGAAAGGTCTTGCCCTTCGCCTTGGCAAGGGGCGTTACCGCCGCCTTGGCGGCCGATTCGGTTGCCGCCGAAATTGCAACCTGCGAACCGTCATCCGCCAATCGGCGCGCGACGTTCGATCCCATGGGACCGGAACCATTGGCAATCAGGACACGCATGAAAATGGACCCTAGTTGTGATTGCGCTTGACGATCAGGGCACCGGCCGCGACCGCCGTCTTGGATGACGCGATGGGGCTGACGTCGATCACGTCGATCATGTCGGCAAGATCGTAGGCCAGCTCCGAAACCCGGCAGATCACATTGACGACAGCATCGATCTTCACGCCGGGGTCGTCGCGATGGCCGACAAGCAGCGCGTAGCCCGGCAGCGAGGCAAGCATCTCTTTGGCTTCGGCCCGGCCGATGGGGGCAAGCGCGAGCACCGCGTCGGGCAGGATTTCGACCAGCGGTCCGCCGATCCCGACTGCGACCAGCGGCCCGAATTGCGGGTCGCGCCGCGCGCTGATCACGAATTCCAGTCCGATCGGCGCCATCTGCTGCACGATCACCGCCTGGATGTCCGGCTTCGTCTTGGCGCGGGTGCGCTGTCCCGCGCGGGCGGCGGCCATCACCTCGGCGAAGGCGCGCCGCACGGCCGAAGGCGCGGCCAGATCGAAGCGGGCAAGGCGCGCCTGCGCGGCGGCCGAAAGATCCGGCGCATCGGCCAGGATTGCGACGGGATAGCCGATGCGCTTGGCCGCGGCCACGGCCGCAGTGGCGGTGGCAGCCCGCAGCTCCTTGAGGACCGGGATGCCATAGGCGGCAAGGACGGTCCTTGAATCGCGCGCAGTCAGGCCACGCGCCGTGCTGCCGGCGGCCAGAACCGATCGTACCTTGCTGGCGGCCGCTGCCGGGACCAGACGCTTCGCGCGCCTGGCCTGGTTCTGCTTGGCGTAGTTCTGGCGGATCCGCTCGCGCCAGTGCCAGGCCGCGATGGCAGCGAAACAGGAATCGAGCGAACGGAACACCGATAGATCGGGATTGGCCTCAAAGGTTTCGCTGCCTGGTCCTTCGCGCCAGCCGCTCATCCACGGCACGATGATGGGCGTTGGCGCCTCGCGGGCGATTTCCGACAGAACCCGGGCCCGGAACGGCGTGACATCGGCATTGGCAACCGTTTGCGGCACGACCAGGCAGCCGTAATCGGGGTCGTCCCGCATCACGCTGACGCACCGGCGGTAGGATTCCGGATTGGCGAGCGACTGGGCGGTGACATCGACCGGATTGTTGGCCGAGCCGAATTCCGGGATGATCGACCGCAGAACGGCGCGGGTTTTGCCCCTGGGCTTTGGCAGCGGCACGCCATGCAGCTCGGCCTTGTCGGCGCACACGATCCCGGCCCCACCCGAGCCGCTGATAATGGCGACACCCGGCTTCTTGATGTCGGGGCGTGGTGCCTTGGCGAAGAAATAGGCGGTTTCGACCAGCCGTTCATAGGCATCGACGCCGATGATGCCGGTGCGCGCAAAGGCGGCAGCATAGGCATCGTTCGACCCGACCAGGCTGCCGGTGTGGGCGCGAACGGCCTCGGCGCCGGTCTTGCCGGTACCGGTCTTGTACATGACGATCGGCTTGTCGGCGGCCAGGCCGCGATAGCCAAGCTCGATCAGCCGTTCCCCGTCCGGCACGCCTTCCAGCATGCAGGCGATTGCCCGGGTCTCGGGGTTTTCGACCAGATAATTGGCAAGATCGAGTGCATCCACGTCGCACTGGTTGCCGCAGGTCAGAATATGGCTGAACGAAACGCCGGTCTTGATGACCTGGGCAATCGCGAAGCCGAGCGCACCGCTTTGCGAGACAAGTCCGAGCGGTCCCGGCCGGGCACCGGCAACGGCCGTTTCCGGGTTGAAGGTAAAGGCGGCGCCGCTGCCGACATTATAGAAGCCGATGGTGTTCGGCCCCATCAGGCGGGTCTTCGCGCCACGGACCATGGCCGCCAGACGGGCCTGAAGCGCGATCCGGTCCCTGATGCCGGTTTCGGCATAGCCAGAGGCGTAAACGATCACGCCGCCCACCCCCAGCGATGCAGATTCCTCGACCAGGGGCTCGACCGCGTCGCGGGGCAAGGTGCAGATCACGCAGTCGGGCACCACGGGAAGCGCCTTCAAGGACGGATAGCAGGGTTTGCCCTCGATCTCCTCGTAGCGTGGATTGATGAGGTACGTACTGCCCTTGAATGGTGCAAGGTTGGCCGCTGTCCTGTGACCGAACGAGCCCACCGTGGCCGAGGCGCCGGCAACCGCAACGGAACTCGGGTTGATCAGGCGCTCGAGTTCGGCGCGACCGTAAAGGCCTCGTTTGAAGGCGCGCTCGTTCTGGGCCACGGGACCCCCTTCCTCTGGCGCCGGGCGGCGCCTCGCCTTTCTGATACGGTCTTTCGGTCAGCCCTTCAAGGCGGGCTCGCCGGCCTGGTTCAGGGGTCTGATTCGGGAGTCTGATTCGGGGGCCTGATTCAGGCGGTAGGTCGTCACCAGGGCGACGGTGAAAAGCGCCAAGGCCACCGCCTGATGGAGCGAGGCAAGCCAGATCGGCACCACCAGCAAAAGCGTGGCAATGCCAAGGGACGGCTGTAGCAGAGCAAGGGCCAGAAGGGCCGTTGCCAGCCTGGCAAGGGGCCCGTTCCCGCCGGCGCGCCGGTGCATCATGACGGCAAAGACGGTGCCGACGATCAAGGTCGTGATTCCAAGCAGCCGGTGGTTGAACTGGACCGCCGGCACGTTCTCGGCCAGGTTTCGCGGCCAGGGTTCAAGCATCGCATAGCCGTCGGGAATCAGGCGGCCATCCATGAGCGGGAATGTGTTGTAGGTCAGCCCCGCATCCAGCCCCGCGACGAAACCGCCGGAAAGGATCGTCAGGGTGACCAGCGCCAGAACGCCGACCGCGCCCTTGCCCAGGCGCCGTCCGGCGTCATCCAGTGGCGCCCGATCCTGGGGCAGCAGGCGAAGCGCCGTCCAGATCAGCAGCGCGTAGATCAGGACCGCCAGGCCCAGATGGGCGGTCAGACGGTAGGGGCTGACGCGCGGATCGTCGATCAGCCCGCTTTTCACCATCCACCAGCCCAGCACCCCCTGGGCCCCGCCCAGCGCAAAGATGGCGGCCAGGCGCAGGGCCAGGCGCCCCGGCAGTCGGCGTCTGACAACCAGCCACAGCCAGGGCACGAAAATGACGATACCGATCAGGCGACCGATCAGGCGGTGGATGTATTCAAGCCAGAAGATGCCCTTGAACTCGGCCAGCGACATGCCCTGGTTGACCTTCTGGTATTCAGGGAATGCCTTGTAAAGGGCGAAGGTCCGTTCCCACTCGGCGTCATTCAGGGGCGGCAGGGTGCCCATGATTGGGGCCCATTCGACGATCGACAGGCCCGATTCCGTAAGCCGGGTCAGACCGCCCACCACCACCATCAGATAGACAAGCCCCGCGCACAGGAAAAGCCAACGGGCGACCAGCGGTCGAGCCGTCGCGAAGATCGATGTCTGTGCCATGGCGCCCCGAACAGCAATGGTGCCGGCTATCCGATTTGAACGGATGACCTACCGCTTACAAGGCGGTTGCTCTACCCCTGAGCTAAGCCGGCGTTGTGAAACCGTTTGGCAAGGGGATAACTCTGAAATGCCGGAACATAAAGGGAAAATTGCACTTGTGCCGGCTCGCTTGTACCGCTTCCGGCAAGGGTCGCGCCTTTGCCATTGCCGGTTGGCGCAAGGTCGTGTCGGCGTCGCCGTCGGCGTTCAAAAGTGGCGGCCTCGGGGTCGGCGTTGCCGTCTTCGTTCCTGGCAAGCTGCGCTTGCTCGCCCGTTAACCGTCGGCTGTTTTGACACCAGCCGACCCGGCGCGACCGTATTAACCAACGAAGCCATTAGGAATCAGGATCGGCCGCTGTCTTGGCACAAGACTTGCATGGGTTTTAGTAACCGGCGCCACGAGGGTGCACGGCCTAACCCAAGGATAAGGGAGACATCTTATGCTTAGCCTGAAGAAAAGTCTGATGGCCGCGGCGGTCGCTGTAGCGGCCTTGATCGGTCTGGGGAGCCAAGCAGGCGCGACGCCTCTTCCTGTCAACGGCGGATGGGTCTATGACCAAGTCAACAACGCGATCGACCCCAGCGACAACTCGCCTTGGACGTTCACGCTGACGAAGTCGGGCGTGTTTTCGATCACCGATTACTTCAATGTCGGTGACAACTACGACGTGTTCGATGGTGTCAGCTTTCTCCTCACCACCGCGCTTGGCCTGCTGCCAAGCTACTGGGGCGTGATCGGCGATCCGCTTGGCGAGGCCGGCTGGACCAGTGCCGATTTCCAGCATGGCCAGATCCTGCTGGGGGCCGGTTCCTATGCGCTGAACATTTTCGGTGATGGCGCGGGTGGGTTCTCGGCCGGATTCTATGTCCGTGTTGACCAGGTTCCCGAGCCAGCCACGATGGCCCTCCTGGGCCTTGGCCTTGCCGGTCTTGGCATCGCGCGTCGGCGCAAGGTCGCGTAACGCGTCTGCTGCGTGCGTGTAAAGGCGGCGGTCCCAGGCAGGGGCCGCCGTTTTTCATTGGTGGGCGATCAGAACTGCGATTCGCCAAGCCCCATGATGGTATGGCCGCCGGCCTGGATGCCAGGCAGAAGGGCCGCCGCCCGGCTCAGGCATTGCGCGCTGAAGAATTGTGCGGTCACGATTTTTGCCTGATAGAAATCGGTCTCGCTGCTGCCCCGCGCGATTGCTTGTTCGGCCAGCAGGGCGGATCGCGCCAGCAGCCAGCCACCCGTCACGGTCCCGAACAGGTCAAGATAGGCGACCGCGGCCGCCGCCGCGTCGTCCGGGCTGCGCTGCATGGCATTGGCCACCGTATCGGTCGCAGCGCCCAGCGCCGTCAGCCCTTCGCCCAGGGTCTTGCCCAGGGGCGAAAGGGCCGTGCTTCGCGCCAGATCCGGCAGGGTGTTGCGCATGGTCTCGATGAAGGCGCGCGCCACTTCGCCGCCGTCACGTCCCACCTTGCGCGTGACCAGATCCATGGCCTGGATGCCGTTGGTGCCTTCGTAGATCATGCCGATCCGCGCATCGCGCAGATGCTGGGCGGCGCCGGTTTCCTCGATGAATCCCATCCCGCCATGGACCTGGACGCCCAGCGACGCAACCTCGAAGCCGCCATCGGTGCACCAGCCCTTTACCACCGGGATCAGAAGGTCGAGCGTTCCCTGATGGTGGCGCCGCATCGCCGGGTCAGGGTGATGCCGGGCAAGATCCATCTCAGTGGCGGCCAGATAAGCCAGGGCGCGCATGGCCTCGGTGCGGGCCCGCATCATCATCAGCATGCGCCGGACATCGGGATGATGAATGATCGTCACGGGCTCGTGGCCATTGCTGATTGCAGCGCCCTGGACGCGCTGGCGGGCATAGGCAAGCGCCCGCTGATAGGCGCGTTCGCCGATGGCCGGGCCATGCATGCCGATCGCCAGGCGGGCGTTGTTCATCATCGTGAACATGTAGTTGAGGCCGCGATTTTCCTCGCCGACCCGCCAGCCGATGGCGCCGCCATGTTCGCCATAGGCCATGACGGCGGTCGGGCTTGCATGGATGCCCATCTTGTGTTCAAGCGAGACGCAGCGCAGATCGTTGCGCGTGCCGGGCGTGCCATCCGCCTTGGGCAGGAACTTGGGCACGATAAAAAGCGAGATCCCCTTCGAGCCGGCCGGCGCATGGGGCGTGCGGGCCAGGACCAGGTGGATGATGTTCTCGGCCAGGTCGTGCTCGCCATAGGTAATGAAGATCTTCTGGCCGGTGATCCGGTAATGGTCGCCTTCGGGTACGGCGCGGGTGCGAAGCGCGCCCAGATCCGAGCCGGCCTGCGGCTCGGTCAGGTTCATGGTGCCGGTCCATTCGCCCGAGATGAGCTTCGGCAGATACAGGGCCTTCTGGGCATCGCTGGCGTGGTTGGTCAGGGCTTCGACGGCGCCCTGGGTCAGCAGCGGACAAAGGGAAAAGGCCACGTTCGCCGATTGCCAGATTTCGGACACGGCGGTCGCGATCAGCCAGGGCAGCCCCTGGCCGCCATGCGCCGGATCGAACGGCACCGACGCCCAGCCACCATCCTTGAATGCGCTGTAGGCGGACCGGAATCCGTCTGGCGTTCGCACCACGCCGTTTTCAAGCCGGCTGCCCATGGTATCGCCGATGCGGTTCAGAGGCGCTATCACATCGGCGGCCAGGCGCCCGGCTTCCTGGAGCGCGGCGTCGACGATATCGGCCGATACGAACTCGAAACCGGGCAGCGCTGCAATCCGGTCCAGGCCGAGCAGTTCGTGGATGACGAACCGCATATCGCGCAAGGGTGCTGTGTATTCGCTCAAGACCGGTGCCCCCGTCCTCTGTGCGAGGTTGTTCGGATGGTTCCATCCTGGAACCGGTCATCGCTGGTCACTCTAGCGTCCCCTCTTGGCCCAAGCCAAGGGAGGACTGCCAGCTTCGGCTCTTTGCATGACAGCCACGCGAACGTGTAGATTATCGTGTCGATCAGGAGTGCGCATCCATGACAGCGAGCGGCAAGACGCGAATGGGGCAGGATGCCCCGGCGCCAACGGCAGCCAGTCTGGGATCGGCAACCAGTCTGGCCGCCGCCATTCCCGATGGCGCGACCGTCGCGCTGGCCCCCGACCATTCCGGCTGCGCGCTGGCCGTTGTTCGCGCCCTGGTCCGTCGCAAGGCGCGCGGGCTCCGGTTGATCGGCTGCCCGCAGATCGGGCTTCAGGCCGACATCCTGGTGGGCGCCGGATGCGTGGACACCATCGAGACTGCCGCGATCAGTCTGGGCGAGCTTGGCGTGGCGCCCGCCTTTGATCGCTTCTATCGCGCCGGCCGCGTGCGCATGACGGAAAGCACCTGCCCGGCCATGCACACGGCCATGCAGGCGGCCGAGAAGGGTGTGTCCTTCATGCCCGTGGCAAGCGTGATCGGCTCGGATCTGATCGCTGCGCGTCCCGACTGGAAGGTGGTCGACAATCCGTTCGGTGGCGGGCCGATCCTGCTGGTGCCGGCGATCCGCCCCGATGTCGCGCTGTTCCACGCCCCCAAGGCGGATGCCGCCGGCAATGTCTGGATCGGTGTCCGCCGCGAACTGATGGTGATGGCGCATGCGTCGAAACAGACGCTGGTGACGGTCGAGGAGATCGTGCCCGGAAGCCTGTTGCAGGACGAACAGGCGGCCGCGGGAACCATTCCCGCTCTCTATATCACCCAGGTTGCCGAGGTGAAGGGCGGCGCCAGGCCCGGCGGCCTGTTCGGTGACCGTAAGAGCAAGCCGGCCGTGCTTCAAGGCTAGGGCGGATTCGCCGAAAATGTCGCGCCGCCAGCCCGACAGGCACGCAACGTCGGCGTTGTCCGACGCGGCGATCAGTTCCAGATCATCGCCGCTTGCGATCAGGCGCGGTGCAACCTCGCTGGCCTCGGACTTCATGCGCAAAAGGACCCGGAGCAGTTCGACCACTGGCGCAAGCCCGCCCGGCAGGGGCTCGCGTCGTTCCGGGGCGGGACATTCGGCATCCGGAACGGCCTGGCCACGTTCCACCGCGGCGATGATCCCGCGGCCAAGGGACCCGAAGGCGATGTCGCGGCCAAGCCCGCGCATGCGCGCCAGGGCTTCGGGCGTTGCCGGCGGGTGGGCGGCGATCTCGACCAGCGATTCGTCGCGCAGGATGCGCGGGCGTGGCACGTCGCGGCGGCGGGCTTCCTCTTCGCGCCAGGCGGCAAGCTCGCGCAGGATGGCAAGAAAGCGCGGCGATGTGCCGCGGGCGCGGATCCTGCGCCACGCACTGCGCGGATCGGCATCGTAGGTCGCGGGGCTGGTCAGGACCGCCATTTCCTCGGTCAGCCAGCCGGCGCGGCCGGTCTGCTCCAAGCGTTTCGCGATCTTCTCGTAGGCGGTGCGCAAATGGGTGACATCCGCCAGCGCATACTGCATCTGCTTGTCGGTCAGGGGCCGCAGCGACCAGTCGGTGAAGCGGGATGTCTTGTCGATGCGGGCATTGGCCAGCTTGGCGGCCAGCGTGTCATAGGCGACGGATTCGCCGAACCCGCACACCATCGCGGCGACCTGGGTATCGAAGATCGGGGTGGGCACGCGTCCATCCAGATGGACGAAGATCTCGATATCCTGCCGCGCCGCATGGAACACCTTGAGCACGCGCTCGTTAACCATAAGCGCGGACAGCGGGGCAAGATCGAGATCTGGCGACAGCGTATCGATGATTGCGACGTCCTCGGGCTCCACCGGGCAAGATAGGCGGCGGGATCGACGCCGAGCGGCTGGCTCAGGTTGAAGTGCACATTGCCGTCGCCGATATGGCCGAACGCGACGACGCGAATTCCGGGCAGGATGGCGTTCACGGCCCGGGTTGCTTCGCGGATGAATTCGGCCATCGACGAGACCGGGACCGAGACGTCGTGTTTGATGCAGGCCCCCTCGCGCTTCTGCGCCGGGCTCAGTTCCTCGCGCAGCGTCCAAAGCTGCCTTGCCTGCGTCTCGCTTTCGGCGATCACCGCATCGAGGACGGTTCCGTCGGCAAGCGCCTCGGCCAGAAGCCCCTCAAGCGATCGACGCAGGCTGCCATTGTCGTCGCGCGTGGCCGAGACCTCGATCAGCACATAGTTCGGATAGGGCTTGGCAAAGGGATCGCGGGCGCCGGGCACATGCCGCGTCACCAGGTCGATGCCGATGCGGGGCACCAGCTCGAAGGCGCTGACCAGATCGCTGCAGGCGACGCGGGTGCGGCCCAGAAGCTCGACCGCCTCGGCCGGGCTGTTGATCGCGGCGAAGGCGGTGACCCGGTTCTTGGGCAGCGGAAAAAGCTTGAGGACGGCCGCCGTGATGATGCCAAGCGTCCCCTCGGCGCCGACAAAAAGCTGCTTCAGCGCATAGCCGGTATTGTCCTTGCGCAAGCCGCGCAGGCCATCCCAGATCCGGCCATCGGGCAGAACGACTTCAAGCCCAAGCACCAGATCACGCATGGTGCCATAGCGCAGGACGGCGTTGCCACCGGCGTTGGTGGACAGGTTGCCGCCAATCTGGCAGCTGCCCTCAGAGGCAAGGCTCAGGGGAAACAGGAAGCCGGCATCGGCCGCCGCCGCCTGCAGGTTGGCCAGGATGCAGCCGGCTTCCACCGTGACGGTGTGGTTGGCGGCATCGATGGCACGAATCCGGTTCATGCGTCCAAGGTTGATCAAGACTTCGCGGCCATTGGCGTCCGGCACGCCGGCGCCGACAAGTCCGGTATTGCCGCCCTGCACGGCGATCGGCAGGCTGGCATCCCGGCAGATGCCGACCAGGGTCGCGACCTCGGCCGTGCTGGCGGGGCGCAGCAAGAACGCTGCGCTGCCGCGATAAAGCCCCCGTTCCTCGACCAGATAAGGCGCGAGGCGGGCGGGATCGTCGATCCAGCCGGCCGGGCCGACGGCGGCCTTGAGCCGTGCCATTACCTCGGGCGTCATGGTTGCCACCGTGGATCTCCTCTTGTCGCCATCATAGCGGCGGCCGTCGAGCAAGTAAGGGCGGGTTCCAGGCCCGGCAAGGGCCGCGTCAGGGAATCGCCCTGGGGAATCGCCTGTCACTTGGCCTATCGTCTGGGCAGGGCGGCGCGACGCAGACGGTCGTTGATGGCGCGTCCAAGCCCGTCGTCCGGGATCGGCATGACGGCGATGCCGGTGAACCCCGGCCGGTCCAGGGTGTGAAGCATGGCGAACAGGTTGGCCGCCGCCTCGGTCAGATCGCCCGACCGGCTCAGATTGGCCATCGCGCTGGCACCTGCCAACGGCGCGGGCCCGAAGGCCAGTAGCGCTTCGCCAGGCTCGACAGCGGTCACGTTCATGCGCAGGGGAAGGCGCGGCGCATAGTGGCTGGCAAGCTGCCCCGGCGATCGAAGCGGCACCGCATCGGGGTCGGCTGGCGCCGTCTGCAGACCAACCGGCCCGATCAGGGCGGCGATCCGTTCCTGGGCAAGGCCGCCCGGGCGCAGGACAAGCGGCGCATCGCCGCCAAGATCGAGCACCGTCGATTCAAGCCCCACCGGACAGGCCCCGCCGTCCAGCACCAGGGGAATCCGCCCGCCCAGGGATGCGACCACATGGGCGGCGGTGGTCGGGCTGAGCTGGCCCGAGCGGTTGGCACTGGGGGCGGCAATCGGCACGCCGGCGGCCTCGATCAGCCGGGCCGCGACCGATCCGGCCGGGATGCGCACCGCAAGCGAGCCCAGACCGGCCGAACAGAGGAGCGAGACCGTGCAATCGGCGCGGCGCGGCAGCACAAGGGTCAGCGGCCCCGGCCAGAAGGCCTCGGCCAGGCGGCGTGCCCGGTCATCGAACACGACCAGACGCTCAAGCGCGTCGCGGTGCGCGCCATGGACGATCAAGGGGTTGAAGGTCGGCCGGTCCTTGGCGGCAAAAATGGCGGCCACCGCGCGGTCGTTGGTGGCGTCGGCGCCCAGGCCGTAGACGGTTTCGGTGGGAAAGGCGACCAGTTCGCCGGCCCGGATCAGGCGCGCGGCGATCGCGATGCCCGCGTCGTCAGCCGCAACGACCCTTGGCCTGGCTGATGGGGGAACGGCGCCGTCGCTCATTCGCCGTTCAGGCTTTCCAGCGGCCTCGGGCAACGAAATTGGGATTGCGGAAGCCGGGCTTGCCGTAATGGAGATCGGCGTGATCAAGGGTGGTCACCGATCCGCCGGCGGCCAACAGCACCGCATGCCCGGCCGCCGTGTCCCATTCCATCGTTGTTCCGAAACGCGGATAGATGTCGGCACGGCCGGCCGCCACGACCCCGAACTTGAGCGAACTGCCGACCCGATGTTCGGACTTGACGGTCAGGGTCGCAAGATAGCGGCGGGTCGCCTCGTCCATGTGCGATCGGCTGGCGACGACGACGACACCGCCCTCCAGGGGCTGCCGTGCCGAAATGCGGTGGGCCGGTCCGGTTCCGGTCTGGAGCGTTGCGCCGCCTGGAACCGTACCGGCGTACAGTTCGCCCAGGGCCGGGGCATAGACAACACCCAGCACCGGCCGACCATGATCGATCAGCGCGATGTTGACGGTGAATTCGTCATTGCGCTTGATGAACTCGCGCGTTCCGTCAAGCGGATCGACTAGCCAGAAATGCGCGCCGGGATGGGGTGGGATGCCGCCCCGTTCGCTGGCTTCCTCGGACACCACCGGGACGCCGGGGGTAAGAATGGCCAGATCACGCAAGATGATGGTTTCGGCCGCGACGTCGGCTTCCGTCACCGGCGATTCGTCGGCCTTTTCGCGCACCGTCACGCCATTGCGGTAATAGCCGAGAATCGCTTCGCCGGCCGCGCGCGCGCTTGCAACTGCTCCGCGCAGCAGGTGGGGAAGATCGTGGGGGCTCACTGGAAAATGGCCGAGCCGGGGGTTGCCATCCATGGCGTGCTGGTCATGCGGCCTGTCCGCCGCCGAGCGCCCGCCAGACGCGTTCCGGCGTCGCCGGCATGTCGATGCTGCGTACGCCCCGTTCGGCCAGCGCATCGACAATGGCATTGATCACCGTCGGCGGTGCGCCGATGGCGCCCGCTTCGCCGGCCCCCTTGATGCCAAGCGGGTTGTTGCGGCACAGGATCTCGTTGTAGGCAAACCCGTAATTCGGCAGGTCGTCGGCTCGCGGAATGGCGTAATCGATGAAGGCGCCGGTCAGCAGCTGGCCCGAGTCCCGGTCATAGACGACATGTTCGAGAAGCGCCTGGCCGATGCCCTGGGCGACCCCGCCATGCACCTGGCCCGCCAGCAGCAGCGGATTCACGACCCGGCCGAAATCATCCATGACCGTATAGCGATCGACGCGGATGTGTCCGGTTTCCGGATCGACCTCGACCTCGCAGATGTGGCAGCCGTTCGGGAAGGTGGCGTCCTTCGGCATGAAATTCGCCCGCTCGTCCAAGCCCGGTGCGATGCCGGGCGGCAACTTGTGGGGCGTGAAGGCCAGCCGCACCACATCGGCAAAGCCCATCGACCGGTCGGTTCCGGCGACGGTGAACTTGCCATCGGCAAACTCGATATCGGCCTCTGCGGCCTCGAGCTGGTGGGCGGCCAGGGTCTTGCCCCGGGCGATTACGCGGTCGGCCGCCAGCATGACGGCATTGCCGCCAATGGGCAGGGCGCGCGATCCGCCGGTCCCGCGCCCATAGACGATCAGGTCGGTGTCGCCCTGGACGACCCGGATCCTATCCATCGGCAGGCCCAGCTTTTCCGAAACGATCTGCGCATAGGCCGTCTCGTGCCCCTGGCCGTTGGTCTGGTTGCCGATCAGGACGGTGGCACTGCCCCCCTGATCGAAGCGGATCTCGGCCATTTCGTCGCCGCCGCCGCCACAACGCTCGACATAATAGGACATGCCGATGCCGCGCAGCTTGCCGCGTGCCTTGGCTTCGGTCCTGCGCTTGGCGAAGCCGGCCCAATCGGCCGCCGCCATGGCACCGTCCATGATCTTGATGAAATCGCCGCTGTCATAGATCACTCCGGCGGCGGTCTTGGCCGGCATGGCCTGGGTCGGGATGAAGTTGCGGCGTCGGATCTCGTCGGGCGAAAGCCCCATCTCGCGCGCTGCCACATCGACCATGCGTTCGACCACATAGGCGGCTTCCGGCCGGCCGGCACCGCGATAGGCATCGACCGGCACGGTGTTCGTGAACACGGTCCGCACCCGGCTGTGCATGGCTCCCATCGCATAGACGCCGGGCAGGAGATAGGAACCGCCGGTCGACACGAGGCCGATGAAGTTCGAGACATAGGCGCCGATGTTGACCATGGTCGAGACGCGCACGGCCAGGAATCGGCCGTCGGCATCAAGGGCAAGCTCGGCATCGGTCACGTGGTCGCGTCCCTGGGTGTCGGACAGGAACGCCTCGGCCCGCGACGACGACCATTTGACCGGCCGCCTGATCTGGCGCGCCGCGAACAGGACCAGCGCCTGTTCGGGGAACAGGAAAATCTTCATGCCGAAGCCGCCGCCCACATCGCCGGTCACGACGCGGACCCGATCAAGCGGCACCTTGAAGATGTCGTTGGCAAGCTGCGCCTGCAGGCTACGGACGCCCCGTGACGGCGCATAGAGAACATAGCGGTCGTTGGCCTGATCATAATCGCCGATGGCCGAACGGGGCTCGAGCGAGGCGACGACGACCCGATTGTTGACCAGCGACAGCCTGGCGATGTGCTTGGCCTTCGCAAAGGCCGCGTCGGTCGCCTTGCGGTCGCCCATTTCCCAATCGAAACAAAGATTGTCGGGGGCCTGCGGCCAGACCGTGGCGGCGCCGGTGGTGGCTGCGTCGCGCGAATCGACAACTGCCGGAAGCGGTTCGTGGGGCATCGACCGCGACTGCATCCGCGGCATCGCGCGCCTGGGCTTCGGTCTCGGCGACGACAAAGGCCACCGGATCGCCGACATGGCGCGCCTCGCCATCGGCCAGGGCCGGATGCGGCGGGGTGACCATCGGCTTGCCATTCGCGCTTTTCATGCGGATCAGCGCCTGAATGGTGCCAAGCCCGGCCGCCTTGAGATCGGCGCAGGTATAGACCCCCAGCACGCCCGGCATGGACCGGGCGGCAGCCGTGTCGATCGCCGTGATGCGCGCCCGCGCATGGGGCGAACGGACCACCACGCCGATCGTCTGGCGTGGCAGGGACAGATCATCCGTGAAGCGTCCGCGCCCGGTGGTCAGACGCTGATCTTCCACCCGCGTCACCGCTTGGCCGATGCCGAACTTCATACCACTGTCCGCCTTTCTTTCTCAACCCGCCAGAAAACGCACCAGCCCAGACGTTCAGCCCAGACGTTCAGGCCAGACGTTCAGGCCAGCCTAGACGTTCAGGCGCTTCGCTTCCTCGTCGAAGGCAACCGCCACCCGACCGATCGCATCGCGGCCCAGCACCGCGGCCATTGCTTCCTTGTACTGCGAGAACGGAAAGACATGGCTGATTTCGGGCCTGATGCGGCCTTCCTCGGTCCAGCGAAACAGCTGGTCCATGCCGTGGCGGATCTGGGTTTCAAACCGCTTGCCCATATCCTGGTGGCGGTCGTCGCGGCCCCATTGACCATTGTAATAGCCAAGGTTGAAGCCCAGGACCTTGACGTTCTTGACCAGCAGGAAATTGGCCGGGATCTGGGGCACCGTGCCGCCGGCGAAGCCGATCGGCATGATCCGCCCCTCGGGGGCAAGGCAGCGCAGCGACTGCATGAAGACATCGCCACCCACCGGGTCATAAACGGCATTGGCGCCGATATTGTTGGTGACTTCCAGCACCTTGGCGCGGAAATCCGCGTTCCGGTAGTTGACTACGTAGTCGGCGCCATGGTCGCGGCAGACCTCGACCTTCTTGTCGCTGCCGCAGGTGGCAACCACTGTGGCGCCAAGGATCTTGGCGATCTCGATCGCGACCAGGCCCACACCGCCGGCGGCGCCATGCACGACGATCGTTTCGCCGAACTGCAGGTTGAACCATTGCGGCCAGACCAGCGCCGCGTAGGTGGTCATGAACGATGTCGTATAGCCCACCGCCTTGTAGAACGGCAGGCTGTCGGGCAGCTTGAAGGTACGGTGTTCCGGGGCAATGGCTTCTTCGCCGAATGCGCCGAAGGTCACGAACGACGTGACCCGGTCGCCGGGCTTGAAGCGGGTGACGCCTTCACCGACCTCGATCACATAGCCGCATAGTTCGACTCCGGGCACGAAGGGAAGCTGCGGCTTGATCTGGTATTTGCCTTCGACCCTGAGCGACAGCGCGAAATTCATGCCCACCGCCTGGGTGCGGATCTTCACGTGCCCCGGGATGACCTTGGGGGATGGCCACTCCTCGATCTTCAGGTTTTCGAATTTGGTCCATTGATGAACGACGAGTGCGCGCATGCTCGGGGGTCCTCTGGAGGGCAAGGGTAGGCCAGCAACCGACATCGCCCGCCCATTTTCCATTCCGGGGCCGGACGGGGCGGGGCGATGATAGGGAACTCGCCCTCATGGGGCAAGAAAAGCGGGCTTGGCCCGGGGCAGCCGGGGGCAGGGCAGCGATCGGGGTCTGGGCCTGCGGCGTCTTTGCAGGGGCCGAAGCAGCCGCGGTCACCATTGACGCCTTGTGACCCCCGGTCTAATGAACGTGCCATTCACCCTTGACCCAAGGCCGCCTTAGCTCAGCCGGTAGAGCATCGCATTCGTAATGCGAGGGTCGCGTGTTCGAGTCACGCAGGCGGCACCATTTCTGCCAAGTTCGGCCTGGATCCGCCCGCACCGTCCCCTTGCCGGTGGCGGGGATTTTGTCCTGTGCCATTGCGGCAGCGGCTGCAATCTGGATATAGTCCAGGCCACCAGGATGTAGGCGCGCCGGGTCCGTGTGACCCGACGCTCGGTCGAGCGTTTCCCGCGGCATGCGTCCCGGTCACCAGTTGGTCGCGTTGGCGAAGCTGGCCCTGTCGGGCGGTGGCCCGGCTCATTGCATATCTGATCTGAACAACGATCCGGAGACGCGGGTCTCGGCCGATCCGAGCCCAAGCGTGTTCGCGGGGGATTGTGATGGACGGTCGAATGGCGTCGTGTGCCCGATGTCCCGATCTGCCGAGGCGTACGGTGGCGCTGGGCCTGGCCAGCATTCTGACGCTGAGCGCCTGCGGCCATGCCCTGGCCGCCGTCGAGCGGCCGCCCGTTGGCCTGACGGTCTGGACCGGCGGTCAGAAACCGGCCTTCACCCTGGACGATCTGAATGGGCGCGCGCTGGCACTGGGTGCCCAGGCGGGGGATGTCCAGGCTGCCCAAGCCGTGCTGGTCCACTTCTTCGCAACGTGGTGCGAGCCGTGCCTGGTTGAATTCCCGGCCCTGCGCCGGCTGGTGGAACGGTCCGATCCAGCGGATCTGCGTGTTCTTGCGATATCGGTCGGCGAGATCGATATCCGCGTCCGCAATTTCGCCGACCGGATGAAGATCAACTTTCCGGTTCTCCTGGATCGAGACCGGAGCGTTGCGAAATCCTGGGGCGTCTATGCCCTGCCGACCACCTACATCCTCGGCCATGACCTGATGCCACGCTATTTCATCGAGCGCGACCACGCCTGGGATGGGCTTGATGTTCCCGCTTTGCTGACGGCGCTGTCGGCGCGGCAAAGCCGCTTCGAGCGCTGATGATGCCAGTCTCAACACCGCTATTAATCTGACCAGTCATCTGAAGGGAGAAATGACATGACACTGAATCGGCGCAGCCTGCTCAAGGCTGGCGTGGCCCTGGCCGCGATGGCCACATGGCCGCGGTTTTCCGAGGCCCAGGCCCAGGCGGCTTTTGCCCCAAAGCCCGGTACGTGGCGCAAGTTCCAGGTCACCACGCGACTCGAGATCGCGAAGCCCGAAGGCAAGATCCAGGCGTGGATCCCCGTACCTTCGGTGAACGAGGCCGACTGGTTCAGATCCGGCGAGAACAAGTGGACCACGAACGGAAACGCGGCCCTGAATCAGGATACCAAGTACGGGTCCGGGTTCGTTCATGTCGAATGGACGGCCGGGCAAGCGTCGCCGGCTATCGAAGTCACGAGCGACTTCATCACCCAGGATCGCGCCGTCGATCTGTCCAGGCCTGGCAAGGTGGCCGCGCTCTCGGATGCCGATCGCACGCTTTATACATCGGCAACATCCCTGATCCCGACCGACGGGATCGTCAAAGACACGGCTCTCGAGATCATCGGGCGGACGCCCAATGACGTGGAAAAGGCGCGCCGGATTTTCGAGTGGGTTGTCGACAACACGGCCCGCAACGCGGCCACCCGAGGCTGCGGCATCGGCGATATCGCGGCGATGCTGAAGACCGGCAATCTGACCGGCAAGTGTGCCGATCTGAACGCCCTTTTTGTCGGCCTGGCGCGGGCCGCCGGTCTTCCCGCGCGGGACGTCTATGGCATCCGGGTGGCGCCGTCGAAATTCGGCTACCGGAGCCTTGGCGCGGGATCGGAAATCATCACCAAGGCCCAGCACTGCCGGGCCGAGGTCTACCTGAACGGCTTCGGCTGGGTGCCGGTCGATCCGGCCGACGTGCGAAAGGTTGTCCTGGAAGAGCCGCCGGGAAATCTGGCCCTGAACGATCCGAAGGTTGTCGCAGCGCGGAAGACGCTGTTTGGCGGCTGGGAAGGCAATTGGATGGCCTACAACTTCGCGCACGACGTCACGTTGCCTGGTGCAAAGGGGCCGCTGGTCGAATTCCTGATGTATCCGCAGGCTGAAACGGCCGCCGGGCGCCTCGATTCCCTGGACCCCGATGCGCTCAAGTACACGATCATCGCGAAAGAGGTGAACGTCTGACCCGCCTGTTGAATGACCGCATGACGGGCGCCGCACGCCGGCGCCCGTCCGGCGTCCATCGACAGTGCGATCGAGATGGTTCAGGCGACGCAATCGGGGCGAAAGGTTGGCCACACAAAGAAGTGTTAACCGATCGCCCACTATCATCGGGTTGGGTCGCCCCGGGGTGGCGGCCCCGGGGTGGCGGCCGTCGTGTTGGGTCGCGAAGAAGATACGCAGGCGGAGGATCAGCCCGTGAAGCAGCTCCTGGTGGTGGATGACGAGGCCGCGATTTGCGAGTTCGTCCAGACGGTTGCCGAGTCTTGCGGCTATCGTGTCAAGACCTGCACCGACGAGCAGCAGGTCATGGCGGCGATCGCATTGGCCCAGCCGGATGTCATCGTTCTCGACCTTACCATGCCGACCCTCGATGGGATCGAAGTCCTGCGCAACCTTGCCGATCAGCGCAGTCAGGCCAGCATTTTTATCATGAGCGGATTCGATGCCCGGGTGCGCGATGTCGCGTTCGACCTTGGCAAGGTGCTGGGCCTTTCCATGGCCGGCATCATTCCCAAACCGGTTCGGGCCCCGGCACTAAGGGAATTGCTGGCGCCCCTGGCGGCATAGAGCCGTGCCTTGGCCTAGGGTCGGCAATCAGGGCTTCGAACGGCGCCGCTGTGTGCCCCAGCCCCGGTCACGCCTGTCGGGCTTGTAAATTATACAGACAAATTGTGGTATTCGCCCCCCCCCGGCGGGCGGACTAGATTGCCAGGTCCTGCGATCGTCATGTTGTGGCATCGCGGCCCGTGAATTATTCTTTCAATTCTACGGGGCGAATGGATTCCTGAACGCCCGTGGATCCGGCGCGGGAGAAGCGCACGTGAACCGTTCCTACCTTGGATGGATATCGACCGCCGTCGCAACGGTCGCGCTTGGACTGGTGGTCGTCAACATTGTGCTGGCGTCTGGCAACCGCGATATGCAGCGGCACGCCAACCAGCGTCAGCAGTTCATCAACCAGAGCATCCAGCTTGGCGTCGTTCATGGCCAGCTTGTCACGGCCCTGGGAACGCTGGCCGCGCAGACCAACGATGGCGAAATCCGGGCCATGCTGGCGGCGCATGGCGTGACCCTTACGGTTGGCGCGCAGCCCGGCGAAAGCGCTGCCAGCCCGGCCGCGCCAGGACGCTGACAACATGGCCGACGACAACATGGCCGACGACAACATGGCCACGGGCGCATCCAGGGCGAGCGGTGGCAGTGGTGGGTTGGCCGTCCCGTTGCTGGTCCTTGCCCTTGCCTTCGTGACCTTCACGATATCGCAGACGGTGTCGCTGCTGCGGGATCGTGGCCTGCTGCAGGCCGGCATCGCGGCCCAGGAATCGCCGCTGGTCAATGCCCAGCGCATGCGGGCGCAGCTTGAAGGGATCGCGGCGGACACCGCGCAGCTTGCTGCCGCCGGCAATGCCAACGCGCGCCGGGTGGTGGATGAATTCCGCCGGCGCGGCATCAATCTGGCGCTGCCAGGCCAAGGCGCCAATCCAGGCGGGACCAATTAGCCGGGTCGTCAGCTGGGTGGTCAGAATGCGCGCTTGTAGGTGATCATTGCGCCGGCCCGACGGGTCAGGATGTCGTTCACCTCTTCGGTCAGCCAGCCTGCCTCGATCAACAGTCCCATGAATGGCCGATATCCGATTGTTGCCTGGAACTGGTGGTCGCGGCTTTGGCCGGCGCCTGGCTGGTCGGTTGCGGTGCGGCTTGCCACCAGCGCCAGATTCCACGTGTCCCGCAGGATGATGTTGGACGACACGGTCGCGATGCCGCGGTCCTGGCCGGCGGCGCCATCGACGTTCCGGAACAGCGCGTATTCGGCCAGCGGCACCCAGACCAACGCATCGTTCAGGGGCAGTTCATAAAGAGCGCCCATCACGCCGCCGCGCTGATCGGCGGTCCCGTCGCGTCCGCGGGCAAGATCGATATAGCCGGCATGCGCCTTCAGGCCCGGCAGGGCTTCGATTTTTTCGACGTCATAAGCGATGGCGAACGAATTGAGCCGCCCGGTGTTGCTGACCCCGCCATCGGCGCGGCCGCGGGTGGCCGGGGCACGGGCGCGGCCAAGCGATTGATAGGCCGGCGAGGTATCGAGAAAGAACGTGCTGGCGCTGATGGTGTGGACACCGTGTTCCTTCAGATCCAATTCATGGGCCCCGCCAAGGCCCACCCGCTCGATGAACTTGTAGTTCCGCTCAGCCACGTCGCGTCCCCAGATGCCGGGTGCGTCACTCCAGGCCATCCCGAAGCGCGGCGTGAATTTTCCGGCCAGCAGTGTGAGATCGTCTTCAACAAAGCGCATGTACGCTTCTTCGGCGTAAAGGCCGTGATCCTCGAAGAAGCGGTCCTCGCCGGGCTTGGCATCGCGCACCGGGGTCAGCACGCCATGCACATGGGCCGAGACCTGTTCGGTGATTCGAAATTCGATCTCGGGCTCGACCTTGAGATAGGTCTGGCTCGTTTCATTGCTTCGATTCTCGGACCGGGTGTTCCAGTCCTGGTGAAGCTCGACACTCAGGCTGCCGCCAATGGTGCCGGGCCTTTGGGTCTTTTCATCGGCATCCGCGTGTCCGCCCCCGGCCGCCGCCAGGGCCAGGATATGGGCCGCAATCCACGCCGGCCGCCGGCGGCATGGGCCGCGTGATCGGGTCGTCGCCGGGGCGGGTTCCGGAGCCTTGCGAATTCCGTGCTCGGATCCTGACATAATGAGGATAGTCATATTCGGCAATCTTGGCCTTGGAGACGGGGATCGGTAAATTTCGAATTCGGTCCGGCGGCTGATGTCGGTTTTCTTGACAATTTTCCAGACGGCCGGACTTGGTCTTCCGACAAGTCATTGAAATATCAAAAACCAGTAGGGTTGGCACAAAGCTTGCATGGGTTTGGGCAGGGCGCTGGGCATGAGGCCAGGCGCGGGGATACGGGGCGGAATACGGGGCCAGAATATGGGGATTGTCATGACGATGAGGACTTATTTCACGGGAGCACTGGCAGCTGGCGTGATTGTCTGTGCGGCGGGGGCGGCCCAGGCCGGCATCTACAACACGGCGGCGTCACTGACTGGCAGCCGCAGCCTGGGTGCGGGCCTTGCGGGCGCCATTCCGGGTGCCACGGGCACGGCCTCGGCCACGCTCGATTGGACCATTACCGACCAGGGCACATACTTCCACTACAGCTATACGCTGACAACCAACTCGCAGCAGGGCGTCAGTCACTTCATCATCGACGTGAGCGATGTCGCCGAATGCGCGACCGCCTATGGTGCTGGCAATGCCTGCTTCGCGGATGTTTCGATCAGCCTGGGCGGAACCCCGGGGCTGATCCAGTTCGGCGATTACGATGCGGCGAACGGCAATCCGGGCCTGCCGGGAACCATCGTCGATGGCTGGAAGGTGAACATCACCAGCGGCGCGCCCATTTTCACGATCGAATTCAACTCCGACCGTGCACCGGTCTGGGGCGATTTCTATGCCAAGGCCGGCAACGGCACCTCGAACGGCTATGCCCTTTACAACCAGGGCTGCTGCTTCAATCTGGTGTCGACCAACGTGCTCGATTTCGTGGCGCGTCCGGACTCGGTCAAGATCACGGTCCCGGAACCGGCCAGCTTGGCGCTGGTTGGCCTTGGCCTGGCCGGGATTGGCGTCGCGCGCCGCCGCAGGGCCGCGTAATCACCGACCAACGCGCGCGTGAAGGCGGCGGCCCTTCGGGGCCGCCGTTTTCGTTTGGGGCAATTGGTGGTTCATCGTGGCGGCTTCCCGGCCGTCATGGTACCGAGAGGTACCATCACAATTGATCGAGCGACGGGGCCACGCCCATGAAGCCTGTCAGCCAGGTATTCGGATCCTATGGCACGACCATCTTCGAGGTGATGTCGCGCCTTGCCGACGCCCACAAGGCCATCAATCTTGGCCAGGGGTTTCCCGACGACAACGGCCCCGACGATGTGCGCGAGGTGGCGGCAAAGGCGCTCTGCGACGGCCCCAACCAGTATCCGCCGATGGCCGGGATTCCGGCTCTTCGCGATGCGGTTGCCCAGCATGCGAAGCGATTCTATGGCCTTGCGATCGATGGCCGCACCCAGGTGATGGTGACCTCGGGCGCGACCGAGGCGCTGGCCGCGTCGCTTCTTGGCCTGCTCAACCCGGGCGACGAGGCCATCGTCATCGAGCCGCTCTACGACAGCTATGTGCCCATCATTCGGGCCGCCGGGGCGACTGCCCGTTCGATCCGCCTTTCACCGCCATCCTGGGACGTTCCGTTCGATGCGCTGGGCAAGGCGGTCGGTCCGCGCACCAAGCTTCTTCTCATCAACAATCCGATGAACCCGGCCGGCAAGGTGTTTACCCGTGCCGAACTTGAGGCGATCGCCGCGTTCTGCGTTCGCCACGATCTGTTCGTCGTCTGCGACGAGGTCTACGAGCACATCGTCTTTTCGGGTGCCACGTTCATTCCGATGATCAGCCTTCCCGGCATGGCGGGGCGCGCGGTGCGCATCGGATCGGCCGGCAAGACCTTTTCGCTGACCGGCTGGAAGGTCGGCTATGTGACGGCGGCGCCCGAGATCCTGGCTTCCGTCGCCAAGGCCCATCAGTTCCTGACCTTCACCACGGCGCCCAACTTGCAGGCGGGCGTTGCCTATGGTCTGGCCAAGGACGATTCCTATTTTGCCGGCTTGGCGCGTTCGATGGAGCAGAAGCGCGACCGTCTGGCCGATGGGTTGCGCCGGATCGGCTTCGAGGTGGCGAGATCGGATGGAACCTATTTCATCAACGCCGATTTCCGGCCGCTTGGCTTCAATGGCGGCGACGAGGAATTCTGCCGCATGATCACCGAACAGGCCGGGGTTGCGGCGGTGCCGGTCAGCGCATTCTATCTGGCCGACGGCGTCAGGCACTATGCGCGTTTCTGCTTCTGCAAGCGTGATGCGATCCTGGACGAGGCCATCGGTCGCCTGGCGCGGCATTTTGGCCGGGAAGCGGCCCTCGCAAGGTGAACGGGCGATGGGGGATGGCACCATCACGGGCTGGCACGCCCACATCTATTTCGATGCGGCGACCCGTGCCACCGCGGCACGGATCCGCGCCGCGGTGGCGGCCCGTTTTCCCGATCTCTGGATCGGCCGCATGCATGATGGCCCGGTCGGCCCGCATCCCATGCCAAGCTGCCTGTTCGTTTTCGGGCCGGAACGCCTGGGCGAGGTTGTGCCCTGGCTGCTGCTCAACCGGGATGGCTGTGTGATTTTGCTCCACCCCGAGACCGGCGACCCGCTGGCTGATCACACCACCCATGCCGTCTGGTTCGGCCCGGCCCAGGCTCTTCGGCTCGCGGCCCTGACACAGGAGTCCCCGACACAGTAGTCTGGGCGCCCTGGCCCTGTGGCAGCGGGCGGGGCCGGGGTTGCCGTTTTCGGGCGACGGAACGGCCGGCCTCTGCCGTTTAAGGAATGTGTTGATCGCGATGGCACCGAGCGACCTGCGAGAGCGGGCGGAGCGGCGGGGCCGGCGCCCTGGCGCCGGAAGGGGTCTGGCCACCCCGGCGGCCGACGTCCAGCCGGTCAGCCAGGACGAGGTGGTGCTGGTGGCGCGGATCGGGGCGGGTGACGATCAGGCGTTCCGCATCGTGGTCGAGCGGCATCTCGATCCCGTTGTCGGCTTCGCCAGACGGCTTCTGAATGATGCCGCCGAGGCCGATGATGTGGCGCAGGAGACGTTCTTGCGGTTGTGGCGGGATGCGGCCCGGTGGCAGCCGCGGGCCCGGCTTGCCGCATGGCTTTACCGGGTGGCCTATAACCTGAGCATCGACCGGATGCGCAGGCGCCGTGCGACGGTCGATCTCGATCAGCTTCCGGATCCGCCGAGCCCGGCTTTGGATCCGGAACAACGGCTTGCCGAGGCCGAAATCGCCGGGCTGGTCGATCAGGCGATCTCGGCCTTGCCGGACCGGCAGCGGGCAGCAATCGTTCTGGTTTATCAGCAGCGGCTTGGCAATATCGAGGCTGCTTCGGTTCTCGGGGTGTCGGTGGATGCGCTGGAATCGCTTCTGGCCCGGGGGCGGCGGCAGCTCAGACAGGATCTTGGCCATCTGCAGCCGGCCGGGGCAGGAGAGAGGCGAGCAGGAGACGGGCGAGCAGGAGACGGGCGATGAGTGCGTACGATCGTGAACGGCAGGCATCGAAAGGCCAGGCATCGGCAGGCGCGAATCGCGATTTCGATCGCGCCTTGGCCATTCTTGCCGCCTATGGGGCCGACCCCGATCGCTGGCCGGCGGCCGAGCGCGACATGGTTCTTGCCCTGGTCGCGGTGCAGCCCGCCGTGGCGGCGCGGCAGGCCGAGGAAGCGTTGCTGGATCGGCTGGTCGACGCGGTGCCGGCGCATGCGGCCGTACCATCGATCAAGGCGCGCATCCTTGCCGCCGCGGAACGCGACTCGCGGCCGGCGGCCAGGAAACTTCGTGAATTCACCGGCTGGCTTGCGGCGCTGTGGCCCTTCGGCCCGCCCTGGCAACCGGCCTCGGCGCTGGCGGCGGCCGCGCTGCTTGGCCTGGTCGTCGGCGCGACGCTGCAGGGCGGCTATTCCGACGATGATTATGCGTTGCTCTCGTTTGGGCTCTCGGCCGAGTTGGACCCGCTGCCATGAAACTGCCATCGCGAAGGGTTCTGGGTATCGCCGTTGTCGCGTCCCTGGCGCTCAACCTGTTTCTGGGCGGCCTGATGGCCGGTGACTGGCTCATGGGGCGGACCGCTCCGCCGCCATTTGCGCCGATGATGAGCTTTTCATCGATGCGCCATGCGCTGGGGCACGATGCAAGGCCGATGGTCGAAGCGGTCATGCACCAGCATCACGAATCGATTCAGCATCAGATCGATGCCGTCCGGACAGCGCGCCGTGATGTGGCGGCGGCGCTGAGCGCCGAGCCGTTCGATCGCGCGCAGCTTGAAACGGCACTTGCCCGCATGCGGGCCGAGGTCGGCCAGGCGCAGACAGCCTTTCACGGCGCCTTTGTCGATGTCGTCAGCAACCTGACCCTTGACCAAAGGCAACAGCTGGCGAAGGAAAGCCAGCGTCGGCGGCGCCCGAATTTCTGAAGGTGGGTGACGTGGTTCGGGCCTATTCGTCGATCACCCGGACCGGCTTGCCGGCAAGAAACGCGCCGATGTCTTCGACCATGTCGCCGAAGAACGTGCGATAGGCCGCTTCCGTCACATATCCCAGATGGGGCGTCGTCACCGTGTTCGGAAGATTGCGCAGCGGATGATCGGCGGGCAGGGGCTCGATGTCGAAGACATCGAGCGCCGCGCCGGCGATGCGCCTAGTCCTGATGGCCTGGATCAAGGCGGCCTCGTCCACGATCGGCCCCCGTGACGTGTTGACCAGCAACGCGCTTCGTTTCATCAGGTCGAATTCGCGCGCCCCGATCAGGCCACGGCTGCGGTCGCCGAGGACAAGATGAATGCTCAGCACGTCCGCCTGACGAAGCAGGTCGTCCTTGCCGACCAGGGTTGCGCCGTGTTCGGCAGCCCGTTCGCGGGTCAGGCTCTGGCTCCAGGCGATCACGGTCATGCCAAAGGCCAATCCAACCTTGGCGACGCGTGAGCCGAGGCGCCCAAGCCCCATGACGCCCAGCGTCTTTCCCTGCAGATCGATGCCGACGGTCGATTGCCAGCGGCCTTCGCGGATGGCCCGATCCTCGAGCGCAATCTTGCGGGCCAGCGCGATGATCAGGCCCCAGGTCAGCTCTGATGTGCCCTGGATCGCATGGCCGGTTGCGCAGACGGTAATGCCCCGAGCCTTCGCGGCTGCCATGTCGATCGAGGCGTTGCGCGGCCCGGTGGTGACGATCAGGCGCAGGCTGGGCAAGGCGTCGATCAGCGTTCGGCGCATCGGCGTGCGTTCGCGCATCAGGCACACGATGTCGAAGGGGCGCAGGCGTTCAGCCAGCGCCGCCTCGTCCGGCAGATGATCGCGAAAGACCGTGATGGCATGCTCGGCGGCCAGCGCGGACCAGTCGGCCATGTCAAGCGCGATGCCCTGGTAATCATCGAGAACGGCGATCCGGGCCATGGCGGCGATCTCCTTCGGTTCGGCTGGCAACGGGGACTGGATCGGCATTAGTCTGACACGATGTGCGGCCGCTACAGTATCACGACCCCGGTCGATGCGCTTCGTCGCGCCTTCGACATTGACGAGCGCCCCAATCTTGCCCCCCGTTACAATGCGGCCCCGACGCAATCGCTGCCGGTCGTGCGTCGGACCAGGGCCGGGCGGCACGCGATCAAGCTGCTGCGCTGGGGCCTTGTTCCATCCTGGGCGAAGGAGGCTTCGATCGGCGCGCGTCTCATCAATGCACGGGCCGAAAGCGTGGCCGACAAGCCCGCGTTCCGGGCGGCGTTTCGTCACCGGCGCTGTCTTGTCCCCGCGGATGGGTTTTTCGAGTGGCAGGCCGATCCGGTATCCGGACGGAAGCAGCCATTCCACATCCATGCCCCGGATCGTGGCGTGTTCGCGTTTGCCGGCCTGTGGGAGGAATGGCGCGGCCCCGAGGGGGCGATCGAAACCTTTGCCATCATCACCACCGACGCGAATCGGCGTCTTGGGGCGATCCACGATCGCATGCCGGTGGTGCTGGATGGCGCTGCCTATCGGGCATGGCTTGCGCCCGATGCCTTGGCGGCGGATCTTCAGGCGCTGCTTGTGCCGGCGCCGGACGATACCTTGATCGCGACGCCGGTCTCGACCCGCGTCAACCGGGTTGCCAACGACGATCCCGCTTGCATCGCGCCGCTTGCCGCCGATGGATATGATGCGGGCCGCACCGGCCAGACCCTGGCTCGCGATCGGCGCGTTCGGCCAGGCCCAGAACCAGACTCAGACCCAGGCTCAGAAATCGTATAGCGTCGCCGGATTGTCGACCAGGATGCGGCGCTGGATGGCCGGGTCATCGGTCCACAGGGCAATCGAATCGATCAGGTCGCCGGCGTTGGGCAACGGGCCCTGGAACATCGGGTGCGGCCAGTCGGTGCCCCAGACGACCCGATCCGGATTCGCCTGGATCAGGGCGCGGGCGATGGGCACCATGTCGGCATAGCGGGGCGGCCCCTCGGCCGTCAGGCGATATTGGCAGGACAGCTTCACCCAGCATTTGCCTTCGCCCAGCAGCTCGATCAGCGATGTCCGCCCCGGATGATCCATCGGCACGGCAACCGGCAGAAAGCCCATATGATCGAACACCACATCGGCCGGCAGCCGGCGCACCCGCGCCTTGAGATCGGCCAGGTGCTCGACCGACATGCAAAGCTCGATGTGCCAGCCGAACGGCGCCACCTTGGCGGCCAGCGTCTCGAGATCGGCAAGCGAATTGCCGCCCTCGATCCACTCGAAGATGCGCACGGCCCGGAAACCGAGATCATGCAGGCGCGAGATCTCGGCGGTTGTCACCGCGCCCCCCAGCGTTGCCACGGCGCGGGTGCGATGCTTGCCCCATTCGGCAAGCGCGCTTTCGATGCGACGGTTGTCAATCCGATAGGCGCTGGTCGCCACGATCACCCGCCGCGTGATGCCGATCGGCGCGACATGGGTGTCGTAATCGCTGGTCAGCGCCTCGGTCGGCACATAGACCTTGTCGGGCGGGAAAGGATAGCTCTCTTGCGGTCCGACGATATGGAAATGGCAGTCGGTGGCGTTGGCCGGAACGGTCATGCGCGGGTGGCGCGGAATTTGATAAGGGCCCTGACCTTTCAGCATGTGCGCTTCCCCAATTGGCAGTTTGCATCGCCGTCTCGGGAATCTAGCAAGCGTCGCCGCGGCGCGAAAGCCGGGTGCTAGCGGATCACCTCTTTGCCATCGCGGAATGTCCAGAGCGGGCGTTTCGCGGGGCTTTGGCCCGCCAGGTGGCGTCGCAGCTCGGCCAGGATGAAGCGCGTGACGTCAACGGTGGGCAGGTCCCCGGCCTGGTCAAGCGACACCCAGTGCAGATCGAGCAATTCGCCATTGCTTGTCACGTCGCCGCTTGTTTCGTTTGCGTCGGCAATGAAGAAGCGGGCGTGGAACCGCTTGTGCATATGGGTTGGCGTGATGGCGCGGGCGAAATAGGCAAGGCTGCCAAGATCGGGTGCCAGCGACCGATCCCGCAGGGCCTGCCATGTCGGTCCCTCGATGGCGCCAACATTGCCGGGACCCGCAATCAGCAGTCCGGTTTCCTCGAAGGTCTCGCGCACGGCCGCGACGGCAAGGCCGTGGGCGCGGCGCGCATCGCCGGCGACACAAAGCGTTTCGATGACGGCAGGCGCAAGCCCTCGGGCAACGCCCGCGACGCGGTCCTGCGGTTCGACGGCGCCACCGGGGAACACATAGGCATCCGGAAGAAATTTCGACCGCGCCGGACGTCGCCCCATCAGGATGAAGGGCTTGGCCGCGGACCGGTCGACAAGGATCAGGGTCGCGGCGTCGCGTGGGCGAACCGGGCGCGGTTTCGCCGCCTTGGGCAAGTGGGCATCGTGGGTTGGCATGGGATTTCGGTCTGGCTCTTGGCCGGTTGACTGGGAAAGTTGACTGGGAAAGCTGACTGGGAAAGTTGACAGGAAGACGGGAATACCGGTGTCGGGTGGCGCGGCGGTCAACGTATCGAGGCAAATCGTCGCCCGGTCAACCCAAGGTGTTGCGCCTGGGCCTGCCGCCGCCTGGGCCCATCGCCCCTGGGCCTGCCACCGCGCGATCCCCTTCTGAAACGCGGTCCGATCGCCCATTCATTTTCGGATCGAGGCCTGTTGTACAGGGGCATTGGCCTGTTAACCAAACGGACGAAATTAACCAAACGGGTCAAATGATCTTGGATGTAGAACTTAAGGCGTAGTATCTATGAGATATAAACCTCAGTGTTATTGTTAGGCACCCTAGGCCATGGGCATGATTTCTCAATCTTTCGACCTAAAACTTGGGGAAAAAGTTGTGTCGCCTGACGCGTTAGGGGCCAGTTCCAGCCGAAAAGGCGCGCGTCTTGCCATCATTGAAGACCATCCTCTTTATGCGGATGCCCTTGGCGCCATTCTGTTGAGTGTCGAAGATATCGGTTCGGTCGAATATGTGACCGACAAGGGCGGGTTCGAGCAACTTCTGGCTGACCCGGCCACGATCGATCTGGTGCTTC
Source organism: Alphaproteobacteria bacterium (assembly GCA_046348645.1). Lineage (GTDB taxonomy): Bacteria > Pseudomonadota > Alphaproteobacteria > JAXMDU01 > JAXMDU01 > JAXMDU01. The sequence goes on from JAXMDU010000014.1 coordinate 29,446, forward strand.
TGGACCTGACGCTGCCCGATCTTGATGCGCGCGATGTCCTGGTGCGGATCCAGACGACGCGGCCCGATGTTCCGGTCGTGATCATTTCCGGCGACAGCGATCCGCTGACCATTGCCAAGATGCTCAATCTGGGCGCCCGGGGTTTCATTCCCAAGACGACGAAGGCCAGCATCCTGATCGGAGCGATCAAGCTGGTGCTGGCGGGTGGCACCTATGTTCCACCCGCTGCGGTGACAGGCCTTTATCGTGACCCGCAAGACGGCCTGGCCGAGGCGCCGGCGCCGTTTGGCGATCCGGCGTTCGCCCGCCTGACGCCCAGGCAGCGCACCGTGATCGCCATGCTGGCGGAAGGGTGCTCGAACAAGGAAATCGCGCGCCGGCTCGACATCTCGATCGCCACCGTCAAGCTGCATGTGAATGCGATCCTGAAGGCGATTGACGCGCACAACCGGACCGAAGCGGCGCTTCGCTTCATGCGCGAACGGGGCGGTTGAACCGCGCCGGGTGCGGCCTGGTTCCGGGCGATTGGCCGGGATCAAGCCAGGTCGAGTTATCAAGCCGGGTCGAATTATCAAACCGGGCCGAATTATCAAACCAGGCCGAGTTCACGCTCCAGCGCGCCGCACAGCATCTGGCCCAGGGTGATATGCATTTCCTGGATGCGGGCGGTGCGGGTGGACGGCACGATCAGCAGCGGATCTGCAAGCCCGGCCAGCTGGCCGCCATCACCGCCCGAAAAAGCGGCGGTGCCCAGTCCCTGGGCCCGCGCCACTCCAAGCGCGCGGATCACGTTGGCGCTGCGTCCCGATGTCGAAATCCCGATCGCAAGATCGCCGCGCCGGCCGAGCGCCAGCACCTGGCGCGCAAACAGCTGATCGAAGCCGAGATCGTTGCCGATGGCCGTGAGGGCCGATGTATCGGTGGTCAGCGCAATGGCCGCGATCAGGGCGCGGTCGCGCACGTAGCGAACCGTAAGTTCGGTCGCAATGTGCTGGGCATCGGCCGCGCTGCCGCCATTGCCGAAGAGCAGCAGCTTGCCGCCACTGCGAAGGCAGATCGGCGGCCGCCGCCACCAGCTCGGCGAACGGCTTTGCCAGGCGGTCGCGGGTTGCGGCCAGAACGGCGGCGTGTTCCGCCAGTTCACTGAAAAATTCAGCGAGGTTCGCCACCGCGTCTCTGTCTCGGCGCCTTGCTACGGCGCGCGAGTATTGCCGCAAGGATCTCGGATCGCTACGTGTCGCGGGCTTCGTCGGCAAGCAGCGCCAGCGCATGGGCAAGGTGATCGGCCAGGAGCAGCGGAAAGCCCGGGGTGCGTTCGGCCAGGGCCTGGGCCGCTCGGTCGCGCCTTGACCGCTCAGGACGTGAATGCCGCCAGCCAGCCCGGCGCGGCGCCCGGCGCCAAGATCGGTGGCATGATCGCCGACGATCAGGATCGGCCAAGATCGATGGCAAGCCTGGCGGCCGCGGCCAGGATCATGCCGGGCTGGGGCTTGCGCCAGGGATGGGCGGGATGCTGAAAGGCGGGATCGGCGGCCTCGGGATGGAACCCGCAGGCAAGCACCATGTCGATCTCGGCCCCGAATGCCGCAAGGTCTGCCATGATGCGGGCCTGGACAGCCGCGAAATCGTGCCAGTTCAGGTACCGGCGGCCGATGCCGGACTGGTTGCTGACGATCACCACTGGCCAGCCCCGGCGGTTGGCCTCGGCAATCGCCTGGCCGGCGCCCTCGATCAGCGCCACATCGCCCGGCCGCGAGATGTAGCCCACATCCTCGACAATCACCCCATCGCGATCTAGAAACAGCGCCGGCCGCGGCCGCCGGTCGGGCGATGGGCGGCGAAGCTCGCACCAGTTGCCCTCGGGCGTCAGGTGGAGGCGGGGCGCCGGGTCGGGCGAGCGATGGGGTTCGATCCGGGTCATGGGCGCCGATTGAGGCATAGCGACAGTCGGCTGGCAATCGGCGAGTGCCAAGGGGGGCTAGCTTGAATCACGCAGCGCCGATCTTCCGCCTGGACGGGCGCCGGATCTGGGTGGCGGGCCACCGCGGAATGGTCGGATCGGCCCTGATGCGCCGGCTTTCGACCCTGCCCTGTACGCTGCTTACGGCCGACCGGCACCAGGCCGATCTGCGCCGCCAGGCTGAAACCGAGGCCTGGATGTCGGCCAATCGCCCGGATGTCGTGATCGTCGCGGCCGCCACGGTGGGCGGCATCCTGGCCAACATGACACGGCCGGCCGAATTCCTTTACGACAACCTGATGATTGCCGCGAACGTGGTCGAGGCGGCGCGCCGGGTTGGGGTGGCGAAACTTCTCTATCTCGGCTCGACCTGCATCTATCCCAAGCTGGCGCCGCAGCCCATGGCCGAGGACTCGCTTCTGACGGGGGCGCTCGAGGACACCAATCAGTGGTATGCGCTGGCCAAGATCGCTGGCATCAAGCTGTGCGATTCCTACCGCCGTTCCCATGGCTGCGACTTCATATCGGCCATGCCGACCAACCTTTACGGGCCGAATGACAATTTCGATCCGACCGGAAGCCATGTGTTGCCGGCCCTCATTCGCCGCGCCCACGAGGCGAAGGAGCAGGGCCTGCCAAGCCTGACGGTATGGGGCACCGGCCGCCCCCTGCGCGAATTCCTGCATGTCGATGACCTGGCCGATGCCCTTCTGTTCCTGCTTGGCCACTACGCGGATGAAGGGCATGTGAACGTCGGCAGCGGGCGCGAGGTGAGCATTGTTGATCTCGTAAAAATCGTATGCAACGTCGTTGGTTACAAGGGTACGCTGACCTTTGATGCAAGCAAGCCGGATGGCACCCCGCGCAAGCTGGTCGATTGCCGAAAGCTGGAAGCTCTGGGCTGGCGGCCCCGGATCGGGCTTGATGAGGGCATCGCCGAAACCTATCGCTGGGTCCTCGCCAACCGGGCGACGGCCCGCGGCATGACGCGGGCCTGATTGCGCCACGCCGAACCGGCGCCATACTCCAAGCCACACTCAAAGACCATCACCGGCTGTCGCCCTCGGCTTACAGGGTTTGGCCGCAATTGGCTGACAGGCGATCCGAACAACAAGCATTGTCGTGATTACGTTATATTAAATAATTCGGGTGACGGCCGGTGCCCGGGCCGGCGGCTGTCGGTGAATTTTTCACTTCGGTTTATGGTAAACATTCAAGCTATTGAAAAATAACAATCTAATGATGTCTGGCACGATCCTTGCGAGGCTCCCGCTGAATGTGGGTCCCGGCAAGGGGGTCGAGCAGGATGGCATCGGCCGGAACGATGATTGGGGCGGCAGGCGCGCGCGGCTTCTGGGCGGCCCTGGCGCTTGAGGCCCTTGGCCGTCGTTGCGCTTGGCCAACCCGCCCCTGGGCCAATCACCTGCCCTGGGCCAGTCGCCTGCCCTGGGCCAGTCGCCTGCCCTGGCGGTCGGTCCATCGGCCGGCTGAGGCGAGCCAGCCGCCATCTTCCAACTGGCCGTCCGCTACGAGCATGGCGAGGGCGTTGCCCTGCCGACCAGGCCGCGACCCGCTCGAACACGATGTCATGCCGACCGCGCCGGCCATGCCAGTGCCGCCTTTGCCATCGGCTGGATGCCGCCAATGGGCGGGGCGGCGTTACCCGCGACGATGATCTGGCGGCCGCGCGTGGTTCCGCAAGGCGGTGGCCGCCAGCCATGCCCAGGCCGAGAAGATCCTTCGGCTTATCCCGGGCCGCGATCGTAGCGGGTTGCGGAATGTCCCCGCCCGGCAGACGAGATTGCATCAGCCAGGACGTCCGGCCTCCGGCGCGCGCCGGGCAGTTCGCAACCTGGTCCGCGACCTGGCGCCGATATCGCCTCGACCCGGCCCTGGTGCTGGCGGTCATCTCGGTCGAGTCAAGTTTTCGCCCCGATGCCGTCTCGGCCAAGAACGCCCAGGGGCTGATGCAGCTCATTCCGGCGACCGCCACCCGGTTCGGTGTCCGCGATGCCTTTGACCCGGAAGAGAACCTCCGGGGCGGCATGGCCTATCTGCGCTGGCTGCTTGACCACTTTGCCGGCAATGTGCAGTTGGCGGTGGCGGCCTACAATGCCGGCGAGAACGCAGTCGAGCGGCACCGCGGCGTGCCGCCCTACGCCGAAACCCGCGCCTACGTGAAAAAGATCCAGCAACTTTATCCCAACGCCCACCACCCGGCGTGACCGCCCGGATCGAATGGGGGCGCGGCCGGGGGGGCAGGAGTGCGGGCGCGGCTTAACCTGTCTCGCTGTTGCAGTCCTGGGAGCGTGGCCCGTTCGGGCGCGTCAGGATAAAGGTCGCCAGCACGCCAAGCACTGCCGCCTGTGTGGCAACAACCAGGGTTGGGGCGTCGACCAGCCAGCTTGCTGCCAGTGTGGTGCCCATAACCAGAATGGCCAGGACCTTCGAGCGGCGGTCGATGGCGCCATGCCGCTGCCAATTCTGGAGAAGGGGGCCGAAAGCCGGATGGGTGACCAGCCACTGGTGCAGGCGCGGCGATGACCGGGCAAAGGCGAAGGTGGCAAGCAGCAGGAAGGGAGTCGTCGGAATGAGGGGCAGGAACGCGCCGACGAATCCGCAGCCGGTCGCCGCCAGTCCCAGAACCTGCCACAGAGCGCGCCTGTTCATCTTTATCGCCCCGTTTATCGCCCCGTTTATGGCTTAGATGGCGTCCATCGTGCCCAGACGGCAGTCATCGTGCCCAGACGGCAGTCATCGCTCAGACTGCCGCCTTGCCGGTGCGGGGCGCCGAGGTTCGGGTGCGGCCAGGATAGGCGCATTCTGCAAGGCTGGTACGATCCAGTTCGCGCAGGAAAGCCTCCTCAGCCAGAGCAAGGCGCCCCTGCAGGCGGCAACGGGGCGTCAGGACGCAGCCGCCGCCGTCGGCACGGAAACATTCGACGATCGCGTGTCGCCCCTCCAGCGCCCGCACCACCTGGCCCAGGGTGATGGTCTCGGGCCGCCGGGCCAGGCGGACGCCGCCGCTGGCGCCACGCTGGGTGAGGACGAAACCGGCGGCCGCCAGATCGCGGACGACTTTTGTCAAATGGTTGCGCGAGATGGCGAATTCGGTCGCGATCTCGTCGGTGGTGAACGATCGGTCCGGCTCTCCCGCCAGCCGCATCAGGGCGCGCAGTCCGAAATCCGTGAAGGAGGTGAGGCGCATCGGGTCTCCGCAGGACCAGGGCTTATCAAGACAGGCATTTACATCGGCATTATGGCGTCCTAAATAGGTATTGAAAATACTAATTTTTACGGCCGGTTTGGGGGGCTCCGCTCCAGGCGGGGTCGGCCGAAAGGCTGGATAAGAGGGCGATGTCGTCGCTGACCGAAACCGAGGAAAGGCGGGTCCGCATCACCGCCGAGATTGTCGCCCGGACAGGCATCGATGCCGTGCATTTCGATCACTGGTTCGGCCTGTTCGAGATCACGGCGGCCGAAAGCTGCCCGCCGGCGGCGGCGGCCCATTTTGTCGAGCGCGCCCACCGCATCGCGAAAAGCCTTGAACTGGGCATCGCCATTGATCGGGGTGTCACGCTTGGCCCCGGCGCGCGGTTTTACCGCAGCGCATCTATTCAACCCGAGAGTGGAGAAACACCATGACCCTGACCTATCCCGAACTGCCGATGCGCGATCGCCCGATCGGCGACATTGCCGCCACCCTGCCGGGCGCGACCGCCGTCTTTCGCAAGTTCAAGCTTGATTTCTGCTGTGGCGGCGACGTCGCGCTTGGCGTGTCGGCTCGCCGCCGTGGCGTGGATGTTGCGGCCATCGAGGATGAACTGGCCAAGCTGAGGTTGGCAGAGCAGGCCGATACGGTGCCCGCGGAAACGCCGGCCCTGATCCAGCACATCCTGACCCGCTATCACGACACCCATCGCCGCGAATTGCCAGAGCTGATCCAGCTTGCCCGCAAGGTCGAGGCCGTCCATGACGGCCATCCGCAGGCCCCCTATGGCCTGGCCGAGCACCTGCGGCAGATCGCGGGCGAGCTTGAAGTGCACATGAAGAAAGAAGAGCTGATCCTGTTTCCGGCCATGGGGCGCGTCGCCGGCGGTCTTGATGGGCCGATCACCCAGATGCGCCACGAACATGACGGCCACGGCGAACAGTTGCGCAGGCTGGAAGAGATTGTTCATGGCTTCGCTTTGCCCGATGATGCCTGCCGGTCGTGGCGCGCGCTTTATGCGGGCGCCCACAAGCTGGTGGACGATGTGATGGAACATATCCATCTTGAAAACAACGTGCTGTTTCCGCGCTTCGAACTGGCAAAGGCGGATTAAGGGGTCAGCGGGCAGCGGGTGAACGACAATGGCGGGCGGCAGCGACGACACGGATGATGACGAAGCCGGCGGCACCTATGCATCGCCGCCATGCTTCATGCACGAACTCGATCCCACCTATCTGGGCCTTCCCGCCAGGCCCAGTCACACCGATCCCAGTCACACCGGTCCCAGTCACACCGGTTCCAGTCACACCGGTTCCAGCCGTACCGCTGCCGGAACCGCGCCTGCGGCCAGTCAGTCATCCAGCCAGTCATCCGACCAGTCATCCAGCCAGCACGACAGGGCCGCGAGCGCGACCTGCGCCTGCCGCGAGGGCCGGAACGCCCTGGATCAGCCGCAGGCCAGGGATGATGACAATCCGGCCGCATTGAAGCCGCGATAGATCGAGCGGCCCAGCCTGACTGGCCCAGCCTGACTGGCCCAGCCTGACTGGCCCAGCCTGACTGGTGCCCTGCGCGGGTGGTGTCAGGGCCCGCCTCGCGCGGCTGGCAACCCACGTCCCTCCGCATTACCATTCCCGTGCATCATCGGCCGTGCCCATGCAATCCGGATGCAATCCGGACAGGCGGCGGCCGGCAAGAAAGAATCGATCATCGTGGGAGCGTGACGCAATGAAGCAGAGTCTCGATGGCGTGCGGGTCCTGGAATTGGCCCGCTTCCAGGCCGCGCCACGCGGTGGGATGATGATGTCGGATCTCGGTGCCGAGGTCATCAAGATCGAACGCATCGGCGGCGAGGAAACACGCAACAATCCGCCCATCGTGCGCGGCCAGAGCGTCTATTTCACCGTCTATAATCGCGGCAAGAAATCGATCTGCGTCGACATGCGCAGGCCCGAGGGCCGCGAGATCTTCGCCGCGCTGGTCAAGAAATCCGATATCGTCCTGGAAAATTTCCGTCCCGGCACCATGGAGGCGATGGGCTTCGGTTACGACTCGTTGCGGGCGATCAACAGGGGAATCATCCTTGTGTCGGTGTCCGGGTTCGGACAGTACGGGCCGTATCGCGACCGCCCGGCCTTCGATCCGCTTGCCAGCGCGATGAGCGGCTTCATGGCCCTGACGCAGAAGCCGCTTGGCCGGCCAGTGGGCACGGCATTTTCACTGGTCGACCGCAGACGGCGCTTCACGCCACCATCGGCGCGCTGCACCGCGCTGCGCCATCGCGACCGCACCGGCGAAGGCCAACTGGTGGATTGCTGCCTGCTCGATTCGGCCCTCACCATGGTCGAGATTCCGGCCAGCTATTATCTCGGGACCGGCCAGGCGGGCGGCGAGGGCGGGCGCCTGCCGTATCGTGCCCAGGATGGCTGGGTGGTGATTTCCGCCGTCGGGCGCGACATGGTGGCCAAGCTGATGCGTGTCGTGACTCAAAGCACGACCTATGCGAACACCGATCCGGTCAGCGCGGGGATCGAGCCCGGCGACGAGCGCCGCCGCCTGCTGAACGAGTGGTGCGCCGCCCGCACCGTGACCGAGATCACCGAGACCCTGCTGGCTGCCGGCGTTCCGGTCGGCCCGGTCCGCACGATCCCCGAGGTCGTCGAAGACCCGCATACCTGGGAACGCGAGATGCTGGTCAAAACCAGCGATCCGGTCGCCGGCGAGATGTATGTGCCGGGCGTCGCCGTGAAGATGTCGGCGACCCCCGGACAGGTTCGTCCCGTGCCGACGCCGGGCCAGCACACGGATGACGTGCTGGGCAGCCTGCTTCACTACGACGCGGCCACCCTCGCGGCCCTCAGGGCGGCGAAGGTCATAGCATAGGGGCGATGCCGCTTACCGGCCGACGAAATTCGGCCGCCGTTTCTCCATGAAGGCGGTGCGCCCTTCGCGGAAGTCGGTGCTGTCAGAGCAGATCTGGGCCTGCCGCCGCAGCCGATCCATGTCGCGGTGTGCCGGATCCTTCAGCATCGTGTCGATCGTCATCTTCGATGCCCGAATGGATAGCGGCGCGTTCTCGGCGATGCTGCGGGCGATGCCGAGAACGGTCTCGTCCAGCGTTGCCGCCGGAACGCATTCATTGATGAGGCCGATACGCTCGGCATAGGGCGCCGGAATCTGGCGTGCCGTATAAAGGATCATTGCCGCGTGCGCCGGGCCGACCAGCGCAATCAGGCGCCGGACCTGATCCAGCCCATAGGCGACTGACAGGCGTGCGGCCGGAATGCCATAGACGCTCTCGTCGCTGCCGATGCGGATATCGGCGCTCATGGCGATGGCAAGCCCGCCACCCATGCAGAAGCCGCGAATGCGGCAGATGACTGGCTTCGGAAACTCGATCAGTTTCTGGCGCCCGGTCCCGGTCAGCCGCTCGTATTCCCTGGTCGTTTCGGCCGAGTTCCGCAGCTTTTCAAATTGGCTGATATCGGCGCCGCTGACGAACGCCTTGTCGCCGGCGCCGGTCAGGATGACGCTGCGCACCGCATCGTCGGCGGCGAAATCGTCCAGGATGTGGGCAAGACCGTCCCACATCTCGACCGACATAGCATTGCGCTTTTCCGGCTGGTTGAACGTCACGATGCCGATACCATCGGTTTTCAGGGCCAGCATCTTGCCGCCGGCCAATCTGCTGGCGCAGCCGGTATCGTTGAATAGGCTCATTTCTGTCCCTCTGACATGCGGGCCTGGGCGATGGCCAATCCGGGAGGCCATTTGAAAAATGGTAGGTCGGCGCCGAACCCTGCGCAAGGGTGGGGCCGCGCCCGATTGAACAGGTCCGATTGAACAGAACGCCACTGGCGTCGGTTGCGGTACCTCCCTAGGATCGGGATGATGCAGACCAAGAAGCTCCGCAAGGACCGTTTGAATCAGGAGGAAACGCCGTGAAAAAATTCACCACCGTTGCCATGGCCGCATTGGCCATGGCCAGCTTGGCTTGCGCCGGCAAGGCCACTGCCCAGGTCAAGAGTTCGTTCGTCATCGGCTCGACCGCGTCGACATCCGGGCACTATGTCGCGGCCGTCGCGATGTCGAAGGCCCTGAAGGACGAAATCCCGAACCTGTCGGTCACCGTGCTGGAAACCGGCGCGTCGGTCGACAATCTGCGCCGCATGACCCGGGCCGAGATCGACATGGGTCTGGTGGGATCGGATGCGGCGGTGTCGGCATCGGATGGCACGGGGCAGTTTGAAGGCAAGGGCATCGGCGACCTGGTTGCCTTGTTCGCCTATGATTATGCGGCGCTCAGCATCGCCGTCCGGGCCGACAGCGGCGTTCTGACGCTTGCCGATCTGAACGGCAAGCGGTTCAACCCCGGCTTCCGCGGCAGCGGGACCGAGGTCCGAATGAAGACCGCCTTCGATCTGTTCAATATCAAGCCGGAATGGGTCCTGGGTTCGATCAAGGATGCCGTCGAAAGCATTCAGAACCGGCAGATTGTCGGCTATGCCAAGAACGGCGTCGGTTCGCTGCTCGATCCGACGGTCCGGGAACTGCTGATCTCGACCCAGATGCGTCTGCTGGGCTTCAGCCCCGAGCAGGAGGCCCTACATCTGCAGAAAGTGAAGGGCGTCACCTTCGCGACCTTGCCCGAGAACATCTTTCCCGGCCAACAGGCGGTTCGCGTGCCGGCTATCTTTTCGATCTATATGACCCGGCTGGCCAACACGAATGACGACACCGCCTATGCGGTCACGAAGGCGATCTATGACAAGCGCAGCTATCTGTTCGAGGTCTTTCCGCATCTCAAGGACGTTTTCGATCTTCGGGCGGAAAGCCTGAGGCTCGAAGAGATGGGCCTGACATTGCATCCCGGCGCGAAAAAATTTTGGCAAAGCGTGCCGGCCAGCGGGGTGCGGTCGTCCTAGGTGTGCGAAGGTCGGGCGCGCGCAGGTCGGTCGGGCGCCCCGTCCCGATGGAACGCCAGGGCTGGCCATCCGGCCGCCTGGCGGTGCATAAGGGGCCGTGGAGAGAACGGCCCTTCAAGATTGCCGCGTCGCCGTCATCGGCAGTGGTCCGGCCGGGCTGATGGCGGCCGAAACGATCGCCCGTGGCGGCGTGGCTGTTGTTGTGTTCGAACGGATGCCCAGCGTGGGCCGCAAGTTGTTGATGGCCGGGCGCGGCGGCCTGAACATCACCCATTCCGAGCCGCTCGATCGTTTCAAGGCGCGTTACGGCGCCGCGGCGGCCTGGATGGGGCCGCTCCTTGACGCGTTCCCACCCCAGGCCGTGATCGACTGGTGCGAGGCGCTTGGACAGCCGACATTCGTGGGCAGCAGCGGGCGCGTTTTTCCACGCGCCATGAAGGCAAGCCCGCTACTGCGGGCGTGGGTTCGGCGGCTAGGGGGCATGGGCGTCCATTTTGTGACCCGAGCGCGATGGACCGGCTGGAACGAATCCGGCGCGATCACCTTTGCGGACGGCTCGACCCATGCGGCGGATGCCATCGTGCTTGCGCTGGGTGGCGCATCCTGGCCGCGGCTGGGATCGGATGGCGGCTGGGCCAGCCTGTTGCCGGATGTCGAGATCGCGCCATTGCGGCCGGCAAACTGCGGCTTCATGGTCGGCTGGTCGCCGATCTTCAGGCATCGCTTTGCCGGCCGGCCGCTGAAGCGCATTGCCGTGTCGTATGCCGGCGAAATCGTCCATGGCGAGGCGGTGATCACCGCCCTGGGGATCGAGGGCGGCGCCGTCTATGCGCTGGCGACGCCCCTGCGCGAGGCGATCGCGTCAAGCGGGCCGGTCCTGCTCCGCATCGATTTGCGCCCCGACCTGACACTCGATGCGCTGGCCAGGCGTCTGGGCGGGCCGCGCGGCCGTGACTCGTTGTCCAGTTTTCTGCGCAAGCGGGCAGGCCTGTCGCCTGTTGCCATCGGTCTGGTGCAAGAGGCCCTGCACGCCGGCAAGCCCGGCCCCCTGGCGACGTTGATCAAGGGCGTGCCGCTGCGGCTGACGGCTCCGTTCGGGCTGGCGCGTGCGATTTCCACCGCGGGCGGGATCACGCTTTCCGAGCTGGACGAGCGGCTGATGCTGCGGCGCCGACCCGGGGTCTTTGTGGCCGGCGAAATGCTGGATTGGGAGGCGCCGACCGGCGGTTATCTGTTGCAGGGCTGCCTGGCGACGGGTGCCGCCGCCGGGCGTGGCGTGCTGGCCTGGCTGCGGCCGAAAACGTCGTGACACGCCGCCGGCCCGTCGCCGGCCCGTTGCCAGGCCAGCTACGAGGCACGAGCGGGTTTCGTCAGTCGCGCGGCTGCGCGACGATGCGCAGATAGGGCTTCAGGGTCTTCCAGCCGCCGGGGAACTTCTGCTTCGCCTGGTCGTCTGTGACAGTGGGCGGGATGATGACGTCCTGTCCCGGCTTCCAGTTCACGGGCGTTGCAACGCTGTGCCTTGCGGTCAACTGGCAGGAATCGAGCAGCCGCAGCACCTCGTCGAAGTTGCGGCCGGTGCTCATGGGATAGGTGAGCATCGCCTTGACCTTCTTGTCCGGCCCGATGATGAAGACCGAGCGTACCGTGGCATTGTCGGCGGGCGTGCGCCCTTCCGACGTGGCGCCGGCGTCTTCGGGCAGCATGTCATAGAGCTTTGCCACTTTCAGCTCGGGGTCGCCGATCATCGGATAGGTGACGGCGTGGCCTTGTGTTTCCTCGATGTCCTTTGCCCATTTCGCGTGGTTGCCGACCGGATCGACGCTCAGCCCGACGATCTTGGTGTTGCGTTTGTCGAACTGCGGCTTGAGACCAGCCATGTAACCAAGCTCGGTCGTGCAGACCGGCGTGAAATCCTTGGGGTGCGAGAACAGAATGGCCCATCCGCTGCCGATCCAGTCGTGGAAATTGATTTTCCCCTGGGTCGTCTCGGCGGTGAAGTTAGGGGCCTCTGAATTGATCCTGAGCGACATGATGGGTTCCTCCGGTTTTGTGTGATTCTGCGGCATGGCGGGTGGCTTGGTCCCGCGCCCGTGCATGGTGAATACATAGGATGGACGCGCGCATGAGGAAGGCTTGGCGCGCCCAAGATCGCCATCCTGGCCGCCGCTGCCGTCAAAAACGTCGCTTTTTCAGGGGGCTTGGGGCCATGGGACCTGGCGCCGGGACCCCAGGCGTGCCGCTCGGTATCGCAATCGGTGCGCGGTCGGTGTAGAAGTCGACCCATCCGGCGATCAAACAGTCCTGGCCGGGCCCTGATGAATGTAACCGCTGGCCGGCCGCAAACCATGGGGCGGGAAATCCCACAGCATCGATCGTCGAGAAGGGATCAGGCCGTTGTCGTCGAGCTGACCGCGGTCGTCGTCGCGGTCACTGCCGGCGAACCACGGGTCATGGTCATCCCGTCGCGGACCGAGGCCATGGCCGGGCGCGGTCCGTCATCCGTATCGGGGCGGTTCGATGCCTTGCCGTCTGGCCCGCTGCAATTGCATCACTACACCCTGGATGCCGGGCTGCGCGCTTGGGTCGAGGCGCAGACACGCCTTCAGCTTGGCTATGTCGAGCAGCTCTATACGTTTGGGGATCGCGGCCGGGCTGTCGATGCCAGCCGGGCCGGGCATCGGGTCCTGTCCATCGGCTATCTGGCCCTGGTGCGGGAAGCCGGGGGCGCGGGGCTTGACCAGGCTGCCTGGCAGGACTGGTACCGCTATTTTCCCTGGGAAGACTGGCGGAACGGGCGCCCGGCCATTCTTGACCGCTTCGAGCGGCCCTTGAAACGCTGGGCATCCCCGGCGGTCGCGAAATCGGATGCCAATGCCCGCAAGGCGCGGCTTGCGACGACGTTTGGATTGTTCGGCGCGGGCTGGAGCGACGAGCACGCGCTTGATCGCTACGAACTCCTGTACGAAGTCAGCCTTGTGCCCGAGGCTAGGCGCGGTGGCACGGCCGCCGCGGCCGGCGCGGCATCGGCGTTGGCCGAGGCCCAGCCGATGGCCGCGGATCATCGACGGATCCTGGCGACAGCGATCAGTCGGCTGCGGGGCAAGATCAAGTACCGTCCCGTGGTGTTCGAGCTGATGCCGCCGACCTTCACCCTTCTTCAGCTTCAGCGGACGGTCGAGGCCCTGGCCGGGGTTCGCCTGCACAAGCAGAATTTCCGGCGCCTTGTCGCCCAGCAGGGATTGGTCGAGGAAACCGGCCGGATCATCGCCGAGACCGGGGGGCGCCCCGCGCGCGAGGTCCGCTTCCGCCCCGAGGTGGCACTCGAGCGGCTTGCTCCCGGAACGCGCCTGCCCCTTGCACGGTCGTCCGGCTAGCATTCGCCGGTGGCTGCACCGGCCCGCTGCAACGAATTACAGTGGCGGGGTGTCGCCCGGTTGCCGACGCGGCGCGGCCGGCTTGGAAGGTTTCAAATCCGCATCGGCGCTTCTTTCGCCCTGGCTGGTGATGTGGACTTCACGCTCGACCACCGTGTAGTCGGTGTCGATCGTGCGGTGCCAGGTTGGCTCGGCCGGCGGGTAACGCCGTCTGGACGGCGTCGATATCAGCCGCGAGACCAGGAGGCTTGCGGCGACGAGGGGGATGGCGACCACCAGAAGGCTGAGCCCGATGGCGAACACCCCAACCGCCAGGGCGGCCGCGACGATCAGGATGATGGCCAGTTTCCAGCGTGGCAATTTGACGACGTAACCGTTGGATCCGACACTCATTTCGCCTTCCTTCCCACACGCCCCTGCATCAGCCGCCGCCTTGGCCCTGGCGGCTGTCCGCCCCGGCCGCCCTGCCCATATTGGGGCTGCCGGCCGGCCATGCAACACCGCGCCCGCAAGGGGCTTGACAAACTTATGCTCATAGATAGCATATCGCACACTAGTTATGCTCATAATGAGCACGGAAGGTCGATATGCTCGATTCGGTGCCCAGCCGCACGGATCTGATGTTTGATCGCGTGCGTCACGTTATTCCCGCAGTGGAATGGCCGGTCTTTGTTCCCGACATCGAGGCGATTCTCGATCTCAAGCGCGACCGCAACGCGGTGATCCTGGCGCACAACTATCAGACGCCCGAGATCTTCCATACCGTGGCTGACATCGTCGGCGATTCGCTGGCGCTGGCCGGGGCGGCGGCGCGGACCGATGCGTCGACCATTGTCCTGTGCGGCGTGCATTTCATGGCCGAGACGGTCAAGCTTCTGAACCCGGACCGGACCGTGCTGATTCCCGATCCCGAGGCCGGCTGCTCGCTGGCTGCGTCGATCACCGGTGCGGATGTGCGCCAGCTGCGCGCACGCTACCCGGGCGTGCCGGTGGTCACCTATGTCAATACCTCGGCCGAGGTGAAGGCCGAGTCCGACATCTGCTGCACCTCGGGCAATGCAAAGGCCGTGATCGAATCGCTGGGCGCCGCAAGGATCATCATGCTGCCGGATGAATATCTGGCGCGCAACATAGCGGCTGAAACCAATGTCGAGGTGATCACCTGGCAGGGACGCTGCGAGGTGCACGAGCGGTTCAGCGCCGCCGATATCCGGACGTTGCGCGATGACCACCCGGGCGTGGTCGTTCTTGCGCATCCGGAATGCCCGCCCGAGGTCGTGGCGGTTGCCGACTATGTCGGCTCGACGCAGGGAATGGCCGACTATGTTCTGCACCGGCAGCCGGCACGCGCGGCGCTGATCACCGAATGCTCGATGAGCGACAATGTCGCGGTCCAGAATCCCGGGGTTGATTTCGTGCGGCCGTGCAATCTTTGCCCGCATATGAAACGCATCACCCTTCCGAAGATCCGCCGTGCGCTGGAGACCATGACCCATGCGGTCGAGATCGATGCGGCCGTGGCCGGGCGGGCGCGGCTGGCGGTCGAGCGGATGCTGGCGGTGAAGCCGCGGTGAGCGCGCCTGCCGCCAATCCGAAACCCGGCGTCGTCGTGATCGGGGCGGGTGCGGCTGGACTGGCGACGGCGCTTGAACTGGCGCCCCTGCCGGTAACGGTCTTAAGCGCCGCGGCGCTTGGCGAAGGGGTTGCGACGGGCCTGGCGCAGGGCGGAATCGCGGCTGCGGTCGGCCCTGACGACGGCCCGGCCGCCCATGCCGCAGATACGCTTGCGGTCGCCTGTGGCCTTGCCGATCCGGCGATCGTCACGATGGTGACCAATGCGGCGCCCGCCTGCATCGAAAAACTTGTGGCGCTGGGCGTGCCGTTCGATCGCGATGCCAAGGCCCGGTTCCGGCTTGGTCGCGAGGCCGGCCATAGCCGGCGGCGCATTCTTCATGTCGGGGGCGATGGAACCGGTGACGCGATCCTCCGCGCGCTGATATCGGCGGCACGGGCCGCCCCGTCCATCACGGTGCTGGACAATGCCGCGGCCGAGACGCTGATCCTGGTCGAT
This sequence comes from Alphaproteobacteria bacterium, assembly GCA_046348645.1. GTDB lineage: Bacteria > Pseudomonadota > Alphaproteobacteria > JAXMDU01 > JAXMDU01 > JAXMDU01. Next base: position 44,990 of record JAXMDU010000014.1, read on the forward strand.
GGCGCGGTGGCTGGCGTTGTGGTGCGGCGGGGGGCGGACCAGGTGGCGATCCCGGCCCATGCCGTCGTCATGGCGACCGGCGGCATCGGCGGCCTGTTCTGCCATACGACCAACCCCATTGGCGCGCGTGGACAGGGCCTTGTCCTGGCGGCGCGGGCGGGCGCAACCCTGGCCGACATGGAATTCGTGCAATTCCATCCCACCGCCCTTGCGGTGGCGCAAGATCCCATGCCGCTTATCACTGAAGCGCTGCGTGGTGAAGGGGCGGTGCTGATCGATGGCGCGGGGCGGCGCATCATGACGGGCCAGCACCCGTTGGCCGATCTTGCACCACGGGACATCGTGGCGCGGGCGGTCGCGCGGCACTGCCGTGACGGCGGACAGGTGTATCTGGATGCGCGCGCTGCGATCGGGCCGGCGATCGCGACACGATTTCCGACGGTTCATTCGGTCTGCCGCGCCGTCGGCCTTGATCCGGTGCACGAGCCCATTCCGGTCGCGCCGGCGGCCCACTACCACATGGGCGGCATCGCGGTCGATGCGTGGGGGCGATCGACGGTTCCCGGCCTGTGGGCCGTGGGCGAGGTTGCCGCCACCGGCCTGCACGGGGCCAACCGGCTGGCAAGCAATTCGCTGCTGGAAGCGGTGGTCTTTGCCGGCCGCGCCGCCGCCGACATCAAGGAAAGGCCGTGGCGGACCACCGGGGTGCAGAAGGCGACCGGGCGTGTCGTTCCCGGCATTCAACCGGCCAGCGCCGATCCTGCCCAGATGTCGCGGCTGCGCCTGCTCATCGACAATGCCCTTGGCCTCGAGCGCGATGCGGCCGGCCTATGTGCAGCGTTGACCGGATTGCGCCGGCTTCAGGGCGGGGCCGGGCTTCAATCGCGCGGTTTGCAGGACGCGATCCTTGTCGCGCGCTTCATGGCCACCGCCGCATTGCGGCGGCGTGAAAGCCGTGGCGCCCATTTCCGCAGCGACTGGCCATCCCCGGCCGCCGTTGCCGAGCGGACATTCCTTGGGATCGGCGACTTGAACGACAAACTGGATAGCGATGGCGGCAACGCCGCCGCGCCCATTCTTTGCGAGGCATGATCGTGACTGGATCTCATGAGCCCCTGACCCCGCTGCCCCCCTTGATGGTCGAGCCCGCCGTCCGTGCCGCGCTGCTCGAGGATCTGGGCACCGCCGGCGATATTACCAGCGCCGCCGTGGTGCCGGCCGACATCAGGGCCTCGGTCCGTGTTGCAACGCGTCAGGCCGGCATATTGGCTGGCTTGGACTGCGCGATGGCGGCCTTCCGGCTGGTTGACCCCGACATCAAGGTGACGGTCGTCAGGGCTGACGGCAGCCGGATTGCCGCCGGCGAAACGGTCGCCCATGTGCGCGGGCCGGCCCGTTCCATCCTGACGGCCGAGCGGGTCGCGCTTAATTTCCTGTGCCATCTTTCGGGCGTTGCCACGGCGACCGCTGGTCTGGTTCAGGCCGTCCGGGGCTATCGTGCCCGCATCACCTGCACGCGCAAGACCACGCCCGGCCTGCGTGCCCTTGAAAAACAGGCCGTGCGAGCCGGCGGCGGAATCAATCACCGTTTCGGGCTCCATGACGGCATCTTGATCAAGGACAACCACATCGCGGCGGCTGGCGGCATTGCTGGCGCCGTGGAACGGGCGCGTGGCGCAATCGGCCACATGGTCAAGATCGAAGTCGAGGTCGATACCCTGGCTCAGCTTGAAGCGGCCCTGGCTGCGGGGGTAGATGCGGTTCTGCTCGACAACATGGAGCCGGCGGTCCTGGTTGATGCGGTCAAGCTTGTCGCTGGCCGGGCGATCAGCGAAGCATCGGGGCGCATAACCGCCGCCTCGGCGCCTGCCATTGCCGCGGCCGGCGTCGATCTGATCTCGGCCGGCTGGATCACGCACAGCGCGCCGGCCCTCGATCTCGGTCTCGACTTCGACACCGCCTGAAGCCCCGGGCCTTAGGCCCCGGGCGCGCCGATCGCTGTCCTACTGCATGTGCCGCCGGGCCTGGGACAGGTGTTTGTTGCAGGTATTGTAATCGCTTTTTGCCAAGGCTTTCTGGGCGTTTGCGAGCTCGTCCTTGAAGGCGTCACCCTTGCCTGGCCTGAGGGCGGGGTTCGATTGCCCTTTCAGGGAACTGTACCCCTTTTCGCACATTTCCTGGGCCTTCCTGTTCGCGGCATCGGCCGGCGGAGCCGACAGGGCGGCACCCAACAGCATGGCTGCCGCGGCAATCAGGTATTTTTTCATGACATCCTCCTTGTGTGGCTTTCTTGTGTGGTTCTGAGCATCGCCCAGGTTTTGCGCTCGGTCGCGGTCATTCATGGCAATCCTTATGGGCCGTCATTATGGACCAATTTGGTCTGCCATCAACATGAATGGAAGGGCCGGGTGCCCCGCCGGGTTGAATTGTCCCGCTTCGGGCGGTTCGGTCGTGTCTGGACGGATCGCGACGGTCTTGGCCTGTGCGCGGTTTACAAACTAACCTGGGCGGCAGTTCCGCTTCCCAGGGGGCCGGTCACATGAACGCTGCCGACTACCAGACGCTGAAGTTCACCCATCAGGGGCCCGTACTCGTCCTCAGCCTCGATCGGCCGGGGCACATGAACACCGTCAATGCCCGCTTGCACACCGAACTATCGACGGTCTTCGCGGATATCGCCGCGGATACGACGGTCAAGGCCGTGGTGCTGACGGGCGAGGGCCGTGCGTTCTCGGCTGGGGGGGACCTGACCTGGTTTCGGGACATGACGCCCGAGGAAAGGGACCGGCTGTTTCGCGAGGCACGCAAGATCATCATAGACCTGCTGGAACTGCCGCAACCGATCATTGCCGCCGTCAATGGCGCGGCCGCCGGCCTGGGCGCGACGCTGGCGCTGTTTTGCGACATCGTCTATGCGGACGAGCGGGCCAAAATTCTCGACCCGCATGTGCGGGTCGGCATAACCGCCGGCGATGGCGGCGCGATCATTTGGCCGTGGCTGGTTGGCCCGGCGCGCGCGAAACAGTACTTGATGACCGGCGACACAGTGGACGCCGTGGAAGCCGAACGCATCGGCCTTGTCAACAAGGTCGTTCCCCGGGACCAGCTTCTGCCGACGGCATTGGGTATGGCCGAACGTCTGGCGAACGGCCCGCAATTGGCGATTCGATCCACGAAGGCGTGCGTGAACAAATTCCTGCGCGACAGCGTGAACCTGATCCTGGATACGTCTCTGGCGGTGGAAAAGGAATGTTTCGGGACGGACGATCACCGCGCCGCCGTTGCCGCCTTTCTGGCGCAAAAGCAGTGATGGGCGAATATTCAGCGCTGGCTTGCGGTGCGCCCGCGCAGCCGTGCGGGCGGTGACGCGATGATCCGCGACCCTGTGGCACAAGAGACCCGGCTTGCCGCGGCGCGGCGCCTGGTCGAGGACGTGCTGATCCCCGATGAGCCGCGCCTAGACGCCGAGGATCGCATGAGCGCGTCCGCGCTTGCCGCGCTCCGGTCCCACGGCCTGTTCGGAATTGCGATCCCCGAGGCGTATGGCGGCCTTGGCCTGACGATGGAGGAAGAGGTCGGGCTGATGCTTGTGCTGGGCCGCGCCGCGTCGGCCTTCCGCGCCGTCTATGCGCTGAACAGCGGCGCCACGGCACAGATTCTCTTGCGGGCCGGCACCGACGCACAGAAATCGCGATGGCTGCCGGGCATGGCCTCGGGCGCGATCATCGTGGGCTTTGCGCTGTCCGAGGCCGAGGCCGGCAGCGATGCGGCTTCGCTTCGCACCACCGCGCGGCGCGACAATGACGGTTGGATCATCGAAGGCCGCAAACGCTGGGTCACCAATGCGCCCATCGCCGGCTTGCTGACGGTTCTGGCCCGCACCGGCGGCGCAGGCGCCCCCGGCGTCTCGGCCTTTATTGTTGGCGCGGATCAGCCGGGCGTGATCGTGCAGCCCGTGCAAGCCAAGATGGGAATGAATGGCGCCGAGGTTGCCGACGTGGTCTTCGACCGCTGCCGCGTGCCGGCCGATGCAATGATCGGCGCGCCGGGCGATGGCTTCAAGCTTGCGCTGGCCGGTCTTGACAAGACCCGTCTTCATCTTGCCGCCCTGTGCGCCGGGCAGATGGAACGCATGATCGACGAAGGCCGCCGCCACAGCCTGGGGCGGCGCCAATTCGGCAAGCCGATCGCCGAACAGCCGGTGGTTGCCGCCATGCTTGCCGATTGCGCGGCCGAAGCGCTGGCGGTGCGCTGCATGGCGCTTGAACTGGCCCGCGCGCGCGATGCCGGCAGCCTGCGGCCCGCGGATGCCGCCGCCGCCAAGCTGTTCGCGACCGAGGCCGGCGGCCGGGTCGCCGACCGCATTCTGCAGGTCCATGGCGGCGAGGGCTATATGCGCGGCAGCGCCATCGAGCGGCTGTATCGTGACATGCGTCTTTTGCGCATCCTTGACGGCACGTCCGAAATCCAGCGGGTCGTCGTGGCGCGCAGCGTGCTGGCCGGCTGAACGGCCTTTGGCCCGCCCCAGCCGCCGCTGGATCGGGCTGTTTCGATGCAATAGACTTTGTGTCCCGTGGGCGCGAAGCCTGTAGCCGGGCGAAGCCTGTAGCCGGGCGAAGTCCTGGGCCAGGCGAAGTCCTGGGCCGGGCAATGGGGGCGGGGATTTTCAAGTCTGACCGGAACAGGCCGCTGGTTCCACAGTTCTATAAACACCGTCCAGAGACAGAGACCGTCCATGACCGATGAAACCTTGACGCTCGAGCGCGCTGTCGCGCAGTTTGTGACGACCTTCACGTCGGACGACATCGACGCGGCGGCGCGGGACGATCTCAAGCGGCTGATCAAGGATCAGATCGCAATCCAGATTGGCGCCTCGCAGCTGCCCTGGTCGAGACAGGTCCGCGAATTCCGCAACCCGCGGCCGGGCCGGGCGACGATTGTCGGCGAGACGACAAAGGCGTCGGCGGCCGATGCCGCCTACCTCAACGCAACCTATGGGCATGGCTTTGAATATGATGATTTCGCCGGCAACGCCCATCCCGGCTGCTGTGTCGTGCCGACGGCCTTTGCCATCGGCGAGGAAGTCGGGGCGACGCTCGAGGACACCCTCGTCGCCATGGTTGCCGGCTACGAGACCTATGTCCGGATCGGCCGCCTGGGGTCACCGGATCTTCTCAATGCCGGCTGGCAGCCCCACGCCGTGCTTGCGAATTTCGGCGCGGCGGCGATTGCCGCGAAGTTGTATCGGCTGAACGAGGATCAGACGTTCCACGCCCTGGCCATCGCGCTGAGCCATGCCAGCGGGCCGACGGAATACGCCTCGACCGGTGGATCGATCAAACGTGTTCACGCCGGCATCGGCGTGCGCAACGGGATCGAATCGGCCCAGCTTGCACGGGCCGGCATTACCGGGCCACGGCGTTTCCTGGCCGGCGACCGGGGGCTTTACCGGACCTTCATCCGGAAAGCCGTTGGCGACGAAGCCCGCTCCGATTTCCTGCCCGGCCAGCCCCTCGAGCTTCGCCAGCTCTCGTTCAAGGCGTATTGCTGCTGCGCTGCCACCCATGCCTATATCGAGACGATGGCCGCGGTCCGCGGCAAGACCGCGGGCATCGAGTCCATGCAGGCCAATGTCCAGACGATGACAGACAGCATTGTCGGCAGCCGGAATGCTCATCTCTACCAGCCACGGAATATTGAAGAACTGCAGTATTCCCTGCCCACCCAGATGGCGCTTTCGGCGCTGGGCAAGGGCAATGGCTACAAGACCCATCGGGCCTTCCTCGACGGCAGGCTGCAACTGAAGCCCGGCTCCGATGTCATCGACCTGGCCAGGCGGATCAAGCTGCATGTCGCCCCTGAACTGGACAAGGCCTATCCGCGCCATTTCGTCGCCGACGTGACAGTGCAATACAAGGACGGGTCGAGCGACCACCTTTTCCAGGAACGCGCGAAAGGCTCGCCGACACGGCCGTTCACGCGCCAGGAACACCAGGAGAAGCTGGACGAACTGACCGACGAGGTCATCGGCAAGGCCCAGGCTGACCGCCTGTTTGCATTGATCGACGATCCGGCGCCCGGCCAGCCGCTTGGCGAAATCACCGCGCTGCTTTATCGCCCGCGGTGACAATGACGGTGGCAGGATGGCATGGTGGCAGGATGGGCCCGGGGCGCCGCTGTCCGACCGCGCCACTATGGCCGTTCGACCCACGCCCGACACCGAAAGGAGAGTCCATGAAAATCGATGGCACCTGTCATTGCGGCGGCATCCGCTATGAGGCCGAGGTCGACCCCGCCAAGGTGGCGATCTGCCATTGCACGGATTGCCAGACGTTGTCGGGCTCGGCCTTTCGCACGGTCGCACAGACCAAGCCGGGCACGTTCAGGCTTTTGTCCGGGACCCTCAGCGTCTATATCAAGACTGCCGAGAGCGGGAACAAGCGCGAGCAGACGTTCTGCCCCACTTGCGGCACGCCCATCTACTCGGCGCCGGTCGGGCCGGACATCAAGTCGGTTGTGCTGCGGGTGGGCGCGATTCGCCAGCGGAACCAGCTTGTCCCGCGCGACCAGTTCTGGTTCCGATCATCGCAGCCATGGCTGCGCGACATGCCGGCGATGAAAAAGCAGGACAAGCAGCCCATCTTCGACGCCAAGGGCTCGTTCGGCGACCACTGACGCGATCCACCTGATCCGGGTGGCCGAGTCCTTATGCCGAGGGCGCATGCCGCATCCTTATGCCGTGGGGCGTCACTCTGCCGCGCCGACGGCGGGCAGTCCGGCCAAGGCCATCGCCAGCTCGTTCTCATCGTAGGTCTGGTTGGTCAGCTTGCCGGCGAAATAGTCGGTATAGGCCTGCATGTCGAAATGACCGTGGCCGCACAGGTTGAACAGAATGGTGCGCGAAACGCCGTCGCGTTTGCACTTGAGCGCCTCGTCAATCGCGCCCTTGACGGCGTGGTTGGCCTCGGGCGCCGGCACGATGCCCTCGGTCCGGGCGAACTGGACGCCGGCGGCAAAGCATTCAAGCTGGTGATAGGAAACTGCCTCGATCAGGTCGAGCTTCCGCACCAGGCTGACCAGCGGTGCCATGCCGTGATAGCGCAAGCCGCCGGCGTGGAAGGCCGGTGGCACGAATTGCGAGCCCAGGGTGTGCATCTTGACCAGCGGCGTGAGACGGCCGGTGTCGCCAAAGTCATAGGCATACTTGCCCTTGGTCAATGACGGGCAGGCCGCGGGTTCGACCGCGACAATGCGAGTCTTGCGGCCGCCGCGCAGGCTGGCACCGAGGAATGGAAAGGCGATGCCGGCGAAATTGCTGCCGCCGCCGGTGCATCCCACCACCACGTCGGGATAGTCGCCTGCCATCTCGATCTGCTTCATCGCTTCCAGGCCAAGAATGGTCTGGTGCATCAGCACGTGGTTGAGCACCGAGCCGAGCGCATACTTGGTGTCGTCGCGCTTCATGGCCATCTCGACCGCCTCGGAGATTGCAATCCCAAGGCTGCCGGTCGATGCGGGGTTCCGGCGCAGGACTGCGCGGCCCGCCTCGGTTTCCTCGGACGGGCTGGCGACGCAGCGTGCGCCATAGGTCTCCATCAGCGCCCTCCGGTAGGGCTTCTGCTGGAAACTGACCTTGACCATGTAGACGTCAACCTCGAGACCGAACTGCGCGCCCGCGAAGGCAAGCGACGAGCCCCACTGGCCGGCGCCGGTCTCGGTGGTCAGCCTTTTCACGCCTGCTTGCTTGTTGTACCAGGCCTGGGGGATGGCGGTGTTGGGCTTGTGGCTGCCGGCCGGGCTGACGCCCTCGTACTTGTAATAGATCTTGGCGGGCGTATCGAGCGCGGCCTCGAGGCGGCGGGCACGGTAAAGCGGGGTCGGGCGCCACAGCTTGTAGATGTCGCGAACCTCCTCGGGGATCTCGATCTCCCGCTCCTGGGAAACCTCCTGCATGATCAGCGCCATCGGGAACAGCGGCGCCAGATCGGCGGGGCCGAGCGGCTGGCCGGTGCCGGGGTGCAGCGGCGGCGGCGGCGGTTCGGGCAGATCCGCGACGATGTTGTACCAGTGGGTCGGGATGTCTTTCTCGGCCAGCAGGTATTTGAGGCTGTCGGTCATGGCGATGGTCTTCCCAGAATCGGTTCACTTGTCCCTATCGCCTCATGAAATACGCCGAACGGTCGATCCGGTAAAGCGGATGGCCGCAGTCCGACGACACCGGGCGCTTGCATGCACCCTTTGCAGGACCGGGCGCACGCGATTCGCATTCCTGCGTCATCGGGTTTTCACGTCGATGGGGCTTGCTCACTTGCAGCCGTTGTGCCGGCGCCACGCCGCCGGATCGTGGCCCGCAGGAACATTGCCACAGGGGTTCTGCGCATAGCCGCGCAGCTCATTGTACAAGGCGATCTGCTCGCGGGACAGCAGGGGCGGAGTCGTGAGATGCGCCGCCAAGTGGGTATAGCGAAGAGCCTGGCGACTCTGCTCAATCTCGGCCAATGCCTGTCGCAGGCTGTGGTCGGTCACCGAGTTGTCCCGGAATTGGTCTTCGAGGTTGCGTTCGAGAGCGATCAACCGCTCTCCCTCCCGAATGGCATCGGTCTGCATTTTCTCGAAGATGGCCTGGACCGCGGCCACTTGGTCGGCGCTCAGGCCGATCTTGTCCTTGAGTTCCAGAAGATGGGCCGGCCCCGGCACGCCGTTCAATTCGGCCGCTCTTGCCAAGCCCCAGCCGCCGCCGCGTCGAAGCTCGGCGATGTCCTCGGCCGACAGGCTCTTGATGTCGCGCATCTGCTGGCCCGCATAAGACGTCGCTGGCTGATGCCCGCCATGTTGGGCGAGCGCGAAGCCGGGATTGGTGGCGAGAAGGAAGGCAAGGGTGAGAAACAAGCCCTTTTCCAACATCATGACCTCCGTGGATTGGATTGCTTGGAGCGGACCGTATCACCGGCGGGCCTGCGCGCAAATGATGGCAGCCATTCTTGTCGCGTACATCGGGTGCTTCGAGATGGCCGTGACACTGCTGGGCGCGGCGGGCCTGTCGAGCTGGCAGGCGGCAGGACGGACCCGAAAACCGGTCTGCCGGCGTCGCTGTCGCCGGCCCGGCGTCAGGTTTCCCGCCGGCGCTCTACGTTCCCTGCTAGTCTTCAGCGATGCACCCGACTTGATCCTGACACTTCTGGTTCTGACCGCGGTGGCCAACAGTGTGCCCATTTTCGCCAAGACGCTGTGGGGCGACCGCTTGGCCTGGCCGGTTGACGGGGGGTGGCGTTTCTTCGATGGCCGGCCCCTGTTCGGGCGCTCGAAGACGCTGCGCGGCATCGTGCTGGCCATGCTTGCGACCCCGGTGACCGCCGTGCTGCTTGGCTATCCGGCCGAGATCGGCCTTGTGGTGGCGGCCGGGGCCATGGCAGGCGATCTTTTATCGAGCTTCATCAAGCGGCGGCTGGCGTTGCCGTCCAGCGCCCGGGCGACCGGCCTTGATCAGGTGCCGGAATCCCTGCTGCCCATGGTGCTGTGCATTCCCACCCTTCGGCCAAGCCTGGTGGATATCATGATCGGTGTCACACTCTTCTTCGTGGGCGAGGTGCTGCTGTCGCGCCTTCTGTATCGCTGGGGGTTGCGCGATCACCCGCATTGATCAGCCCGGCCGATCATCCCGTTCCAGCTGGTGCAGCGTCACCTCGGGCGGGCAGTTCAGCCGCACATCGACCATCGATGTGCCGCACCCGGCCGAGGTGTAACCGATCATCCCGTTGTGGCGCCACGCCCCCTTGCCCAGCCTGCGGGGCAGCGCGGCATCAAGGGTTATGGGAAACCCGCCCGGCAGGCAGATCTGCCCGCCGTGGGTGTGGCCCGCCAGCAGCACATCGAATCGGGCGTGGGCCGCCTGGCGGAAGATCTCGGGCGTGTGCGAGAGCAGGATCGAAAACGTGTTATGGGGGATCTGCGCGGCGACCTTCTCGATGTTGTCGACCCGGTAATAATGGGCATCGTCGATGCCGCCCAGATGAAGGTGCTGTCCGTCACGGCTCAGGGTCACGCATTCATTGAGCAGGACCCTGATTCCCATCGCCTCGAGGTCAGGCACCATGCGGATGGTATCGTGGTTGCCAAGCACGGCGTAGACCGGCTCGCGCAATGTGGGCCGCAGGGCCGCCAAGCCCCTGAGCGTCGCGTCGAACGGGCCAAAGGTCTGGCCGCGATAATCGCCTGTCATGACGCAGAGGTCGAAGGCGAGGGGCTCGATCACCGAGGCAAGCCGCCGCATGGCGGCCCGGCTGATGTCGACATGCAGGTCGCTCAGTTGCAGGATCGTATAGCCGTCAAACCGTGCTGGCACGGACGATGAACGGATCGTGTTGTGCCGCACCCTGATGCGGGATGCATTGCGCCGTCCGGGCCAGTAGAGCCCCGACAGCTTGAGCGCTTTCCGCATGATGCTGTGCAAGGAATACCAGTTCTCGGGGTGGAAGAAATTCCGTCCGCCGCCAAAGATGCGCAATTCATGATCGGTCTCGATGCCAAGCCGCTGGCGGGCATGCAGCCGGCCAAGTCTTTGCTCGAGCGCGCGAAGGTTTTCGGGGTCCATGCGATGGTTGGTATGGGCCCGATGCCCGGTCGGGGTCAAGGCGTGCCGGCGTAACATCATGCCAGGGGTAGGCAATCGTCATGAACGTCGGTAGAGAGTCTCCCCACGGCGAGGCCATTCCAACGCGATAAGTGGAGAACCGATGATTAGAATGCTTGGACCGGCCATCTTTGCCGCGTTCTGTTGCGCGGCATTCGCCCTGTCGCTGCGGACCGGCATTCCCTATGGATGGATGAATGCGTTCAGTCTGGCGGCCGGGTCTGTTTCGCTTGTCGCGATGAGCCTGTGTCTGGCCCTGGCGGCGCGGCCGCGGTTTCTGGAGCCGATCTTTGGCGGCCTTGATCGCATGTATTTCTATCACAAGTGGCTGGGCATCACGGCGCTGGGCATGTTGCTGCTGCACGACCTGACCGAGCCTCATTTCCAACGCTGGGTCCGCGAAACGGCGCTGGGCGAGATTGGCGAGGGGCTGGGTGAATTCGCCTATTACGGCCTGGTGGTGCTGATCCTGTTCAGCTGGATCAAGCGAATTCCGGTCATCGAATGGGAGATCCCCTACCAGCTTTGGTGGTTCAGCCATCGGCTGACGGGGGCATTTTTCGCGCTGGCGTCGCTCCACCAACTGCTTGTCGATACGCCGTTCCGATCGGGTGATCCGCTTCTGATCCTTTTGAATGTCACCGCGGCAATCGGTATTGCCTGTTACGTCTTCATCGAATTCATAGCAGCGCGATGGCGCCGGCGCGCCTATCGGGTGGACGACCTGCGGATCGAGGCTGGGGCCACCCATCTTGCCCTGTCGCCATTCGGCCGCGCCATGCGCTGGCGGCCCGGCCAGTTCGCGTTCCTGAGTGCGCCCGCCGCCGGCCTCAGCGAGCCGCACCCTTTCACAATCGCCGGGCAGGTCGCGCCGGACAACGGCGTTCGTTTCATCATCAAGCCACTTGGCGATTGGACGCGGCGCCTGCCGGAACGGTTGCAGCCAGGGACCGCGGTCGCGGTCGAGGGGCCTTATGGCCGGTTCAATTTCCGCGCCGGCGGCCGCCGGCAGATCTGGATTGCCGGCGGCGTCGGCATCACGCCGTTTCTTGCCTGGGTCCAGAGCCTTTCGTCAGACGAGGACCGGCGCGTGCACCTGTTCTACTGCCTGCGCGCGCAGACCGAGGCCATCGGCCTCGACATCCTGAGGGATGCGGCCACCAACCTGGCGGGTTTTTCCTTTGAACTGGTGGTGAGCGAGCGGGGCAAGAGGCTTGATGCCGACCATGTCGTTGCCAATGCACCCTTCGATATCGGTGCTGCCGATCTTTTTTTCTGCGGCCCGACCAACCTGCGGAGCGCCATTCTCAGCGGGTTGAAGTCGCGTGGTATCGCGCCGCGGCGTGTCCATTTTGAACTGTTCGAATTCCGCTGACGGCTTGCAGCGGCGCGGCTTTAACAGAACGCCCCGTCCCGGAACAGAATGCCCCGTCCCGGCATGGCGCAGGGACGGGGCGAATGTTTCACAACTCGGGTGTTGACGCGCGTCAACTGACCTTTGCTTTCTGGGCGCTGTCCAGAATCAGCTGGAGCAGTTCCTTGCCATTGTGACCAAGCTTGTCCATCTCGGCCACCCACCGATCCCAGATCGGGCGAACCTGCTGGCGCAGATTTGCAAGGTCGGCTTCAGCAAAGGTGACGGCGGTCAGACCCTTCGCCTTGAACAGTTCGACGGCCTTGAGGTCGTCCTCGAGCAGAACCTTGACCCAGTAGTCGTTCGATGCCGGAACCGAATCCGTCATCAGCTTGCGGTACTGGGCCGGCAAGGCGTTGTAGGCTTTCGATCCGGCGAACACGAGGCAGGGCGCCGATGAGAGCGACAGGTTGGTCGTGTACCAGTTCGCGACTTCCTGGGTCTTGTAGGATGCATGGGCGTAATAGAGCGTTGACGACGCATCGAGAAGGCCGCGCTCCATGCCCTGGTAGATTTCGGGGGCAGGAAGGTTGGTGGGGACGGCGCCGACCAGGCGCATGGCATCCGCTTCGCCGCCCAGCGCGCGGACACGCAGGCCCTTGAAATCCGACAGGCTTTTCGGTGGCTTGCCCTTGCCCAGGAACTCGTTCGATGCAACCGGCATTGGCGTGATCGCGACCGCGCCCCAGCGCGAGATATCGCGTTGCGGCACGGGATGGGCCATGTAGCCTTCGCGCATGGCGCGGACGTGGTGGATGGTCGGCGTGGGCAGGAACGGCAGCCCCATGCCCTCGATGGTTGGCAGCTTACCGGGCGTATAGCCGACGCAGGCGAATGTCATCTCATAGGCGCCAATGGAGATGGCATCGAGCGCTTCCTTGCTTGGTCCCAGCGCTTCGCCATAGTGGATCTTGATCTCGAAATTGTTGTCGGTTGCCTCTTTGATCAGCCGCGCCAATTCCTCGAAGCCCGCCGAGGCCGCGCGCTTGGGCCCGTACATGTTGAAATTCCACTGAACCTTGGGCCCGTCGACCGTGGCGGCGAGCACGGAATCGCTCGCGATCAGGCCAGCCATCGCCACCGCTGCCAAGCCTGCACCCCTTGCAACCTTATGAAGCATCATCGGTTTCCTCCGCAGATCGAGTTTGGCCAAAAACCAGCCATCAGTCCCGTTCGTTCGCCAACAGGAACTGCGCCCGGCATCATACGCGCGGCTCTCGAAAAGGCCAACGAAGTGGGCTGACACATTCCGCAGGCGATGGGTCCGCGGGACGTGAATCCGCAGTTTTCGGGGGACCCGGAATCAGAGCTCTCGGTTTCCGCTGCCTTTTGGCGGGCGGGATCTGACGAAAGCGCGAGTGTAAAAATTTCCGACATTGGTTTCGATCGGCGCGAATTGCCCCGCCCGTTTCTTGCCATAAGGGCTGGGACTGAGGAGATAGGGCTGAAAACAGGCTCTCGCCCAGGATGCCAGATGCGGTATGGTTAACGGATCGGTCCGCGGGTCTTGAGATTGGCAGGATGGCCGAACGTGCCAAGACCAGGCAGGAAACGAGAGGAGAACCCCCATGGCTGTGATCATCACGAACGATGACGTCGATTTTGTTGCCCCACCCGGTTTTCCGGGCCTGCCGGGCTGGCATTACGCGACCGACGAGGCCGACGAGATCATCACTTTTGATGGCTCCGACAATATCTGCGGCGCGGGAGGCGCGGACAAGATCATCGCCGGTCAAGGCTCCGATATCGTCGATGGCGGACTGGGAAACGATACCATCTTTGGTGACGACATCGGTCTCGGGCCGGTTGGCGGTGACGACGAAATCCGTGGCGGTGGCGGCTACGATACCATCTTTGCCGGTGGCGGCGACGACCTGGTGTCAGGCGGCGCGGGCAAGGACACCATCTATGGCGGCTTCGGCAACGACCGCCTGCGTGGCGATGGCGGCGACGACACGATCTTTGGCGAAGACGGCAACGATGTCATCCGCGGCGGTGACGGCAATGACCTGCTGTCAGGCGGCGCCGGCGATGACAAGATGGCTGGCGACGCCGGCACCGATGTTCTGGCCGGCGGTCTTGGCAACGACGTGCTTGATGGTGGCGCCGACGCGGACCAGCTCGATGGCGGCGATGGCAACGACCAGATGTCGGGTGGCGCGGCCGCCGATATCATGTCTGGCGGCACCGGCGACGACTGCATGCTGGGTGGCAGCGGCAACGATGTCATGGATGGCGGCGACGGCAATGACATCATGCTTGGCGAAGCGAACGGCGATACCATGAACGGCGGCGCCGGCGACGATCAGATTTCCGGTGGTACCGGAGCCGACAAGATCAATGGCGGCGATGGCAATGATTACATTCATGGCGGCGCCGACAAGGACATCCTGGCGGGTGGAGCCGGCAATGACATCTTTCTTTTCGTCCAGTCCGAGATCGGCGGCCTGACCGATGCCGACACCATCACGGATTGGGATTCGGGCGACGTGATCTGGCTGTGCGGTCAGCCGGAATTCACCCCGGTCAAGATCCAGTTCATTGTCGCCGATTTCATCGGTGGTGGCGGGACCGGCGATACCGGCGGCACTGGCGATGCGAACGACGTCTTCATCCTGTTCAACAATGGCCAGAGGCTGACCATCCTGAACGCGGCGGCGGACTTCTCCGAGGGGCTCGACTGGACGCCCAGTTTCGCCGCCAACGCGGTCCCGCATGCGTCGGCCAATCTCGACGACTTCGTGCATAAGGGCTTTGATTGCCCGCCGATCACGTGCACTGTTCCGCCCGTGCCCAGTGTCCCAGCACCGCTTGATTTCTGGGGCAGCATCGTCTGATCTGGCTTGCAGTCGGCAGTGGCGCTCAGACCGAACCGACAATCGCCTGATCGCCCCCTGAACTTTGATCGCCCCATCAACAAGGAACGGCGGCCCGCATCGCGGCCGCCTTTTTTGTCAGGCCGGCCCGATCAGTCGCGCAGCTTGGCAATGGCGTCGTCGATCTCGCGCTCATAGCCGACCAGGGGCGGCTTGATGCCATGGGCGAACAGTTCCTTGCGGATGTCGTGCGATGTGCCGGTCAGGACGACCTTCACCCCGCGGCGGCTTGCCTTTCGCGCCAGACCTTCAATGGTGTTGGCGGCCGTGGAATCCAGGAATGGGACAGCCTGGAAGTCGATCACCAGGGCATGGTGGGCGTCCGAGATCCGGTCGAGCACCGAGCCGATGGATGCCGCTGCGCCAAAGAAAAAGGCGCCCGAGATCCGATAGACCACGACATTCGGATTGGTTGCTTCAGTCTGGTCATAGGGCTTGCGGGTGCCACTGGCGTTGTCCGCGACATCATCGGTGACCAGGGGGGAATGGGTCTCGATCGCCGTCGTCTTGGACATCCGATGGATGAAGAGGACCGAGCCCAGGGCGAAACCAACCACGATGGCCTCGGTCAGGTCCCGGAAGATTGTCAACATGAAGGTTGTCATCAGCACCAGGGCGTCGCCCTGCGAGGCGCGCAGAAGCATCGCGAAGGCGTGACGCTCGGCCATGTTCCACGCGACAATGGCCAGGACGCCCGCCAGGCTGGCCAGGGGAATGAACTGGGCCAGAGGCGCCGCAATCACGATAAACAGCAACAGGAATATGGAATGAAGCATGCCGGCGATCGGGCCATGGGCACCGGCCCGCACATTGGTTGCGGTGCGGGCGATGGTGCCGGTCACGCAGATGCCGCCAAACAGCCCCGAGGCGATATTGGCGATCCCTTGCGCAACCAGTTCGCAGTTCGATCGATGCCGGCGTCCCGTCATGCCGTCTGCGACCACCGCCGAGAGCAGCGACTCGATCGAGCCGAGCAGCGCAAAGGCGATGGCGCTTGGCAGGATGGCCTGAACCTTGGCCAGGGATAGGTCGGGCAGGGACGGAAGCGGCAGGCTGGCTGGAATCCCGCCAAAGCGATTGCCGATGGTTGCCACCGGCAGGTCAAACATCGCAGTCACCGCGGCCGCGGCCGTGACCGCGATCAGCAGGCCTGGCCAGTGTGGTCGCACGATCTTGATGCCGGCGATGGTCAGGACTGTCGCCAATGACAGGGCGACGGTTGCGCCATCGACGGTTGGCAGGGCGTGCCAAAGAACAGGCAGCTTGTCGAGCAGCGCACCGGGTTCGGGCCCGTCGAGCCGCAGGCCAAGCAGTTCCTTCACCTGGCTTGCAAAGATGATGACGGCAATCCCCGCGGTGAAACCGACCGTGACCGGATAGGGAATGAACTTGATATAGGTGCCAAGCCTGAGAAAGCCTGTGACGGTCAAAATCAGGCCAGCCAGGATGGTGGCCAGGATCAGGCCATCCATTCCGTGCGTCTGCACCGTGGCGGCCACCAGGACGATGAACGCGCCGGCCGGTCCGCCGATCTGAAACCGGCTGCCACCCAGGGCCGAAACAAGGAATCCGCCGACGATGGCCGTATACAGCCCCTGGGCCGGCGATGCTCCCGATGCAATGGCGATCGCCATCGAAAGGGGCAGGGCGACGATCGCCACGGTCAGGCCGGCAATCGCGTCGGAGCGAAGATTCGCGAGACCATAGCCTTCGCGCAGGATGGTGACGAGCTTTGGCGTGAAAAGCTCGACGAAACTGGGTCCCGAAGCCTGGGGACCGGTCTTGACGTACGCGGTCATGCTATCCGGCAGCCTTTCTCAAGGCGGCGGGATCGTCGGCATCAGTCGGCGGTCGCCGTCGCGTGGAAGAGAGTCTTACATCCTCATTGTTAAATATGGCTTTTTTGGGCGAACCCGCGACTTTGCCGCGGCAGCCCCATCCTGCCCGTGGCCGGATTGACGCAAATAGCGGCTCATGTGGAATTCATGATCCGCCTCAAAATTCAATAATAGCAGGCGGATTGTGGGAATAAAACGTAAACATCAGCCAACCAGGCGCCGCTGGCCATGGCGGGTGCCAGAGCTTTTCGGTGCCAGAGCCTTTCAAGGTCAGGTGCGCTCGTCCAGGCTCGTCTCGGCTTCCATGGGGGTGCCCACCGCGCGCAGTGCGTGACGAGCGAGGCTGAGGCTCGATTCGAGCGTTTCCGGGACAACCTCGTCGGCCCCGATGGCCTTGAGATCGGCCACATGGCTTCGGTCGTGGGCGCGCACGAACATTTTGACCCGCGGCCAATGCGATGCAATGACGCTGACCACCCGTTTGGCCGCGTCGGGATCGTCAAGGGTGATGACAAAGGCCGCGGCATGGCCGGCACCCAGCCGTTCCAGCAGGTCGGGGCGGGTCGCATCGCCGAAGAAGACCGGGCGGCCATAGGTCGAACGGCTCTCCTTCACCCGGTCGGCATCGAGATCGATGGCGACATACGGGACCTTCTGCTGTTCGAACAGCTCGGCCACTGTCTGCCCGACGCGGCCGAAACCGGCGATCACCACGTGGGCCTCGAGATCGTTGCCAGGACTGTCGCCCGGTCCCAGGTCACGTTCCGCCCCGGCGCCCGCCAGACGGCGGCTGGCCAGGTCGCCAAGCAAGGCAAGCCCTGGCGTCAGAAGGATTGAAATGCCGGTGACGGCCAGCATGAAATGGCCCGTCTGTTCCGGCATCACGGCTGCTGCCATGGCCGCCGTCACGACGACAAAGGCGAACTCGCCGCCCTCGGCAAGAAGAATCCCGGTGCGCAGCGCCACGGCCGGTGGCAGGCGGAAGGCGATCCCGATCCCGGTCAGGATCGTGGCCTTCAGCGCGACCAGGCCGATCACCGAGGTGACGATCCAGAAGGCTTGGTGGGCGATCAGGGCAAGATCGATGCTCATGCCGACGCTGATGAAGAACAGGCCGAGCAGCAGCCCCTTGAACGGCTTGATGTCGGCTTCGATCTGGTGGCGGAACTCGGTTTCAGCCAACGCCAAACCGGCCAGGAAGGCGCCAAGCGCCATCGACAGCCCGAAGATCTGTGTCAGCCACCCCGTCCCCAGCACAATCAGCAGGACCAGGGCGACAAACAGCTCGGCCGAGCGGGTGGCCACGACCCAGCGAAAGGGCAGGCGCAGAAGATAGCGGCCGGTCAGCAGAATAAGAACGATGGCGCCGGCCGCCTTGACAAGCGCGAGGAGCAGGGATTCGATGGCAAGCAGTCCGTTGCCGGTGGCGCCGGCGGCCAGGGCCGGCACCAGGACCAGCAGCGGCACGACCGCCAGGTCCTGGAAGATCAGGACGGCGAAACTGACCCGCCCGACCCGCGAGGCGATCTCGCCCCGCTCGACCAGCAGCTGAATGACGACCGCGGTCGACGACAGCGCAAGCGCGATCCCAAGCACGACGGCGGTTTCGGCGGTATTGCCCCACGCCCAGGCGATCAGCCCGATGGCAAGCGCCGTGACGGCCACCTGCAGGCCGCCCAGCCCGAAGACCAGGCGGTGCATCATGCGGAGCCGTTGCCACGACAGCTCGAGCCCGATCAGGAAAAGCAGGAAGACCACGCCCAGTTCGGCAAAGGTGCGGATATCGTCGGTGCGGCCGATGATCGAAAGCCCGGACGGACCAATCGCGACGCCAGCGGCCAGATAGCCAAGCACCGGGCTTAACTGCAGGCGGTGCAGGGCGACGGCCGCGACCAACGCGGCGATCAGCATCACGAAAAGATCGCGCAGATATGGCAGTTGGTCGACGTGGGCGAGCAAGGAATCCATGGGCTGTTCCGGCTGGGACTGCTGGCTGGGATTGCCGACTGGGATTGCCGACTGGGGCTGGGAGTGCAAGCGGCCGCAAGGCACGCTCGCCGATATCCATATTGCGTGAAAGGCAAACTTGTCACGCGCAATTCTCATGCCTTAGGGTGGCCGCTGGCGGGCGGCTGGTGTCCGGTGCGGACAGGTCCCGGCGTCGACGCTCTTGCAGGCCGATCGGCATGATGCCTCGCCGCGCGGTGGAGCAGAACGGAGAGCGAGGGCGCATCGATGTCGCGTTGCGGGCGGATCGGCAGACGCGGGCGTCATTCGACGTCGCGGCCCGACGCGGTCTAGATGTTCCCGAACGCCGGCCCTGACATCCATGCCCTGCGCCGTATCGTCGTCGCGACCGGGATCGCGGTCGCGGTCCTTGCCCTGGTCATCGGCGTCTGGGCGCAGTTGCAGATCTATGCCGACGGATCGATCTTTGCCTATTCGATCGCGGTTCAGGATGCCTGGGCCTATCATTGGCACAACATCTCGGGGCGGATTTTCGTCTATCTGTTCTTCTTCGTGCCGGCCGAGGCGGTTGTCGCGCTGACCGGCAATGCGTCGGCCGGCGTTGCAACCTATGGCGTGCTCCATTTCGGTGCCCCGGGGCTTGGACTTCTTGCAACCTTTGTGGCGGATCAGTCGCGGACGCGGATGTTCTTTGCGTTCGCCTGCCTTGCCACGGCCGGACTCAACCCGCTGGTTTTCGGTTTTCCGACCGAAATGTGGGCCGCCCATGCGCTGTTCTGGCCGGCTCTTGCCATCTGTCACCGCCGCGGCCAGGGCCTGCGCGGCTTTGCGATGGTCGTGGCGGCCCTGCTGTCCCTGATGCTCACTCACGAGGGGGCGCTTGTTCTCGCGCTTGTCATCCTGGGGACCGTGTTCATGGAGGGGTGGCGCGCTGCCGCCCCGCGCCGCGTCGGCGCGGCGTTCCTCATCGCGCTGGCCGGATGGGGCATGGTGAAAGCAGCCATCCGCCCCGACGACTACTTCGCCGCGATCATCGCGTCTGCCGCGCTCGACTTCATCGACCCGAAAGGCCTGGGAAGCAGGATCTTTCTCGTGCTCGGTGGCGCGATCGCGGCCTATCTTGCGATTGTCGCCGCATTTCGGTTGACCCGCGCGCCCAGGGCCGAGCTTTTTGCCGCCCTGATCGTCGCGGCCGAGCTTGCCATCTATTGGTTCGGGTCAGACGGCGCGGTCCATGCCAGCGAACGCTATCCGGCGCGAACCGCCCTTCTGATCATGGTGCCCATCCTGGCGGGCCTGTCCGCAGGATTGGCGCGCGTGGCCGAGGACGGGCTTCGCCTGCCTGCATCTTTTCCGCCTGGCATTCTGGCGTGGGTGGCAAGTCCGGCCCTGGCACGGCTTGTGATCGGTGCGTATTCACTGATCTTGCTGGTGCATGCGGTCGAGACCGTGAAATTCGTCGATGCCTGGGTCGATTACAAAGGCGCCGTCAGGGCGCTTGCCATGGGTGATGCGGCCGATCCTGAACTGGGCGATCCGCACTTTGTTTCGTCGTCGCGGATCCAAGACGATTTGAACCGCCTTTCATGGATGTCGACAACCCCCTATCTGTCGGTGCTGGTGGCGCCGGGACTGGCGCCCCGTCGACTGGTCGTCGATCCCGCCAGGGACAACTATTTCTGGCTTTCCTGTGAAACGGCCAAGGCCAGCGAACACACCGGCCGCGCCGTGCCGCTGGAAAGCCGACAGCTTGTTCGCGTGTACGCCTGCCTGCACCGCTGAGACACCGGGCGCAATCGATCAGGTGCGGTGCCGGCCGGGCAGCATGCGCTGGAGAACGCCGTCCTTGCGTACGAAGAAATGCATCAACCCCGCCCCGAAATGGAGCAGGGCAAGGCCGCCCAGCGTGATCGCGCCCACCGCATGCCAGACGACGACCGAACCCGCCAGGTCCTTGTCGGGGGCGACGATCGCGGGCAGCGACAGGCCGAAGGGAAGGCTTCGCAGATCATAGGCGGCCGCGCCGACCCATCCCAGGATAGGGACGATGATGAGAAGCCCGTAGAGAGCGAGATGGGTGGACGTCGCGGCCAATCGCAGCATCGGCCCGAGCGAGCGTTCCGGCGCCGGCACGCCGCGGGTAAGGCGAACAATCAGGCGCAGCGCCGTGATGAACAGCACCAGGGCGCCAAGCAGCTTGTGGCTGTTGTAAAGTCTTGTCGTGACGGCGTCGAAATCCACCGCGTTGTAGCGCTCGACCATCTTGATGCCGAGCGGGATCAGGATGATCACCAGAATCGCGGTCAGCCAGTGCAAGACTTTCTGCAGCGGGGAATAGGTGGCTGGCTTGTCCATGCTGTACCCCCGTGGCGGTTTGATCCCATAGGATCATCACATAGCATGGTTCGCATATCCGGACCACGGCGGCGGGACTTGGGCCCTTGAAAGGCCCTGGGCGCCGTCGAGCCCGGATTAGACGGGGGGTCTGCCACCGGCTATCATGAACACAAAAGAGGACCGCGACGGGAACGGCCCGAGCCCAATCACTATAGCCCGGCCTTTTTTCATAAGGCGCGCTTCAGCCGTGACGGAGGAGATGAATCAATGCAGGACAGAATGAATGTGGTGATGGTTGCTGGCCTTGCGGCCGGCCTGCTGTTCGCGGCCCCGGTTGCGGCGCCGGCCCAGACGGTGGACGGGCCGGTTGTAAGCTGGGACATGGCGCTGTTCGGAACGTCGCGCGGTGGTTCCCGCGTCTTCGACGAAACGGCAAAGATGGTCTCCGAGGCGACCGGGGGCAAGTTCACCATCAAGCTGCATTACGGTGAAACGCTTTCGCCGGCCAAGGAGTTCCTGGACGGGCTGAGCATCGGCGCCTTCCAGTCCGCCTGGGTGACGCCAAGCTATACGCCCGGCCGCCAGCCGGGCGTGGGCGGGCTTGATCTGCCGGTCCTGCCCGTCAACAGCATGAAGGCCCTGATGGAACTGCAGCACAACTATCTTCTGCTGCCAGAGCTTGAGGGCGACTTCAAGCGGTGGAACACCAAGTACATCGCCCCCTGCACCCTGCCCCTGTACGAATTCATCGGCAAGGGCACACCCATTCAGACCGTCAACGACTTCAAGGGCAAACGCCTGCGTGCCCTGGGCGGGCTTGGCGACGTCATGCGGGCGGTGGGGGCCGCGCCCAACAGCCTGCCATCGCCCGAACTTTACGGGGCGTTGGACCGTGGCCTGCTGGATGGCATGGCGTTTCCCTTTTACGCCGTCGCGTCCTTCAAGCTTCATGAAATTTCACAATGGTATACCAAGGGCTTCGCATTCCCGTCGCCGATCAGCTTCCTGGCGGTCGGCAGCAAGCCGTTCGACGCCCTGCCGCCGCAATATCAGAAACTTCTGATCGAAGCGGGACCGAAGGCGGCGCGCATCCAGATCGAAGGATTGGACGAGATCGAAGCCAAGTCCGAGGCACAGTTCATCGCCCGCGGGGTCAAGACCATTGCCATCGCCCCGGCAACGCGCGAGGAGCTGATCCAGCGCACCTCGCAGGCGGTGTTCGACAAATGGGTGAAAGAGGTGACGGCCCAGGGCTATCCCGGCCAGAAGCTGCTTGATTACCTGATCACCCAATCGAAGAAGCTAAGCTCGTAAGCCGGGCAACTTTTGTCATCACAGCGGGGGCGGCGCGGCACATGCCGGCGCCGCCCTTTGCGTGAAGGATCCGGCGTTCAATCACGTGCGCCGGCATTCAATGCGGCTGGTCGGGCACCCGGCCAGTGTGCCCGATCGGGGCTGGATCTGCGGGCAACACCATCGGCCCAACCGGACCGTAGCCCGGTCAGATTTCGGCCTAGTAAGATTTGGGCAGGCCCAGCACCCGTTCCGCGATGTAGGACAGGATCAGCGGCGGCGGAATGGGGCCGATGCGCAGGATCTGCACCTCGCGCAGATAGCGCTCGACGTGGAATTCCTTGGCATAGCCCATGCCGCCATGGCTCATGACGGCCTTTTCGCAGGCCTCGAAGCCGGCTTCGGCGCCCAGCCACTTGGCGGCATTCGATTCGGCCCCGCAGGGTTTGCCCTGATCGAAGAGGGTGGCGGCCCGGTAGACCATCATCGACGCGGCTTCAAGCCGGCACCAGGATTCGGCCAGCGGATGCTGGATCGCCTGGTTCATGCCGATCGGACGGCCGAATACGACGCGTTCCTTGGCGTAGCGGGCGGCGCGGGTCAGGGCCGCCTTGCCGACCCCGATCGACTGGGCGCCGACCATGAACCGCTCGGGGTTCATGCTGTCCAGAATGTAGCGGAAGCCTTTGCCTTCCTCGCCGATCAGGTCTTCCTTTGGCACCGGCATGCCGTCATAGAAGACCTGGTTCGAATCGACCGCATGGCGGCCCATCTTCGGGATCTCGCGGATCTCGGCGTAGCGGCGGTCGAGATCGGTATAGAACAGGCTGATGCCATCGGCCGGCCGGGCGCATTTGTCGGCTGGCGTCGTCCGCACCAGAAGCATGACCTTGTTCGCCTGCTGGGCGGATGACGTCCAGATCTTCTGGCCCGAAATGATGTAGCGCTGGCGCTTCGGATCCCATTCGGCCTTGCAGGCAAGGTGGGTGGTGTCAAGGCCGACACCCGGCTCGGTCACGCCGAAACAGCTGCGGTCGGTGAGCGTGATCAGGCGGTTGATCCAGCGCTCGCGCTGCTCGTCCGTGCCGTGGCGGACAATCGCCATCGGGCCGAACATGTTCTGGTGGATCGCGGCACAGCCAGCCATGCCAGCCCCCGATTGGGCGATGGCTTCCAGGACAATCGTGCCTTCCAGCCAGCCCAGCCCGGCGCCGCCATATTTCTCGGGCATCACAGTGCCAAGCCAGCCGGCATCGGCCATGGCGCGGGCGAAATCGTGCGGGAATTCGTGCTTGTTGTCGCGCTCCAGCCAATAGGCATCGTCGAAGCGGGCGCAGGATTTCAGCACCGCCTCGCGGATGGCAATCTGTTCTTCGGTCAATTCAAACGACACAGTTGAACTCCCTTCTTGCCGGCGTGCAGCCGATGCTAGTGCAGATTCCCATACCGCGTCCAGGAACGATGGAGCGTTTCCCGAACCCATGTTAGGTTTCCGGCACCGCTTCAGGTCTAATTCGGAAAAATGGACAAGGATATCGGGATGTCTATTGCGGATCGGCCCCTTACCGGCGTGACCGTCGTCGATCTTTCCAACATCATCGCAGGCCCGCTCTGCGCGCAGATGCTGGCGGACTATGGTGCGAACGTGATCAAGGTCGAGCCGCCGAAAGGCGACGAAAGCCGAAGGCTGGGCAACCCGGTCTATCGGGGCGAGGCTGCCGCCCACTACGCCAATCTCAATCGCAACAAGCGCTCGATCTCGCTCGATCTTTCGCGCCCCGAGGGGCGTGACGTTCTTCTGCGTCTGGTCGAGAAGGCCGACATTCTTTTCGAAAGCTTCAAGCCGGGCGCCATGGAGAAATGGGGCCTCGGCTACGAGGTTCTCGGCAAGACATTCCCGCGTCTCATCTATTGCCGGCTGAACGGTTTTGGCGGCAGCGGCCCGCTGGGTGGTTTTCCCGGCGTCGACATGGTCGCGCAGGCCTATACCGGGATCACCAGCCTGAACGGCGAACCCGATGGCGGCCCGCTTCGCACCGGCATCAACGCGGTCGACGTCATCACGGGCGTCTATGCGTTCGGCGGCATCCTGCTTGCGCTGCTTGAGCGCGGCCGCTCGGGGCAGGGCCAGTCGGTCGAGGCGACGCTCTATGACAGCGCATTGTCGCTGCTGCCGCCGTTCAGCTCGAACTGGTTGATGGGGGGCATCACGCCAAAGCGGGTTGGCAACAAGTATCCCTACACGGCGCCTTGCGACATCTATCCGGTCAGCGACGGCGAGATCCTGCTGCTGACGCCCAACGATCGCATCTGGGGCGAGCTGTGCAAAGTTCTGGGCCACCCCGAGATCGCCCGCGAGAAGCGGTTCTTGACCCGCGAAGACCGCCTGGCGAACGTGGACGAGCTGACACAGGTCCTGCGCACGCTGTTCGCGCCGCACAAGCGCGAGCCGATCGCGCTTGCCCTGTTGAAGGCCGGTGTTCCGGCCGCTCCGGTTTTGACTGTGCCGGAAGCGTTCTCTCATCCGCACATCACCGAGCGCGGAATGATTCTCGACGGGCCCGAGGGCTATCGCGGCGTCGCCAATCCGATCAAGCTGAGCCGCACGCCCGCGACGCTTGAGCGGATTCCGCCGCGTTTCGCTGAACACAACCGCGAAGTCTTGCGGGAGGCGGGCTTCACCGATGCCGAGATCGATGCATTGATTGCGGGGCGCGTGATGTTCGAACAGCCTCGTCTCTGGCAGGCTGAGGATTGACCCATACGGAACACGAAGACGGCATGACAATCGCAACGACGGAGGAAAAAATGGCGAAACCGGCTATCCATGGCGACGACGAGAACGAATTCCCAGCCCGCTCGTTTCTTTTTTTGCCGGCCAATCGGCTGGAATGGGTGAAAAAGGTGCAGCGGTTCAAGCCGCATGCAGTCATTCTCGATCTCGAGGACGCCGTCCCGCCGGCCGAAAAGCTGAAGGCCCGCGGCCTGGTGCCCGAGGAACTTGCATCGCTGCGCGACCAGGGCGTCATTCCCTTCGTGCGAATCAACGCGTTCGATGCCGGCGGTTACGATGACGTGCTGGGTGTCGTGCGGCCCGGGCTGGGCGGCATCATGCTGCCAAAGGTCGAACACCCGGACCAGGTCAAGGACCTGCACGACGTGATCAGCTACGCGGAAGGCAAAGGCCGGCCTGCATCATGGCGCGGTGCGCATCCTGCCCACGCCGGAAACAGCCGCCGGCGTGCATTTCGGCTACGAGCTCTGCAAGGCCAGTCCCCGGGTGCGCGGCCTTTGTGGCGGCTTCAGTGACGGGACGGTGGGCGACATGGCCTGGGGATGCGGCTTCCTGCCCACCCCATCGGGCGAGGAGCAGTTCCACCTCATGTCGAAGCTGGTCCTCGACAGCCGCTCGGCCGGGGCGCTACGGCGACACTCTGCACCATCATGGCGAACGTGCTGGACGATCTGGTGAACGTCGAACGCATGGTCAGGCGGGCCAGGGAATTCGGCTATTCATCGATCGCCGTCCTGCACCCCACCCATTGCGAGGTGGTGAACAAGATCTATCGGCCGAAGGCCGGGAGGTCGAATATTTCCGCGGCATGATTACCGCGATGGAGGCGGGCGAGAAAGAGGGCCGGTCGGCCGTCCGCTATGCCGGTGCCATGATCGATTACGCCATGTTGCCGCGCGCCAAGGCGGTCGTGGCCGAGGGCGATTACTACGCCCGCAAGGGGTAAAATTGTTTGACAAACCCCGCCTGTATGCAGACAATTAAAATAATTCTAATAATTGTGCCGGCATTGCGGGCGTAAGAGCCGGGACAGGACATCGCGGCATTCGCGATCAAGAACGCGCCCACGCTGACCGTGCGGGCGCGTTCGGTCTATGCGGAGGAACAAGGCGCCAGGCCGGCGGAAGCCGGCCGAGAACAAACCAGGCCGGCGGAAGCCGGCAGAACAAACCAGGCCGGCGGAAGCCGGCAGAACGAATGCGTATTCTGATGGCACCGGGCCGTGGTCGACTTGGGGCTGTTGTTCGCGATATGGTGGCGCTTGGTCCGGGTTTGCGCGCGGCGGTGCTGGCCTCCGCCGATCAAGCCCGGACACGATCGAGCCCGCCTTGCCGATGCTGTTGCCGGGCTGGGTGGGCTGGATAGCCACTGGCGCTGGTGGCCGCGGCGGCGCTGCCGGATCCCGACTTTGTCTGCACGCCCGAGGCCTGGGACGCGGTCGGCGAGGAAAACACCCGCGCCATCTGGCTGTCGATTAAGGCCGCTATCCTATCTGAAAGAAAGCCAGGGGGCAGTGGCCGTGATCGTTCCTGCCACCGCCGCCATTCCCGACGGCGATGATCTGGCCCAGGGCGCATCGCTGGCCGCAACGCCATTCACCCGCTGGCGCGCGTTTTTTGCCCAGGAACTGGCCGCGACGGCATCAGGGTGAATATCCGTGATGGCCGGGTCCAAGGGGGCGAAGGCGTTGCCGAGGCCGCATTGTTCCTGCTTGCACCCGCGGCCAGCTACATCAACGGCCAAGTCTTGCCGGTCGATGGCGGGCTTGTCGATCGTGCCACCCTTGCGGCCCTGAAGGGTGATGCGATGCGCGTGATCGTGACCGGCGCCAATCGCGGATTGGGCCGGACCATCGCGGACCTGGCCGCCCGTGGCGATGAAATCGTGGGTGTCGGGCGGTCGCATCCGGAAGAACTTGAAAGCCTGAAGACCGAGATCGAAGCGGCGGGTGGCCGCTGCATTACCGTGACCGCCGACCTGGCCGATCCGGACTCGCCGGGGCCATCGTCGCGGCGGCTGTGAGGTACGCTGGGCTGATGCGATCGTCAGCAGTACGGTCGACCTGGTGCCGCCGCGGCCCTTGCTCGAAGGCGCCATCGATCGGTGGGACCGTGGCTTTGCCGTCAATCTGCAGGCGACGATGTTGCTGGCGCAGGCGGCGGAATCGCATCTCAAGGCGACGCAAGGAGCTGTCTGATCGGGATTGGTTCCACGGTCGGATGCGAACCGGCGGCCTATCAGGGCATCTACGGGGCGACCAAGGCTGGCATGGCGATGCTGGTGCGTGCGCTGGCGCAGCGCTGGGCGCCTTTGGCGTGCGGGCGAACACCGTCTCGCCCGGCCAGGTCTATACAACCATGTCGAATTCATCTGGAAAAATCCGGTTCGCGCCGAACAGAGACTGAAGCTCATCCCGCTGGGCCGGTCGGCATGCCCGACGAGACAGCCAGCACGGTGGCGTGGATGCTGTCTGCGGCGGCGCGTCCGCGTCACCGGCCAGAACCCTGATCGTCGATGGCGCCTATCTCGGCTCCATCCAGGCGCATACCGCCGGCGATCCCGTGGCATCGCCCGGCAAGGCCACCCAAAGCGAAAACAGCTAGCCGAAAAGCAACAACGACGTGGAGGAACGAACATGAAGACGACGGTTGGACGCACGAGTCTGGTCATCGCCATCGCTGGTCTTGCCATCGGCGTCGGCTGGGCCGGTGAAAGCCATGCTGCGGTCGATGGACCAAGGATGAGCTGGAGCCTGGCGGCCTATGCCGCCGCGTGCCGGGACGATCGCGCTTGACCGGCTGGCTGACCTGGTCGGCGCCGAGACCAACGGCAATTTCAGCATCAAGGTTGTCTATGGCGGGGTTCTTGCCAACGAGGAAATCATCGACGGCCTCAAGATCAACGCGTTCGAAGCGGGCTGGGTTGTGCCTGCGTTTTCGCCCGGAAAACAGCCTACCCAGCAGTTTCTGGCCATGCCGTTCATGCCGATGGGCGACCTAGCCACCGCGACAAAAATTTCCCATAAATTCCAACAGCATCCGGCGGTAAAGCGCGATTTCGACGGGTGGTCGATCCGCTATATCCTCACCACGCCCATCCCCGGTTATGAATTCATCGGCCGCGGCAAGGCGCCGGAAACCTTGGCAGACTGGAAGGGCAAGCGGGTGCGGGCAATCGGCGGCTTCGGTTCTGCCATGAGCAAGATCGGCGCTGTGCCGACGTCGGTCGTGCCCACCGAACTCTATGGTGCGATGGAACGCGGGTTGGTGGATGCGGCGGCCCTGCCGTACTATGCTTTCGAGACCTACAAGCTGTGCGACATCTCGCATTGGTACACCAAGGGGATGGCGTTGGGCTCGGTCATGTCGAACGTTTCGGCCAATGCAGGCGCGTTCGAGCAGCTGCCGCCGCAATATCGGGCGCTGATCGACAGGGTGGCGATCACGGCGATGGACGATCAGGTTGCAGGCCTGCAAAAGGACGAAGACAAGGCCGAAGAGATTTGCAAGGCGCGGGGGGTGAAGACGGTTGCCTTCTCCGCCAAGATGCGTGACGAGCTTGCGCAGGTGGGCGGCCGGCCGGTCTGGGACGAATGGGTGAAGGAGGTCACTGCCAAGGGCTATCCTGGCAAGGAGCTTCTTGATTACCTCCTGGACGAGGCAAGGAAGGCAGGTGCCTGAACGCACGGGCCGCAACGAAACAAAACTGAATAGCGGAGGTTTGAATGTCGACATTTGAACGTAAAGCAAAACGGCTTGAACTGGCAGCCCTGGGATTTGCAACCCTGGCGGTTGGTGTGATTGCGGGCCTGCCCGAGGCCCAGGCCGCGGTGGATGGCCCCAAGGTCAATTGGGCCTGGGCCTCGTTCGGCAACGCGCGTCCCGGTACGACCGTCATGGACAAGATGGTCGAGATCGTCAGCGCCGAGACGAACGGCAATTTCACGATCAAGATCGCCTATGGCGAGACGCTTGCACCGTCGAAGGAAATCATCGACGGGATCAAGATCGGCGCCTTCGAGGGCGGTTTCTGGACGCCGCCCTTCGCGCCGGGCAAGCAGCCCTCGACCTCGATCTTCACATTGCCGTTCCTTCCGGTCGGCAATTTCGAGAACGCAACCCGCATTTCGGACGTGTATTACCGCCATCCGGTGGTGAAGAAGGATTTTGACGTCTGGTCGTCGACCTATCTCGCCCCGATCATGATCCCGAGCTACGAGTTCATCGGCCGGGGTGAAGCGCCGATCACGCTGGCGGACTGGAAGGGCAAGCGGGTCCGTGCCCTGGGCGGCCAAGGCCAGGCCATGGCCAAGCTTGGTGCCGTCGCGACGACCGTGACCTCGCCCGAGGTCTATGGCGCCATGGAGAAGGGCGTCATCGATGCGGCCGCGCTGCCCTATTACGCCTTTGTCTCTTATAAGCTGCAGGAAATCGCCAAGTGGTACACGAAGGATTTTGGGCTTGGCTACGTGATCTCGAATGTCGCGCTAAGCACCGCGGCCTACGACAAGCTGCCGCCCCAGTACAAGAAGGTCCTTCTTGATGCCATTGCGCCATCCCTTGCGGCCCACAACCAGGCGCTCAGGGAAGACGACGAGAAATCGGTTGCCCAGTTCAAGGCGCGCGGCCTCAGGGAGATCGTCATTTCCCCAGCCATGCAGGCGGAACTCGTCAAGATTGGCGGCCAGCCGGTGTGGGACGAATGGGTGAAGGACATCACGTCAAAGGGCTATCCGGGGCAGGAGCTGCTTGACGTCATCCTGAACGAAGCAAAAAAATCGAATAGCTGATTGCGACGCCTGACCACGACGGCATTTCCGG
>JAXMDU010000015.1:0-72137 GCA_046348645.1 Alphaproteobacteria bacterium
ACGAATACCGGGCCAAGTGGGGATTGCCGGCCAGCTATCCGATGGTGGCGCCGAATTACGCCGAGCAGCGGTCCGCCTTTGCAAAGCAGATCGGATTGGGCCGCCTGCCGGTCAAAGGCGCGGGCCGCAAGAAGGGCTCTCGCAAGTAAACGATCCGGCCGTGATCGCACCTTATCAGTACTACGACGCAATATCACAAGCGTTCAATCCGGCATCGTGACAAGTGGCCGGCAGCGGATTAGGGTCCGCCGGCACGCCACGGATCGCCGCTCCTGATTTTTCAGGAATGGGCTTGGCCTTGCGGCCAGGCGCCGGGCTGTCCATGGGAGCCCCTTGAACGACCCATGCCTGCACCTTTCCCCTTGGCCCCCTTGGTGCCGCCGGCCATCAGGATTTCGGGCATCAAAAAGTGCTTTGGCGCCATGTCCGTGCTGCGCGGCGCCAGCTTCGACGTGGCAAGCGGCCGCATCACCGCCCTGATCGGCCCGAACGGGGCCGGCAAGACAACTCTTTTCAATATTATCGCGGGGTTCCTGGCACCCGACGCCGGCACGATCGAACTGAAAGGCAGGCCGGTCACCGGCCTGCCGCCGGATCGGCTTTTTCGGCTCGGGCTGGTCCGCACCTTTCAAATCCCGCAGATCTTCGCCCGCCTTTCGGTGCGCGACAACCTGATGATCGTGCCGGCTGGCCAGAAGGGCGAAGCCCTGTGGCGGGTCTTCCTGCAGCCCGGCGCGGTCCACGCACAAGATGCCCTGATCCGGGCTCGCGTCGCTGGCGTGCTCGAGGCCCTGCGCCTCGATCACCTTGCTGCCGAGCCGGCCGGAAACCTGTCCGGCGGCCAGAAGAAGCTTTTGGAACTGGGCCGCGTCATGCTGGCGGGGGCCGACGTGGTGCTGCTGGACGAGCCCGGCGCCGGGGTCAACCGCACCCTGCTTGCCACCCTGGCAGCCGATATCGAACGATTGAACCGTGAGCACGGCCTTACGTTCCTGGTCATCGAGCACGACATGGACCTGGTCGCCCGCATGTGCAATCCGGTCGTGGTGATGGCGGAAGGGCAGGTGATCGCCAGCGGCTCGATCGACCAGATCCGCGCCAACCGGACCGTGATCGATGCCTATCTCGGCGGCCAGGTGTCGGCATGAGCCTGCTTGCGGTTGAAAACCTGCGCGGCGGCTATGGCGGCGTCGACATCCTTGACGGGGCCACAGTGCGGATCGGCCTCGGCGAAGCGGTGATTTTCATCGGACCCAACGGGGCCGGCAAGTCCACCCTGATGAAAGCGGTCTTCGGCCTGGCACGGATCCGCGCGGGGCGCGTCCTGTTCGACGGCGACGACATCACCAACCGGCCGCCCGACGAGATCGTCCGGCGCGGGCTGTGCTACGTGCCGCAGGAACACAACATCTTCGCAAGCCTGACGGTGCGCGAGAACCTGGAGATCGGCGCCTTCATCCGCTCCGACGACATCCGTCCGGACATCGAGCGGGTCTTCGCGATCTTTCCACCGCTGGCCGCCAAGGCCAGCCGGGCAGCGGAAACCCTGTCGGGCGGCGAGCGCCAGATGGTGGCTATCGCCCGCGCCCTGATGCTGCGGCCGAAGCTTCTGCTTCTGGACGAGCCGACTGCGGGCCTGTCGCCGCTCTATGTCGACCTGATCTTCGAAACCCTGAAAACCATTCACGGCCAGGGGCTGGCGCTTGGCATCGTCGAGCACAACGCAAAGAAGGCGCTGGCCTTCGCGGATCGTGGCTGCGTTTTGATCATGGGCCAGGTCCGCCACCAGGGCCCGGCGCAGACCTTGCTGGACGATCCCGACGTCGTCGGCGCCTTTCTCGGCGGCTAGGCCATGCTGGCGGACATCCCACAGCTCATTGTCTATGGCATCGTGCTGGGCGCGATCATCGCGCTTGGTGCCATCGGCGTGTCGCTGCTGTTCGGGATTCTGCGCTTTGCCCATTTCGCCCATGGCGACATGATGACGCTGGGTGCCTATCTGGCCCTGGTGGCGCTTGGGTCCGGATTGCCGCTCTGGGTCGGCTTCCTGCTGGCGATGGCCGGCTCGGCGGTAGCCGCGGTCGGTATCGATCGCGTTCTCTACCGGCCGCTCAGGCGCCGAAGCCCGATCGTTCTTCTGATCTCGTCGTTCGGCGTTGCCCTGATGGTCCGCAGCCTGATCCTGATCATCTGGGGGCCCACCAATCTGGTCTACGAAAGCGGCATCCAGGTTCCCCACCGCATCGGCGATCTTCGGATCAAGCCGGATCAGATCACCATTGTGCTGGCAGCTGTTGCGATTGTCGCCGCCCTTCACCTGTTCCTCCAGTACACCAAGATGGGCAAGGCGATGCGGGCGACCGCCGACAACATGGACCTTGCGCGCACCAGCGGTATCGATGTCGAACACGTGATCCGCTGGACGTGGATCATCGGCGGCAGTCTTGCCGCCGCGGCTGGCGTGCTGTTCGCGATGGATACGCGGCTCAACACGCTGCTCGGCTGGGGTCTGTTGCTGCCCATCTTCGCCGCCGCGATCCTGGGCGGCATCGGCCGCCCCTATGGCGCCATCGCCGGCGGGCTGGTCATCGGCCTGGTCGAGGAACTGTCCACCCTGATCCTGTCACCCGCCTACAAATCGGCCAGCGCGTTCGCCATCATGGTGGCGCTCTTGATCCTGCGGCCGACCGGCCTGTTCAGAGGGCGCTGATGGAAGCGACCGGGGTCATCGCGTATGTCGCGCTGCTGCTGACCCTGGCGGGCATCTACGGCGTTCTCACTCTGGGCCTCAACCTGCAATGGGGCTTCACCGGGCTTTTCAACATCGGCATCGCCGCGTTCTTCGCGGTCGGCGCCTATACCAGCGGGATTCTGACCACGCCGCCGTCACCGGATCATCTTGGCGGATTCGACCTTCCCGTCCCGATCGGCATGGCCGGGGCAATGGCCATCAGTGGCGCGCTCGGTCTGGGCGTCGGCGCCATCACCATCCGCCTGCGCACCGACTATCTTGCCATTGCGACGCTGGGTATCGCCGAGATCGTCCGGCTTGTCCTCAAGAACGAGGAATGGCTGACGGGCGGCGTTCGCGGGCTGGCGTCGATTCCGCGCCCCTTCGAATCGCTGGGCGGCGGGTGGTCGGGGCTGGCCTTCCTGGCCATCGTGCTGGCCGCGATGGCCATCGTCTATCTGTTTCTAGAACGTGCGATCCGCTCGCCCTGGGGGCGCCTGCTGCACGCCCTTCGCGACAACGAACTTTCAACACGCGCCGCCGGCAAGAACATCGATCGCCTGCGCCGCCAGTCCTTCATGATCGGCAGCGCGATCATGGGCCTGGGCGGCGCCCTTTACGCGCACTTCTTCTCGTTCATCAGCCCCGAGGCGTTCGATCCTGCCTTCGCAAGCTTCCTGGTCTGGATCATGCTGGTGGCGGGCGGCAGTGGCAACAACCGGGGCGCGCTGCTGGGGGCGTTCGCGATCTGGGGCCTGTGGGCCGGCACCGAATTCCTGGTTTCGGCCCTGCCAGCCGAGATCATCACCCAGGCCGGCGCGATCCGGGTGCTGCTGATCGGCCTGCTGCTCCAGGTGATCCTGATCCTGCGCCCCCAGGGCCTGCTGCCCGAGCGCCAGGACAGCACGCACCAGGACCCCCGCCACAACACGCAGCCCTGACGGCGAACAGGCCGCTACATCCGCGGCGTGACGATGTCGGTGGTCTTGATCAGGCCCTTCTCGATCTTCCAGATCCCGAACGAGCCCGGCACGTCGCCCTTGGCGTCGAAGTCCTGGTAGCCGGCGGCGCCCGAGTAATCGATGCCCTTCTTCTCGGCCAGCAGTTTCTTCGCCTTGGCCCACTCGCCGGGCAGGATGCGCTCGCCAGGCCCGCGCCCCACATCACGGATCGCGTCCCGGACTTTCTTTGGATCAGTGCCGCCAGCTTTTTCAATGGCCAGCGCCAGG
This sequence comes from Alphaproteobacteria bacterium, assembly GCA_046348645.1. Classification (GTDB taxonomy): domain Bacteria; phylum Pseudomonadota; class Alphaproteobacteria; order JAXMDU01; family JAXMDU01; genus JAXMDU01. The sequence continues at coordinate 3,961 of JAXMDU010000015.1, forward strand.
ACATAGGCGGCATCGTAAGCGGAATCGATGAACGGCTTCGGCGGCAGCTCGCCAAATTTCTGGTTATAGGCGTCCCTGAAGCGCTTCGCCGATGGCGTATCCGAGGCCGCCTCTGGCGCCGTGCCGATCGAACCCTCGAGGAACTTGTCGCCAATCGCCTTGATGACCTCGGGGGCCTTCATGCCGTCCGTGAAAACGAATTTCTTGAAGAAGCCTTCCTCGAGCGACTGGCGAAGGATGGGGATGCCATCCTCGGGATAGGCGATGACAAGCAGGCCCTCGGGCTTGCCGCCGGCGATGCGGGACAGTTCGCCACGGTAGGAGGGCTTCTTCGGTTCATAGGGAAGCGACGCCGTCACCTTGCCGCCATGCTTGGCGAACGCGCTGGCAAACGCCTTTTGCAGGCCATCGCCATAGTCGTTGTTGACATAGATGACGCCCAGCGACTTGTAGCCCGCCTTGCGCACCACATCGGCCAGCACGACGCCCTGCAAGGCATCGCTTGGCACGGTGCGGAACAGGAAATCCTTGTCATCAAGATCGGTGATGACCGGGGATGTCGATGCGTTCGAGATCTGCGGCACCCCGGCAACCGATGTCACGCTGCGCGCGATCGGGATCGTGACGCCGCTCGAAAGCGCGCCGATGATCCCCACGACCTTGTCGACGGAAACCAGTTTCTGCGCCGCTTCGACCCCCGACTGGGGCACGGTCTGGTCGTCGCCGATCACGATCTCGAGCTTGCCACCCAGCACGCCGCCCTGGGCGTTGATTTCGTCGACCGCAAGCCGGATGCCGTTCAGCGATGTCTGGCCATAGGCCTGCAGGGCGCCAGTCATCGACATGATGACGCCGATCTTGGCGCCATCGGCAAGCGCCGCGCCCGACGCCGCAATGGCGACCGCAAGGGCAAGCCCAAACGATGCCGCCCTTTTCACATGATGACGACACGCACGATGCATGACGATCCTCCCCCGGCTGGAACGGTTCACATTCGGCCCGCAATACAGGCGACCTGCAATACAGACGTTATTATCCTGCGGACCCCTGGCCGAGACAACCGCCCTGCTGGCAGGGGCTTTGTCCCGGCGGCGCTATCGCTTCGCCTTCGTCCCCAGGGCCTTCGTCCGCAGGTAGGTCAGCTTGCGGATCGCGGTCTGCACCAGGGTGTGCTCGCCGGCATGGGCCGGCCCGACGATGGCGGCCTCGATCAGGGTGCAGGGGTCGATCACCGTCACCTTGACGGTGTTGCCGAGGCGCACGGATTCGATGATCAGATCGCCAGCCCCCCGGTCAGGAGGACGGCCAGGCTTTCCGGATGGGATCGGCACCGCGCCCCTCGCATGGCAACCATTCGGCTTACGGCCCGATCTTCCCATCGGGGCGGTTAACACTTGAAAAACAGCCTCTTGTGAAAAACAGCCTCTTGGGCCGCCGGTCCTGGCAGGGCTATAAGGGGCGCTTGTGATCGCGCCCCAAACAGGACTTGACCATGCCCAAAAGCTCCAGCGCCGCTCCCGCTTCCTCTGCCCCCATTCCGCCTTTCAATTGGGCCGATCCGTTCTTCCTGGACGAGATGCTGACCGACGACGAACGGCTGATCCGCGACAGTGCCCGCCAATACTGCCAGGAAAAGCTCCTGCCGCGCGTCGTGACAGCGTTCCGCGACGAGCGCTTCGACCGCGAGATCATGACCGAGATGGGCGCGCTTGGCTTTCTCGGCTCAACCATCGACGGCTATGGCTGTGCGGGAACAAGCTATGTCGCCTATGGGCTGATCGCCCGCGAGGTCGAGGCCATCGACAGCGGCTATCGGTCGGCCATGAGCGTGCAGTCAAGCCTGGTCATGTATCCGATCCATGCCTATGGCAGCGAAGCCCAACGCGCAAAGTACCTGCCGAAACTGGCCGCCGGCGAATGGATCGGCTGTTTCGGCCTGACCGAGCCCGATCACGGTTCCGATCCGGCCAGCATGAAGACCCGGGCCCAGACCATACCGGGCGGCTATCGGCTGAACGGATCGAAACTGTGGATCACCAATGCGCCGCTTGCCGATGTCATGGTGGTATGGGCCAAGGTCGATGGCGGCCAGGTGCGCGGATTCGTGCTTGAGCGAGGCATGAAAGGACTGTCCACCCATCGGATCGAGGGCAAGCTGTCACTGCGCGCCTCGCCCACGGGCGGCATCTCGATGAGCGATGTCGAAGTGCCGGAGAACGCGATCCTGCCGAATGTCACTGGCATGCGCGGGCCCTTCGGCTGCCTCAACCGCGCCCGCTATGGCATCGCCTGGGGCGCCCTGGGGGCGGCCGAAGCGTGCTGGCACGGCGCGCGCCAATACACCCTCGATCGCATCCAGTTCGACCGCCCGCTGGCCGCCAACCAGATCATCCAGAAGAAGCTTGCCGACATGCAGACCGAGATTGCCATCGGCCTGCAGGCCTGCCTGCGGGTCGGACGGCTGATGGACGAGGACCGCTGCCCGCCCGAAGCCATTTCGGTCATCAAGCGCAATTCATGCGGCAAGGCTCTCGACATCGCCCGCGCCGCCCGCGACATGCATGGCGCCAATGGCATCTCGGGCGAATACCATGTCATGCGCCATCTCATGAACCTGGAGACGGTGAACACCTACGAAGGGACCCATGACATGCACGCGCTTATTCTGGGGCGCGCACAGACGGGTCTGGCCGCCTTTTCCAACTGACGGTGGCGCCCAAGCGGTCACGCCGGGATAAGGAGCCCCTTAACGAGGCCGCGCTTTGACCCGCAAGGTCTGTGGCGCGGCCCGTTCGCTTTCATGACACCGCCTTATGACGCCTGCTGCATGACACCGGCGGGATGGTCCTGGCTGGCCCCGGCATAGTCGACGCAGATCTTGTCGAGGTCATCGAGCGACAGGGCGCCTTGTCGCAATCGGCAACAATGAGGACCGGACGGGTCGGCCTGCCGCTCGTTCGAGCCGAGATGCACACATTGGCCGCAGGTGCCGAATGTCGGGTGCTCGCTCGGCCGCCGCAGTTCCAGGAACAGCGCCGACAGGCCGCTTGTCAGGGCGGCAAGATCGATACCCTTGATCCGTTCGGCCGCCGCTGCGATCTCGAACACGGGATCCCGGGCCAAGGCCGCGTAGCCGGAATCGGTCAATTGCAGCAGGACCTGGCGCCGATCCTTGGTGCCGCGATGGCGGGCGATCAGTCCTTTGTCCTCGAGCGCGATCAAGGTCTGCGACGCGGTGCCCTTGGTGGTGCCGAGGTATTCGGCCAGGGCGCCGGGATTGCGCGAAAAGCGGTTGGCGCGGGCGATAAATCGCAAAGCCTCCCACTGGGCTGGGTTGAGGCCGGCGGCGAACTGCCGATAGTGCAAGAGCCGCCCCAAGCGATCGAGGATCACGGCCAGTTGGCGGTGGGCTGTGGTCATTTCGGTCAAGGTCTTTTCAAGCCTCTGAAAATAATCAGCTATTTCGCATATATTAGCGACTCGCTATTTATCTTGAAGCGAAGCGGCGCAATGATTAGTTTCGAGTCGATAAGTTGGTTCAGCCAAGAGCTGCCGGCAAGTGGCGGCCAGACGCGAAACCAGCCGCGAAAGGAGCAAGGACCATGGCAAGACCATACGCCAAAGGCAACCCGCCCCCCAAGCGCCCCCTGGGTGTCGAACTTGACGATGCGGAGCGACGCTTCATCCGGACCGCCATGCAGGCGCCGATGCTTGAACGCCAGGAAGAGCAGGCGCTGGCAGCCCGCTGGCGCGACCATGGCGACAAGGCAGCCCTTGATCGGTTGATCGGCGCCCATACCCGGCTGGTGATCAGCATCGCGCGGCGGTTCCTGGGCTATGGGTTGCCTTATGGCGATCTTATCCAGGAGGGCAATGCCGGCCTGCTCGAGGCGGCGGAACGCTTCGACCCGTCCCGCGACGTGCGGTTTTCGACCTATGCCACCTGGTGGGTTGCGGCAGCCATGCAGAACTTTGTCCTGCGCAACTGGTCGATCGTGCGAACCGGCACGACCCCGGCCCAGCGGCGGCTGTTTTTCAACCTGCGCCGGCTGCGCGCCAAGTTCGAGGGCCGGAGCCGCGAAGCGCTCGGCGATGACGACCGCCGCACCATTGCCCGTGTTCTGGGCGTGCCAGTCGCGGCAGTCGAGCGCATGGAGGTCCGCTTCTCGTCACCCGACCGGTCGCTGGACGCGCCGACCGGCGACGACGAGTCGTTCACGCTCCAGGATATGCTGCCGGACCCGGGGCCGCGGCCGGACGAGATCGTGATGAACGATCACGACGACGCGACCCGCAAGCGCTGGCTGGGCGAGGCTCTGGACCGGTTGAACGAACGGGAACGCTTGATCGTCCGCCAGCGCTTCCTGGACGAGAAACCCGATACCCTGGCCGAGATCGGCACGCGTCTCGGGGTCAGCAAAGAGCGGATTCGTCAGATCGAAGCCAAGGCGATGGCGAAGCTGCGCGCCTATTTATCGGAGATCACCACCGACAAGACGGCCTTTCTCAGCCGCTGACCGAATGGTCGGAGTACGCCTCAGGAGCGCGCTCCGGCCACTCTCAGTTCAGGCTCGCGCGCGGCCAGGGTCTCGTTCATCATGTCGCGCCAGAACCGCTCAAGCGATTTCAGTGTGGCGTTGGCGCCGGCCAGCCCGGCATCGTCCAGGCCGCCCCGGCCCAGGCGAGCCTCGTGGCTGTCGAACATGCCCCGCAGACGGTCCCGCAGCGCAAGCCCTTTAGCTGAAAGCCGCACCCGCACCGTACGCTTGTCGAATGACGACCGCTCCTGAACAAGATAGCCGTTTTCGGCCATCTTCTTTACATTGTAGGACACATTCGAACCGAGATAGTAGCCGCGATAGGTCAGCTCGCCGACGGTCAGATCGTCTTCGCCAAGATTATAGAGGATCAGGGCCTGGACGTTGTTGATGTCGGTCACGCCGCCCACGTCGAGGACAACCTTGACGACCTCGAGAAACTGGCGGTGCAGTTTCTCAATCAACAGGATCGATTCGAAATAGGCGCTGCCCACGGCGTTCGCCCTCCGGCTTGATGCTGGCGGAAGGCAAATTAAACGCCGGGCGCCTTAAGAAGCGCTTAACGACAACGCACGTGACGAAGACGGGCCACCTACATGTTGCGACGATACTGGCCGCCAACGTCAAACAACGCGTCGGTGATCTGGCCGAGCGAGCAGCAGCGCACGGCATCCATCAACACCGCGAACACGTTCTCGCCCCGCCGCGCAGCGGCCGTCAGCCGTTCGAGCATGGCCGGCGCGTCCTTGCGGTGAGCTTCATGGAATTCGGCCAGGCGCGAGAGCGCCCGCTGCTTTTCTTCCTCGGTGCCGCGCGACAGGGCAAGCGTCGTCCGCTCGGGCGGCGGCGATGGATTGAGGAAGGTGTTGATGCCGACGATCGGCAGGCGACCATCGTGCTTCAAGGCCTCGTAGTACAGGGATTCTTCCTGGATCTTGCCGCGCTGATAGCCGGTTTCCATCGCCCCCAGCACGCCACCCCGTTCGCTGATGCGCTCGAATTCCTTCAGCACCGCCTCTTCAACCAGGTCGGTCAGCGCGTCGATGATGAAGGCACCCTGGTTGGGGTTCTCGTTCTTCGCCAGGCCCCACTCGCGATTGATGATGAGCTGGATCGCCAGCGCGCGCCTGACCGATTCCTCGGACGGCGTCGTCACCGCTTCGTCATAGGCGTTGGTGTGCAGGCTGTTGCAGTTGTCATAGATGGCAATCAGGGCCTGCAAGGTCGTGCGGATGTCATTGAAATCATATTCCTGGGCGTGCAGCGACCGGCCGGACGTCTGGATATGGTACTTCAGCTTCTGGCTGCGCTCGTTGGCGCCGTACTTGTCGCGCATCACGGTGGCCCAGATGCGCCGCGCGACCCGGCCCAGGACCGAATATTCGGGATCCATGCCGTTCGAGAAGAAGAACGACAGGTTCTGGGCAAAATCGTCGATCTTCATCCCGCGCGCAAGATAGGCTTCAACATAGGTAAAGCCGTTCGACAGCGTGAAGGCAAGCTGGGAGATGGGGTTCGCACCCGCCTCGGCGATGTGATAGCCGGAAATCGAAACTGAGTAGAAATTGCGCACGTTATGCGCCGTGAAATACGCCTGGATGTCGCCCATCACCTTGAGCGAGAACTCGGTCGAGAAGATGCAGGTGTTCTGGCCCTGATCCTCTTTCAGAATGTCGGCCTGCACCGTGCCACGGACGGTCGAGAGTGTTTCGGCCTTGATGCTGGCGCGCTCGGCGGCGTCGGGAGCGCGGCCCTTTTCGCTGGCAAAGCGGCTGATCTGCTGGTCGATCGCGGTGTTCAGGAACATGGCAAGGATGGTCGGGGCCGGACCGTTGATGGTCATCGAGACCGACGTGGCGGGCGAGCACAGATCGAACCCGTCATAGAGGACCTTCATGTCCTCGAGGGTGGCGATCGAGACGCCCGAGGTGCCGACCTTGCCATAGATATCCGGCCGCGTGGCCGGATCGAACCCGTACAGGGTGACGGAATCGAACGCCGTTGACAGCCGCTGGGCCGGCTGTCCCTTGGAGACGAACTTGAAGCGGCGATTGGTGCGGAACGCATCACCCTCGCCCGCGAACATGCGGGTCGGGTCCTCGTTCTCGCGCTTGAACGGGAATACGCCGGCGGTGAATGGGAAAAAGCCCGGCAGGTTCTCTTTCATCAGGAAGCGGAGAAGCTCGCCATCGTCCTCATAACGCGGCAGCGCGACCTTTGGGATGGCATTGCCGGACAGGGTGGTCGTGGTCAGGGCAGTGCGAACTTCCTTGTCGCGCACTTTGACAACGCGCTCTTCGCCCTCATAGGACGCGCGCACCTCTGGCCAACAGGCAATCAGGGCCTTGGCATCGGCATCGAGCCTGGATTCGCGTTCGGCGATCAGCGGATCAAGGGCACGGGCGTCGTCAGTACGGCCCGAATCGCGCAACATTCGTGACGATGCGGAAAGCTGCTGGCGCTCGCGCGCCAGGCGCACCTGTGCGTCGACCCGGGCATGATAGCGGCGCACCGTATCGGCGATCTCGGCCAGATAGCGTTCGCGCCCGGCCGGAATGGTGCCGCCGCGCGGCGCCGATGTGCGACTGTCCGGCGGGGCAAGACGGCTCTGCCACTTGGCTTTCGCCCGGGCCGCGGCAAGACCCACGAGATGCAGATAGAGGGCCGTCATGCCTTCGTCGTTGAAGCGCGAGGCAATGGTGCCGAAAACCGGCATGTCCTCGGGCTGGCTGGCGAAGGCCTGATGGTTGCGCTGGTATTGCTTGCGCACGTCGCGCAGCGCGTCCATGGCGCCGCGGCGATCGAACTTGTTGATCGCGACGACATCAGCGAAATCGAGCATGTCGATCTTTTCGAGCTGGCTCGCCGCGCCGAACTCGGGCGTCATGACATAAAGCGAGATGTCGACGAACGGAACGATGGCGCTGTCGCCCTGGCCAATTCCCGACGTCTCGACGATGACCAGATCGAACCCCGCCGCCTTGCAGGCCGCCACCGCATCCGGCAGGCAGGTGGCGATCTCGCTGCGTGAGCCGCGCGTCGCAAGCGACCGCATGAAGGTCTGCGGTGCGTTGATCGCGTTCATCCGGATGCGGTCGCCAAGCAGGGCGCCGCCCGTCTTGCGGCGGGATGGATCGACGGCGATGATGGCAATCGCCATGTCCGGGAAATCGGTGCGCAAGCGGCGGACGATTTCGTCGGTGGTCGACGATTTGCCCGAGCCGCCCGTCCCCGTGATGCCCAGGACCGGCACCGCCATGGTGTCGGCGATCGCGTGCAGCTCCCGGGCCAGCCCCTTTTCGAGTCGGCCAGCTTCGGCCGCGCTGATGATGCGGGTCAGATGCTGGTGGTTCCCCGCCCGCAGGTCCTTCAGATCGGCGGGAACCGTCTTCAGAAGATCCTGATCGGCCCGCTTCAGCATGTCGTTGATCATGCCCTGAAGACCCAGGCTGTGACCGTCATGCGGCGAATAGATGCGGGAAACGCCATAGGCATGCAGTTCGGCGATCTCTTCCGCGACGATCACGCCGCCGCCGCCGCCAAAGACCTTGATCGACTCGGCGCCGCGCTCGCGCAGCAGATCGACCATGTACTTGAAGTACTCGACATGCCCGCCCTGGTACGAGCTGACGGCAATGCCATGCACATCTTCCTGGATGGCGGCCGTGACGACCTCGTCGACCGAGCGGTTGTGGCCGAGATGGATGACTTCGGCGCCCGAGGCCTGCAGCATCCGCCGCATGATGTTGATCGCGGCATCATGGCCGTCGAACAGAGCGGCCGCCGTGACGAACCTCAGGCGGTTCTTCATGGCATAGACCCCTTTTTCGGCGAGCTTGACGCCAACGACACTATCATCAGGCATTGCGACCTCCGTGGCCCGAAAGCAGAAGCGCCAGGCTAGCCGATCGGGCAACCATTCCGGCGCATTTGTACAAATGTATAGCGGAAAACTTCCAAATATACATTTTATGTTTGAACATACGGGTGCGGCAACCTATCGTGCCCGCACTCCGTCACTTATTCTCGAACGACCGCCGGAGCAAGCCCGGACCCATCGATCCGGCCGGCGTAGCGTTTTGAACCAATCCAAGGGAGCGACCAAGGTGACAACCAGCAAGCATCCGGAAACCATTGTTCTCCATGCCGGCTATCGCCGCGATCCTGCCACCAAGTCGGTGGCCGTTCCCATCTACCAGACCACATCCTACCAATTCGACAGCACCACCCACGCAGCAAGCCTGTTCGCGCTTTCGGAACTGGGCAACATCTATACCCGCATCATGAACCCGACCAATGCGGTGCTCGAAGACCGCATCACCGCGCTGGAAGGGGGGGCGGCCAGCCTTGCCGTTGCCTCGGGTCAATCGGCCTCGGCCTTCGCGATCCAGAATATCGCATCGGCCGGCGACAACGTGGTGAGCTCGACCGACCTCTATGGCGGCACCTGGAACCTGTTTGCCAATACGCTGAAGACGATGGGCATCGAGGTCCGGTTCGTCGATCCGTCCGATCCCGAGAATTTCCGCCGTGCGACCGACGATCGCACCCGCTGCTATTATGCCGAAACCCTGCCCAACCCGAAGCTTCAGGTGTTTCCGATCGCCGAAGTGGCGCGGATCGGCGCCGAGCTGGGCGTGCCGCTGATCATGGACAACACCGCGGCCCCGGTCATCTGCCGCCCCCTTGCCCATGGCGCCAACATCATCGTCTATTCGACGACCAAGTACATTGGCGGCCACGGCACTTCGATCGGCGGCGTCGTCGTCGATGGCGGCAATTTCGACTGGGCCAGCCATGCCAAGCGTTTCCCGATGCTGACCGCACCCGACCCCAGCTACCACGGCGCAGTGTGGACCGAAGCGGTCAAGCCGCTCGGCCCCATCGCCTATATCATCAAGATGCGGGTGACCCTGCTGCGCGACCTGGGTGCCGCCATGAGCCCCTTCAACGCGTTCATGTTCATCCAGGGCCTCGAGACCCTGCCGCTCAGGATGCGGGTCCACTGCGAAAACACGCAGAAGGTGGCCGACTACCTTGCCAAGCACAACAAGGTCAGCAAGGTGATCCATCCGAGCAAGATGGCCGGCGCCCATCGCCGCTCGGCCGAAACCTATCTCAAGGGCGGTTATGGCGGGCTGGTCGGCTTCGAGCTGAAAGGCGGCCGCGAGGCGGGCCGGACCTTCATCGACTCGCTCAAGATGCTCTATCACGTCGCCAATATCGGCGATGCGCGCAGCCTTGCCATCCATCCGGCGACCACCACCCACTCGCAACTTTCGCCCGAGGACCAGATTTCATCCGGCGTGACGGAAGGCTATGTGCGTCTGTCGATCGGACTCGAGCACATTGACGACATCCTGGCCGATCTGGACCAGGCGCTGGCCGCCACCTGACCGCCATCACGACCGGCAGCCGAAGCCATGACCACAGCGAACCCGCCCATCGCCGCATATCCAGCCACCCGGATGCGGCGCAATCGACGCCATCCATGGCTTCGGCGCCTGGTGGGCGAGAACACGCTTGCCACCGCCGACCTGATCTGGCCGGTCTTTGTCCATGACGGCCAGCAACCGACGGTCGCCGTTCCGTCGATGCCGGGCGTGCATCGGCTGTCCATCGAGCGCCTGGTGGCGGAAGCCGGCACGGCGAAATCGCTGGGCATTCCGGCGATCGCCATCTTTCCGGTCACGCCCGAGACGCTGAAAACCCCCGACGGCGACGAAGCGCTCAATCCCGACAACCTGGTCTGCCGCGCCGTCCGCGCCGTCAAGGCTGCCCATCCCGAGCTGGGCGTGATCTGCGATGTGGCGCTTGATCCCTTTACCGATCACGGCCATGACGGTGTGATCCGCAAGGGCTATGTCGCCAATGACGAGACCCTTGAGCGGCTGTGCGGACAGGCGATCGTCCAGGCGCGTGCCGGATGCGATATCATCGCGCCATCCGACATGATGGATGGCCGCGTCGGGGCCATTCGCCGGGCGCTTGATAAGGCCGGCCATATCGACGTCGCCATTCTTTCCTATGCGGCCAAGTACGCGTCCGCCTTCTACGGCCCGTTCCGCGATGCGGTGGGTTCGGCCAAGGCGATCGGCACCGGCGACAAGCGCACCTACCAGATGGATCCCGCCAATGGCGACGAGGCCCTGCGCGAAGTGGCGCTCGATATCGCCGAGGGCGCCGATATGGTGATGGTGAAGCCGGGCCTTCCGTATCTCGACATCATCTGGCGGGTCAAAGACGCCTTTCATCTGCCCACCTACGCCTATCAGGTGAGCGGCGAATACGCGATGCTGGTCGGCGCGGCCGAGCGCGGCTGGCTCGATCGCGACCGGGTCGTGCTTGAAACCCTGCTGGGCTTCAAGCGCGCCGGCGCCGATGGCATCCTGACCTATTTCGCCATCGAGGCGGCGCGCCTGCTGGCGCGCGGCTGAAGCGTTTTTTTTTCAGGCGGCTGGCTGCGGCACGCGGCCCGAAAAGATCCGCACCCGGGGCCTTAAGTGGGCGCAAGCAGCCAGTCGCGAACCAGTGCGATCTCGTCCGGATTCATCAGCGGAATCGGATGGCCGACGCCGGGGTACGAAACGACTTTCGCCTTCGGGCCACGGCGCTCCATCTCGGCCGCGATGTCAGCGGTCAGAAAGTCGGATGCCCCGCCGCGCAGGGCCAGCACCGGGCCGGGCAAGCGATCCCAGAAGCCCCACATGTCGACATCCTTGGCCGGACCGCCGGCGCGCAGCGCCTCGCCGATGGCCGGGTCATAGGCAAGGGCGTAGCGCCCATCCTTGGTGCGGACAAAACTGTGCTCCATCGCCTGCCGCCACAGGGGCGCCGGCAGATCGCGATAGCCGACCAGCGAATCGCGGATGAACGCCTCGCCGGTGCCACGATCGGCAAAGGGCCCGGCGGTGCCGGTATAGGTCGTCACCCGCCCCAGCGCCGCACCCGGAATGAACGGTCCGATATCATTCAGCACCAGTCGCCGGATCGGGCTTTTCTTGCGCGAGCCCAAGACGATGCCGATCAGGCCGCCCATCGATGTGCCGATCCAATCCAGGCTGTCGACACCAAGCCGCGCGATCAGGGCGGTCATGTCGCCGCAATAGACGCCGTATTCGTATTCCTTCACCGGCACATGATCGCTGCGGCCACGCCCCACCACGTCCGGACACACGACCCGATAATGATCGGCCAGCGCCTTGGCCAGCTCATCGAAATCGCGCCCGTTGCGGGTCAGGCCATGGGCACAGATCACGACCCGCGGATTGCGCGGATCGCCCCATTCGACATAGTGCATGCGGTGGAAGCCGCTCGGGCCGAGCCCGAGCACGGAGCCTTCTTTCATGTGTTCCCCTTGTTATTTGCGCCTGGTGGCCCGAACTTGTATCAAGCGTGATGATGCGGGCCAATACTCATGCTGGCAAGCCGTAGAAAAAAGGCCCTGTGGCCGCGCCTGAGACGCGCTGCGGCCCGTTCGCTTGGCCTTGCCGGCCTGGCCGTGGTGGTCGCAAGCGGCGGCATGGCCCTGTGGCTTGCCGGAACCATGCCCCGCACCGCCGGTGAGCTGCGGATCGCCGGACTGTCCCAGCCGGCCAGCATCAGCCGCGACCAGTTCGGAATTGTCCTGATCCGGGCGGCCACGGCGCACGACGCCCAGATCGCCCTGGGCTACGCCCATGCCCAGGATCGCCTGTGGCAGATGGATGTGCAGCGGCGGCTGGGGGCGGGACGGCTGGCCGAGATCTTTGGCGAACGCGCCTTGCGAAGCGACCGCTTCATGCGCACGCTGGGACTGGCCCGGCTTGCGGACGCCCAGACGGCAAGCCTTGATGCCGATGTTCGCGATGCCTTGGCGGCCTATGCCACGGGCGTGAATGCCGCCATCACCGGCAAGGGGCGTCGCCTGCCGCCCGAGTTTGGTGTGCTTGGCTATGCCCCGGAACCCTGGACCGCCAGCGATTCGCTTCTCTGGGGCCGCGTCATGGCGATGCAGCTGTCGACGAACATGCGCGAGGAGCTGCTGTGGGCGCGGCTGCTGCTGCGCCTGCCGCCCGAAAGGGTGGCGGCACTGTGGGCGGACGACGATCCGGCCGCCGGACCGCAGACGCTGGCGCGGGCCGATGCCAGCCTTGGCACACTGCCGCTTGCCAGGCTGGCGGCCGCCCTGCCCGACAGTGTCGACGCGGGCGGCGCATCCAACAGCTGGGCCCTGGCCGGACAGCGCACGTCGTCCGGCGCGCCGCTGCTGGCCAACGACCCCCATCTCGGCCTGCAGACACCCGGCGTGTGGTATCTCGCCCGGATCGAGACCCCCGATGGGGTGCTGGCCGGCGCAACCGCGCCGGGCGTGCCGTTTCTTGTCCTTGGTCATAATGGCCGGGTTGCCTGGTCGATGACGACGACCCATGGCGACACGATGGATCTTTTCATCGAGCGGGTCGATCCCGCCGATCCGTCCCGCTACCTGACGCCCACCGGGGCACAGCCCTTTGTGACGCGCAGCGAGCAAATCCGCATCAAGGGCGGCGGCGTGGAAACGCTTGCCATACGCGAGACGCGGCACGGCCCGGTCGTAAGCGATGTCGCCGGTGTTGCCCAGGATGTCGCGGGGGCCGGCCATGTTCTGGCTCTTTCGGCGGCCGGGCTTGCCCCGGATGATCGCACCCCGATGGCCCTGCATCACATGAACCAGGCAACCGATGCCGCCGCCTTTCTGAAGGCACTGCAGGATTTCAATTCGCCACAACAGAACATCACCTTCGCGGATTCGAGCGGGCGCATCGGCTTTGCGATGCCAGCCCGCATCCCGATCCGGCGGGCGGGCAACGGGCTGCAACCCGTGCCCGGCTGGGACGGAAGCCATGACTGGGTCGGCTTCGTGCCCTTTGCGGATCGGCCGGCCGCCATGGATCCGCCCGACGGTCTGCTGGTGAATGCCAACAATCGCATCGTCGGCAACGATTATCCCCACCCGATCGCGGTTCACTGGCCGGCATCCTATCGGGCCCGACGGGTCATCGACGTCCTGGGCGAAACACCCGGCCATGATCCGGGCCAAAGCGCCTTGCTGCAAAGCGATACCGTATCGCTGGCCGCGCGCGAGATCCTTCCGCTTCTGCTTGAACGCGTGGCACCGGGCGATGTGCTGGCCGGCCTGCTGGCCGGATGGGACGGCACCGCCCGCCGCAATGGCCCCGAGGCGCTGGTCTTCAATGCCTGGCAGCGGGAACTGCAACGGCTGCTGTTCATCGACGACCTGGGCGAGGCGTTCGGCGAATTTGCCGATCCTGATCCGCGCCTGATCGCCCGCATTCTCCGCAACGACGAGCCCTGGTGCGACGATACGATGACACCCGCCGTGGAATCATGCCGTGACATGGTGGGCAAGGCGCTGGTGGCGGCACGCGCGGCGCTGAGCGAGGCCTATGGCAACGACCCCGCGCGCTGGCGCTGGGGCGATGCCCACCGCGCCAATTTCCGCCACGGGCTTTTGCGTTTCGTCCCTGGACTGGGCAATCTTGTCGGCGTGACGATCGAAACCGATGGCGACGATTTCACCGTCAATCGTGCAAGCCCGTCGTCGCGTGGCGGCAACGCGCGGTTCGACCATGTCCATGGCGCCGGCCTGCGCGCTGTCTATGACCTTGGCAATCTCGATCAATCGCTGTTCATGATCACGCCTGGCCAATCGGGACATCCGCTTTCGCGCCATTTCGTCGATTTGGCCCAAGTCTGGCGCGACGGCGATCACATCACCCTGCCGCCCAACCTTGGCGGTTCGCCGATCGCGTCACGACTGGTTCTGCGGCCATGACCATTTCCTTCGACGACATCCGCGCCGCCGCCAGGCAGATCGAGGGTGCAGTGATCCGGACACCGACGGTCCGTTCCGCCACCTTGTCAGAGCAGATCGCCGCCGACGTCGTCCTCAAGCTCGAGAACCTGCAATACACCGGGTCGTTCAAGGATCGTGGCGCGCTGGTGCATCTTTTGGCCCTGCCCAATGCGGATGCCAGGCGCGGGGTGATTGCCGTCTCGGCCGGCAACCATGCCCAGGGCGTTGCGTATCATGCCCGCCGCCTGGGCCTGCCCGCCACCATCGTCATGCCCAGGGGAACGCCGTTCATCAAGATCCAGCGGACACAGGGCCTGGGGGCCTCTGTCATTCTTGAAGGCGTCACGCTGGACGAGGCCTATGCCTATGCCCATCAGCGGGCGCGTGACCATGGTTTATCCTTCGTTCACCCTTATGACGATCCGAAGATCATGGCCGGCCAGGGAACGGTCGCCATCGAAATGCTGGCCGATCGGCCCGATCTCGATTGCGTCATCGTGCCGGTCGGCGGCGGCGGATTGATTGCCGGGTTTGCCACCGCCGCCAAGGCGATCAAGCCGGACATCGAGATCGTGGGCGTCGAGGCGGCGGCCTATGCGAAAATGGCCAAGGGGGCGGACGGCGCGCCGCCAGCCGGCGGTTCCACATTGGCCGATGGCATCGCGGTCAAGACGCCGGGGCGCCTGACCCGCCCCATCGTGCAGGCCCTGGTCGACCGGCTGGTCACGGTCAGCGAGGCCAGCATCGAACGCGCCGTTCACCAGCTGATCGAGGTCGAGCGCATCGTGGTCGAGGGTGCCGGAGCGGCATCCCTGGCCGCGCTTCTGGATGATCCGGCCGCCTTCCGGGGGCGGCGCGTTGGGCTTGTCGTATCCGGCGGCAATATCGACCCGCGCCTGCTGGCCTCGGTGCTGACCCGCGGGCTGCTGCGGGCCGGACACATGGCAACCCTGCGGATCGAGGTGGCCGATGCGCCCGGCAACCTGGCCAGGGTTGCCACCATCCTGGGCCAGACCGAGGCGAATATCGTCGAAATCCACCACCGCCGCCTGTTCCTGGATGTCCCCGTCAAGCGAGTCGAGCTTGACGTGGTCATCGAGACCCAGGGACCGGATCACGCCAAGCGGATTCGAACAACGTTAACGGATGCCGGATTCCCCTGCCGCCAGATCGTCGAGCAGGCCGAATCAGTGCGCTTAGCCTAACGCGTTCTTAATGAAATTCAGCAACCATCGGCCTCCGATCCGCGGCGCCGCACGGGGACTGGCCGTTCCATGTTTTTCATTATCGGAACTATCGTTGTCATTATCTGCGTGTTTGGCGGCTACGTCGCCATGGGCGGTCACCTTGAAGTGCTGGTCCAGCCGTTCGAATTCGTCATCATCGGTGGCGCGGCGGCGGGTGCCTTCATCATCGCCAGCCCCAAGGCTGTCCTGACCGGATCGCTGAAAAGCCTTGGCCTGATCCTCAAGGGCCCGAAATACAAGCGCGACGCCTATCTCGAGCTTCTCACCCTTCTCTACGCCGTCTTCAAGCTTGCCAAGTCGAAGGGCATGCTGGCGCTGGAGCAGCACGTCGAAAATCCGGATCAAAGCACGCTTTTTGCCCAGTTCCCGACCTTCGCCAAGGACCATCACGCGATGACGTTCCTGTGCGACTATTTGCGGCTGATGACGCTGGGCAGCGAAAATCCGCACGAGATCGAAGCGCTGATGGACGAGGAGATCGAGACCCACCATCACGAGGTCCTGCGCATCGCAAGCGGTTTGCAGTCGGTCGCCGATGGCATGCCGGCCCTTGGCATCGTCGCTGCCGTTCTAGGCGTCATCAAGACCATGGGCGCCATCACCGAGCCGCCCGAGGTTCTGGGCCGGCTGATCGGCGGCGCGCTGGTCGGCACGTTCCTTGGCGTGTTCCTGTCCTACGGCTTCATCGCGCCGATGGCCGCATCGCTGAAGAGCGTCTACGAATCGGACGTCAAATACTTCCAATGCATGAAGGCCGGCCTTCTTGCGTACCTGCAGGGCCATGCGCCGCAGGTCGCGATCGAATTCGCCCGCAAGGCCCTGATGTCGGATGTCCGCCCGACCTTCTACGAGCTGGAAGAAGCCGTCAACGCCCTGCCGCAGCTGAGCACTTAGTGCGATGAGCGATGCCGTCATCATCAAGAAGGTCAAGAAGGGCGGCCACGATGCCCATCATGGCGGCGCCTGGAAGGTGGCCTATGCCGACTTCGTCACCGCGATGATGGCATTCTTCCTGCTGATGTGGCTGCTCAATGCCACGTCCGAGGAACAGCGCAAGGGCATCGCCGACTATTTCTCGCCGATCAAGGGCATCATGACATCGCCAAGCGGCGGCGCCGGCATGATGGGCGGCCAGACCTCGGCCACCCGCGGCTCGATGAATTCGGCCTTTTCGCCGCCCAGCGCGTCGGTATCGCTCAGCCCGCCCTCGGCGGACGAGGACGGCGATGCCGAAGGCGGAAAGCCGGCCGAGGACAAGCTGGCCGAGGAACGCGGCAAGTTGACCACCAAGGAACTCGACAAGCTGCTTTCCGAGCGCGAGCAGGAACGGCTGAACGAGGCCGAAGCGCAGATCAAGCAGGCGATCCAGGACATGCCCGAGATGCGCAAGGTCATCGACAACCTGATCGTCGAACAGACGCCCGAGGGCCTGCGGATACAGATCGTCGACCAGGAGCGGCTTTCCATGTTCCCGCTGGGCAGTGCCCAGATGTATGACCACACGCGGAAGCTGCTTGCGGTGGTGTCCGAGATCATCGGCCGCCTGCCCAACCAGATCGCCATCACCGGCCATACCGACGCCACACCCTATGCCCGCGGCAGTTCCTATACCAACTGGGAGCTGTCGTCGGATCGCGCCCAGGCCAGCCGGCGCGCGCTGACCGAAGGCGGCCTTGCCCCCCGGCGCATCGCCCAGGTCATCGGCCGCGCCGACCAGGAACTGCTGCTGCCCGCCGACCCGACCTCGCCCCGCAACCGGCGGATCAGCATCGTCATCCTGCGCGAACGCCCGCTTGCGGGTCCGGACAAGGCAACCCAGCCTGGTTGATCCCGATCCTGGTTAATCCCAACCCTGGCTGATCCCAACCCTGGCTGATCCCAACCCTGGCTGATCCCAACCCTGGCCGGCCCAGGCCCCCGGAAAGGGCCGCCCCCCTCTTGCCGGCGCCGGCCCGGCAGGCTTATGTCAACGTGCGATGCAAGACGATACCCTTGGCAGCCGTTTCTTCATTACCCGGCCCCAGCCCTGCCCTTACCTCGAGGGCCGGGTTGAACAGAAGGTCGTGACGGTGCTTGGCCGCTCGGGCGCCGCCGCCAAGTACGATCTTCTCAACCGCAACGGCTTCCGCCGCAGCCACGAGATCCTTTATCGGCCGTCCTGCCCCGGCTGCGCGGCCTGCGTGCCGGTCCGCGTGGTGGTCGATGATTTCGGCCTCGATCGATCCCTGATGCGGGTCTGGCGACGCAATCAAGATCTTGCCGCCCAGGCGGTGCCAGCCATCGCCACCCGCGAGCAGTATGCCCTGTTCGCCCGCTACCAGCAGACCCGCCACGGCGACGGGGACATGGTGAACATGACCTTCGACGACTATCGGGCCATGGTCGAGGATACCCCGGTCACCACGTCGCTGATCGAATTCCGCACGCCGGATGGCCAGCTTGCCGCCGGCAGCGTCATCGACCAGCTGGCTGACGGCCTGTCGGCCGTCTATACCTTCTTCGCGCCGGGCCGCTCGCAGACCAGTCCGGGAACCTATTCGATCCTGTGGCAGATTGCCCAATGCCGGGACCGCGGCTTGGCCTATCTCTATCTTGGCTATTGGATCGAGGAGAGCGCCAAGATGGCCTACAAGGCCCGCTTCCAGCCCCTGGAGGCGCTGACCCGGGACGGCTGGCTGCCCTTCCAGCCCTGAACGACCGGACGGCAAGCCCCGCCGCGCCCAACAAAAGAATCCGGCAAAGAAAAAGGCCCGCGACACCAGGGCCGCAGGCCTTTGAACGAAACCCTGTTCCGATCAGGCGCGGCCGCGAAGGGCGGCAACCGCCTTCCAGGCAAGCGGCATCAGGCAGGCGGCAAGGGCGATCTTGACCGCATCGCTGAGCAGGAACGGAACGACACCGAATTTGACCGCCTTCTCAAATCCGATCAGGCTGGCAAGCCACGCCACACCGAACCCGTAGATCACGACATTGCCCGCCAGCATGGCAAGCGCGGTGGTCGCCATCGAGCGATCAAAGCCGCGCTCGGCCAGCCAGCCGGTGACCGCCGCCGCAACGACGAAGCCGATCAGAAAGCCGCCGGTCGGGCCCATCATATAGGCAAGGCCGATCCCCTTTTCGGGCGTGCCGGCAAAGACCGGCAGGCCAAGCGCCCCTTCGGCCAGGTAAAGGATGACGGTGGCAGCCCCCAGGCGCCAGCCATAGGCAAGGCCGATCACCAGCACGACAAAGGTCTGCATCGTCATCGGCACCGGCCAGAACGGCACCTGGGTCTTGGCCGAGAGCGTCAAGGCAAGCGAGCCCACAAGCGCCAGAACGGCCAGGATGGCGATGCGCTGGGCACGCCGTTCAGACGAGGGCCACACGGCATTGACAAGAGTGCCGGTCGAAATGCTGGTTGTCGAACTGCTGGTTACAGACATGGGAGCTCCGTCGATTCCGTCAGAAACGCAAGGCCGCTACAGTTAGCAGGTCTGTGGCGTCAGGTAAATTTGTTTGCGCGCGGGAAACCAGAGGGCGGCAAGCGGCCGGCCTGGCCGCGTTCGCCCACCCAGTCCTTGAGAGCGGTTTCGGTGCGGACCCGGTCGCCCAGACGCCAGGTCAGGCCATCCTTCAGGTTGAAGCTCTTGGCGTCTGCAAGGCCGCCGTCCTTGTAACGCTGAAGGATGACGCCGCGCCCCTTGCTCATGACCGGAATTTCGGAGGCCGGCATCAGCAGAAGCTTGCGGTTGTCACCCAGCACGGCAATCGTATCGCCGGCCACCGGGACGCAGATCCGAGCCTCGACATCGCCGGAAACCGAAAGCACCTGCTTGCCGGCGCGGGTCTGGGCGAAGACGTCCTCGGCCGACACGATGAACCCGCGCCCGTCGCTTGCCGCGACCAGCAGGCGTTCGTCCGGACGATAGATCCTGAGGGCGACCAGATCATGGTCGTTGTCGAGTTCGATCATCAGGCGGATGGGCTCGCCATGGCCACGGCCACCCGGCAGCTTGTCGCACGACAGCGCATAGAACCGGCCATTGGTGGCAAGCACGATGATCTTGTCGGTCGTCTCGCAGGGGATGACGAAACGGCCGCGATCGCCTTCCTTGTAGCGCAGGTCCTCGCCCGCGGCGACGTGCCCTTGATCGCCCGGATCAGCCTTGTCCGAGCACACGACGGTGATCAGTTCGCGCTCGATCTCGGCGTCGATCGGCACGTCGATCACGACAGGCGCATCGCCGACCTTGGTCCGCCGCCGCCCGAGCGGGTCATTGGCGCCGAACCGGCGCTTGATGTCCTTGATCTCGTCGGCAATCGCCTGCCAGCGCTTGTCGTCGCTCTTGAGCAGCGCCTTCAGGTCCTTCTGCTCGATCAGCAGCGCGTCGTTCTCGCGCCGGATTTCGATTTCCTCGAGCTTGCGAAGGGCGCGCAGCCGCATGTTCAGGATCGCTTCGGCCTGCACCTCGGTCAACTTGAAGCGCTTCATCAGCGCCGCTTTCGGCTCGTCCGATTCGCGGATGATGCGAATGATCGCATCAAGGCTGGCATAGGCGATCAGATAGCCGGCCAGGATCTCGAGGCGGCGGGCAATGGCCGCAAGCCGATGCTCGGTCACGCGCACAAGCACGTCATGGCGGTGATCGAGGAATGCCTGCAGCGCCTCGCGCAGGCCCATCACCCGCGGCACGCCTTTGGCGTCAAGAACATTGAGGTTGAGCGGCACCCGGCTTTCAAGATCGGTGTGCCGGAAAAGGGATTCCATCAACAAGGATGGCTCGACCGTCCGGCTTTTCGGAACCAGGATCAGCCGGACGTCGGCCGCCGATTCGTCACGGATGTCGGCCAACAGCGGCAGCTTCCGGTCCGCCAGCAATTCGGCCATCTTTTCGACCAAGCGGCCCTTCGCCACCTGGTAGGGAATCTGCGACACGACGATCTGGTACTGGCCGCGATCGAGCCGCTCGACATCCCAGGCGGCCCGCACCCGGAACGAGCCGCGCCCCGTGGCATAGGCATCGACGATGGCCTGGCGCGATTCGGCAAGCACGCCGCCCGACGGGAAATCCGGGCCCGGCACCAGCTCGGCCAGCTTCGCCGCCGTCGCATTCGGGAACTTCACAAGATGGAGAAGCGCGGCGCAAAGCTCGCCCACATTGTGGGGCGGAACGCCGGTCGCCATGCCGACGGCGATGCCGGTTGCGCCATTCGCCAGCAGATTGGGAAACCGGGCCGGCAGCACCACCGGCTCGGCCTCGCTGCCGTCATAGGTCGGGCGGAAATCGACCGCGTTGTCGTCGATGCCGGCCAGCAGGGCTTCTGCGACGGCGGTCAGGCGCGCCTCGGTGTAGCGCATCGCCGCGGCGTTATCGCCGTCGACATTGCCGAAATTGCCCTGCCCATCGACCAGCGGATAGCGAACCGCGAAATCCTGGGCCAGCCCGCACCATCGCATCGTAGACGGCAACATCGCCATGCGGGTGGTACTTGCCGATGACATCGCCGACGACGCGGGCACATTTCGCGGATCACCCCGATGCGCAGGTCAAGGCCGAGTTGCCGCATCACCGCCGACAGGCGCCGCTGAACCGGCTTCAGGCCGTCGCGCACATCGGGCAGCGATCGTGATGTGATGGTGGAAAGGGCATAGGCGAGATCGCTCGCTCAGCGCTTCCGTCAACAGCACGTCGCGGATGATCTCGGGCTTTGTCGCGCTTGTCATGGGCGCGGGATGCTGGAATGTCGTGGCCGACGGCGCAAGCGATCTATCAATCGCGTGCGTGCCGGCGGCAAGAGATCTGGCCGATGGGGGCGAAAACCTCGCGCAGCAGGAAATGTCCGGCAAGCTCCAGGCCGGCCAGAACTGCGCCGGCATCGGCGACGCGGCCAGGTTCGACCAGAAACGCCGGCAACGGCAGCAGCCGGTCCCGCCACGGCCCGGCGGCCCCGGCCGAGACGGCACGCCCGGTCCTGGGGGACACATAGGCAAGGTTGTCGGCCTGGCCGGTCGCGGCGCAGGCGGTCAGATCAAGGCCGAACCCCAGCTCTGCCAGAAGGGCAATTTCCCAGCGCATAGGTGCTCGCCCAGGCATCGCCGCGCATCGAGCAGGTGGCAGAAGGCCTGGTAGAGCTGCGGGTGCGGGGCCGTTCCGGCAGCGCGGCCTCGGTCAGCGTGCAAGCCGACATCAGCGCCGCCAGCCGCGCCGGCTCATCAAGCAGGCTGCCCGCCTCGGCCGATCAAGCTCGCGGGTGAAATGACCAAGATGGTCGGAAAGCCGGACCCGCCAGCGCACCGGACCCGGTTTCCGGGCTGCACAAGCCCCCGCCACCGGCGGCAGCCCACCGCGCAACAGGCCGGTCGCCCGGCCATGGCCACCCGTCAGCAGGCTGAGAATGACATCGCTTTCGCCGTGCGGCCGAACCGCCAGCACGATGCCGTCATCATGCCATTCCATGCCCCGGATCGCCGCTCCTGCTGCCAATCTTTCGGCCAGTTCTTTGGCCAGATCTTTGGCCATGCCGCACCGGCGCACCATCGGACCGGCCGGGTCGGCCGTCAGCCCGGCCGGGCACCGTTCGGCCCAAAACCGCCCCTTTGACACCTTCAGCTTCCTCCAGACAGGCCGAATGGACAACCTCTTGAAAGCTCACATCTAGCATCCGGGGCCACGATCCGCCGAGGTGATCATGAACGTCGAAGAAGCCGTCCTCACGCGCCGGTCTGTGCGCGCCTTCCTGCCTACCCCTGTGCCTGTGGAAACCATACGGTCCATTCTTGCCGCGGCGGCCCGCGCCCCCTCGGGAACCAACATGCAACCCTGGAAGGTCTGGGTCCTGACCGGCGCGGCCCGGGACCGGCTGGTCCAGGCGACCCTGGCGCGCGGCGGTCCCGACATCGGCGACGAGGACAAGCCCGAATACAAGTACTATCCCGATACGTTTCCCGAGCCTTATCTGAGCCGCCGCCGCAAGACCGGCTGGGGTCTCTACAACCTGCTTGGTATCAAGAAGGGCGATACGCAGCGGATGTGGGACCAGCACGAACGCAATTTCGTGTTCTTCGGCGCGCCGGTCGGCATGATCTTCACCATCGACCGGGTGCTCGAGATCGGAAGCTGGCTCGATTACGGCATGTTCCTGGAAAACATATGCCTGCTTGCCCGCGACCACGGCCTTCATACCTGTCCGCAGGCCGCCTGGCCGCGCGTGCATCGCGTCGTGCGGCCTATGCTCAACATTCCTGACGACCAGATGATCGTCTGCGGAATGGCGCTTGGCTACGAAGACACGACGGCACCCGAGAACGCCCTTCGGACCGAGCGCGAACTGCTGGAAACCTGGGTGACGATGGCCACGAGCTGAGCCGTGTTCAAGACTCTTGATCAGCTCTATCACGGCAACAGCCGGCGCGACGTCAATTTTCGCTACGGGTTACTGGCGTTCGACGCCGCGATGATCGTGTTCATCACGGTTTCGTCCTTCTACCACGGCCATATCGTGGTCGAGATTCTGGATGCCGTCTTTGGCCTTGTTGTCCTGGTCGAATTCTCGGCCCGCATGACGGTGACCCGCAATCGCTGGCAAGAGCTGATGCACCCCGCCGGCATCGCCGACATCATCGTCATCGTATCGCTTCTGGCGCCGATCATCGGCGAGAGCCTTGCCTTCCTGCGGGTGGCCCGCGCCCTCAGGCTCTTTCGGTCCTACCAGACGGTCAGCCGCCTGCGTCGCGACGTGCCATTCTTTCGACGAAACCAGGACGCCATCTTCGCGGGTCTCAATCTTTTCATCTTCATCTTCGTGATGACTGCCATCGTCTACGAGACCCAGTACGGCAAGGCGCCCGGCATCCGGAACTATGTCGATGCCCTGTATTTCACCGTCACGACCCTGACCACCACCGGCTTCGGCGACATCACGCTGGCCGGCAGCTTTGGCAAGCTGCTTTCGGTGCTGATCATGATCTTCGGCGTATCCCTGTTCCTGAACCTGATCCGCACCTTGTTCCAGCCACCGCGCATCCATTGGCGCTGCCCAAACTGTGGCCTGACGCGCCATGAATTCGACGCGATCCATTGCCGCCATTGCGGCACAAGGCTCAACATTCCCCATGCCGACCGGGCCTGATCTCTGGGTCTGATCCGCCTTGGGTCAGGCGTCGAAATCAAGACCCAGATCGCGGAAGCGGCCACGCTCCTCGGCCCAGCGCTCGCTCACCTTCACGTAAAGGAACAAGTGCACCCGATGACCGAGCATCGTCTCGAGTTCGGCGCGCGCCGCCGCGCCGATGGCTTTCACCATCTGCCCGCCCTTGCCCAGCACGATCGCCTTCTGGCCCGGACGCTCGACCAGGATCACCTGCTCGATCCGCAC
This sequence comes from Alphaproteobacteria bacterium, assembly GCA_046348645.1. Lineage (GTDB taxonomy): Bacteria > Pseudomonadota > Alphaproteobacteria > JAXMDU01 > JAXMDU01 > JAXMDU01. The sequence goes on from JAXMDU010000015.1 coordinate 27,939, forward strand.
GCTGCCATCGTCACGCTCCTGCCAGGTTTCGGTCTCGACCGTGCTGGCATAGGGCAGTTCCTGCTTCAGCATGAGATAGAGCTTTTCGCGGGTGATCTCGGCCGCCAGCAGCCGCAGCGGAACGTCGGTGACATCGTCCTCGGGATAGAGCCATGGCCCTTCGGGTAGGCGCTTGGCCAGGGCCTGTTTCACCGTCTCGACGCCATCGCCGGTCAGGGCCGAGATCATGAACGTGTCGCTGAACAGCGGCGTGCCGTTGGCCAGGCGCTCGCGGTTCAGGCTGGCCGCCAGGCCAAGCAGGGTCTCGCGCGCCACCGAATCGACCTTGTTGATGGCAAGGACCGCCGGCCGCCCGGCCGTGATCATGTCGTCCACGATGCGGCGTGTATCGTCGTCACAGCCGACCCCCGCATCGACCAGCAGCAGGATCACATCGGCGTCCCGCGCGCCGGTCCAGGCCGCGGCCACCATGGCGCGATCCAGCCTGCGCCGGGGCGTGAAAATGCCTGGCGTATCGACAAAAATGATTTCGGCCTGGCCCTCGATGGCGATGCCAAGGACGCGCATGCGCGTCGTCTGCACCTTGGGCGAGACGATCGACACCTTCGCCCCGACCATGCGATTGACAAGCGTCGACTTGCCGACATTCGGCGCACCGATGACGGCGACATAGCCGCATCGGGTGGCACCCGGGGCGGGATGGTCACTCATGGCCAGACCCCAAGGCGACGGAGAAGCGCCTGCGCGGCGTCCTGCTCGGCGGCCCGGCGTGAACGCCCGCGCCCCTTCGCGGGCACATGGCCCGCAACCCGCACCTCGATGTCAAAGACAGGGTCATGGGGCGGGCCAGAGCTGGCAAGGACAACGTATTCCGGCAAGGCCAGGCCAAGGCCCTGGGCCCATTCCTGAAGCATCGTCTTCGCGTCGCGGGGCGGAAGCGGCGTCTGGTCGATCAGCGGCTGCCAATAGGTACCCACGACCTGCGCGGCCCGATCGAACCCGCCATCGAGATAAAGAGCCCCGAGCAGCGCCTCGCAGGCATCGGCCAGAAGGGTCGGGTTGCCACGCCCGCCCGAGTCTTCCTCGCCACGCGCCATGCGCAGGAAATGGCCAAGACCAAGACCGCGCGCGACCTCGGCCAACGCGTCGCGACGCACCAGCGCTGCATGACGGCGGGCGATGTCGGCTTCGCTCTCGTCCGGAAAGCGCTCGTAGAGCAGATGGGCGACGGCCAGGCCAAGGACGCGATCGCCCAGAAATTCTAGCCGTTCGTTGTTGGCACCCACCCGCGGGGCGGCGCTGGCATGGGTCAAGGCCTGGTCAAGAAGCTCGGGCCGCCGGAATCGATGGCCGAGGCGTGCGGCCAGATCGGGCAAGGCCTCGCGGTTCTCCATCTACTCGATCGACTGGAAGAAGCGGCTGATCCGGATCGCCGACGGCCATTTCCAGATTTCCCAGATCCGCGCCGGGCTCTCGATCGAAAAGAACAACAGCTCGGCCCGCCCGACCAGATTGCGGGCCGGAACAAACCCCACCGCGCTCGGCACGCGGCTGTCCAGGGAATTGTCACGGTTGTCGCCCATGGCAAAATAGTGACCCGGTGGGACCACATAGAGCGGCGTGTTGTCGAGCGGCCCATTGTCGGACAGCTCGATGATGTCGTGGCTGCGGCCGCCTGGCAGGGTTTCCCGGTAAAGCTGGGCACGCACGATCCGGCCCGATTCGTCGCGGTAGACATAGTCGCCGCGGGCCGCACGCCTAACCGGCTCGCCATTGATGTAAAGAAGACCCCGGATCACCTGGATGCGATCGCCGGGCAGTCCGATGATGCGCTTGATATAATCGGTCGAATTGTCGGCCGGCAGCTTGAACACGGCAACGTCGCCGCGCTCGGGCGCGGTGAAAAAGATCCGGTCCGTGATGATCGGCAGGCTGAGCGGCAGCGAATAGCGGCTGTACCCGTACGAATATTTCGAAACGAACAGGTAGTCGCCCACCAGCAGCGACGGGATCATCGAGCCCGATGGAATGTTGAATGGCTCGTATGCGACCGTCCGCACGCCAAGTGCAATCAGCACGGCATAGACGACCGTCTTGACCGTTTCCCAATGACCGCTTGCCTTGGGCTTCGGCTGGGCACTGTCCGGACTGCGATCCGTCATGCGATCTGTCATGCGGTCTGGCACTCGATCGGGACTGGCGCGGGGATCGCGGCCAGAGCGTAACCTGCTACATGCCGATTGCGCCCCATGGTGTCAAGGACGGGCCGTGCCCGCCGGCACGGCCGAAATGATGACAACCGCCTGGGCCAAGGGATGATCATCGGTCATGGTCAGGTCGATCCAGGCTTCCATGCCAGGCGGCGTCATGTCCTTGAGGCGGCGCAGCGCGCCGCCGGTCAGTTCCAGGGTCGGCTTGCCGCCCCGCAAATTCACCACCCCCATGTCGCGCCAGAAGACCCCCCGGCGCAGCCCCGTTCCCAGCGCCTTCGCGCAGGCCTCCTTGGCGGCGAAGCGCTTGGCCAGCGTCGCGGCCGGATTGACGCGCCGCTTCATCCGCTCGCGCTCGACCGGCGTATAGACACGCTCGATGAAACGATCGCCAAAACGCGCAAGGGTGCGCTCGACGCGGCGGATGTCGATCAGGTCGCTGCCGATCCCAAGAATCATGGCGTCATGCCGTGCGGGCCCCCTGGCCCCTGGCGCGGGCATCATCCATGATGGCGCGCATGCGCCGGATGGTGCCATCAAGGCCACTGAAGATCGCCTCGCCGATCAGGAAATGCCCGATGTTGAGCTCGACGATGGTCGGAATGGCGGCGATCGACGCGACATTGTCAAAGCTCAGGCCGTGGCCGGCATGGCATTCAAGGCCGATCTCGGCGGCATGGCGTGCGGCCGCCTGGATGCGGGCCAGTTCCGCCTGGTGCGCATCGCCGATCGTTTCGCAATAGCGGCCGGTGTGCAGCTCGACGACCGGCGCGCCGATGCGCTTCGCTGCATCGAGCTGGCGCGGATTGGGCTCGATGAAGATCGAGACGCGAATACCGGCAGCCGAAAGCCTGGAGGTCAGCGACCGCAACACCGCTTCATTCCCGATCACATCAAGGCCGCCCTCGGTGGTCCGCTCGGCCCGGCGTTCGGGAACAAGGCATGCCGCATGGGGCCGATGCTTCAAGGCGATGGCCACCATCTCGTCGATCGGCGCCATTTCCAGATTCAGCGGCCGATCGATGGCATGCACCAGGCGGTCGATATCGGCGTCGGAAATGTGGCGGCGATCCTCGCGCAGATGGGCCGTGATGCCGTCGGCCCCCGCCCTGGCGGCCAGCTGCGCGGCGCGGACCGGATCGGGGTGCGGCCCGCCGCGCGCATTGCGGATCGTCGCAACGTGGTCGATGTTGACACCAAGACGCAAGGGCACAGGCATGGATGGCTTTCCCGGCTGACGCCGCGCCCTAGCCGCGCGCGCGGTCGACGGAATTGACGACCGGAGCGGCGCGCAAGGCGGCGATGATGTTGGTCAGGTGCTTGGCATCCTGCACTTCGATATCGACCCGCATGTCGAAGAAGTCCTGCGACCGGTTGGTGATCTTGAGATTGGTGATGTTGCCGAAGTTCTGGGCAATGATGGTCGAAAGGCTGCTCAGGCTGCCGGGCTCGTTGGCGATCGTCACGTCGATCCGGCCCGTAAAGGTTGCCGGGCCCGTCGATTGCCGCTCCCACGATACGTCCAGCCAGCGCTGCGGCTCGTCGGCATAGTTCTCGAGCGTCTCGCAGTCGATGGTGTGGATCGTGACGCCCTTGCCGGTCGTGACGATCCCGACGATCCGGTCGCCGGGCAGCGGGTGGCAGCAGCCGGCATAGTGAAGCGCCATGCCGGGAATAAGGCCGCGAATCGGAATGCTATCGCCGCTGCTTTCGCGCTTGCGCCGCGCGCCGGCCAGCGAAACGATTTTCGACGCGCGGTCGCGAAGCTTGAGACCGGGATAGGCCGCCCGCACCACGTCGCCGGCCGGGATGCGGCCTTCGCCGACCACGGCCTCAAGCTCCTCGATCGACTCGATCACCAGGATCTTGCACGCGGCATCCAAGGCCTTGGCGTTCAGGTCGCGGTTTTCCTGCCGGAAGGCTTTTTCCAGCATCGCCTTGCCAAGCGCGACGTACTGGGTCCGCTGCTGGGTCCGAATGAACCGCCGGATGCGCGACCGCGCCTTCGCCGTAACGACAAAGCGTTCCCAGGTCGGTGACGGAACCTGGGCCTTGGAGGTGACGATCTCGACCTGATCGCCGTTCTGAAGCTCGACCCGGAGCGGAGCCATGCGGCCGTTGATCTTCGCGCCGACACAGGTGTCGCCGACATCGGTGTGGACCGCATAGGCGAAATCCACCGGCGTCGCGCCGCGCGGCAAGGCGATCACCGTGCCCTTGGGCGTGAAGCAGAAGACCTGCTCCTGGAACATCGCAAGCTTGGTGTGCTCGATGAATTCCTCGGGGCCGGATGCATTCTCGATGATGTCGAGCAGGTCGCGGAGCCACTGGTAATGATGGCCATCCGCCTTGTTGGCCGGCGTCTTGTATTGCCAGTGCGCCGCAACGCCGCGCTCGGCCTCTTCGTGCATGGCGCGGGTGCGGATCTGGATCTCGATGCGCCGGCGCTCGGGCCCGATCACGCTCGTGTGCAGGGATCGGTAGCCGTTCGTTTTCGGGGTCGAGATGTAGTCCTTGAAGCGACCCGGCACGACCGGATAACGGCAATGAATGAGGCCGAGAGCGGCATAGCAATCGGATGTCGATTCGACGACGACGCGAAACGCCATCAGGTCGGCAAGCTGCTCGAACTCGACCTTCTTTCGCTGCATCTTCTGCCAAACGGAAAAGGCCCGCTTCTCGCGCCCGGTGACCTGGGCCGGGATATTGACGTCCCTGAGGGCGGTCTCGAGCTCACTCACGATTCGACCGATCACGTCCTCGTCTTCCTTGCGCAGGAAGGCAAGCCGCGCCAGGACCGAACCGCGTGCATCGGGATTGAGCTCGGCAAAGGCAAGATCCTCGAGCTCGTCCTTCACGTCCTTCATGCCGATGCGCTCAGCCAGCGGCGCGTAGATCTCCATCGTCTCGACGGCGATGCGGCGGCGCTTTTCGGGCGACTTGATGAAGTGGAGCGTCCGCATGTTGTGGAGGCGGTCGGCCAGCTTGACAAGCAGCACCCGCAGGTCATCCGACATCGCGACCAGGAGCTTGCGCAGGTTTTCGGCCTGGCCGGAATTCTCGGAGGCAAGGCCGATCCGCGCCAGCTTGGTCACCCCATCCACCAGCCGCGCGACATCATCGCCGAAATAGCGGCCGATCTCGTCGAGGGTGACACCGGTATCCTCGACCACATCGTGCAGAAGGGCGGTCGCGATCGACGCGCTGTCGAGGCGCAGGTCGGCCAGAATGCCCGCCACTTCGAGAGGATGAGAGAAATAGGGATCGCCCGAGGCGCGCAGCTGCGAGCCGTGCGCCTTCATGGCAAAGACATAGGCGCGATTGAGCAAGTCCTCGTCGGTGCCCGGGTCATAGGACTTGACCCGCTCGACCAGTTCGAACTGCCGAATCATTCGTGGCGCCGCCAAACCGACCTCACGTCCTTTGCAACGGCAGGAGGGAAATGCCGGCGCGGCTGGAAAGGGCGGCGGCCCCTTTGGCCGGACGCCGGTCTATTCGTCCTCGCGGTTCGGCATGTCGTCGAAGCCTGCCTCGAGTTCGCCTTCCTCGCGCAAGGTCAGGGCGTCTTCGCTGATTTCCTCGGCGGAATCGCCAATCTCCTGCATCTCCTGGCCGGCCTGGAGCAGCTCGAGATCCTCTTCTGGTTCGTCGACCTCGGCATGCCGCTGCATGCTTTTCACGAGGTTTTCCCGCAGGATTTCGGCATCCACGGACTGGGCCGCGATCTCGCGCAGAGCGACGACCGGATTCTTGTCGTTGTCACGATCGACGGTGAGCGGCGCTCCGGACGCGATCTCACGCCCGCGCTGCGCCGCCAGCATGACAAGCTCGAATCGATTGGGGATGATGGTGACGCAATCTTCGACCGTAACACGCGCCATGCCGTGCCTCGTTCCTGCCAGTTTCGGAAAGCCGATATATAAAGACGCGCCGGCCCCGGCGCAAGGCAATGACCGTTAACCGATTGGCAGGCGGCGCAAAACAGCCGCGCCGGGAAGCGCCTTGATCAAAGCGTCGACAGGCGTTCCGGTGCGCGGATCGCGCCAGCCGGGGGCCACGTCGGCAAGCGGAACCAGGACGAACGGGCGGGCGGCCAGACGCGGATGGGGCAGTTCCGGGCGGGCCGGTGCCGGCGTCACCCGCCCTGCGTAGTCGATCAGGTCGAGATCGATGACCCGGGCCTCGTTGCGGCGGCGCCGGACCCGGCCCATTTCGGCCTCGATCCCATGGAGAAGGTCGAGCAGCGCGGCAGGGCCAAGGCCGGTCTCGATCCGGGCCACCCCGTTCACGAACCAGGGCTGGTCCGACGGCGGATCGGGTGGCGTCTCGTACCAGGGCGATCGGGCCACGACCCCTACCCCCGCCGCCTCGAGCCTGGCCAGTGCCGCTTGGCAGGCGGCCACCGGCGGCCCAAAGCGCGGAGTAGTCAGGTTTGCGCCAATCGCCAATAAGATCATGGGCTTATGCTTGCGCCCCGGCCCGCAGGGGGGCTAGTGTCGCGCCGCGCGTCCCGGGCCGACGGATCGGACCTTGGACCAGGAGGTAACGGTGGCCATCGGCAATACCTTGATCTATCCCCACGAACGCCTCGCCCTGTTCATCGATGGCGCGAACCTCTATGCGGCCACCCGTACCCTTGGCTTCGATATCGACTTCAAGCGCCTGCGCGACCTGTTTGCGTCGCGCGGCCGCCTGATCCGGGCGCTTTATTATACCGCCCTGATCGAGGACCAGGACTATTCGCCGCTCCGGCCCCTGGTCGACTGGCTCGAATACAACGGCTACGCCATCGTCACCAAGCCCGCCAAGGAATTTGTCGATGGCGCCGGGCGCCGCAAGGTCAAGGGCAACATGGACATCGAGCTTGCGATCGATGTCCTGGAACTGGCGCCGGCCCTGGACCATGTGATCCTGTTTTCGGGCGATGGCGATTTCCGCCGCCTGATCGAGGCGGTCCAGCGCCGGGGGGTTCGGGTGACCGTGGTCAGCACGCTTCGCACCCAGCCGCCCATGGTGGCCGACGAGCTGCGGCGCCAGGCCGACACCTTCATCGATCTGCAGGACCTGATGCCGGCAATCGCCCGCACCCACACGCCGCGCGAGCCGCTGCCGACGCCGGCCATGCCCGATCCGGAAGACATCGATCCACGGTGACCAGGAAGCCCGCCCAGGCCGGCGCCGAGCCGCCGGCCGATTGCCAACTTTGCCCAAGGCTGGTGTCGTTCCGCGCCGCCAACCGGCAAAGCCATCCCGACTGGCATAACCGCCCGGTCCCCGCCTTCGGGACCCTGAAGGCGAGACTGCTGGTTGTCGGTCTGGCCCCCGGTCTGCGCGGCGCCAACCGCACCGGGCGGCCCTTCACCGGCGATTATGCCGGCGATCTGCTCTATGCGACCCTGCTGGCCGAAGGCTTCGCGCGCGGCACCTATGCCGCCCGCGCCGATGACGGCATGACGCTTGCCGATACCCGGGTCACCAACGCCGTGCGCTGCGTGCCGCCCGAGAACAAGCCCACCACCGACGAGGCCAGGACCTGCCGGCCATTCCTGGCCGCCGAGATCGCCGCCGCCGGCAAGCTGCAGGCGATCCTGGCGCTGGGGCGGCTTGCCCATGATTCGGTGCTGGCCGCGCTTGCCCTTCGCCGCAGCGCATTCCCCTTCGCGCATGGCGCCGTCCATCACCTGCCCGGCGGGACCATCCTTGCCGACAGCTATCACTGCTCGCGCTACAACACGAACACCGGCGTGCTGACCCAGGCGATGTTTCGCGACGTGCTGCGCCGGATCAGAACCGAACTGGACCGGGCGCCGATCAGCGCTTGAGGGCGGCCTCGACCGCGGCCAGCAGGTCCTTTGAAAGCGGCGCCACCTTGGATGGGAACGAATCGGCCAGCGCGCCATCGCGGCCGATCAGGAACTTGTGGAAGTTCCAGCGCGGCAGGGCTTCCTGGCCAAGTTCGGCCGCGACGGCCTTGTAGAACGGGTGGGCGCCAGGACCGATCACCGATACCTTGCGGGTCAGCGGAAAGGTGACGCCGTAGGTCTGGTCGCAAAACGATGCGATGTCGCGCTCGTCGCCCGGCTCCTGGCCGCCGAAATCGTTGCTGGGCACGCCCAGCACGACCAGGCCCTGGTCGCGATAGCGGCGCCACAAGGCTTCAAGATCCTTGTATTGCGGCGTGAACCCGCATTCGCTGGCCGTATTGACGACCAGGATCGCCTTGCCGGCAAAGCCCCCAAGCGGCAGCGGCGCCCCGTCGATCGTCTCGAACATGATGTCATGGGCATTCATCTCAGCCGTATCGCTCCTCCTGCCATGGGTCGCCCCGGTTGTGATAGCCGCGCGTTTCCCAGAAGCCGGGCTTGTCGGCGGTAAGGAACTCGATGCGGCGAATCCACTTGGCGCTTTTCCAGAAATAAAGACGCGGCAGCACGATGCGTGCCGGCCCGCCATGTTCCGGGGCAAGCGGCCGGCCTTCCCAGCCATGGGCGATCAGCACGTCATCGGCGTCGAAATACCGAAGCGCGACATTGGTCGTATAGCCGTCATGGGCGTGAAACACGACATGCTGCGCATCCGCCAACGGCTTCACCAGGTCGACCAGGTGGCGCGCCGCCACGCCCTGCCAATGATTGTCATAGCGCGACCAGGCCGTGACGCAATGAATGTCGTTCAACCGCTCGGATTGTGGCTGGGCAAGAAAGGTGGGCCAGTCCCATTCCAGCGGATGGGCGACGCGCCCATCGACCCTGAGCCGCCACGTCTCGATCCGCAGGTCGGGCGTGATGCCAAGATCAAGCACCGGCCAGGTTTTCACCTGCCGCTGGCCGGGTGGCAGACGGTCACCGTTGGCAGGCCCGGCGCCGCCAGCGGGCCGCCGGCCGGCCCTTGCCCAATCGATCTTGCGGGCGATGAGCTTGTCCTTGAGCGTGCCGAAGACCTTTGTCGCCTTGGAGTCCTTCGGGTCCTTGGTGTCATCGGCCATTGGTGCGGTCACCCCTTGGCGCGCATCAGACGGCTTTTCTCGCGCTGCCAGTCGCGATCCTTGATCGTGGCGCGCTTGTCCTGCTTCGACTTGCCGGCGGCAAGGCCCAGCTCGACCTTGGCGATGCCCCGCGCATTGAAATAGATCGAAAGCGGCACCAGGGTCATGCCTTCGCGCTGGACCGCTCCGATCAGCTTGGCCATCTCGCGCGAGCGCAGCAACAGCTTGCGCGGCCGCGTCGCTTCATGACCGTTGTAAGCGGCCGATGCCGCATAGGGCGAGATATGGGCATTGAGCAGGTAAAGCTCGCCTTCGCGCTCGGCCGCAAACGACTCGGCGATGTTGGCACGTCCGGCGCGCAACGATTTCACCTCCGAGCCGGTCAGGACGATGCCCGCCTCGAAGCGTTCCTCGATGACATAGTTGTGCCGGGCCTTGCGATTCTGGGCAACGACCCGACCCGGTTCGGCAGGGCGGCCCATGCGCCTTCCTCCTGGGGCAACGCGTGGCGGCGCCGCCACGACAAGGATCCGTTCAACCGTTCAGATCACGATATCGGTTCATCAGGGTCAATTCATCAGGCCGGCCGCGACCAGCGCCGCGCGGATGCGGGCCTGATTCGCGTCGGACGGCCTGGTCAGCGGCAAGCGGACGTCCGGCGAACAAAGGCCAAGCAGCCCGGCCGCGAACTTCACGGGCCCGGGATTGGTCTCGCAGAACATGGCGTCGTGGACCGGCATCAGGCAGTCCTGGATCCGCATCACCGTCTTCATGTCCCCGGCCCGCCACGCATCGTGCATCTGGGCGCACAGCCGCGGCGCGACATTGGCGGTAACTGAAATGCAGCCATGGCCACCCTGGGCCAGGAAGCCGATCGCCGTCGCATCCTCGCCGGACAGCTGGCAGAACCCCTCGCCCAGCGCCAGCCGGGTCCGGGTGACACGGGCCAGATCGCTGGTCGCATCCTTGACGCCGATCACGTGATCGAGCCTGGCCAGGCGGCCCATCGTCTCGATCGACATGTCCACCACGCTGCGGCCGGGAATGTTGTAGATGACGATCGGAAGGTCAACCGCATCATGGATCGCCTTGAAATGCTGGTAGAGGCCCTCTTGGGTGGGCTTGTTGTAATAGGGCGTGACCACCAGGCAGGCGTCGGCGCCGGCCTGCCTGGCATGCCGGGTCAGCATGATCGCCTCTTCGGTCGAGTTCGAGCCGGTGCCGGCAATGACCGGCACCTTGCCCTTCGCCCCGGCCACGCACATTTCGACCACGCGCATGTGTTCATCGTGGCTCAGCGTCGGCGACTCGCCGGTCGTGCCACAGGGCACAAAGCCGTCGGTCCCCTCGCGGATCTGCCATTCGATCAGCGATTGATAGGCGTGCTCATCGACCCGCCCGTCCTTGAAGGGCGTGATCAATGCCACGAGCGATCCCGAAAACATTACGTCTCTCCCGGTCCGCGATCATTCGGGCGAACGATCCTGATTAACGATCCTGATTAACGATCCTGATTCGGGCGAACGATACTGGCCGCCACCATCAGCGGCAAGCGGTCCTTCCCGCGCCCAGGGCGCGTCCCGAACCTTGCCCCCTGGCACCGCTGGCTTGTGCCGGCAAGGGGCAAACGCTTACACTAGGTTAAGGCTTGAAATGATATGATTTCGGCCGACGCTATTGCCAGCGGCAACGCCATGAACCGGGCCAGCATGTCAGACACGATCAGCGCAAGGCGCCGATCGGTACGCGGAGCTTTCGCGGCACTGGCCGCGGCGGCCCTGCTTGCCTGCCCATCGGCCGGCGGGGCTGCCGAGCGCACCGTCCCCCCGCGCCTGGACCGGGCGGCCGAGGCGGCGGTGCTGGCCGCCACCCGAGCCGATTTCGCCGGCGCGCGCCAGACCCTGGCCGGCAGCGAGGACAGGGCGGACAACAAAGCGGCCGCCAAGCTGGTCGAGTGGCTGGCCATCCTGAACGATGTGTCGCCGCCCGGCTTCGAACAGATCACCCGGTTCATAGCCGAGAACAAGCATTGGCCGTCCCAGTCGAAACTGGCACGGCGCGCCGACGAAGCCGCCGAAATGGCATCGGATGCCGCCGTCCTGGCCTGGTACAAGGGCCGCACGCCGCGCAGCGCGGCTGGCGGCGAACGTCTGGCCGAAGCCCTGGAACGGGGGGGCAGCCGAACCGCCGCCGAGGCCGAGATCCGGCGCGTCTGGGCCGAATACGACATGTCGTATCGCGACATGCGGCAGTTCTATGCCCGCCACAAGCGCATCCTGCGGGCCGCCGATCACAATGCCCGCGTCAACCGCCTGCTGTGGAAAGGCCGCGACGAAGCCGCCCGCCAGATGCTGCAATACCTGGAGCACGATCAGCGCCTGCTGGCCGATGCACGGCTGCGCCTGCAGAACATGGGACCCGGCACCGATCGCGCCGTCGATCGCGTGCCCGCCGCCCTGCAGAACGACCCCGGACTGATCTTCGATCGGGCCAGATGGCGCCGCAAGAAGGGCCGCGAGGCCGACGCCGTCGCCCTGTTCAAGACCCTGCGGGTCCCCGAAGCCTTTGCCGAGGACGCCTGGCCCGAGCGCGCCCTGATGGCGCGCAAGGCCCTGCTGATGGGCGAGGTCTCGGCCGCGCATCGCATCGCCTCGCACCACGACCTCAAGGACGGGGCCGCATATTCCGAAGCAATATGGCTGACCGGCTGGATCGCGCTTCGCTTCCTGAACGAGTCGCGTGAGGCGAGCACCCAGTTCGAGCGCATGCATCAGGCCGTCCGGACGCCGATTAGCCGGGCGCGGGCTGCCTATTGGGCGGGCCGCGCCGCCGAAGCCCGATCGGACCGGGCTGGCGCGCAAGCTTGGTATGGACGGGCCGCCACCTATTTCACCACCTTCTATGGGCAGCTGGCAGCCGAGAAGCTGCCGGAACACGAGCGCCCGCAGATTCCGGCATCCGCAACCGCCCTGACGGCCAGCGCACCCGACGAGGCAACGGTCGGCAATGGCGAACTGGCCCGCGCCGCCCGCCTGCTTGCGGCGGCGAACCGGCCCGACCTGGCCCGCACCTTCCTGGCCCGCCTTGCCGAGATCGGCCAATCGCCGGCCGAGAAACTGGCTGCGGTCCGGATCGCCCAGGAGATCGGCGGCCTTGAACTGGTGGTCGCCGTCGGCAAGGAAGCGATCCGCAACGATAGTCCCTTTGTCGGCGAGGCATATCCCAGCATCGAAATCGCCACCGGCCGGCTGGAGCATGCCTTGATGCTGGCGGTGACCCGTCAGGAAAGCGGCTTCGACCGGGAAGCCCTGAGCCCAGCCGGCGCCCGCGGCCTGATGCAGCTGATGCCGGCAACGGCACGCATGATGGCAAAGAAGCTGGGCATCGATTTCGCCGATCATCGGCTGACCGACCCGCACTACAATATCCGGCTGGGCAGCAATTATCTGGCCGATATGGTCGATAACTATGGCGGTCATTACGTGCTGGCGCTGGCGGCCTATAACGCCGGGCCCGGCCGCGTTCGCACCTGGCTTGGCGATCACGGCGATCCGCGCGCGAACGGCGTCGACCTGATCGACTGGATCGAGCTGATCCCCTACTCGGAAACCCGGAGCTATGTGCAGCGGGTCGTCGAAGGCTTGCGCGTCTATCGGGTCCTGACCGGAAGCGCGCCCCAGGTGGCGGCCGCTTTCGACCGCGGACAAGGGCGCTGATGTGAACGGCACCCGGCGCAGGGTTGTTTGCGAGCGCCACGTCACCGTCCAGGACGGCCTGCAGGTCTATCTTCGCGATTACGATTTCCGAGACGCGCCCGGCACGCCTGTCCTTTGCCTGCCGGGCCTGACCCGTTCCAGTCGCGATTATCACCGGCTGGCCATCCGTCTTGCCCCGGGGCGGCGGGTGATCTGCCCCGATCTGCGCGGCCGTGGCCGTTCGGGCCGTGACCCGGACTGGCGCCATTATGTGCCGACGACCTACATCGACGATCTGCGCCACGTTCTGGCGGCGCTGGGACTTGACCGCATCATCGTGATCGGCACGTCGATGGGCGGGCTGCTGGCCATGGGGCTTGGGCTTCTCATGCCGGGCGGCCTGGCGGGTGTCGTCATCAACGACGTGGGACCCGCTGTTCCAGCCGGCGAGGTGACGCGCATTGCCGCCTATGTCGGCAGCGATCGCCCGGTCAAGCGCTGGCGGGATGCGGTTGCCAGCGTGAAGACCCTGTTCCCCGATCTTGGCTATCGCGACGATCGCGACTGGCTGCGGGCCGCGCATGGCACCTATCGGCGCGGGGCCGACGGGCTGCTGCATTTCGACTGGGACCCGGCCATCGCCCGCGCGCTGGTGGAGGGCGCGGGAAAGGTGCCCGACCTGTGGCCCCTGTTCGGCGCGCTTCGCCGCATGCCGTGCCTTGCCTTTCGCGGCGCACTTTCCAAGGTGCTGACACCCGAAACCTTTGCTGCGATGAAGCGGGCCAATCCGGACTTGATCCAGGTGACGGTGCCGGGGGTCGGCCACACGCCCAGCCTGGTCGAGCCCGAGGCCATCGCCGCGATCGAGACGTTCCTGGCAGGGATCGCATAATCGCCCGGCCGATTTGGATGGCCACGATTGAAATCTTGCAATTAATTATCAAACAAATCTGATCAAGAAATTTTATAAATGTAAAATTATTTTACATTTTAAATAAATAAACACAATTTTAACAATATTACCTTTTGAAAAATATTAGTTTATAATTTTGGCATGAAAGTTGCATACCCCAAATAATAGCCGGCAATGTTGAAAGAATCGCCATGCTATACCGCAACAACTGGCCCGTTTATCAAAATCTTAAATCGCGGCTACGCGTCGCATTTTTTACATGTTGCCACAAGGTATGGTCAGACGCAAAACGCACCCGAAAGATGCGCCTGGGGCCATTAAATATTGTTTACCGATTTACGAGATCTTCCAAGGTCGCAAGCATGAGCCGCTCAGTTATTGAAAACGAGCCCTGCAGAGAGAAAATCACTGCAGCCAAAACCAAAGTCTCGACAATAAAACCCGCATCCAGCCATGCATCCAACCATGTTGTGCTTGTTGGTGTCGGCCCGGGATTGGGAATCGCCTTGGCTGAAAAATTTTCAGCCGAGGGGATGAGCATTTCTATTTTTAATAGAAATATTGATTTATTAAAAGATATTATAAATAAAAGTCATTGTCGGGCTGAAAATGTACATTCCTACGCGTGCGACGCGACTGATGAGCGGGATTTTAGAAAGGCGCTTGCCGCAGTGGTATCAAGGCGTGGAACGCCGGATATAGTAATATATCTTGCACAAGGATTTAACCCAGGAACAGTTCTCGACACAGAAGTCGCCGTTTTTGAAGATAATTGGCGAGCAAATTGTCTCGGGGCTTTTATAGTCGGAAAATTTACCGCAGAACTAATGGCTAGGCGTAATAGCGGAACAATAATTTTTGCCGGCGCCACTTCGGGAACCGTCGGAAGGGCCGGTTACGTGAACCTAGCCATAGGCAAATTTGGACTACGAGCCTTAAGCCAAGTCATGGCACGAGAGCTGTGGCCTAAAGGGATCCACGTCGCACATGTTGTCATTGATGCAGACGTTGCGGAATCACCCCTTGGAGCACATCCGACATCAGAGGGCGTTGCAATGGATCCAATGGACGCGGCTGAGGTCTTCTACGGGCTTCACAAGCAGCCCAAATCGGCGTGGTCGCAGGAAATCGACTTGCGACCCTGGAATGAGCGGTTCTGGAAGCACTGCTGATAGACAGAAATCTATGCAGCCTTCGCTCCAAAAGGAGTCAGCTACAGCCAGTCACTCCAACGCGGTGATACACTTTTAATCGATGCGTCCTCACTTAACAAAAAGGAGGTATAGGCCTATTGGACTAACGGGCCGAGCCAAGATCTCAATTCGGAAGCAGCAAACCATATCAAAGCCTTGAAATAGATGGCACTCGACGCTGGCATCCAAATCGCGATCGCAGATCCGATCCAGCAGGTCCTGTCGCGGATGGCGGTCGGCGAATGGAAGCAGATCAACGATCCGCGCAGGAACCTGAAGGCCGGCGCCGGCGGCGACGCGCATTTCACCCGCGCCGTCTATGACGCCGGCGGCGCGTTCACCAGCGATGCCCATGTCCTTCATTACGTGACCGGCGAATACCCCGGCGATTTTCGCGGCATCATGATCTATTCGGGCGGCACCTATGACACGCGCCGCCATGGCATCCGCATCATCGGCGGCGGCCATTCGAACGGCGCCAGCAACATCATCCTGGCCTTCGACGTGCATGGTGCCTGCCAAAAACTGATCGAACGCACGGGCGATCCGCGCATCGCGCTGCAAGGCTGGGAGCCCTATTCCGATCCGAACCCGCTGTCGCCGGTCGACCCACCCGGCGCCCATGGCCGCAACCGCCACCCGAACTGGCCCGAGCTGCCCTATTACAATCAGCGCCCACCCGATCTGCGCTGGCCGCAACCGGTCACCCGCAACGGTCTTGGGCCGAAGGGGAATTGCGGTCCCTATTCGCTGCACAGCTACAGCGCCGTCATCTATGACGCGACCCATGACTGCATCTGGGTCTGCGGCGGCAGTGTCGGAAACACCAGCCAGGGCGGCATCGATCCGCGCGCCACGTGGCGCATCGATCATGCAACCCGGGCCTGGAGCATGACGATGAATGCCAGCGGCGGCGGCAACCAGGCCGGCATGCTGATGGCGCCCGATGGACGGGGCACCCACTTTTTCCACACCGGCAATGCCAAGCGCTATTGGGCTCGGCGATATCGCGCGGGACCGCTCGCAGCTCACCGGCGATCAGGGCATCACCAATGACGGCAATGGCGGCGCGCTGATGCTGATCGAGGACCTGACCGAGCCCGGCTATTGGGACATCGTCCGCTATCCCACCGGCCGCGATTTCAAGCCGCGCTTCAACTGCCACCCACGCCAGTGGCCGCTTCCCAGGCTGCCCCAGCAGGGGACGCTGGTGCCCGCCAATCGGCAGGTGCCCTATGTCGGCACGAAGCCCGCTTTCGGCGAGAACGCCGGCTATGTCTATGCGCCCGAACAGCGCAAGATCTACGCCGTCACCGATCTCAAGGGCTCGATCCAGGTGATCGACCCGTTCCAGGGGCGGCCGACCGGGCAGCCGCAATGGGTGGTCAGCGATCTGCGCACGTCGGGCGACCTGCCGAACGCCAGCGATCCCGAAGGCGATCTGCAGACCGGATTCAACAACCGGGTTTTCCATCTGCCGGCGCCTCACAGCGCCCTGGTCGTCGCCATGAACGCCGGACGTGGCGATGTCTATCTGGTCAAGATCGGTCTCTGACAGGACGCGTTCTGGCAGGACGCGCTCTGACAGGACAGGGGCGCCGGGCGCGCCATCGGCCTGAAACCGGGCCAGCCCCGAATCAGGCTGGCCTACAGCGATTGAACGTAGCGCCCGGCGATGACGAACCGGTTCGGGTCACGCGGCTGGCCATCGACCCGCACCTCGTAATGAAGATGCACGCCAGTCGCCCGCCCGGTCGCGCCCATGGTGCCAACGACCATGCGCCGGGTCACGATGTCGCCCTTGTTAACCTTAATCCGGTCGAGATGGGCATAGATGGTGCTGACGCCGTTGCCATGGTCGATTTCGACCGTCCGGCCATAGCGGCCGCGACGTCCGGCGAATGTCACGACGCCGGCACCGGTGACAGAAACCTCGGTTCCGCGCGATCCCCGGAAATCGATCCCCTCGTGAAAGGCGGACCGGCCGTTGATCGGATCGACCCGGCGGCCATAGCCGCTGCCGATTTCGGTCTGGCTGACAGGATTGCCCAGCGGCAGCTGGCGCAGGGTGCGGCGAATGTCGCTCCAGCGTTCGATCCGCACATCGAGGGCGGCCAGATCGAGAAGGCTTGCGCCGTCGCGAATGGGCGCATCCGCCATGAACGGAACGAATGGGCCACCGAGGCCGCGCTCGCTCGCGCCAGAATCATCGTCGTCCTTGCCGTCGATGAGCCGGGATGGATCGAGGCCGATGAGCGCCAGAATCCGCTCCCCGGCTTCGATCTGCTCGCTTGCCCGATCAAGCAGCCAGCGCAGGAAGGTCTGCGGCGCGTCGCGCCCCTCAAGCGGCGGCACCGCCGTCGCATCGGCAAGATCGGTCCGCTCGGGATCACGCTCGGCAAGGGTCCGGGTGAAGGCGGTTCGAAGCTGTTCCAGGTCGACCGCGACGACCGGCGCGGTGGGAAACGGCGCGGTGGGCGAGGCGCGGCGCATCGGCGGCAAGGGCGGCATCGGCGCCTGCGGCACCGTCGGCAGGGCGCGCTCGCGGCGAAAGGCTACCGGAACCAGCATTTCGCTTGGCCCGGTAAAGACCGCGGCCTGACGCATCGAGGTCCGCAGCCCGGCACGCGGCGGGGCGACGGTCGGAACTCCATTCAGGGGCCGGCCGATGATCGGCCCGCTGACCGGCAGGTCAGCAAGCGGAAAACCGCTGACCGGCAGGTCGGCAAGCGGAAAACCGCTGACCGGCAGGTCGGCAAGCGGAAAACCGCTGACGGGAAGCGCCGGCTCTTTCATCGCGATCTCGCGCAGCGTGTCGCGAAGAAGAAGCGTCGCCTCGAACGGATCAGAGATTTTCTGAACCGCGATCGGCCGGGCGTCCTGGCCCGCTTGGGCCCGCTCGTCCGGCGTCAGTCCGACCATCGTGGCGGGAAGCGTGGTACGGGGCTCCAGGCGCTCGAGATCGGCGCCGCGAACGAAATAGCCGACCGTCACCAGCGCGACCCAGGCGACAAGCCCGACCCCGGCGACGGCCAAGGCCGCCTGCGACAAGGGCGACAGGGCAACGCACCGCATGCGTCCGCCGCCATGAACGGTGACCAGACGCTCGGGAAAAGCCGCGCGAAGCCGCGCCCCAACGTCTTGGCAAAATCCTGTTAGCCGTGCAGGAACCGTCATCCCTCACCAGAAACAGTGTCGTCCATTGAGAGGCTGTAGGACGGACCCGACTTTTGGTCCCAGCGGCGTGACCGCCGCACAAGCCCGCCTGCTGGCGGGCACGCCGATCGCTTCGGCGCCAACCCCATATCAAACTTGACCCGGACGCTAACGGCTCCTGCGCCGCCTTTCAAGCCGAGTCAGCCCGCCATCCCCGAGATTCGCGTCAGGGATTCTACCCTGAAACGACCTGGACAATGACCCCTGGACAGTAATTCGGCTAGGGTTATAAATGTCTTAACTCTACAAGTCTTACGTATCGTGGGAATGACGCTCGCCACGGTAATCGCATGATCGAACAAGGGGGCGGCGTGCGCGCAGGCATCTTGGGCCGGGCTATAACCCTATGCGCAATGCTAGTTTGTCTGGCCGGCATCAGTGCGCCCGCCAGCGCCCGCCAAGCATCCATCGTTGTCGATGCCGAGAGCGGCCAAGTCCTGTACGCGGACCGGGCCGAGGATACGAATTTTCCGGCATCGCTGACCAAGATGATGACCCTCTACCTGACCTTCGAGGCGCTGGAGGAAGGTCGCATCCGGCTTGATACGCGCCTTCCCGTCTCGCGCCACGCCGAAAGCCGCGCGCCCACCAAGCTCAATCTCGCCGCCGGCCAGTCCATCGCGGTGAAGGATGCCATTCTGGGGCTGGTCACCAAGTCGGCAAATGACGCCGCGACGGTGCTGGCCGAGGGCCTGGGCAATGGCTCGGAAACCCAGTTCGCCACCATGATGACGGCAAAGGCCCACAGCCTTGGCATGCGGCGCACGGTCTTTCGAAATGCCTCGGGCCTGCCCGACCGCCTGCAGATCACCACCGCCAAGGACCTGTCGATCCTGTCGCGCGCGCTGATCAAGCGCTTTCCCCAGTATTACGGGTATTTCTCGACCCGCGAATTCGTCTTCCGCGGCGATGTCCACACCAATCACAACAAGCTGCTTGGCGCCTATCCTGGCGCGGACGGGCTGAAGACAGGGTTCACGGTGGCATCGGGGTTCAACCTGGCGGCGTCCGCCGTTCAGAACGGACGTCGGCTGATCGTGGTCGTCATGGGCGGCAACACCGGCCGGGAACGCGACCGGCAGGTGGTCGACCTTTTCGACCAGGCGTTCAGCGCCATCGCGCGGGGTGAAAACATGTTCACCCCGGGGATCGGGACGGCGGTTGCGGCCCTGCCGCCAGCGCCATCGCGCGCCAAGGCCAGATCCGCGTCACCCCAGCAGGCCCGATCGAAGCCCGAGCCCAAGCCGAAGAAGCCCGCCGAAAGCCGGACCGCCGCCCAGGCCCCGCCTGCGTCCGACAGCGCGGCAAGCAGCGGGCAAACCGATCGCAGCGGCTGGGCCGTGCAGGTGGGCGCCTATGCCGCCCAGTCCCAGGCCCGTCAGGCCGCCGCCCGGGCGGCGCGCCAATTGCCGCGACATCTGGGCAAGGCCAGGATCGTCGTCGAATCGGTCCGCACGCAAGAGGGGCTTTTGCATCGGGCGCGGCTGGTCGGACTGAGCGAAAAGGATGCCCGCAGCGCCTGCGCCGAGCTGGCCCGGAAGAAAACCCCCTGCATCGCGATGCCGCTCAATACCACGGGCTGAGACACCGCAAACCGGCCCGCGCCGGCCCCGCCAAACAGACTTGCCCCGCCCCGCGCCGCAGAGCACACTCGCGGGCGCGCGACACGTCGCGCCCCATCTTCCTGTTGGAGACCTTGTCCATGGATATCGATATCGACAGCATTTTCCCGAGTGATGATTTCCTGACACCGGAACAGCTGGAAATCCGGCGCGCCGTGCAAAAGATCACTGCCAATTTCCCCGATTCCTACTGGCTCGAGCGCGATACCGACGGCAAGTTCCCGCATGATTTCGGTGACGCGGTGGCCGCCGCGGGCTGGTTCGGCGTGACGATGCCGAAGGAATACGGCGGGGCCGGTCTTGGTGTCTCTGAGGCCGCTGTCGTGACCCAGGTGGTGGGCAGATCGGGCGGCGCATCGGCCGCCATGTCGACGGTCATCCATGCGATGTTCGGTCCCCAGACGATCTGGAAGTACGGCACCGAGGAACAAAAAAGGCGCTGGGTCCCCGGCCTGATGAAGCGCGAGATCAGGCCCTGTTTCGGCGTGACCGAGCCCAACACCGGTCTCGATACCACCCGCCTCAAGACCCGGGCCGTGAAAAAGGGCAACACCTATTACGTGACCGGCCAGAAGATCTGGACCTCGACCGCCCAGATCGCAAACAAGATCATGCTGATCACCCGTACGACGCCAATCGAGGAGACGAAGCGGCCGATCGACGGGCTGACCCTGTTCTTCACCGATCTCAACCGCAAATACGCCGAGGTTCGCCGGATCCCGAAAATGGGACGCTTGGCAGTCGATTCGAACCAGGTGTTCTTCGACAACATGCCGGTGCCGGAAGAAGACCGGATCGGCGAAGAGGGCAAAGGCTTCTACTACCTGCTGGACAGCCTCAACCCCGAGCGCATCCTGGTCGCGGCCGGCACGCTCGGGATCGGCAAGCGGGCGATCGCCCGTGCCGCCGATTACGCCAAGAACCGGGTCGTTTTCGGGCGCCCGATCGGCCAGAACCAGGCCATCCAGCATCCGCTGGCGGAATCCTGGGCCAAGATCCAGGCCGCCAACCTGATGACCTTCAAGGCGGCAGAGCGGTTCGATGCCCGCAAATCTTGCGGCCATCTTGCCAACGCCGCAAAGTTCCTGGCTGCCGAAGCATCATACGAAGCCTGCGAACGGGCCGTCATGACCCATGGCGGCATGGGCTATGCCAAGGAATTCCATGTCGAACGCTATCTGCGCGAGTCCATCATTCTGCGCATCGGGCCGGTCACGCCGCCCCTGATGCTGAGTTTCATCGCCGAAAAGATGCTGGGGCTGCCGAAGTCCTACTGATCGGCGGCGGCGAAAACGAAAGGCGGCCGCCGCACAACGCGGCGACCGCCTTTTTGTTGTCCAGCCTGCGACGTTGCAGTCCTACATGCCCCAAATCCTACATACCCCAGCGGGCCGCATCGATCTTGGCGTAGATTTCGCGATCCATCAGGCCCTTGATCGCCACATAGTCGGTCTTGACCGGCTCGACCAGCTTGGTCCACTTGTCCAGAAGCTGGATATAGGTGTTTACCAGCTGCTCGGCATTGGCGACCTTGAGCTTGTCCCGCAGGATGCCGATCGCGTTCTGGATTTGCTCTTGGTCGAACTGCTTGGTCCGCGCCAATAGATCTGGCGCCGGCTTGTGGAACTGAACGCCGCGGTCCTTCGCCGGTCCGGCAATGCTGGAGACCTCTTCGTCATAGGCCTTGATTGTGCTGCCCATGCCGACCGACGCGGCCTGAAGCATTGCGGCGCGTTCAGCCGGCTTCAGATCCTTCCAGGTCAGACGGCTGACCGTGAAGATCGATGTTGCCGAGATGATGCCGACCGGCAGATCGGTCACGTGCTTGGCCGTGTCCCAGAAACCGTAGGTGCGGACCGCCGCCTGGGTCTGCACGCCGGCATCGATGGCACCCGAGCTGAAGCCCTGGTACATGTCGTCGACCGGCATGTTGACGTCGAGCGCGCCCACCGCCCGCGCCCAGGCGCTGAACGAGCCGCCGCCGGACCGGATCTTCTTGCCGGATATATCGGCCAGCGTTTCGATCTTGGACTTGGAAATGATGACGTAACTCGGTCCCGCATAGCCGCTCAACTGGACCAGGCCGTTCGCGGCGTATTCCTTCTGGCACTGCGCACAGTGCAGCATCGTGAATTCGCTCGAGGCGCCCGAGGTGGCGGCGTTCTCCTTGCCGAGATTCTGCAGTTCGGAGATGACCTGATAAGCCGGCATCTCGGCGGGGTAATAGCTGTAGACGATGATCGCCATGTCGCCGACGCCGTCCTTGAGCCCGGCAAGCGCGCCGCGGATCGACAGCAGCGCCCCGCTCATGAAGAACTTGCCGGTCACGCTGCCCTTCGTGCGGGCCTCAAGCTCCTTGACGAAGGATTCATAGCCCGATGCCGCGATGGGATGCTTGGGCCCAATGCCCAGCGCGATCTTGAGTTCCGTCGCCTGGGCGGCGGATGCCAAACTGGCGATCGCGATCGCCGCCGACGCAACTATCGTCTTGAACATCAAATTCCTCCTGACCCTTTGGCAGTCGTTCATACGCTAACACCGGCCCTGTTCATCGACAATGGGCGCATCCCGTCACAATCCAGTCGTGACCAGAACCTTACCATGGCGCTCGCCTTTCAAGGCGTGAACGACGGCCTTGCGAATGTCGGCCATATCGTACACGGCCTCGACCTCGCTCCTGACCGTGCCGTCGGCCATCATGTCGCCAAGCCGGCCGAACAGAGCCGCAAGGCCGGCCTTGTCCTTGGGCGTCAGGGCGGCGCGCCTGAGGCCAACGACGCGAATGCCGCGAAACAGCACGTCGCCCGTGTCGAGACGCAGTTCATCACCCGAAAGGAATCCGTAGACGAGGATGGACGCGCCATCGCTTACGCATTTGGCAAGTCGCCGGATCGATTCGCCGCCCACCGCATCCAGGCCGATCCGCACCCTGGCGCCCTTGGTCGCTTCGCGCACACGCAGAGCGATATCGGGACCATCCACCAGCACGACATCGCCGCCCGCCTCGCGGCACGGCGCCACCGCATCGGGACGGCGAACGATATTGATCGAGTGGATGCCCTCGCGCCTGGCCATGCGGATCGCCATGCGGCCCAGCGCCGAATTGGCGGCGTTCTGCACAAACCAGTCGCCCGGCTTCAGATCGACCTCACTGTGGAGCAGAAAAACCGCCGTCGACGGATTGATCTTGAGCATGGCGCGCTGCAGCGGCTCGAGATCGTCGCGGACCGCCACAATCTCGGTCTCGGGAACGATGACGTGCTCGCACCAGTTCGTGCGCCCCATCGGCATGACCGCTTGCCCGACCTTTAGGCCACTGACGCCGGGCCCGATCGCGACCACGCGCGCCGCGCATTCGTTGCCGATCCTGAGGCCCTGCTGGGTCCCCTGGTCGGTGGCGGCTTCAGTCCCCGCGCCGTATGAGCGCTGCGCTTTCAGCAGATGCTCGACGTGGCGGCCTTCGATCAGCAAGAGATCGGACGGATTGATCGGGAACGCTTCGATCCTGATTCTGACTTGTCCCGGTCCAGGCGATCCTGGGTCCGGCGCCTCGACGCAGGCAACATTGTCCGGCAGTTTCCCGGCCGGATCGAACCGAATCATGCGCATTCCAGTCTCCCTTGCCGCGCACGGGTCAAGGGCCCGCGCTGCGCCGCAAGGATGCGCGCCTCCCCGCAAAAGGGCAAGCGCGTCGGCCCCTAGATGGCCGGTGGGGTGACGCCGCTAGCCGTCAGTTCGGCGCGGAGCGCGGCCTTGAGGCGGTTAAGACCGGCCTCGGTCCGCGCCTCGCAGCGGGCCACCAGGACCTCCTGGGTATTCGAGGCCCGCAGCAGCCACCAGCCATCCTCGGTCATCACCCGCACCCCATCGATATCGACCAGATCGGCGCCGCGGCCTTTCAGGCGTGCCTTGGTCTCGTCGATGACGGCGAACTTGCGATCGGCGGAAACCGGAAAGCGCAGTTCCGGGGTATTGATCATGGTCGGAATCGCGTCGCGCCGGTCGGCCAGGCTTTTCGCGCTGCGGCTGACGATGCCCAGCAGCCGCACGGCGGCATAGATGGCATCATCGAATCCGTAATAGCGGTCGGCGAAGAAGATATGGCCGCTCATCTCTCCGGCAAGCGGCGCCCCGGTTTCGGCCAGCTTCGTCTTGATCAGCGAATGGCCGGTGCGCCACATGAGCGGCGTGCCACCCATGCGCGCCACTTCGTCGAACAGGACCTGGCTTGCCTTGACATCGGCGATGATGGTCGCGCCCGGGCGTGCCTTCAACACGTCTTCGGCCAGAATGACCATGATCTGGTCACCCCACAGGATGCGGCCCCGGCCATCGATCACGCCGATGCGGTCGCCATCCCCATCGAACGCAATGCCGAGGTCGCATTTCTCCCGCGCCACAAGCTGCTGCAACTCGACCAGGTTCTCGGGCACGGTTGGATCGGGATGATGAGATGGGAAGGTGCCGTCGATCTTTTCGTTTATGAGGAGATGGCGTCCCGGCAACCGTCGGACCAGTTCCGCCACCACCTCGCCGGTCGCGCCATTGCCCGGATCCCAGGCCACGGCCAGCGGCCTGGCACCGTCGAAGGCGGCGTGGAGCTGATCGAGATAGGCATCGAACACCGGCCTCTTCGTCGCGCGGCCCTGGCCGGACCGGACCTCGCCCTTCGCCGCGATCTCGCCCAGACGCTGAATGTCGGCGCCATAGAACGATTTGGTGCCGATCATCATCTTGAAGCCATTCTGATCCGGCGGGTTATGAGACCCCGTGATCATGATGCCGCCGTCGGCGCCCAGCGTCCGCGTTGCGTAATAGAGCATGGGTGTCGGCCCGCGGCCGATGCAGATCGCGTCGATGCCGGCTGAATTGAGCCCGGCCACCACCGCCGCTTCGAGGTCGGGGGAACTGACGCGGCCATCATAGCCAACGCAAACCGAGCGCCCCTTGGCGCCGGCCACCATGGTTCCGAACGACCGGCCGATCGCCTCGGCATCGGCCTTGGTCAGGTCCTTGCCGACCGTGCCACGAATGTCGTATTCGCGCAGGATCGATCGGGACAGGGCGTGACGGACGCTCACGATGCGGCCTCCTGGCTTGCTTTTGCTGACTTTGACGCGCGGCCGACGCAGACATACTCGAATCCGGCGGCCCGAACATCGGCGGGCTCGTAGATATTGCGCAGATCGATGATCATCGGCCTGCCGAGCAGCGTCTTTACCCGGGCCAGATCAAGGGCGCGGAACTCGTTCCATTCCGTCAGGATCACCAGCGCATCGGCGCCCTTCATGGTGGCATAGGAATCGTCGCACCAGGTCACCCCCTGAAGCATCTTCTTCGCTTCCGTCATGCCTTCCGGATCGAAGGCGCGCACCTTGGCGCCGGCCTCGATCAGGCCCGGAACGATGACCAGGCTCGGCGCTTCACGCATGTCGTCGGTGTTGGGTTTGAAGGTAAGGCCAAGAACAGCCACCGTCTTGCCCCGGAGCGACCCCATGGCGCCGGCGATCTTTTCCACCATCCGGCCTGGCCGGCGATCGTTCACGTCGACCACGGTTTCGATGACCCGCAGGGGCGAATTGTAGCTGCGCGCCGTCTGCATCAGGGCCCGGGTGTCCTTCGGAAAGCACGACCCGCCATAGCCGGGGCCCGGGTGCAGGAATTTCCGGCCGATCCGGCCATCGAGCCCGATCCCGCGCGCGACATCATGCACATCTGCACCGACGCGCTCGCACAGATCGGATATCTCGTTGATGAAGGTGATCTTGACCGCCAGGAAGCTGTTGGCGGCGTATTTGATCATCTCCGAGGTCTCGAGCGAGGTGTAGACGATCGGCGTTTCGATCAGATAGAGGGGGCGGTAAAGCCGCCGCAGGACTTCGCGCGCCCGTTCGGATTCGGTCCCAATGACGACCCGGTCGGGGCGCATGAAATCGTTGATCGCCGAGCCTTCGCGCAGGAATTCCGGGTTCGACGCGACATCGAATTCGGCCTTGGGACGGCGCGCCCGGATGATGCGCTCGACCTCGCGGCCGGTCCCGACCGGCACGGTGGATTTCGTGACAACCACCGTGTACCGGCCCAGCGCGTCGGCGATCTCTTCGGCGGCCGCATAGACGTAGGAAAGATCGGCATGGCCGT
Organism: Alphaproteobacteria bacterium; assembly: GCA_046348645.1. Lineage (GTDB taxonomy): Bacteria > Pseudomonadota > Alphaproteobacteria > JAXMDU01 > JAXMDU01 > JAXMDU01. The sequence continues at coordinate 53,914 of JAXMDU010000015.1, forward strand.
CGCCGCGGCGGCTGGGCGTTCCGACCGCAATGAAGACGGCGTCCGCGTCCCGCACCGCCGGCGCCAGGTCGGTCGTGAACGAAAGCCGGCCATCGGCAACATTGGCGCGGACCAGTTGATCGAGGCCTGGCTCGAAGATCGGGATCTCGCCTTTTCGCAGGCGTTCAATCTTGGCGGCATCCTTGTCGACGCAGACCACATCCACGCCGAATTCGGAAAAACAAGCGCCCGAGACCAAGCCCACATAGCCTGTGCCGATCATCGCGATGCGCATGGCTCGCTATCCTCTTCCGTTGAAGTGCTGCGCGCCGGCCGACGACGACCGGATCAGCGCGATGTGTAGTGCTGCAGGACCTGGCGCAGGCCGGGACCGATGTCCGGGCGCGCCAGTCCGAAGGCGATGTTGGCTTCCAGAAAGCCGACTTTGTCGCCACAGTCGAAACGGCGCCCCGTGAACCGAAAGCCGTGGAACGGCACCGTGCCGATGGTCCGCGCCATCGCGTCGGTCAGCTGGATTTCGCCACCGGCGCCCTTTTCCATGCGATCCAGGTAGCCGAAGACCTCGGGCTGCAGGATGTAACGACCGATGATCGACAGGGTGGACGGCGCCTTTTCCGGCGCGGGCTTCTCGACCAGCCCCCTGACCGAGGCGAGCGTCCCGTCATCCTTCACGACATCGAGAATGCCGTAACGGTTGGTATGGGCGCGCGGAACATCCATGACCGCGACAACATTGCCGCCCACCTGGCCATAGACGTCGACCATCTGTTTCAGGCAGGGCGGATCGGCCTGGACCAGATCATCGGCCAGGAGAACCGCGAAGGGTTCATTGCCGACCAGGTGCCGCGCGCACCACACCGCATGGCCAAGGCCAAGGGGCTCGCGCTGGCGGGTATAGACGATCTGGCCAGGCTTTCCCGGGATGGCGATCTGGCCCAGCAGGTCCTGCTTGCTGCGTTCACGCAAAAGGGTCTCAAGCTCGAAGGCATGGTCGAAATGGTCCTCGACCGAAGCCTTGCCGCGCCCGGTCACGAAGATCAGCTCTTCGATGCCGGCGGCGCGGGCCTCGTCGACCGCATATTGAATGAGCGGCCGGTCGACGACCGGCAGCATTTCCTTGGGCATCGACTTGGTGGCCGGCAGAAAACGGGTGCCCAATCCCCCAAGCGGGAAGACAGCCTTGCGAACGGGACGGTTCATGGGTGGAATAACTCGTTGTGGAACGAATGGTTAACGCGGCAGCTATTTCGCACGTCCTGGGCCCGGGGCGCAATCGACGCACCCAGCGATGCAGCGCCCAGCGATTCAGGCCCGGACGCCCAGGAGTATGTCCTTGGCCCGGTTAATTTTTGCTGCAAGATAGGTCGATCCCCCCTGATCGGGATGCATCCTGCGGATCAAATCGCGATGGGCCTTGCGGATCGCCGTTTCGTCCGCCCCCGGTTCCAGGCCAAGCACGGCATAGGCTTCGGTCCGCGACATGCCGCCCGGTGGCGAAGGCTCGGGCGCCGGGCCGGCCTCGGGGCCGGCCTCAGGGCCGGCCGCACCCGCCGCTGCCCGCCAATCCGGGTGGACGCGGTCGAGATAGGCTTCAAGAATGGCGGCCGCCTGAAGATCGCCGATCCGGCATTCGTTGAGCAAGGCAACAAGCTCGCCCCGATCCAGGCTTTCCAGGCTCCGGCCGGCGAACTGGCCGGTCCGCACCTCGCCCGTCACCTGGCCGCTTTCATGGTCCAGGTACGCCCGCAGCGTCGGCGTTTCGACCGACGAGCCCTGGCCCGGGCGCGGCCCGGCATAGGACCTTGCCCGCTGGCGCTGGGCCATCCAGCGCCAGACAAAGGGCAGCAGCGGAAGACCCGCCACCACGGCAGGCAACAGCCGCCCGGTCAAGGCCAGAAAGATCCCACCCCCGATGGCAAACGCCACCGCTACGCCAACCAGAACGCGCACCAGTAGCCGCGCATTGGCGTTGGCAACCCAATGGCCGACTGCCAACAGCCCGATCAGCAGCAGAACCCCCAGGGCAAGATAGACGACCACGCGGCGATATCCTCAGCCCAGTTGCCTTGCAATCTGCAGAACGATCCCACCCTGGCGTGCGGCAAGCCTGTCCAGGGCCGGGCGTCCGCCTGCCGCAAAGACCGCCACAGCGCCCAGCAGGTCACGCAACTTTTCCGGGCTCGATGCATCGAAATGGCAATGGGCACCGCCCGTCAGGCGCGCGATCTCGGCGAAAGCACGGCTGGCAACGATGTCGCTGCCTTCCTGGAACAGAAAGACCGGAACACCTAGCAGGCCCAGTTCGCCAGCCCGCTGGCACAGGCGATCGATGTTTTCCTCCATGCAGTCGCCGACGAACACCAGGGCGTTCACACGATGCACCTTCGATTCGCCGATCGCATGGGCAAGGATGGCCTCGATCTGGGTCTGCCCACCCCGACAGGTCACGGACGTCATGTGTTTCACCAGCTCGGATGCCGTCGTCACCCAGGACGTCGCGCGGAATTCGGCCATGCCCCGATACCAGGCAAGCTGGACGGACAGTCCGCCCAGGGCGTCGGTCTCCTCGAACATGCGGGCCTGGATATGCTGGGCCAGATCCCAGGTCGGCTCGCGGCTGGCAGTTGCATCCATGGCAAAGATCAGGCGTCCGCGGGCGGTACCCGGCTTCGCCACCGTCTGGAGCCTGGCGACAAATTGTGCAACGGACGCCGATGGGGCCACCGCCGGCTTTCCCCCGGACGGCGCGGATTGGGCCAGCGGGTGCGCTAGCGGGTGCATCTGGCGAAGCCGTGCAAGGAAGTCGTCCGCCTTGGCGTCCTGTTCGGTTGTGGACGGTGGCTTGCCCCGATCCGTCATCGGCCCTGGTCCCTGCTTAGTTGTCCCTGCTTGGTTCCGCGTCAGGATATCAGATCGTGTCTCGACGCCGAGGCGCAAGATGGGGCCCGATCATCGCCTTGCCGCTGCGGGCGCCCCTTGACCGGGCCACCAGCGGCGTCGACACTCCGCTGCCCTTGCGGAGACCCGTGTCCAATGACCGAATCCCTTGACTGCGTGGTGGTCGGCGCTGGCGCCATCGGCCTGGCCATCGCCCGTGCCCTGGCGCTGGCCGGCCGCGATGTCGTCGTCCTCGAAGCCGAGGCCGGGATCGGCACCGGAATCAGCGCCCGCAACAGCGAGGTGATCCATGCCGGCATCTATTACCCGGCCAACAGCCTGCGGGCACAGTTCTGCGTGGCTGGGCGCCGGGCCCTGTACCGGTTCTGCGCCGAGCGGTCGCTGCCCCACCGGCAGGTCGGCAAGCTGATCGTCGCGACCAGCGACGATGACATCGCCACGCTTGCGCATCTGAAGCGCGCAGCGGAAGGAAATGGTGTCGACGACCTGGTGCCGCTGACCGGACCACAGGCTCTGGCCGTCGAACCGGCACTCACGGCCAAGGCCGCACTGTTCTCGCCATCGACCGGGATCATTGACAGCCATGCCTACATGCTGGCGCTGCAGGGCGAGGCCGAGGATCACGGCGCCGCCCTGGCCTTCGAGACCCGCGTGGACGGCGGCAGGGTCGGCGAATCGGGAATCGAGATCTATGTCGCCGGGGCCGCCGGTGGGGAATCGCGCGCGGTGCGGGCGAAGACGCTGATCAACGCGGCCGGCCTTGGCGCGCTGCCGCTGGCGGCCGGCTTGACGGGCTTTCCGCAGGCTCTTGTGCCGCGCCGCTTCTTCGCCAAGGGCTCGTATTTCTCGCTCAGCGGCCAGGCCCCCTTCTCGCATCTTGTCTACCCGGTCCCGGTTCCGGGCGGGCTTGGCGTCCACCTGACCCTGGATCTTTCCGGCCGGGCGCGATTCGGCCCCGATGTCGAATGGATCGATGCCATCGACTATGTCGTCAACCCGGCGCGGGCCGAGCAGTTCTATGCCGAGATCCGCCGCTACTATCCGGCTCTGCCCGACGGGGCATTGCTGCCCGACTATGCCGGCATCCGGCCCAAGATCACCGGGCCCGGCGAGCCCGCCGCCGATTTCGTCATCCAGGGGCCGCGCGACCACGGCGTTCCAGGTCTGGTCAATCTGTTCGGAATTGAAAGCCCTGGCCTGACCGCATCGCTTGCCATTGCCGACCATGTGACGGCGCTAATCGAGACCTGACCGAGGGAGACCGGTTGAAATGGATATCCTGGCGCAGGCCTTCATTACCCTGGCCATCACCATCGATCCAATCGGCGTCGCGGCCCTGTTCACCGGCCTGACACCGGGTGTGGATTTCGCCCATCGACGCGCGATCGCCTTGCGCGGCACCATCATCGCCGGGATCGTGCTGGTGGCCTTTGCCCTTCTCGGCAGCCTGCTTCTGCGCACCCTTGGCGTCGGCATTCCCGCCTTCCGGATCGCAGGCGGCGTCCTTCTGTTCATGCTGGCCATCGACATGGTGTTCGTCCGCCATTCCGGCCTGCGCGCGACCACGGCCAGCGAGGAAGCCGAGGCCGAGCGCAAATCCGACATTTCGGTCTTTCCGCTGGCGATTCCCCTCCTTGCCGGACCCGGCGCCATCACATCGATGGTGCTGCTGATGCAGCGCGCGGGTGGCGACCTTGCCATGCAATCGGGAATCCTGCTGGTGCTTGGGGTCGTGCTTGGCCTCACGCTCGCCGCGTTGCTGATGGCGGCGACCATCATGCGCATGCTGGGGGTGACCGGCACCAATGTGGTGAGCCGCGTCAGCGGGATCATCCTTGCTGCCCTGGCGGCGCAATTCGTGATCGACGGGTGGCAAGGCGCCTTCGGCGCACCCTGACCGCCCGGACGCAATCCCTGGAGGCCGGAGGTCCAGGCGGTTCAAATTGGTCGGGCGATGCTCTAGAGTTCCATTCTGGTCAAGCGAGATTTGAGCCAGCATCGATCTGCCGTGAGCAGAACAGATAGTCTGACCGCCGCCGGATGAAAGCTCAGGGGCAGGTCACACCCTGTGAAATGACATGTTCACCACTGCCCAACTGCTCTCCATCGCCGTTCTTGCCGCCATGATGGCGCTCTTCATCTGGGGGCGGCTGCGGCATGACGTGACGGCGGTCCTTGCGTTGCTCGCGGCCGTGGCGCTGGGCGTCGTGACCCCGAAGGACGCCTTCATCGGGTTCAGCGACGACATCGTCATCATAGTCGGAAGCGCGCTTCTGGTGAGCGCTGCCGTCTCCCGCAGTGGCGTCATGGACATCGCTGCGCGGCGCTGCCTGCCCGACCATGCGGGCTATAGGCTGCAACTCCTTTTCCTCACTGGCACCGTCGCCCTTCTCTCGGCGGTCATCAAGAACATCGGCGCTCTCGCGATCATGTTGCCCATTGCCTTCCAGTTTGCCAGACGCGCCGGCCTTTCGCCTTCCAAGTTCCTTATGCCGATGTCTTTCGCCGCCTTGCTCGGTGGGCTGATGACGCTGATCGGAACCTCGCCCAATATCGTCGTCGCCCGTGTGCGAGAAGACCTGACAGGGCAGCCTTTTGGCATGTTTGACTACCTGCCGGTGGGTCTGATCCTGGCCGCCGTCGGCGTTGCCTTTCTCGTGGCTTTCTCCTGGCTGGTGCCCACACGCCACCGGCAGGAGGTTGCTGTCAGCGAAGCCCTCGACATCAAGAACTACACCGTGGAAGCAAAGGTGCTTGAAGACTCGGGCGCTGCTGGAAAAACTGTGGCCGACCTCGTGCGCATGGCAGGTGGCGAGGCAACGATCATCTCGGTGCACGCCGGCGGCAGCCAGCGCGTGGCCCCGTTGCCGGATGCGGTGCTGCGGGCCAATGACGTGCTGCTGATCACAGGTGACCATGAAGCCATCGAGCGCCTGCTCGGCCAGACCGGCCTCAGTCTCACGCATAATCGCGACGTGAAGGCAGCCGCAGAGATGCCGGGCGAGGTTGCCGCCGTGGAAGCGGTCATTGCCGAACACTCGCCCCTGATTGGCACCACCGCTGAAGATCTGCGACTGTTTGACCGCCATCATGTCAACCTCCTGGCGGTAAGCCGTGGCACCGAACGCCTGAACCAGAAGCTCGGTAAAGTGGTTTTGCGGCTGGGCGATATCGTGGTGCTGCAAGGCGGACACGCTGCCCTGCCGCAGTTCCTGCGCGAAAACGGCCTGCTGCCGCTGGCAGAGCGGACGGTGCTGCTCGGCAGTTCTCACAACACACTGCTGCCAATTGTCATCCTGGCAGCAGCCATGACGGCGGCGGCAACCGGCGCCGTGCCCGTTGCGCTTGCCTTCTTCGCAGCAGCCGTAGCCATGGTGGCGTTTCAGGCCATTCCGCTGCGCGAAGTCTATGATTCGATCGACGGCCCCATGCTTGTAATGCTCGCGGCTCTTATCCCCGTGAGCGCTGCGCTGCAGACGACGGGGGCCACCGATGTGCTGGCGCGTGGCCTGGCCGTGATGGGAAACGGCCTGCCCGCCGCCGGCGCTCTTGCATTGATCATGATCGCCGCCATGGCGGTGACGCCATTTCTCAACAACGCCGCGACCGTGCTGGTGATGGCGCCGATCGCGGCGAAATTTGCCGATGGCCTTGGCTATCAGCCCGATGCATTCCTGATGGCGGTGGCGATAGGCTGTGCGTCGGATTTTCTCACGCCCATCGGCCACCAGTGCAACACCTTGGTCATGGGACCGGGCGGCTATCGATTCCTCGACTATCCACGGCTGGGACTGCCCTTGTCGGTCCTCGTGGTCGTGGTGGCCGTCCCGGTCATTCTGTTGGTGTGGGGAACGTGAGAGTGTCGGACGTCACTGGCGGACGGATATCTCGTCCCCGTGTTTCCCGTTCGCGCCACCCCAAGCGTGGCGACAAGGCCGGCCAGCGCCGTGACGATCGTGCGGCCCGTATCGCCGCCGTCACCCGCGCACCGGCTGCGTGCGATCGCGAACAAAGCCTCGACATGGGCCCGCAGAACGACCTGAATGCGGCCCGGGGGTGCCCCCGCTGACAAGACCGCGCGATGCCGGTCGATGATCAGGCACAGGGATTGCGCCACCCGGGTTGCCATCGGGTAACCGACCGAAGCCGCCTGACCTTTCACATCGTGGGCGTGGCGGTACAAGGCGTCAACATCGAGCGGCGCACCGCCCTGCCCGCCGGCCGGAACCAGCCGCGCCATCCCGGTTGCCGCTTCGACCAGGACATCGGGATAGGATTCCGCCAGGGCCCGAAGAGCGGCCTCGGCCTCGGCAAGCAAGGCCGCATCCCGCATGGGCCGGGGCGGACCGCTGTCCAATCGAATGGCAAGCAGCCTGGATGCTGGCATGATCTGGGGGGCAGACGGTTTTTCCATCGCGGATCGTTCCTGGAATGCTGTGGGCTGGCGGATGTCAGCCGCGCATCAACGCTTCGATCTCGTCCTGGGACAGGGCCTGCATGCGCGAAGCGGCCAGAGGATCTGGCGCAACCCGCCGTTCCGGACCCTTGAGGGGCAGCTGCTTCCGGCGCCGGTCGGGTCCGAAGTAGCTGGGCGTTCGGACGAACGGACGGGGATGCGCAATCACTTCGATGATGCGCGAGTGGAGTCCGCGCGCGGACAGCGGCTTGGCCAGGAATTCGGTCACGCCTGCGTCCCGCGCCTCAAGAACCCGGAACCGCTCTGTGTATCCGGTCATCATGATGATGGGCACATAGATGTTCGGACTGTCCTTCGCATTACGGACCAAGCGGGTGAATTCGATCCCGTCGAGGGGCTGCATCAGCATGTCGCAGAGCACGATGTCGGCAAGAAACTGCCGAAGCTCGATGAAGGCGCCGGCGCCATCGCTCGCATCGTGAATGTTCCGGATGCGCAGCGCATGCAGGATCGATTTCACAAGGGCGACCATGTGCTTGTTGTCATCGACAACCAGCACGTTGAGACGCGACAGGTCATAGCTGGAATTGATGGTCATCGGGTCGCCGGGTGTAAAATCCGTCTCGAACAACAACTTAATAGCTATATCTAAAGGACTATCTATTAAAGCGGCGTTAAGCGGCGCGTAGTGCAAGATCGCGGCCATGCGGCTAACATGCGGCCGGCCGCCGGGTGGCCAGCAAGGGGCGTGTAAATCCATGGATTTTGCGAGAATCTACGGCCGGGTCCTGTCGTTACTGGGGCCGGAGCGTAACCTTGCAACGGTCCTGGCGGTCGCCAACCTGGGGCTGGCGGGGGTGGGCTTCGTGGAGCCCATCCTTTTTGGCAAAATTGTTGACCTTCTTGCCCGGACCCAGCCGGGGGCAGCCGCCGAGGCCTGGCCCGAGACTCTGCGGCTTCTCGGCATCTGGGCCGCTGCGGGGCTGGGCGGGATTGCCGCCAGCATCCTGGTCGCCCTGCACGCCGACCGTCTGGCCCACCGGCGCAAACTTGCCGCCATGGCGCTCTATTTCGAGCATGTCCTGAGCCTGCCGGCATCGTTCCACAACGCCACCCATTCAGGCCGCCTGCTCAAGGTCATGCTGGCCGGCGCCGACAACCTGTTCAACTTGTGGCTCGCCTTCTTTCGCGAACACCTGTCCACCATCGTCGCGGTGATCGCCCTTCTGCCGATTGCGCTGTCCATGAACTGGCGGCTGGGCAGCCTCCTGATCGTGCTGCTGATCCTGTTCGCGGTTCTGAACGTGTTCGTCGTCCGCAAGACCGAAAAGGCCCAGAGCGGGGTCGAGACCTATAACTCGGAACTTGCCGCCCGGGCCGGTGATGCGCTCGGCAATGTTCTCCTGGTCCAAAGCTTCGTGCGTCTGGCCCTCGAGGCGCAGGAAATCGGCGCGCTGATGCGGCGATTGCTGGCGGCCCAGTTCCCAGTCCTTAATTTGTGGGCGCTGGTGACGGTGCTGAGCCGGATGGCATCGACCATCACGGTGATCGGCATTTTCGTGCTGGGCACATGGCTGCACAGCAAGGGCGAAACGACGGTGGGCGAGATCGTCAGCTTCATGGGCTTCGCCACCATGCTGATCGGGCGCCTGGAACACGCGATGGGATTTGTCAGCGGCATGTTCTTCCAGATGCCGGCCCTGGCGGAATTCTTCAGCATCCTCGATACCCAGCCCGGCGTCAGCGACAAGCCCCACGCCGTCGACCTCGAGCGCGTGCGGGGCGACGTCGCCTTCGAGCACGTGTCACTTTCCTATGACGGCGTGCGACCCGCCGTGGTCGACCTCGATTTCTCGATCGAGGCCGGCAAGACGGTGGCGCTGGTCGGCCCGACCGGATCGGGCAAAAGCACGACGATGGCGCTTTTGAGCCGCCTCTGGGATGCACAGACCGGTGTCATCCGGGTGGACGGTCTCGACATCCGGGACGCGACGCTCGAATCGCTCCGGCGCAACATCGGCGTGGTGTTCCAGGACAGTGCCGTATTCAGCCGGAGCATCGGCGAGAACATCCGCATCGGCCGGCCGGATGCAACCCAGGACGAGATCGAGGACGCAGCAAGACAGGCGGAAGCGCACGATTATATCATGCGGCTGCCGCAGGGTTATCAATCCCTGGTGGGCGAACGGGGCGTGAACCTGAGCGGCGGGGAACGCCAGCGGCTGGCCATTGCGCGGGCGCTTCTCAAGGACCCGCCCATCCTGATCCTGGACGAAGCGACCAGCGCGCTTGACACCGCCACCGAGGCCCGCATCCAGACCGCATTCGAACGGCTGATGAAAGGGCGCACCACCTTCATCATCGCGCACCGCCTGTCGACGATCCGCAAGGCCGATCTCATCCTGGTGCTGAAGGATGGCAGGATCGTCGAGCGCGGCACTTTTGCCGAACTGATTGCCGCCGGTCAGCTGTTCGCCGACCTTGCCAAGGTCCAGTTCTCGACACCCGGGCCGGGAACGGCCATCACGGGAGCCAGCCCGTTACCCGCCACCAAAGAAAGTTGAGCGGCAGCAGCACGACGATGGTCGCGATGCCGATCGTCGCACAAAGGCGCGTGCCCGAGGTCAGCGTCACCCCCGCCAGATGAATCCCGACAATCATCGGCCCGGCCTGGTAGGGCAGGATCACGGTCGAGAAGCCGACGACGATGATCATCAGGACGGTCATCAGCGGCAGACCCGTGGCCGCGGCAATCTCGGCGGCGACGGGGCCCAGCACCGCGGCCTCGCCCGGCAATGTCGCCACCCACGAGATCAGCGTACCCATGGCCGTGAGGGCAAAAAAGTTCCAATGCGGCCTTGCCGGGTCAAGATGGGCTAGGCCAAGGAGCGCATCTCCCATCGCCTTGCCCAGCCCCGATTCGGCGATCAGGTTGCCAAGCCCCAGCAGCCCCGCGACATAGATGAACGTTCCGTAGTTGAGCCGCCGTTCGATCGTATCGCGCGGCACAACGTTGACGCCCGGCACAAAGCACATAAGCCCTGCCGCCAACGCCACCCAGGCCGGCGATATGCCGTGCAGAAAGTCCGTCATCCAAAGCCCGAGCGCGGCCACCAGAATGACCGCGAGGCGCTTCTGCTCGGGTGTCATCGCCGCCGCGGGCTGGCGCACCGGATCAATTCTGGGCGTGTCGGGAAAGAGAACCAGCACCGACACCGCGATGACCAGCGTCTTGAGCGCCCCCAGGACTGGGAAATGCAGGGCCAGATACTCGACATAGCTGATCGGCACGCCATGTACCGTCTCGGCAATGCCGGCCAGAACCACATTCGGGACATTGGCTGGCAGCACGGCCGCCATCGGCATGAATGTGGCAAAGGCCGCCGCAAGCGTGATGCCAGTGCGGCCCTTGCTGCCCGGCCCGAACCCCAGCGTTTCGGCCAGGGCGACGACGATCGGCATCAGCACAACCATTCGCGCCATGCTGGACGGCACCGCGAACCCCAGCGCCATGGCGACCAGGACAACACCAAAGACGATCCGCCGATACGAGCGACCCAGATACGGCACCAGGGATGCGGCCATGCGGGCCCCAAGCCCCGTCTCCTGGACGGCGACGCCGAGAATGAATCCGCCGAAGATCAGCCAGAGCGCCGGCGAGGCAAAACCCGAGAAGATCACATCAAGCGGTCCCAGTTTGAACAGCGACGCCAACAGCAGGAACACAAGGGCCGTCAGGTAGATCGGCACGACGCTGATCGCCCAGAGAGCCAGACAGAACAGGGTCGAGGCGGCCACCCGATAGAGGCGGACCGATTCCGGATCGCTGCCAGGTCCGAAGAACGGGGGCCCGAAAAACAGGGCCGCCGCGACCACCATGACGAACAGCGAGGCGGCACCGCCCGGGCTTTGCAAGGAACGAACGAACGCCCTCAGCATGGCTGAACAAGCCTCAATCGCGGCTGCCGTCGTCAAGCACCAGCAGTTCGACACCCTCGGCGACGATGTCGCCAACCCGGCAGTTCAGCCTGGCAACACGGCCGTCGGCCGAGGCCGCGATGGTATGTTCCATCTTCATCGCCTCGAGGACGACAAGTGACTGGCCGCGCGTTACCGTGTCGCCTTCGGCGACCCGCACATCGATGATCTTGCCCGGCATCGGGGCCACCATCGAACCACCCGCGGATTCGACCTCGGCCGCATGCGCCAGCGGGTCCACGTGCTCCAGGCGATGGGTCCGCCCATGCGCGACGACGGTCAGCCGTTCGCCCTGGCGAATGACCGATGCGGCCAGCCGCATGCCGCCGATTTCGGCAGCCAGATCGCCGATGGCCGACAGATCGCCGTCTGCGCCGACCACGCCACCCGGCAGTTCCAGACTGAAACCGGTGCCGTCATACCGCACCCCGATCACGACTTCACGCTCGCCGTCGCGGAAGATCACCTCGTCACGTGCGAAACCGTTCAGGCGCCAGCCGCTGAGCAGCCCCCAGGGTGAGTGCGGATCTCCGGACCGGGCGGCGCGTTCGGCGCCTTCGCGTCGGCGGCACAGCAGCGTTTCAAGGGCGGCCAAGGCCAGCACGACATCAGACCCCGGGCCCAGGGTGGGAAAGAGATCCGCCCTGTGCTGGTCGATGAAACCGGTATGAACCGCACCGGATGCAAAGTCTGGATGGCTGAAGATCGCCGACAGCACATCGACATTGGTGGTAACGCCCACCGCACTGACGCCCGACAGGGCGCCACGCATGCGGCGGATGGCGGCCGCGCGATCAGCATCCCAGACGATCAGCTTGGCGATCATCGGATCGTAAAAGACGCTGATCTCGTCGCCCTCGGCCACTCCCGAATCGACCCGCACATGCGGCCCCTCGGCGGGCAGGCGCAGATGATGGAGCCGGCCGACCGACGGCATGAAGTTCCGCGCCGCATCCTCGGCATAGAGCCGCACCTCGAAGGCGTGGCCGGCGATTTCAAGATCGTCCTGGCGACACGGCAACGGTTCGCCGGCGGCGACGCGGAATTGCCATTCGACCAGGTCGTGGCCGGTGATCATCTCGGTGACCGGGTGCTCGACCTGCAACCGGGTGTTCATCTCCATGAAATAGAAGCGCCCCTCGGGATCCATGATGAATTCGATGGTTCCGGCGCCGACATAGTTGATCGCCCGGGCCGCCGCAACCGCGGCCAGGCCGAAAGCGGCCCGCTGCTGCGCGCTCAGTCCGGGCGCCGGCGCCTCTTCGATGATCTTCTGGTAACGCCGCTGGATCGAGCAGTCGCGTTCGAACAGGTGAACGACATTGCCATGGCGGTCACCGAAGACCTGCACCTCGACATGGCGCGGCCGCTCGATATAGCGCTCGATCAGGATGCGATCATCACCGAAGGCCGCCGCCGCTTCGCGCTTGGCCGCCGCCGCCGCCTTTTCGAGCCCGTCGCGGCTTGTCACGATGCGCATGCCGCGGCCCCCGCCACCGGCCGATGCCTTGATCAGGACCGGATAGCCGACCACATCGGCCGCGCGGGCCAGCGCCGCCGCATCCTGCGCCTCGCCGTGATAGCCGGGCACCAGCGGCACGGCGGCTTTCTCCATCAGCGTCTTGGCGGCGCTCTTCGAGCCCATGGCACGGATCGATTCCGGCGTCGGCCCAATGAACACAAGGCCGGCATTCCTGCACGCCTCGGCAAAGTCCGCGTTCTCGGACAGGAATCCGTAGCCCGGATGAATCGCCTGCGCACCGGATCGGCGCGCCGCATCGATGATCGCATCAACGCGCAGATAGCTGTCCCGGGCCGGGCCGGTGCCGATGCGAAATGCCTCGTCGCCAGCCGCGACATGGCGCGCGTGACGATCCGGGTCCGAAAAGACCATCGTGGTGCGGATGCCAAGGCGGCGTGCCGTGCGGGCGATGCGGCAGGCGATTTCACCACGGTTGGCGATCAGGACCTTGTCGAACATCGGCGGCCTACATCCTAAACACGCCGAACCGGGTCGGTTCGATCGGCGCGTTCAGGGCCGCCGACAGCGACAGGCCCAGCACCATGCGCGTATCCGAAGGTGCCATGATGCCGTCATCCCACAGGCGGGCGCTGCCATAGTAAGGGTGCCCCTGGCGTTCATATTGGGCACGGATCGGGGCCATGAAGGCCTCCTGCTCCGGCTCGGGCCAGGTCCCGCCTTTCGCCTCGATGCCGTCCTTGCGCACCTGGGCCAGCACGCGGGCCGCCTGCTCGCCACCCATCACCGAGATGCGGGCATTCGGCCACGACCACAGAAAGCGCGGATTGTAGGCGCGCCCGCACATGGCATAATTGCCGGCACCGAAACTGCCGCCGATGACGGCCGTGATTTTCGGCACACCGGTCGTCGCCACCGCCGTCACCATCTTGGCGCCATCCTTGGCGATGCCGCCGGTCTCGTATTTCCGGCCGACCATGAAGCCGCTGATGTTCTGCAGAAAAAGCAGCGGCACGTTGCGCTGGCTGCAAAGCTGGATGAAATGCGCGGCTTTGAGCGCCGATTCGGAGAACAGGATTCCGTTATTGGCGATAATGCCAACCGGATAGCCGAACAGATGGGCGAAGCCGCAAACGATGGTCGTGCCGTAGACCGCCTTGAATTCGTCGAACTCGCTGCCGTCCACCACCCGGGCGATGATCTCGCGCACGTCGTAGGGGCGGCGCACATCGGTTGGAATGATGCCGTGAATCTCGACCGGGTCGTAGAGCGGGTCCCGGGGGGCCCGCAGATCAAGCGACACACGTTTCGGGCGGTTGAGATTGGCGACGATGCGCCGGCATTGGGCCAGGGCGTGCAGATCGTCAAGCGCATAATGATCCGAAACACCGGACTGGCGCGCATGGACGTCGGCACCGCCCAGTTCCTCGGCTGTCACCGTTTCGCCGGTCGCCGCCTTGACCAGCGGCGGGCCGCCCAGAAAGATCGTGCCCTGCCTGCGCACGATGATGTTCTCGTCCGACATGGCCGGGACATAGGCGCCCCCCGCCGTGCACGAGCCCATCACCACCGCGATCTGGGGCACATCAAGGGATGACAGCGTCGCCTGATTGTAGAAGATGCGGCCGAAGTGATCGCGGTCGGGAAAGACCTCGTCCTGCTTCGGCAGGAAGGCGCCGCCCGAATCGACCAGATAGAGGCAGGGCAGCCGGTTGTCGCGCGCGATCTCCTGGGCGCGGAGATGCTTCTTCACGGTCAGCGGGTAATAGGTTCCGCCCTTCACCGTCGCGTCGTTGATGACAATCACGCATTCGCGTCCCATGACCCGGCCGATGCCGGTGATCAGGCCGGCTGCCGGAACGTCGTCGTCATAGACCTGATGCGCGGCAAGCTGCGAAAATTCGAGGAACGGCGCGCCGGGATCGATCAGGTTGCGCAGGCGATCCCGCGGCAGAAGCTTGCCGCGCGCGACATGGCGTTGCCGCGCCTCGGCGCCGCCGCCGGCCTCGACCGCCGCCACCTTGTCGCGGAGATCGGCAACCAGCGCGTCCATGGTGCCCTTGTTCGCCTTGAAATCGGCGCTGCGTGGATTGATCGAGCTTTTAAGGACAGGCATCATCCCGTTCCGGCCAGCGGCAGCGGCTGCCGCGGAAAACCAGAGATGACCGACAATGCCGGTCGGACGGACGCCACGCAAGCCCGTCGTGGGCTGTTGGCGCGACGATCAGTAGGGGCCGCTCGCGATCCAGCGCTCGAGCTGGTCCATCCGGTCAACGCCCCAGAACGCCTCGCCATCGGCAATGAAGTAGGGTGAACCGAACACGCCGCGCGCCACCGCATCGTCGGTCGCCTTGCGGGCCAGGTCTTTCACCGCCGGATCCTGCAACGCCGCCAGCAGCTGGGCGCGATCGACGCCCAGGCCGGCGGCGATGTCGGCCACCGCTTCCGGCGACGCAATGTCGCGGCCTTCACCGCAGCTGGCGCGATAGGCGGCCTGGGCGAAAGCCTTGGCCTTGGCCAGGTCCTTGCCGTCGATCAATAGAAGGCCCGCACGGCGTTAAGACCGTTGATCTGGACGGTGCCGCGCTTGTAGGGCACGCCATGGAACGCGCAGGAGCGAACGATATCGCGAATGGCATAGGTGGCGCGCATCGGATGCATCTGGGTAGCCGGTTTGCTGCCGGTCAGCTTGAACACCGCACCCAGAAGGAATAGCGCCACGCTGTCGGCCGCCCGTGACGGGCCGCCAGGGCATCGATCTTGGCACTGGCGATGTAGCCATAGGGCGATGCAAACTCGAAATAAAACTCGACTGGTGCCGGCATCTGGACCCTCCCCCCGCGGCTCTGTTTCACAGCCTGGTGAACCAGGCCGGACCCGCCCCCTGTGCTTAGCGGAAGATCGGCGCCGGGAAAAGAGCCTGTCAGCCGGTCGTACCGGTGGCGCTGACGCCGCCCTGGCCCTTTTCCTGGCCTTGTTCCTGGCCCTGTTTGAGACGAGCCAGGATCGCGGCCCGGCGCTCGGCCAGATTGGCGGCCGTATCATTCGTCATCCAATAGCGCGACCGGTTGAGCAAGGTCCCAAGGCCGGCGCTTTTGACGATGTAATCGTCCGCACCGGCCATGATTCCCTTTTCGATCGCCTCGCGATCGTCCAGCGCCGTCAGCATGATGATGGGGATGGTCTGGCCGATAATTTCGCGGGCGCTGACGCAGACATCGATCCCGTTGATCTCGGGCATCATGATATCGAGAATGATGAGGTCGCTTTTCAGTTCCGAGATCCGCTGCAGGGCCCGCTTGCCGTTCTCGGCAGCATAGACATCATAGCCTTCGCGCCGCAGTGCATCGGTGTAGAGACTGCGCAGGTGAACATTGTCCTCGGCCAGGATGATCGATTTTTTCATGTTCGCTAGGCGCTCCCCACGGCGTTGTGGACGCGGCGATTCTTCAGTTTGTTCAGGACCTGGCTGCGAAGGGCCGACAGATTGGCGATCCCGGACCGCTCGATCCAGATGTCGACCCGTTCGAGGATCGAATCGAGCGTTCCCGACTTGACGATGAAATCATCGGCACCGGCGGCGAAGGCCTGCTCGACCAGTTCGGGATCCTCGAAGCCCGTCAGGATCAGCACCGGAATATGCGGATTGAGAGAATGCCGGGCACGGCGGCACACCTCGATCCCGCCGACACCAGGCATCGAGATGTCGAGAACAACCAGATCCGGACTTGTGGCGCCGACCTGGGCGAGAAGGGATTCGCCCGTTTCGAAATCATGCACGTCATAGCCCTGGAGGCGCAGCGAATCGGTATAGAGGCGCCTTAGCCGACGGTTATCCTCGGCCAGAAGGATCGTCCCTCGTTTCATCAATTCCACTCCGCGGCCGGAACGCTACGCGTTGGCGTCATTTCCATTCAATGATGCCGGATATTCGATAAACGGGCCGTTAACGCGTGTTTACCAAGGCAGCGGCTTGCCGAGGTAGTCGAGAAAACAACCGTTTTCCGCCTTGCCGACCCTGGCGATCACCTGGCAGCAAAGGCGGGCCGCCTCGGCCGGTGGCATGCGATTCTGGTTGGGCGCGTTGCGGGCCGCCGGCGTTGCAACCTGGCCCGGATGCAGAAGAAAGGCAACGATGCCGCGCGCGGCCAGATCCACCGCGACATTGTGAAACATGGCATTGAGTGCCGCTTTCGACGCGCGGTAGCCGTAGCGGCCACCGCCAACGCGCCCGCCCTCGCCCACGCCAAACTCGTTCCTGGCGATGCTGCCGCTGAAGCTTGATATGCCGCAAATCAGCTTGCGGTCCGATCGTGCGATATTTTCGAGCAGCGCTTCGACCATCTTCAAGGGGCCGATGGCATTGACCTGGAACTGGCGGCGAATGAAGTCGTAATCGGTCTTGCCCTGCCCCCAATCGAAGCGTTCGCCTTGTTCGGCCGCATTGCACAGCAGCAGATCGACCGGCTCGCCCTGCAAGGCGGCGGCCAGAGCATCGATGCCGCCCTCCTCGGTCATGTCGACCTTGTGCAGGACGACGTCGCCCTTGATAGCCCTGAGATCGGCCGCCGCGCCAGGTGTCCGGCAACAGGCATGGACGCGCCATCCCTCGGCCGCGTAGTGACGCGCAAATGCAAGCCCGAGATCGCGGTTGGATCCGGTCACGACAACGCTTGGCATAGCTTCCCTCCCCGATCGTGGCGCAATCAAGGCGCCCAGCAGTCAAGGCTAGGCCAGCCGCGCGGCGAAGAAAACAGGAGCGGGACTGGAATCGCCGGCCGTCCGCCGAGGCGGTCAGTTCACCGTGACGGCCAGCTTCATCTTCGGATGAATGGCACAACGGACCTCGTAGTTTCCGATCCGCGTGAAGCGGATGGCAACCGTCTCGCCCTTGGATTGATGGCCCGAGTCGAACGAAATGGCATCCGAGTTGATGAAGACATGATGGACGATATCGTCATCGTTGGCGATTTGAAGAGTCTCGCCCGCCTTTACGGCAATCGCCATCGGACCAAAGGCCTTGCCCTTCTGGGACACGACCCGGTCGGTTGCCGCGAAGGCGGCGCTGCCAAGCAGAACGACGGCAACGGCGGGCGCTCCATATCGCACCATGGGATGTCTCCTCGCTCGACCCGAATTCCACGCTAAAGATTGTGACTTAACAAGCTGTTAAGTCAGGCTTGCGAGACTGTGCCGCACTATCGCGTCGCCGCAGGCGGGATCCGCCCCATGGCCGGCTGCGCGCGATGCCGGAATGGAGTTCATAGTGGCCAAGATGGTCCGCACGATACGCGGCAAGCTCGTGATCGCGTTCCTGGCCCTGGCGGGCCTGGGCGCGGCCGGGGGTGCCTATTCCATTTCGTCCGTCCATTCGGCCGCCGAACTTGTCGTCGAGACCTATGACAAGCCCCTGATGTCCATCAGCTATGCCCGTGCGGCGATGTACGATTT
>JAXMDU010000016.1:0-70882 GCA_046348645.1 Alphaproteobacteria bacterium
GCCAAGCCAGCCATTCGCAAGCCGGACCGACCGGGTTCAGGTCGCGGCAGAGGCCAGGGATTTCGAGGCCCTGGTCGCACGGCTGGCCGAGCGCCAGGCCCGATCACCCGACAATCTGGAAGGCTGGGTGATGCTTGGCCGCTCGTATGCCTTCATGGGCCGGCATGCCGATGCCGCCGAAAGCTATCGGCGCGCGCTTGATCTCAGCGATGGCGATCCCGAGATCGCGTCAGCCTATGGCGAAGCGCTGACCCTTGCCAATGACGGCATCGTCACGCCGCTGGCCCATGGCGCCTTTGACGCGGCGCTGCGGGCCAGGCCGGGCGATGTGCGGGCCCAGTTCTATCTGGCGCTGGCGCTTGAGCAATCTGGCGAGCTGCGCAAGGCGCTTGACCAGTTCGCCGACCTGGCCCGGGTATCGCCGCCCGAGGCCCCCTGGGTGCCGGCCCTGCGGGGGCGCATCGAATCCCTGGCCCAGAAGCTTGGGCTGGATTCGCGCCAGATCCTGGCCCAACGCACCCCGCCGGAAGGGGGCGGGTTCGTTCCGATGCCCGAGGGCACCGAATCGGTTGCCGGCCTGCCCGCCGGCGAGATCGAAGCCATCATGCGCCAGCGCGTCGAGGCGCTGGCCGCCCGCTTGCAGGACCAGCCCGACGATGTCGAGGGATGGCTGCGGCTGGCCCGGTCCTATCGGGTGCTGGGCGATCTACCCAAATCACGGGACGCCATTGCGCAGGCCGGCCGCGCCGCCGCAAAATCAAGCCCCGAGGCCCGCGCCCTGGTCACAGATACCGCCCGGCAACTTGGCCTTGGCGATGCCGACAGCCCCGCCGCGACCACGGGCCCTAATCGTTAGATCTGGCCGTTAGATCTGGGCATTGCCGCCGATCGGCCGGTCATTGGCGAAGCTTCCGCCACAGCGGGATCAGCGTTTCATCGACCACCTGGGGCGTCAGAGGGCCGACCCATTTGAAGCGGATGCGGCCGTCGCGATCGACCAGGAAACTTTCCGGCAGGCCGTAGACGCCCCAGTCGATGCTGGCGCGGCCATTGCGATCGACGCCGATCCGGGTATAGGGATCGCCACGCTTGGCAAGAAAGGCGCGGGCATCGTCCGGCGCGTCCTTGTGGTTGATGCCATGCACGACCATGCCGACATCGCGCGACAGACGCATCAGGAGCGGGTGTTCGACCGCACACGGCCCGCACCACGACGCGAAGACGTTCACCAGCACGACATCACCCTTGAGATCGGCGCTGCCGAGGCCCGGCTTTCCATCATCAAGGGGTTGCAAAACGAATTCCGGCGCGGGCTTGTCGATCAGTGCCGACGGCAGGCGGCGCGGATCCTTGCCAAGCCCGAAGGCAAACAGCATCGCGAGCCCGGCAAACACGGCGGCCGGCAGGGCGAATTTCAGTCCGCGCGGGATCTTCACGACATGATGCTCCGAATTCCGGGCCGGCCACGACCGCCAGCTTTATTTCAGGCTTTATTTCAGGCCGGCGTCTTTCTCGCCCGAGCTTTTCTCACCCGCGTTCTTTTCACCCGCATGCTGCCAGACACCGGCCCGCTTGAGCGAATCCGCCACTTCCGGCGGCATGTATTTCTCGTCATGCTTGGCAAGCACCGAGGTTGCCTCGAACACACCATCGGCCCTCAGCCGACCTTCGGCCACCACGCCTTGGCCTTCGCGAAACAGATCGGGCAGGATGCCGCGATATGTGGCGGGGACCGAGTGCACCGTATCCGTGACCGTGAACGTCACCGTCGCCCCGTCCGTCCCCTTTGCGAGGGTTCCCTGCTCGACCAGGCCGCCGATCCGGATCGACCGGTCGCGCGGGGCCTTTTCGGCCTGGATGTCCGAAGGTGAATAGAAGAAAACCAGGTTCTCCTCGAGGGCCGAAAGCACCAGCGCCACCGCCCCGCCCAGGGCCAAGACACTTGCCATGACAAGGTAAAGGCGGCGCTTCTTGCGCTTCATCATGGCAATCGTTCTCGTCCTGTTTCCTGTGGGATGCGCATGTTATTAACATAGGGTCGGGAGGCACGAAACCCCAGGGGCGTGCCCGAACGGGGCCAAGATTCCGGGTAAGATTCCGGGCGGGATCCCGGGGCGGGATTCCGGGGCTGGTGGCTTGGCGCGCATATCCAATGTAGAAGGTGTTGCCGCCGCGCCCCCCTGGGGCCGGGCCCCTGGACCGCCCCCGGGGCCGCAGTGGCGGCGGATTTCTGAACGGATTGGGCATCACCACCATGCAGCGCTTCGCCAAGCCTGGAAATTTTCTGAAAATCGCTGCGCGCGTGCAGCCGATTGCGGCATGGGTCGCCGGCTTGACAATCGCTGCGGGGCTTTTCCTTGGCCTGTTCGCGTCGCCGCCCGACTATCAGCAGGGCGAGGCAGTACGCATCATCTATGTGCATGTGCCGTCGGCCTGGATGGCCTTGTTCGCCTATACCAACCTGGCGGTGGCAAGCGCCGTTGGCCTGATCTGGAAGCACCCGCTTGCCGATGTGTTCGCCAAGGCGGCCGCCCCCATCGGGGCCGGTTTCACCCTCATCTGCCTTGCCACCGGCTCGCTGTGGGGCAAGCCGATGTGGGGCGCCTGGTGGGTCTGGGATGCGCGGCTGACCTCGGTCCTGGTGCTGTTCTTTCTCTATTGCGGACACATGGTGCTGGCCGAAGCCTTCGACGATCCGCAGCGCGGCGCCAAGGCCAGCGGCATCCTGGCGATCATCGGCATCATCAACGTGCCGATCATCAAGTTCTCGGTCGACTGGTGGAACACGCTGCATCAGCCGGCGTCGATCACCCGCCTTGATGCGCCAGCCATCCACCCCAGCATGCTGATCCCGATCCTGCTGATGGCGATCGGCTTTACGGCGTTCTTCGTGACCGTGGTGATCCTGCGCATGCGCGCCGAGCTTCTGGCCAGGCGCATCCGCGCGCTGCGCCTGGCGGAAGCAGGCGCCTGAGCCGCAGATGGGCACGCTTTCAGACCTGCTTGGCATGGATGGTTACGGCGCCTATGTGTGGCCGGCCTTCATTCTGGCCGCGGTCGTGCTGGTGGGGCTTCTGGTGAACAGCGTCATGACGTTGCGCCGACGCGAACGTGAAGCCCAGGCGCTGGAATCCCAGCGGCAGCGAAGGCCGCGCCGCCCCGACCAGAGCACAGGTTGATCCTGGCGGCGCCGCATTAACCGCAAAACCTGTCGCCTGATTTGACAGCCCGACACCCGGGGCCGGGGCGGGTGTTTGCAACCCCTTGAAATACAAGATCCACCGAAGTTGGCACGCGGATTGCATCGGATCGCAATGGCCGCATCGCCTGATCGCGGCCTGATCCGCCGCCGGCCTGACCCGCCCCCATACCCCATGGTCACCGGCGGCCCCCGGGGCGACGACCGCAATCGGTCGTCGCCCCCATTTCCTGGTGATTCCTGGGTGGTTCCTGGCGGCCGAGCTGGCTGGTAAACGGGGGCGCTGGCCGCCGCCGCCACCGGCACGCTATACCATCCCCCATCCATGCTGGCGGCCGCGCCCGACGTCAGGCGATCGCTTGGTCAGGCGATCGCTTGGCGCCGCCAGATCCGCAAACCGACGGAGCCCCTGCGATGGCGGCGCGACGAATTCCTGCGCTTCCCGGCGGCTCGCCTGGAGGCATTCGATGCCTGGGCCGCCCAGGCCAGGCTGGACGGCGATGATCTGATCGGCGCGTCGATGATCGTCAACGATCCGGCCGCATCCGAATACGAAAGCTGGATCTTCCTGCCGTCGGTGCTGGCGCCCGAATTCCCCGAACGATTTGCCGACGCGGTCCGGCATCACCGGATCGATGCCGTCTATACCAGCCATGTGGTGGTCTGGCATTGCCTGGCCCGCATGCTGCCCGACCTGGCGGTGAAGCCGCGCCTGCTGGGGGCGCCGCCGGCCGAACGGGCAAAGGCCGAACTGGATGCGCTTGCCCGCCGGCTGGATGACATCCCGGTCCTGGCCGAAGCGGGTGGCCGGCCGCGATTGTCGCGCCTGCACCGGCTTGCCGTGCTGAAAGGGGCGACGGCCATCCCGGGGCAAAGCGGCGACGACAAGGTGTGGATGCTGTCCGAAGCGGCGCGCACCGCACCCCAGGGCGACGTGGTCGAGATCGGCAGCCTGTGGGGACGCAGCGCCTTCATGCTGGGGTGGCTTGCCCGCCATTATCGTCTTGGCGCGGTTCTGTGCATCGACCCCTGGAGCACCATCGAGGTCGTTCAGAACGAGGCCTCGGATGTCGTCAATCAGGTCGGCGCCGAAATCGATTTCGATAATGTGCGCGACCATTTCCTGGTCAACATGCTGGCCTGCTTCGATGGCGGCTTCAACGCCTTTGTCGGCACGTCGGAGCAGGCCCATCGCTGGTATGGCGATCCGGCCCGGCCACCGCTGGAAACGCCGTGGTTTGGCTGCACCGCCTATCTCCGATCCATCGCCATCCTGCATGTGGACGGCAACCACGATTTCGACGCCATCACCCGTGACCTTGACATGTGGACCGCGCATGTTGCGCCGGGCGGCTGGGTCGTGATCGACGATTACATCTGGCCGGCTGGCGATGACGGCCCGCGCCGGGCCGCCGATGCGTTCATGGCAAAGTATTGGGACGATCTGTCGCTGGCCGTGGTGCGGGGCGGGGTTCTTTATCTTCGCTTCGGCAGCGGCAAGACCAGGAGGGGCAAGACCAGAGGGGGATAAGACCGCGGGGGGCTAGCCCACCCCAAGGCCCCATCAGACCGCCACGGTCTGTTGATGTAATTGGGCGATGCAACTGGGCAATGCAATCGGGAACGAATGGCCAAGTCAGTACCCAGCCTGTGGAAGATTGCCGCCGCGCCGGCCCTTGCTGTGGCGTGCCTTGCGGCATGGGCCGCCAGCAGCCCGGCATTCGCCATGGACAGTGGATGGATCACGCGCGACCAGCAGATCCTGCAGCTGCAAGCGACAGTGGACCGGATGCGCGGGCAGGATCGGGCTGGCGGGTGGCCCGCGATCGCGGCCGGACCGGCCTTGCGGATGGGCGCGACGGACCCGCGCCTTCCAGCCCTGCGGCGCCGGCTTGGCATGGCCGCCGACGAAAGCCAGTTCGATCTCGCGCTGCACAGGGCCGTGCGGGCGTTTCAACTGAGCCACGGGCTGCCAGCCGATGGCGTGGTTGGCGAGCAGACGCGTGCCGCGCTCAACGTCCCGCTTGCAACGCGACTGGCCGAGATCGAATCGAACCTGGCGCGCTGGCGCCAACAGCCTGACGCGCCAGCCGGGCGCTACATCCTGGTGAACATCGCGTTCATGGAGCTGCATGCGGTGAACACGGGGCAGGTGGACTTTGCGACCCGGGTCATCGTCGGCAAACCCACCAGCCAGACGCCGATGTTCGAAGCCGCCGTGCGCGGCATCGACTTTTCACCCTACTGGAACATCCCGGCCAGGATTGCGCAGGCCGAGATCCTGCCCCGGGCGCGACGCGATCCGGCCTATCTTGCCCGCAACCAGATCGAGCCCACGCCCGACAGGCCGGGCCAGTGGCGCCAGCGGCCGGGACCGCACAATGCGCTGGGGCTGATCCGGTTCGATCTGCCCAACCGTTACAACGTCTATCTGCACGACACGCCCGAGAAGCGTCTGTTCGAGCAGCCTTTGCGAATGTTCAGCCATGGCTGTGTGCGGGTGCAGGACCCGGCGCGGCTGGCAGCGTGGCTGCTGGAACCGGCGGGGACCTGGACCGCCGATGCCGTGCAATCGGCCATGGCAGACGGCATAAGCCGCCGCATCGATCTGCCCGCCCCGGTCCCGGTCCGTTTCGTCTATTTCACG
Source organism: Alphaproteobacteria bacterium (assembly GCA_046348645.1). Lineage (GTDB taxonomy): Bacteria > Pseudomonadota > Alphaproteobacteria > JAXMDU01 > JAXMDU01 > JAXMDU01. Next base: position 5,847 of record JAXMDU010000016.1, read on the forward strand.
GTGTGGGCGAATGCCGAGGGGGTGGTGGAATTCCGTCCCGATCTATACGGTCTTAATGCGTCAACGATTGTCCGATATGCTTCGGACCATACGGCAGGGAGCTGCGCGGCGAAGGGATGACGGCAAGACCACTGACAAGACGGCGATTCATGGCCGGCATGGCCGCCGCGCCAGTGCTTGGCTGCGCCTGGCCATCCCAGGCGGCGCCGATCGCAAAGACGCTGGCGTTCGAGAACCTGCATACCCATGAAACATTGCGGACAACGTTCTGGCAGAATGGCCGCCTTGTGCCTGAATCGGCGCACGCCATCGACCATATCCTGCGTGACCACCGCACCGGCGACATCCATCCGATCGAAACGGATCTGTTGCATGCGCTCTATGAGATCCGGCATCGCCTGATGACCGATGCGCCGTTCCAGATCATTTCCGGCTATCGTTCGCCGCGCACCAACACGACATTGGCAAGCGCCAGTTCAGGGGTCGCGACCCGCAGCCTGCACCTGCTGGGACAGGCCATCGATATCCGGGTCCCGGGCGTTCCGCTTGCCAGCCTGCATCGGACCGCGGTCGAGATGAAGGCGGGCGGGGTCGGCCTTTACCGGTCGTCGGACTTCGTGCACATCGACGTTGGACCCGTCCGTTACTGGTGATCGCGCGATCCCTGCGGGTGGGCCGGATATGGCGGCGGGACCAGCGCGGACCAGGTCACGTAAAGGTGCAAGATGCCATCAGCAACCACGTTCGATCTGATCGTCATCGGCGGCGGGATTGCCGGTCTTGTCGGCGCCAACCGGGCGGCCGAGGCGGGCCTCTGCGTTGCCGTTCTGGAAAAGGGAACGGCCGAGAAATATCCATGCAACACGCGCTTTACGGGCGGCGCGTTCCATGTGGCCTATCGCGATGTGATGACCGATGCCGACGCGTTGCTGGCCAGCATCCGGTCGCTGACCGCCGAGCGTTTCGCGCCCGAGCGGGCCGGGCCCGTGGCGACGGATGGCCGGCGGGCCTATGCGTGGCTGCAGACCGAAGGCATGCGCTTTGTAAAGGGGGGTGTGCCCGAATACCTGCACCGTGTCTTCGCCCCGCCGCGCCGCCAGCGCGCCGGGCAGGATTGGGAGGGGCGCGGCGGCGACGTGTTGCTGCGCACGCTTGAGGCGAACCTGAAGAAGCGCGGCGGGGCCATTCATCGCGGCCATCGGGCCCGCGCGTTGATCATGGCCGATGGCCGCTGCATCGGGGTCCGCGCCGAAACCGGCGGCGGCACGGTCGAATTGGGCGCCCGCGCCGTTCTGATTGCCGATGGCGGCTTCCAGGGCAATCCCGACCTGCTGGTCCGGTACAACACGGTCAAGGCACCGGCCCGGATCCAGCAACGGGGGCCGGCACCGGATGTGGTGACGGATTGCGCCTGGCCGAGGCCGCCGGTGCCGCGCTGACCGGTCTTGACCAGTTCTACGGCCATATTCTGAGCGCCGATCTGCTGCGCAACGACCGGCTCTGGCCCTATCCGATCCTGGATCATCTGGCCCTGGCCGGGATCATCGTCGATCGGCAGGGCGGCGGATCATCAACGAAGGATTGGGTGGCGTCGCCGTCGCGAACGAAACGCCTGGCTGGATGATCCGCTGTCAACGACACTTGTCTTCGATCGGACCGCCTGGGAAACAGCCGGCCGGCAACACCTGATCCCCGTCAACCCGACCCTGATCGACGCCGGTGCGACCGTGCACCAGAGCGCCGACATCGGTTCACTTGCCACCCTGGCCGGCCTTCCTGCCGATGATCTGAAGGAAACGCTTGCCGCCTTCAATGCCGCCGTTTCGAGCGGGCGTCTTCAATCGCTTTCCCCGCCGCGGGACGCGGGTGGCGCGCCGCCGGTCCCGATCCAGACACCGCCCTTCTTCGCGGTGAACATCTGTGCCGGGATCACCTATACGATGGGTGGCATCGTCATCGACGGGAACAGCCGCGTCCTGCGCCCCGACCGGTCACCGATCGAGGGCCTGTTCGCGGCGGGCGCTGCCACCGGCGGCCTGGAAGGCGGGTCAAAGGTTGCCTATGTCGGCGGGCTTGCCATGTGCGCGGTCACGGCCCTGCGGGCGGCCGAGGACCTGGCGCGATCCATCAAGGGCTGATGGTGGAGCCGCTATTTCGGCAGCAGCATGTCGGCAATGATGCGGACCAGCTCGACATAGCTTTTGACGAAGACGAAAAGAAGCGCCGCCGCGCCCAGCCCGGCCAGCAGGATCAGCCAGTGCGCAAGGCCGAGGGCGAGCACGAGCATCGCTGCCGCCACGGGCAACAGCGCGACGCCAAGCGCGAACCGGTCACCATGGGTCACAAGGAATTTGACGATCGGGTAATCCGGCATCGCTGGCCTGTCTCCTGTCTTCGATTGGGGGCCGGCCTGTGCGGCAGGCAGGACGGAAAAAGCGGTGCGGGCCGCGGGGCGCAGCAATGGGCTTGCTCTAACCCATTGAAACGACATGAAGGAATGGTGGAGCCGAGGGGGATCGAACCCCTGACCTTCGCATTGCGAACGCGACGCTCTCCCAACTGAGCTACGGCCCCACAGGCGGTCGGCACCGCGAACCCCCAAGGGCCGCGGCGGCGGCGGATCATCAATGAGCAGGGCCGGTGTGTCAAGCCGCTGGCGGGCACCGGCACCCGGGCCGCCTTCCTTGCGTGCGCCGCACCCCCTGGCTAGATTGCGACCCGGTCGCCGCTTGTCCACCGGGCAGAGCGAAGCGGGTGCCTGATCGGCCAATTTCAAGGGAGCGCGGAACTCCAGATGATGTCGCTGGTGATCCTGATCGATACGATCCTCGATCTCTATATGTGGGTCTTCATCGCGTCGGCGATCCTGTCGTGGCTGATCGCGTTCAACGTGATCAACACCTATAACCGCTTTATCGCCACGGTGATGGATGTCCTGAACCGCCTGACCGAGCCCTTGCTGCGGCCGATCCGGCGCGTGCTTCCGAACATGGGCGGTCTGGATGTTTCGCCGATGATCGCCATTCTTGGCATCTATTTCGTGCGGCTTCTGTTGCGCGAATATGTGTTCGGAGGGCTCCACTGAACGCACCAGACCCCGTTCCACCGCCTTTTCGGCCCATCCCGGGCGGGGTGCGGGTCGAGGTCCGCGTCACGCCAAAGGCAAGCCGTGATCATTTCCTGGGCATCGCCGCCGAGCCCGACGGGGCCAACGTCATCCGGGTCGCGATTGCGGCGCCAGCCACCGAAGGCCGCGCCAACGATGCGCTGCTGCGCTTCCTGGCCAAGGAATGGGACCTGCCCAAGCGCGCCATCGAACTGGTCACCGGCGCCAGCGGCCGCCGGAAAGCACTGAAGATCGACGGCGACCCGGTGCGCCTGGTGCGCCTGATCGCGGATTGGACAACCAAGCATGACTGAAGCCCGCCCCATCGACGGCAAGGCCTTTGCCGCAGGCTTGCGGGCCGAAATCGCCCGCAAGGCCGCCCTCGTCAAGGCGTCCCACGGCATCGTGCCGGGCCTGGCCGCCGTCCTGGTGGGCGAAGATCCCGCCAGCCAGATCTATGTGCGGAACAAGGGCCGCCAGACCATCGAGGCGGGCATGGCCTCGTTCGAGCACAAGCTGCCGGCAACCACCGATCAGGCGACACTGCTTGATCTGGTGGCAAGGCTGAACGCCGATCCCAGCGTGCACGGGATTCTGGTGCAGCTGCCCCTGCCCGCCGCCATCGACACCGAGACCGTCATCGCCGCCATCGATCCGGACAAGGACGTGGACGGTTTCCACCCGGTCAATGTCGGGCGGTTGTGGTCGGGGTTGCCCGGCCTTGTCCCCTGCACGCCGCTTGGCTGCGTCATGCTGCTCAAGGACCGGCTGGGCACCAACCTGGCGGGCCAGACTGCGGTGGTGGTCGGCCGCTCGAACATCGTCGGAAAACCCATCGCCGGGCTGCTGGTGCGGGAAAGCTGCACGGTGACGGTTGCCCATTCGCGGACCCGCGATCTTCCCGCGCTCTGCCGGACGGCCGATATCCTGATCGCTGCCGTGGGCCGCGCAGAAATGGTACGGGGCGATTGGATCAAGCCGGGCGCCACGGTGATCGACGTCGGCATCAACCGCATCGACGCCGGCAACGGCAAGAGCCGTCTGGTGGGCGATGTCTGCTACGCCGAGGCGAGCAAGGTGGCGGCCCATATTACCCCGGTGCCGGGCGGGGTGGGGCCGATGACGATCGCCTGCCTGCTGGCCAACACGCTGTCTGCGGCCTGCCGCATTCATGGCGTGTCCGAACCGGCGTAATCGGCGATGCCGGGCGCCGTGATCGAGCTTCTGATCGCGGTTTCAGCCTTCGTCGGGTTGCACGTCCTGCTTTCCCATCGGCCGGTCCGCGGCGCCCTGGTCGCGCGGCTTGGCGAAAACGGCTTTACCGTCGGCTATTCAGCGGTCGCCATCGGCACGCTGAGCTGGGTGGTGATCGCCTATCGTGCCACGCCGGTCATTGCGTGGTGGGGCACACCGGGCTGGCTTCGGGTCCTGGCCCTGGCCGCCATGCTGCCGGTGGCGATCCTGTTCGTCGTCGGGCTGCTGACGCCTTCGCCCACCGTGGTCCGATCCGAGGCCAAGCTTGCGGCGGGCACGGGCGGCGCGGGGATTCTCGCCATTACCCGTCACCCCTTTCTCTGGGCTGTGGCCGGCTGGGCCATCATCCACCTCGCGGTCAATGGCGACGCCGCCTCGTTCATCCTGTTCGGGTTCCTGCTGGTGCTCGCGGTGGGGGGCGCCGTTCATATCGATGCCCGCAGGCGGGCGGCGCTGGGCGCCCCCTGGATGGCCTATGCGGCGCGCACTTCGAACATTCCCTTCGCCGCCATCATCGAAGGCCGCGCCACCTGGCCCGCCCTTGCCGCGATTGGCACAGCGCGCATTGCCATTGCGCTCGCGGTCTATGCCGCGGCAATCATCGTCCACGCCTGGATCGGGCCCGACCCGCTTGCGGGGCTATAGCGTCGCCGGTTGCCGGCGACAACGCGGCCGGCCGGCGCCAAGGCCGGCAACAGCCAACAACCCCATCACCGCAAGGGCGAGCGCCGACGGTTCGGGCACGAAGACGCGTTCGGCGAAGACGCTTTCAAGAAGCGGCTCGGTCAGCGGCGGCGCGCCCACCCCAAGGAATGGCGGCAGAACCAGATTGTCGGGATCGAAGCCAAGTTCCCTGAGCGCCTGTCGCATTGCCGTCTCGTCGGATGTCGGCCCTTCGATCGGATCCGGCAGGTCGAGAATCGCCTGGAGCAGCGCGCCGTCCTCGGCATACTCCTCCTCGGCGACACCGCTGCGCACGACACGCCGATGCTGGGTGAGCACCGGATCGGTGCCAAGATCGATGCCGCAAAGCGCGATGCCGCCGATGCCGCAATCCGGATTGACAAGATCGGTGACACGAAAGATCGCGTCCGTGGACCAGCCATCGCCGGTCTCGGCCGTCTCGGGTAGGAACCCGGTCGCAAGGCATTCGACACCGGCACAGACATCGACGAAATCGCCGGTTTCAAGCTTCACCATCGGGTCGAACAGCACGTTGATCGCCTTGCCCGTCGTCTTGGCGGTCGTGTCAAAGGCGGTATCGTAGAGATCAAGCTCGGTGATGGTGAGCTTCTTCGAAACCTCGAGCGCGGGACCAAGGCTCAGGCCATAGCCCGAGACCTCGATGGCATCGAGTTCGCCCGCCACGAAGGGCAAGAGGTTCCACTCGCCGGCGACATGATAGGCAAGCCGGTATTCGGGCAGGATGCCAAGCGTCTGCGCCATGCCGGCGGCCCGGATTTCCGCCGTTTCGCCCGGCGCCAGCGCAAGCGAACTGACCGGGGCACCGAACAGACCGCTGACCGGATCACGGACCCGGACTGGCGAGGAGAATCCATAGACGGTTTCGATCCCGACCGGCACCAGGTCGAACACATGCTGAAGATCGACACCGACCGTGCCGATCACCGAAAGAAGAGTGTAATCGAATCCCAAAAGGTTGCCGCTCAGCGGGAAGGGCAGCCCGATCGCGGTGGCAAAAAGCTGGGCGAAATCGACGCCGGCCGAGAAGATGTTCTTCTGCTGGTCATAGTGGCCACTGCCAAGGGTCGGCGTTTTCACCACCGCGCTCGAAAAATCGGGTAGGCCGGCGCTGATCTTCACCGAGCCGTCGGGCGACGCATAGGTATAGGGCAGCGTGCCTGCGACGGTCTGGCCCAGGACCTTCAGGTCACCGGAACCCCCCTCGTTGATCGACAGCAGATTCTGCTTGGACGGCCCGCCAATGTTGACGCCAAGGTTGAATCCGACGCAGCCATAGACACAGGCCATGCCGCTGGCGGAAAGGGTGATCGCCTCGCTGAGCTGAAGGAAGGCGCGAATACCCGCATCCTTGATGGTGAGCTTGGTGATGCCGACCGGGGCCGCCGCCGCGCCAAGAAAGATGGAATCGCCGACATTGGGTTTGATCTTGCCCGCATCCCAGACGACGCTGGTCGTGAGATTCGACTTGTAGGCAAGATCGTATTGCTGGAATTGCGAGGCCTGGAACGTCGCGCTGAGATTGGCGCTCGCGCTGGCCGAACCGCCGGCGCCATATTTGCCGAGATAGCCGCCATCGACCACGCCGCCCACCGACACGCCGTCGCTTCCCGAAAGGATCGGAAACGTCTCGTTCGTGAGATAGCCGGCATAGGTTTGACCGGCGGCCGTGAAGTTGACGGCCTGGTCGCTGATAATAAGCCCGGCGTCGACGGGGAACGCTGCCGATGCCAGGGCCGCACCCATGACGACCGGTGTCATCCATGCCCGGCTCATCCATGAACATGACATGACGCTTTGCACCCGCTTCGGGGCCATGTCCAACGGCATGGCCATTTCAATATTAAAATCGTAGGCCCGGCGGGCGCAGGCGGTCTAGCTCTCCATGTGGGGAGGGTGCGAATGATAATCAGTCTGGGCAGGGCGGGCCCAGGGTCCGGGCGGACCCATCAAACGTCGAGATTGACGACGTTCAGGGCGTTGTTCTGGATGAAGTCGCGGCGCGGCTCGACGACGTCGCCCATCAGGGTCGAGAACACGTCCTCGGCCGAATCGAAATGCCCCACCTTGACCTGGAGCAGGGTGCGCGACTGCGGGTCAAGGGTGGTTTCCCAAAGCTGGCCAGGGTTCATTTCGCCCAGGCCCTTGTAGCGCTGCATGGTAATGCCCTTGCGGCCAAGCTCGGTCACCGCGTCGACCAGGCCGGTCGGACCGATGATCGGGAATTCGCGCTCCTTGCTTGTCAGCGTCGCGGCGCGGGCATAGCGCTGCCACAGGCTGTCGCGCATGTCATAAAGCTTGCGGGCTTCGGCGCCGCGGATCATCACCGCGTCGATACGATAGGTCATGGTGACGCCGCGCGCGGTATGGGTGAAGACCAGCCCGTCCGCGCCGTCGGGTGCGCCGTTCCAGCCCTGTTCATGGGGCGCTTCGCGCGCATCGACGCGGCGCGAAATATAGTCCGCCGCCTGGCGCGCATTGTTGGCATCGGCCAGAATATCGGCATGCAGCGCGCCCGCGATGGCGGCCTGCTCGGCCAGCGCCGCATGTCCGATCCGGCGAGCCAGCGGCTCGAGCAGGGCCTTGGCGGTTCGCGCCTCCTCGACGATGATACGCAGATCGCGACCGGCAAGCTGGGTGCCATCGTGCAGCGTCAGCACGGCGTCTTCGAGCCCGGCGTCGATCAGGAAATCGGACAGCGCGCGCTCGTCCTTCAGATAGACCTCGGAGCTGCCGCGCTTGACCTTGAACAGCGGCGGCTGGGCGATGAACAGATAGCCCCTTTCGATCAGCTCTGGCATCTGGCGGAAGAAGAAGGTGAGAAGAAGGGTGCGGATATGGCTGCCATCAACATCGGCGTCGGTCATGATGATGATGCGATGGTAGCGCGCCTTCTCGATATCGATCTCGTCGCGGCCGATCCCGCAGCCGATCGCCGTGATCAGGGTTCCGATCTCGGCCGAGCCCAGCATCCGGTCAAAGCGGGCGCGCTCGACATTCAGGATCTTGCCGCGCAGCGGCAGCACGGCCTGGCTGCCCCGATCGCGACCCTGCTTGGCCGAGCCGCCGGCAGAATCGCCTTCGACGATGAACAGTTCGCTCTTGGCGGGGTCGCGTTCCTGGCAATCGGCAAGCTTGCCCGGCAGGGACGACACGTCAAGCGCCCCCTTGCGCCGGGTCAGGTCACGCGCCTTGCGGGCCGCTTCGCGCGCCGCCGCCGCTTCGATCACCTTCGAGATGATACGCCGCGCCTCGGACGGATGCTCTTCCAGCCATTGCGAGAACCGATCGGCCACCACCCCTTCGACCGCCGGTCGGACCTCGGATGAAACAAGTTTCTCCTTGGTCTGGGACGAGAACTTGGGATCCGGCACCTTGACCGCCAGCACGCAGGTCAGCCCTTCCCGCGCATCGTCACCGGTGATGGCGATCTTTTCCTTCTTCGCCATGCCCGATGCGGCCGCATAGGCATTGATGCAGCGTGTCAGCGCGCCGCGGAAACCGGCCAGATGCGTTCCGCCGTCCTTCTGCGGGATGTTGTTGGTAAAGCAGAGCATCGTCTCGTGATAGCTGTCGGTCCACTGCATCGCGAGATCGACGCTGATGCCATCGCGCTCGCCGCGCACGACGATCATCGGCTGGTGAAGAGCCATCTTGGAACGATCGAGGTGGCCGACAAAGGCTTCGAGACCGCCCTCGTAGTGCAGCGTGACGATCTTGGGTTCGACCCCGCGCGCATCGGTAAAGGTGATTCGCAGGCCCGAGTTCAGGAACGCAAGTTCCCGCAGCCGGTGTTCAAGCGTGGCGGCATCGAAGATGGTGGCGCGGAAGGTCTCGGTCGACGGCCAGAAGGTGACCTCGGTCCCGGTCAGCGGCCGGCCGTTCGGCAGGACCGGCGCCGGCCCGACGATGCCGAGCGGCGCTTCCGGATCGCCGTTGTGAAAGCGCATGGAATGTTCCTGGCCGGCGCGCCAGATCCGCAGTTCCAGGGTTTCCGACAGGGCGTTGACGACCGATACGCCCACACCGTGCAGGCCACCCGAGACCTTGTAGGAATTGTGATCGAACTTTCCGCCGGCGTGGAGCTGGGTCATGATGACCTCGGCGGCGGACACGCCTTCTTCCGGATGGATCTCGACCGGAACACCGCGGCCATTGTCGCGCACCGAGGCCGAGCCGTCGGCGTTCAGCGTCACCATCACATGATCGCAATAGCCGGCCAATGCCTCGTCGATGGCATTGTCGACGACTTCGTAGACCATGTGATGCAGGCCGGTGCCGTCCTCGGTGTCGCCGATATACATGCCCGGCCGCTTGCGGACAGCGTCCAGTCCCTTCAGGACCTTGATCGACTCGGCGCCATAGGCTTTCGCGCCTTCGGCCGAATCACTGGTCGACCCATGCGGGGTTTGCATTGTCATGACGGGGCAAGCACTGGAAAAGCCTGATCGAGCCGCACGCCGCCCTGCTCGACACGAAAGATCTGGGCCCGCCCGGCCAGCGGCGCGAACTGATCCGCATCGGTGCCGGTCAGCCAGGCCTGGGCGCCAAGGGCGCTGATCTCGTCGAACAGGGCCTGGCGGCGCTCCCGATCCAGATGGGCCGTGATCTCGTCGAGCAGGATCAGGGGCGGCGCGCCGCGGGCAAGCGTTTCCAGGCGCGCATGGGCAAGAATGATCGAAACCAGCAGCGCCTTCTGTTCGCCGGTCGAGCAGAGCGATGCCGGCAGGCCACGCGCCAGATGGGTGACGACAAGATCGCTGCGATGGACCCCCTGGGACGTGGTGCCGTGCTCGGCATCCTGGGCCCGGGTGGCGGCCAGCACATCCTTCAGCCGGTCTTCGACCACCAGGGCGGGCGCACCGTCAAGCCACTGCTCGACATCGCCGGTGATCGCAACGCCGGCAGCCGGGAACGGGCCGGTGCCAAGGGCACAGGCCTGGGCAAGCCGGGCGACGAACCCGCGTCGGGCCGCGGCCACCGCCACGGCGCGGCCGGCGATTCCTTCTTCGAGGGAGGCCAGCCAGCGTGCATCGGGTCTTGGTTCCCGAAGCAGGCGCAGGCGCTCGCTCAGGCCATGCGCCAAGGCCGAAAGCCGTCCGGCATGTTCGGGATCGAAGGCGGCGACCAGGCGATCAAGGAATCGCCGTCGATCCTGGGCGGGACCGCGGAACAGCCCATCCTGGGCCGGCGTGAGCCAGATGACGCCCAGCAGCGCGGCCAGCGCTGTCTGGCCGCGGGCGGGAGCGCCGTCAATCCGCACGATGCGGCGTTCGCGGCCGCCCGGCGCGACCGGCTCGCGGCCAGTGCCGATCGTGACCGGCCCGCAAGACTGGGCAAGACGGGTCGAGACGACCCACGGCCGGGCCGCATCGCCAGCCTGTGCCAGGCGATCCATTTCCGCCAGGCGCGCGCCCCGCAATCCCCGGCCCGGTGAAAGCAGCGAGACGGCTTCGAGCAGGTTGGTCTTGCCCGCCCCGTTGGCGCCCGTAAGGACGACCGGCGCCGGCGCAAGATCGATGCGAAGATCGGCGAAGGACCGGAACGCGCTTAAGGCAAGGCGCGTCACGGCCAGCGGCGCGACCAGCGTCCCCGGCGTCGCGGCCTGGACGCGCTCTGTTTGCGGAAATGTGCGCGAAACCAGGATGACGGGCCTCAAACGCGCATCGGCATGAGCACGTAAAGCGCGCTCGCGTCGGCAACGTCGCTTGCCAGGGTCGGCGATGCCGCGTCGGCAAAGGCAAGCCTCAGGGTGTCGCCCTCGATCTGCTGGGTGATATCAAGCACGTAGCGGGCGTTGAAGCCGACGTCGATATCATCGCCGGCATAGGCGACTTCAAGTTCCTCGGTGGCCGACCCGTTGTCCGGGCTGGTCGTGGAAAGCACGAGATGACCGCGCTTCACCGACAATTTCACCGCCCGCGATCGTTCGCTCGAGATGGTCGACACGCGATCCACCGCATTGGCGAAGGCCCGGCTGTCGACCTCGAGAATCCGGTCATTGCCGGTCGGGATCACCCGTTCATAGTCGGGGAAGGTGCCATCGATCAGCTTCGAGGTGATCACCGCCCCGTCGAACGCGAACCGGATCTTCGAATCAGAAAGGGCGATGCGGACCGTATCGGTTGATTCGTCGATCAATCGACGCAGCTCGGCCACGGTCTTGCGGGGCACGATCACGCCGGGAATGGCTTCGGCGCCGGCCGGCAGCGGCGATTCAATCCGGGCCAGGCGATGCCCATCGGTCGCGACCGCACGCAAAACCTTGACGCCATCCCGCGCGGTGGCGTGCAGGAAAATGCCATTCAGGTAGTAACGGGTTTCCTCGGTCGAGATCGCAAAAAAGCTGTGATCGACCAACGTGCGCAGATCCGCGGCGGCGATCTGGAAGCTGCTGGGAAGATCGCCCTCGGCCATAACCGGGAAATCCTCGGTCGGCAGGCAGGGCAGACGAAAGGTCGAGCGTCCCGACCGGATGCGCAGGTGATTGCTGTCGCCGGCGTTATCGAGTTCAAGCTGGGCGCCATCAGGCAGCTTGCGAACGATATCATACAGCACATGGGCGGGCGCCGTGGTGGCGCCACCCTGCGCAACCTGAGCGGGCGCCGTATCGACGACGGCCAGATCCATGTCGGTTGCCGTCAGGCCAAGCGAATCCTTGCGCGCCTCGATGCGAACATTGGAAAGGATCGGGATGGTATTGCGCCGTTCGACCACGCTTTGCACATGGGCGAGAGACTTGAGCAGCGCAGCTCGCTCGATGGTCAGCTTCATGTCGCTCCGCTCACCTGATGACATCCGATCCGTATCATTGCCGCCGCGCGCGGCCAACGCCGCCGCCTCCGCCCGGCAGCCCGAGAAGGGGCATAGAGTATATAAACAAACGCCTGGATTTCCAAGCATTTCGCGGTGGTTTGGGCGGTCTGGGCCAGATCCGGGGCGGGGCCCGGCGAAGGCCCCGCGGACCGCCCTTGCGACCTAGCGTTCGAGGGTCCGCCGCAGCAGCTCGACGTCCTCGGCAAAGGTGGGATCCTGGGTCCTCAGTTCCTCGACCTTGCGCACCGCATGCATGACGGTGGTGTGATCGCGGCCACCGAACTTGCGGCCGATCTCGGGCAGGGACCGTGCCGTCAGGTGCTTGGCAAGGTACATGGCGACCTGGCGGGGACGGGCCACCGCGCGCGACCGTCTGGCCGAATGCATCTCGCTGACCCGAATGTTGAAATGCTCGGCGACGCGGCGCTGGATCTCTTCGATGGTGATCCGCCGGTCGCTGGCCCGCAGCAGGTCGTGGAGGATTTCCTGGGTGCTGTCGAGGGTGATGTCGCGGCCAACCAGGGTGGCGTGCGCGACCACCCGGTTCAAAGCCCCTTCCAGTTCCCGGATGTTGCTGGCAATGCGCTGGGCCAGGAATTCAAGCACCGCGGTCGGCACCTTGGCGCCAAGCTGTTCGACCTTGGCCTGGAGAATGCTGAGCCTGAGCTCGTAGGTCGTGGCATGCAGATCGGCCACCAACCCCCAGCTCAGCCGCGACCGGAGCCGTTCCTCGACGCCCTGAAGATCAGAGGGCGACTTGTCGGCCGAGATCACGATCTGCCGGTTGCGATCGATCAGGGCGTTGAACGTGTGGAAGAATTCCTCCTGGGTCGAATCCTTGCCGCCAATGAACTGGACATCGTCGATCATCAGGACATCGACGGAACGGAACTGTTCCTTGAAATTGACAGTGTCCTTGTACCGAAGGGCGCGGATGAACTGGTACATGAACTTTTCGGCCGACAAATACACAACATTGCGCTCGGGATTGCGCTTGCGGATATGCCAGGCGATGGCATGCATCAGGTGCGTCTTGCCAAGGCCCACCCCGCCATAGAGGAACAGCGGGTTGAATGAGACAGTGCTGCTTTCTGCCACCCGTTTTGCCGCCGCATAGGCGAATTCGTTGGGGCGGCCGATGACGAAATTCTCGAAGGTGAACCGGGCATCGAGTGGCGCGCTCAGGCCGGCATCGGCGCCGCCCGCCGCCGTCTCGTCATCCTGGCCGGCGACGGCAACCGGCACGCCACCCTTCGTCTCGCCATTTTCGGACGGCATCGGCACGCCGGCCCCATCGGTCGCGCCGACGGGCAAGGGCGGCACCGCCTGGGCCTCGGCCCGGGCCTGGGCAGTGTCCGGGCTTGCCTCGGGAGGCCGGAATTCGCCGCTGACAACCATGTCAAGTCCCTGAACGGCATCGTTTTCCTTGCGCCACAAGGCGCGCAGCCGATCGGAATAATGGGTGACGACCCAGTTGCGCAGGAAGCGGGTCGGGGCGGCCAGCAGCACCGCGCCGCGGCCATGGGCCACCAGGGTGACCGGGGCAACCCAGCTGCGGAACGCGGCATCGCCGATTTCGCGGCGCAAGGCCTCGCGCACCCGCGCCCACTGCTCGGCCAGATGCGGCTCGGGCAGAGAATAGGTGCCGGGGTCCGATTCGATCGGTGCCATGTCAGCCCCGCCAAGGGGCCGGTCGCTGTCCGGAGGCAAGACCATCAGTTCTGCCTCCAGGGCAGCCCGGCCGCCTTCCAGCCGCCAACGCCGCGATGGCCGTCGGCATCGAGATTGCCTTCGAAGCCGCCGGCGATGTTGTAGCAGCGCGCGAATCCCAGTTCGCTCAGGGCGATGGCCGCGGCCCGCGACCGGGCACCCGAGCGGCAAAGGAACAGGATCGGCGCATCCTTGGCCAGATGGGCAAGTTCGTCGCTGAAGCGCGGATTGTGGGCCATGGTCGGATAGTCCTGCCACGAGACAAGCTCTGCCTCACGGCCAAGCCCGCTCAGGTCAGGCACACCGACGAACGTCCATTCCGGCTGGGTCCGAACATCAACCAGCACGGCCCGCGGTTCGTGCGCAAGAATATCCCAGGCTTCCCGTGGAGAGAGATCGCCGGCATACGACCGGGAACGCTCTGCCCCACCGCCTGTTGTTGGCGTGGCCCCCATTCCAACCCCCGGTAGATCGGCCGGCCTGTTCTTAGTCGTCGCCGGTCCGAACGTGTTATGCGCAGTCTTCGTTCTGCCCCGCGACGATCGCTGCCATCCATCCACCGCGCCCAAGCACGGCACTGCATGCAACGCAGTGCCAAAAGGAACCCCGCTCAGGTGTCGTAACGCGATTAGCTGATTGCAACGCCCTCGGCGTCAGAGCACTCGGAGGGTAATGCGGTCGTCCGAGTGAGGCAACATGATCGAATCGCGAACGCAGAAAAAATTCTGGGTCGCGTTCACAAGAATCTTCTTGACCGCGACAATGTGCGCACACGCGCCCGCTTTAAAGCGTTTTCACGCGCTTCGACAGACGCGAGACCTTGCGCGATGCGGTCTTCTTGTGCACGACGCCTTTCGTAACGCCGCGCATCAATTCCGGCTCGGCCTGCTTCAGCGCAGCGCGCGCGGCGTCTTTATCACCCGCTTCAATGGCGGCCTCGACCGCCTTGAGGAAGGTACGAATTCGCGAGCGGCGCGCCTTGTTGACCTCGGTCTCGTGCGCGGTGCGACGGATGCGTTTCTTCGCCGACTTAATATTCGCCATGGCGTCAATCTCGTTCAGGGTTCTTTGGATGGAAGCGGGCTTATATCCCCGCCCGCTCTAGGCCGTCAAGCAAACGCGCCGCTTGCCCCTAGCGATTCTGGAACCGGGCCGGGCGTTTTTCAACAAAGGCGGCCATTCCTTCCTTCTGATCCAGTAGAGCAAAAGTCGAATGGAACGTCCGGCGCTCGAAACGAAGTCCATCGGCAAGAGACGATTCGTAGGCTCGGTTGATACACTCCTTAACCATCATGGTCACCGGGGTCGACTGCGCGGCAATCTTCTCGGCGGTCTTGATCGCCTCGCCCACCAGATCGGCGAGCGGAACGATCCGGCTGACCAGCCCGGCACGCTCGGCCTCGTTCGCATCCATCATGCGGCCGGTCAGGCACATTTCCATGGCCTTGCTCTTGCCGACCAGACGCGGCAGCCGCTGGGTGCCGCCGGCGCCCGGGATAATGCCGAGATTGATCTCAGGCTGCCCGAATTTTGCGTTTTCGGCGGCAATGATGAAATCACACATCATCGCAAGCTCGCAGCCGCCGCCAAGGGCGAACCCGGCCACCGCCGCGATCACAGGCTTGCGCACACGCAGGATCTGCTCCCAGCTTGCCGTAATGAAATCGCTGGCATAGACGTCGATGAAGGACTGCGACTGCATTTCCTTGATATCGGCCCCGGCCGCGAACGCCTTTTCGCTGCCGGTGATGACGGCGGCACCCACGCCGGCATCGGCCGAGAACCCGTCCAGGGCCTGGCCCAGTTCGACCATCAGCGGCGTTGAAAGCGCATTCAGGGCCGCCGGCCGGTTGATGCGAACAAGGCCAACCCGCCCGTGCCGTTCGACGACGATGTTTTCATAAGCCATACCGATATCCTTTCTTTGCATGCAGAGGTGGCGCCGTTCCCGCACGGCTTGCTATCAGCGGTCCTTGAGGGGCGCAACCTGGATCCTGACGACCAGATCGCGACCTTCGGTCGAAAAGGCGAGCGAAAGACCTTCGCTGTCGCGGTGGAACCGGCCGGGCGATGCCATGGTCCAGCCCAGCTGGGGCAGCGCCTCGGCGTAGAAGCTGAGCACCGCGTTCCGGGTGACCCGGCCACGGGCTGCCGCCTCGGCGATCCGGCCATCCGGCTTGTCGAACACGAAGCCCGATCCCGCCACTTCCCTAAGGCCCGGCATGATCGGCAGATCATCGACGATCGTGAAGAAATCCTGCGCCCGCGACACCGTCACCGGCAGCGCAGCCAGGATCATGAGCGCAGGGACGATGCCCCATCGCAGCAGTCGTTTGAATGGCGCCATGTCCACGGTCTTTATCCTAGCGTTGGCGGTGCAGGCAATAAAAGGTCGAGCGACCGCCTTGAACGATTCGCTTGATGCCCGTGCGGCAGGTGCATCCCGGGCAGGGTTCGCCCTCGCGCCCATAGACCGCCCACTGGTGCTGGAAATACCCGAGCTCGCCATTCGGCTGGACATGGTCCCGGAGCGAGCTGCCACCGGCCTTGATGGCATCGGTAAGAACGCGCTTCACGGCCGCCGCAAGCCTGTCCGCCACCGCGCCCGATATGCGGGCCGCCGGCCGCCGCGGCGAAATGCCGGCGCGAAAGAGCGCCTCGCAGGCATAGATGTTGCCGACACCGGCAATCAGCCGTTGATCCATCAGGGCATTTTTCACCGGCAGGCGCCGCCCGGCCAAAAGTGTGGCAAGGACCGGTCCGGAAAATTCCCGCGCCAGCGGATCGACGCCCAGGCCACGAAGCTGCGGATGGGTATCAAGCGCTTCGGTGGGACACAGGTCCATCAGGCCGAAGCGGCGCGGATCGTGGAACCGTACCCGCGCCCCGGCATCGGTCGTCAGGATGACGTGGTCGTGGGGACCGGGGGGCGGCTCGCCTTTTCGCGCCACGACAAGGCGGCCCGACATGCCGAGATGGATGATCAGCGCGTGACCGTCATCAAGGCGCGCGATCAGGTATTTGCCGCGCCGGTCAAGGGCCAGAATCCGGCGCCCGGTCAGATGCTGGCGGAAACCCGGTGGGAACGGCCGGCGCAGATCCGGGCGGCGCACGTCGACCTGGACCAGGCGATGCCCTTCGAGAATCGGCGCAAGCCCACGCCGCACGGTTTCGACTTCGGGCAGTTCGGGCATCAGCGCCCCCCGTCGCCAGCCCTGCGATACTCGCGTTTAAGCAGCCAGAGAAGCCCGATCAGGAACGCCGCGACGGCGGTCAGAAGATTGAGCCCCATCGCAAATCCACCCGTGGCATCGGATACGGCCCCCATGGTGAGGGGCCCAAGCATCCCGCCGATTTCGGCCGCCGAAAAGAAAAGGCCACCGGCGGACCCCGTGCTTTTGATGTCGACCCCGGGCGCCTCGATCAGCACAAGCATGAGCAGCGACAGCATCGAGCCGCGCGAGAGCCCCTGGGCGATGACGCCAACCAGGGTGGGGATCTCGCCGCCGATGCGGATCATCTGGGTCGCGATGCAGGAACACACAAGAATGCCGACAATGATTGGCAACCGCCGCGGCGGCGTCGCAAGCCGCGGGATGGTCAGCGCCCCCATGATCCCGACCGCGGTCGGAATGGCGGCCCACAGCCCCGCCGCTTCCGCCGACATGCCGCCGGCACGCAGGATCTCGGGCAGCCAGTTGTTGAAGCCGTGATTGATGAAGAACGCGCCGACGCTCATCAGCAGCACGATCCGCACCGCCCGGCTGCGAAAAAGCTTCGCGAAGATCTGCCGCTGCGGCAGGCGGGGCTCGGCCGCGGCCTTGCGCTCCAGCTCGCGGCTGGTGGGATGGGCCGCGATCAAGGTCCAGATCATTGCCGCCGTCAGCACGACGCCGGCATAGAAAAGCAGGACCGCGCGCCATGAATTGTCGAGCAGCGGCATCATCACCGCATTCGTCACTGCCAGCGATGTCATGTTGCCCAGCGATGCGCCGGTTATATAGACGCCCATCGCAAGGCCGCGCTCGCCGGCGCCGAACCATTGGCTGATCAGCTTGGGCGCGCCGACCGAAACCAGCGGCCCGCCAAGGCCGAACACGGCCACCGCCAGGAACAGCGTCACATAGTCCTGGGCCAGGGATCGCAGCACATTGGATGTGGCAATGACCAGCCCCGCGATCATGATGCCGCGCCGAATACCGACCCGGTCGAGAAACGCGCCGCAGGCCATGGCCGAGGCGATATAGACAAGCTGCCACCCGCCCAGCACCGCACCCATTTCGGAATGGTTCATGCCAAGGTCCGTGATGACCGGCGTGACAAGCGGGGCAAGGGCGGCGGTCGAAAGGCCGAAAACGAAATACGAAAGCCAGACCCCGCCCAGCATGACCCAGCGATAGGGGTGCGGCGTGGTGGCGCCCGTCGACGGATCTGAACCTAGCGTTGCCATCGGAAATGTCCGGAAATCAAAAGAGATCGCCCTGGAAAGGTCGCCCTGAAATGTCGCCCTGGCTGGCCGCGACGACATTCGCTGATCGAAGGGGATCGCGGGACCGGCCGCCGATCATACAGACGACCCGTCGGCCAAGCCTATGGCCTTTTTGATGGAAC
This sequence comes from Alphaproteobacteria bacterium, assembly GCA_046348645.1. Classification (GTDB taxonomy): domain Bacteria; phylum Pseudomonadota; class Alphaproteobacteria; order JAXMDU01; family JAXMDU01; genus JAXMDU01. The sequence goes on from JAXMDU010000016.1 coordinate 24,046, forward strand.
CGGACCAAACGGTGATCCGATCGGGTCAGGGACGATCCGTGCAACGCTTCGCCCGGCCCGCGCCCTGGGCTATTGTCTGTCGCATGTCAGACCATGCCCCATCGACGCCGCCGGTCCTGCCCGATCACGCCGCCGGCCCCGACACCGCCGAACGGTTTGCATCCAGCTTCGGCTTCCGGCCGGTCGACCCGGCGGAAAAGGGCGGGCTGGTCCGCGCCGTCTTCGATAGCGTGGCACCACGCTATGACCTGATGAACGATCTGATGAGCCTTGGGGTTCACCGGCTTTGGAAGGACGCGCTGGTGGACTGGCTGGCGCCCCGTGCCGGCATGACGCTGATCGATGTCGCCGGCGGCACCGGCGACATTGCCAGGCGCGTTCTGGCGCGCATCGGCAGCGGCAAGGCGGTCAAAGGCGGAGCCGAAAGCCGCGCCATCATCTGCGATATCAACGCGGCCATGCTGACGGCAGGCCGGCAGCGGTCAGACGACTGGCAGGAACGATCCCAGATTTCCTGGGTCGCGGGCGATGCCGAATCCCTTCCCTTCGCGGACCGCACCGCCGACGCCTATACGATCGCTTTCGGAATCCGCAATGTTACCCGCCTGGATCGCGCCCTGGCCGAGGCGCGGCGGGTTCTAAGGCGGGGCGGGCGGTTCCTGTGTCTTGAATTCGGGCCGGTGGCCGTGCCCGGCCTTGATGCAATTTACGACGCGTATTCGTTCCGGGTGTTGCCCTGGCTCGGACGGCAGGTCGCAAGCGACGAGGAAGCCTATCGCTATTTGGCCGAAAGCATCCGGAAATTCCCGGCGCCCGAGCGGTTCGCCGCCCTGATGACCGGGGCGGGGCTTGAGCGGGTGCGGATCCGGCGCCTGTCGGGCGGTATTGCGACGCTCTATTCGGCTTGGCGGCTTTAGCAGGCCTGGACGCCCATGCTGCGTACCGCCCGCAACCTGATCCGGCTGGCCGTGATTGTCGGCACCCTGGCCCGCCACGATGCCCTGTTCCCGCTGGAACGGCTTGGAATAGCCCCGGGGACGGCCGCCTGGCTGTCGCGGCGGCTGCGCCGCGACAGCGCGGGACGGCCGGGCCAGCGCCTGGCCCGCGCGCTGCAGGCGCTGGGCCCGAGCTTTATCAAGCTGGGCCAGGTTCTTTCAACCCGCTCCGACCTGATCGGGGTTGACGTCGCCCGCGATCTTTCCGACCTGCAGGACCGGCTGCCGCCCTTTTCGGCCGCCGAAGCCCGCGCCACCGTCGAACGGGAACTGGGCCAGCCCGTCGAAGCCCTGTTTTCCAGTTTCGACGATCGGCCCGTTGCGGCGGCCTCGATCGCCCAGGTGCATTTCGCCGTCACCCGCCCGGACTGTGGCGGGGTTGGCCGTGGCGAGGCTGAAGGCGAAACGGTCGCGGTCAAGATCCTGCGTCCCGGCATCGAGCAGGCCTTTGCCCGCGATCTTGACCTGTTCGCATGGCTGGCCATGGGCGCCGAACGGCTGTTCCCGCGCCTGCGGCGCCTGCGGCCAATCGCGGTCGTTCGGCTGCTGGATCGGCTGGTCGCCATGGAAATGGACCTCCGGCTCGAGGCGGCGGCGGCATCCGAGTTGCGGCAGAATTTCATCGGCGATCCGGAACTGCGGGTCCCCAGGGTGGATTGGCGCCGCACCGCCCAGCGAACCTTGACCCTGGAGCGCGTGAGCGGGATCCCCGCCGACGAGCGCGAAAGCCTGCTTGCCGCCGGCCACGATCTGGACCAGATCATGGCCCGCGCCGCCGACGTGTTCTTCAAGCAGGTCTTCCGCGACGGCTTCTTCCACGGTGACCTGCATGCCGGCAACCTGTTCATCGCCGCCGACGGCGCGATTGCGGTGGTCGATTTCGGGATCATGGGCCGGCTGGACATTGAAACGCGCCGATACCTGGCCCGGATGCTGGTGGGCTTTCTGCAGGGCGATTACGGCGCCGTGGCCGATGTCCACTTCGAAGCCGGCTATGTGCCGACAGGGCAATCCCGCGATGCGTTCATGCAGGCCTGCCGGGCCATCGGCGAGCCGATCCTGGATCGGCCGCTGGCCGAGATTTCGCTGGCCCGGCTGCTGGCCCAGCTGTTCCGGGTGACCGAGCAGTTCGAGATGGAAACCCAGCCCCAGCTGCTGCTGCTGCAAAAAACCATGATGGTGGTCGAGGGGGTGGGACGCGCGCTCAATCCCGAGATCAATGTCTGGAGCCTGGCGCGGCCCCGCATCGAGGCCTGGATCCACGACCATCTGGGGCCCGAGGCTGTGATCGGCGAAGCGGTGGGCCGGCTGGGCGCCAGCATCGAACGGATACCGGCCTTGCTTGGCGATCTGGAGACTGCCACGCGCGATCTGGCGCAGGGTGGGCTGCGGCTGCACCCGGCAACGGTCGAGGCCCTGCGGAATGGCGGCGGAGGCCGCAGCCGCGGCCTTGCCGGCATCCTGATTGCGGCCGCCATCGGGTTTCTGCTGGGCATCATGCTGTAGCTGGGCGATGGGCCCGGTTCCTTATTCCCCTTGCGTGTTCCTCTTGCATGGGTGGGGGCAATCCCGTATAAAATACATCATATCGCAGTACATTTCGGGATATTTATGCTGAACGGCAAGAGAATTCTGCTCGTCATTTCCGGCGGGATCGCGGCCTATAAAAGCCTCGAGCTTATTCGTCAGCTGCGCGACCGGGGCGCCCGGGTCCGCTGCGTGCTGACGGCCGCCGGCACGCAGTTCGTGACACCGCTTTCGGTCGCCGCCCTGAGCGAAGAGAAGGTCTACACCGAGCTGTTCTCGCTGACCGACGAAAGCGAGATGGGTCATATCCGCCTGTCCCGCGAGGCCGATCTTGTGGTCGTTGCCCCGGCCAGCGCCGACATCCTGGCGCGAATGGCGGCCGGCATCGCCGACGATCTGGCCACCACCTTGCTGCTTGCCACCAACAAGCCGGTCCTTGTTGCCCCGGCGATGAACGTGATGATGTGGGGCCACCCCGCCACCCAGGACAACCTGGCGCGCCTGGCAGCGCGCGGCATTCGCCGCATCGGACCCGGCAGCGGCGCTTTGGCCTGCGGCGAGACGGGCCCCGGCCGGATGGCCGAGCCCGGCGAGATCCTGGCCGCGATCGAACGGTTCCTGGGCCCGGAAGGCGGGCTGCCGCTGGCCGGCCGGCGCGTCCTGGTGACCAGCGGCCCGACCCACGAAGACATCGATCCGGTCCGCTATATCGCCAACCATTCCTCGGGCAAGCAGGGCCACGCCATTGCCGAGGCGCTTGCGCGCCTGGGCGCCGAAACGGTGCTGGTCTCGGGCCCCACCAACCTGCCCGACCCGCCGGGCCTGACGGTCATTCGCATCCGTTCGGCCCGCGAAATGCTGGCCGCCTGCGAAAAGGCGCTGCCGGTCGATGCGGCGATCTGCGCTGCGGCGGTGGCCGACTGGCGGGTTGCGAACACCGCCAGCAGCAAGATCAAGAAACGCGCCGGCCAGCCGCCGGCCACCCTTGTGCTGACCGAGAACCCCGACATCCTGGCGACGCTCAGCGCATCGGGTCCGTCCCGGCCCAGGCTGGTGATCGGCTTCGCCGCCGAGACCGATCACGTCGTCGTCCATGCGACCGAGAAGTTGCGGAAGAAAGGCTGTGACTGGATCGTCGCCAACGATGTCTCGCCCACCACCGGCACGTTCGGTGGCGACGCCAACACCGTCCACCTGGTGACCGGCAATGGCGTCGAGGACTGGCCCCGTATGAGCAAGCGCGATGTCGCCGAAACCCTGGCGGCGCGAATCGCCCGGCATATCGGCCACCAGCCTGTCAGCCCCCAGCCTATCGGCCACGGTGCGCACGGCGCGGGTTCATGACGACGAGGGTCGCGATCAAACGTCTGGCGCACGGCGCGAACCTGCCGCTGCCGGCCTATGCGACGGCGCAGGCGGCGGGGCTTGATCTGCTTGCCGCGAATGGCGATGACGTGGTGCTTGCGCCGGGCGCGCGCACCCTGGTGCCAACCGGCATTGCCATCGCCCTGCCGGACGGATTCGAAGCCCAGATCCGCCCGCGTTCGGGCCTTGCCGCCAGGAACGGCATCACGCTGCTGAACAGCCCGGGCACCATCGATGCCGATTACCGCGGCGAAATCCAGGTGCTGATGATCAATCTGGGCCAGGAACCGTTCACGGTCAGCCGCGGCATGCGCATCGCCCAGATGGTGGTCGCGCCGGTCAGCCGGCTGGAGTGGTGCGAGACCGAGACGCTGCCCGAAACCCAGCGCGGCAAAGGCGGCTTCGGTTCGACTGGCCGGACATCGGCGATCCATTCCCAGCCATAGAGAGCGAAGAACCCCACAGCATGTTCCGGATTCCGAAGAAACTTTTGTTCGCAATCGAAGCCGTGCTCGATATTGCCTATCACGCCGGCAGCGCCCCGGTGCAGAGCCGCGAGATCACCGAACGCCAGGGGATCCCGCGCCGCTACCTTGAGCAGGTCATGCAGCATCTGGTTCGAGCCAAGATCCTGAGCGGTGTGCGCGGCCCGCGCGGCGGCTACCGGTTGGCCCGGGAACGCCGCCGCATCACGATCGGCGAGATCGTCCGCGTCGTCCGCGCCATGGAGCGCCACGAAGAGGCGCTGGAGAACGAGGGCGGGTCCGAGCTTGGACAGAAGATCGTCCGCGTTATCTGGGCCGATTCGCAGAAGGAGTTCATGGAACGTCTCGATGCGATCACCATCGAGGATCTTTGCCGCCGCGCTCAGGACGCCGGCATCCGCAGCGAAGCCAGCGCCAAGCTCGATTACACGATCTGAATGAACGCGAGGAAAGGACCTTTACCATGAAACCGTCGGCGTCCAGCAAGGCATCGGGACCCGCGCCCGAGTTCCGTGGCAAGATCTATGACAGCATTGTCGATACGATCGGCGCCACCCCCCTGGTGCGGCTGAAACGCATCGCAGCCGAAAACGGCGTGAAGGCCGAGATCGTCGTGAAGCTCGAGTTCTTCAATCCGCTTGCCTCGGTCAAGGACCGCATCGGCGCATCGATGATCGCGGCGGCCGAAGCCGAAGGCCGGATCGGACCCGATACGGTCCTGGTCGAGCCGACCTCGGGCAATACCGGGATCGCCCTTGCCTTCGTCTGTGCCGCACGCGGCTACAATCTCATCCTGACGATGCCCGAAAGCATGTCGATCGAGCGCCGCAAGATGCTTTCGCTGCTGGGCGCCAAGCTCGAACTGACGCCGGCCGCCAAGGGCATGCGGGGCGCGATCGAGCGCGCCAAGGAGATCGTCGCCGAATCGCCGTCCGCCATCATGCTGCAGCAGTTCGAGAACCCGGCCAACCCCAAGGTCCATCGCGAGACGACGGCCGAGGAAATCTGGCGCGATACCGGCGGCGCCGTGGACGCGATCGTAAGCGGCGTCGGCACCGGCGGCACCTTGACCGGGCTTGGCCAGGTCCTGAAGGCGCGCAACCCGGCGCTGCGCATGATCGCGGTCGAACCCGAGGACAGCGCCATTCTGTCCGGCGGCCCGCCCGGCCCGCACAAGATCCAGGGGATCGGCGCCGGCTTTGTGCCGAAGAACCTTGAGACCGCGCTGATCGACGAAATCGTGCGGGTGGCGAACGAGACCGCGTTTGCCACCGCGCGGCGGGTGGCGCGTCTCGAGGGGATCCCGGTCGGCATCTCGTCGGGGGCCGCGATCGCCGCGGCGCTGGAAATCGGGGCGCGGCCCGACATGGCCGGCAAGCGGATCGTCGCCATTGTCCCGTCCTTCGCCGAGCGCTACCTGTCGACGGCCTTGTTCGAAGGTCTGTAAACGCGCGATGGGAACCGCCTGATGGCCGGGCTTGAACGGGACCAGATCGAGCGCTACGCCCGCCACATCCTGTTGCCCGAGATCGGCGGCAGCGGGCAGGCGCGGCTTCTGGCCGCGCGCGTCCTGGTGGTGGGCGCTGGCGGGCTTGGCTCGCCGCTGATCCTTTATCTGGCAGCGGCCGGTATCGGCACCCTTGGCATCGTCGATGACGATGTCGTCGATCTTGGCAACCTGCAGCGGCAGGTGATCCATACGACGGCCGGCATCGGCACCGCCAAGGTGGCAAGCGCGGCCGCCGCCGTCGCGGCGCTTAACCCCGGGGTGCGGGCAATCCCGCACAAGGCGCGGCTTGATGCCAGCACGGCCGCCGCCTTGATCGCCGCGTACGATCTGGTGGCCGATGGCAGCGACAATATCGAGACCCGCTATGTCCTGAACGATGCCTGTCTGGCGGCGGGGAAGCCGCTGGTCTCGGCGTCGCTGCTGCGCTTCGATGCCCAGATCTCGACCTTCAAGCCGTACCTGCCCGGCAGCAATCCCTGCTATCGCTGCCTGTACCCCGAGCCACCACCGCCGGGCACGCTGCCATCCTGTGCCGAGGCCGGCGTTCTGGGTTCGCTGGCCGGGCTGGTGGGATCGTTCCAGGCAACCGAGGTCATCAAGGAACTGCTTGGCATCGGCGAAAGCCTTGCCGGGTGGCTGCTTTTGATCGACGCGCTGGCCGCCACCACCATGCGGGTGCGCGCAACCCGTGACCCCTATTGCCGCCTGTGCGGCCATCTGGGGCCAAAGGATCCGGCCGCCGATGCGCCCGCCTGAACCTGAACCCGATGCCGGCGCCGCGGACGCGGGTCGGGCGGCGCGGCGCGGCCTGGGGCTGATCATTCATTCCGGCGATTTCGGCCGCGTTCATTATGCCCTGCTGATGGCCAGCGCGGCGCTTGCCGTCGGCCGGCCGGCCATTCTGTTCTTCACCATGGATGCCTGCCGGGCGCTGGCCGTGGCCGGCCGTGCCGGCCCGGGCTGGCACGATCTTGGCCCCGACAGCGCGGGCCGTCCCGCTGCCACGCGGGACAACGCCCTTGCGGCGGCCGGCATCGCGACGTTCGAAACCCTGCTCGGCGCCTGCCGCGAGCTTGGCGCCACGTTCATGGCCTGCGAAACGGGCCTGCGAGCCTGTGGCCTTGTGCCTGACGCGCTGCGCCAGGACCTGGCGATTGCCATCACCGGTGTCGTAAGCTTCTATCAGGCGGCCAGGGCCGCCGACATCCTGTTCATCTAGGCCGGTTCATCCGGGCGTGTTCCGGATGCCAGCGACAGCCGCCACAGCGTCCTTCAGCCGCTTGTATTCATCGCGGATCTGATCGCGGCTCATGCCAAGCCAGGCGACCCGGGTGATCAGGGTGTCTGCGCCGCAGCGGTCCGACAGCCAGCGGGCCCGCTTGGCGATGTCGTCGGGCGTGCCAAGCAGTGCGGTGAACCGGGCATCGCGGGTTTCCCCGGCCGGATTGGTGGCACTGAGATCAAGCGAGCGTTTCTCGTATTCGTCGAGACGCAGCCGCGACATGGCAAGATGACGGTCAAGCGCCGCATCGACCGAACGGTCGACGACAACCTGGCGCAGCATCGTGATGGTGCCCTTGGGGCGGTTCGCCGCGCGCCGCGTCTGATGAAACAGGTCGCAAAGCTTTTCCAGCCCATCGAACGGGATCTTCGACGGGGCAAGCCATCCGTCCGCCAGGCGGGCGGCGCGCTGCACAGCCGCCGGCATCTTGGCGCCGACCAGCACGGGCGGCCCCGATCGGCTGGTCGGGCGGATATGGGGCTCGACATCCTGGAAACGGAAGAAGCGACCGGTATGGGAGATCCGATCCTCGCGCCACAGGCGCGGCAGCAAGGGAAGGATTTCTTCCATCCGCGCCGCGCGCTCGGCGGGATCGATGCCCATGGCGCGGATTTCGTCTTCCTTGTAGCCGATGCCAACCCCAAGCACGAAGCGGCCCCCGGTGATGATGTCGAGGGTTGCCGCTTCCTCGGCCAGGGCGATGGGGTGATAGACCGGCGCCACCATGACGGCAGTGCCGATCCGCGCCTTCGGTGCAAGCTCGGCGGCAAGACGGGCGGCAAGCGGGATCGGCTGGAGATGGGTGATATCGCCATAGACCCAGTGCTGGGCCAGCATGAACGAGGTGAGGCCCGCCTCCTGGCCCCATTCGACCTGACGCAACATCAGGTCAAGCTGCTCCTGCCCCGGCATGGAACGGGGCAGGTCCGCAAACAGCGCGCCAATCTCCATTGCGCCTTCCTCCTGACGTGGTCTTGCCGCCGGCCGGGTGGATCCCGATCGGGCGTCGCGCGGCCGCGATCAGAAAAACGCGTCGATCACCCGGTCCGGCGGCTTGTGGCCGTCGATAAAGGTCTTGATGTTGATGATGACCTTTTCGCCCATCTCGATCCGGCCTTCGACCGTTGCCGAGCCCAGATGCGGCAGCAGCACGACGTTGTCGAGCGCCACCAGCTTCGGGTTGACGGCGGGCTCGTTCTCGAAGACATCGAGCCCCGCGCCGGCGATCTCTTTGGCCATCAGCATGCGGGTCATGGCGTTCTCGTCGATGACCTCGCCGCGCGCCGTATTGACGACATAGGCATGCGGCCGAAGCAGCTTGAGCCGGCGGGCGGACAGAAGGTGAAAGGTGGCCGGGGTGTGCGGGCAATTCACCGAGATGATGTCCATGTGGGCCAGCATCTGGTCAAGGCTTTCCCAATAGGTCGCCTCGAGATCTTCCTCGATGTCCGAATGGAGCCGGTTTCGGTTGTGATAGTGCACCGAAAGGCCGAAACCCTTGGCGCGGCGCGCCACCGCCCGGCCGATCCGGCCCATGCCGATGATGCCAAGCCGCTTGCCCCAGATGCGATGGCCCAGCATGAAGGTGGGCGTCCAGCCCTTCCACCGCCCGGCCCGCAACAGACGCTCGCCTTCGGACAGCCGGCGCGGCACCGCAAGGATCAGGGCCATGGTCATGTCGGCCGTATCCTCGGTCAGCACGTCGGGGGTGTTGGTGATGACGATACCCCGCTGGCGGGCGGTGGCCAGATCGATATGGTCGACGCCGGCGCCAAACGACGCGATCAGCCGCAGCTGCGGTCCCGCCTGGGACAGGATCCCCGCATCCAGCCGATCGGTGACGGTTGGGACAAGCACATCGGCCGCCTTGACGGCCTCGACCAGCTGATCGCGGCTGAGGGGCGCGTCATCAAGATTGAGACGCGCTTCGAACAGTTCCTTCATGCGCGCTTGAATGGTGTCGGGCAGGCGGCGCGTTACAACGACGATCGGCTTCTTGGCGGCCATCGGCCGAACCTCCGCGGCGGTCGAAGCCTTGCCCATACCAAGCCGGGCCAGGCTTGTCCAGCACAGGCCGGCAATTTGCCGAGAGCACGCTTGACCCAAAGGCCTTTACGATCGTTATTATCCGCCTTTCCAAACCCCAAGCTGCCGACCGGATCCTGGGCCCCCGCCGTACATGCACCTTCACGTCCTGCACCACGTTCGAGCCGCCCTGGCGTCAACCCTGATGTTAGCGTTAATGGCCGGCCTTTCCGCTGCGCCGGCCGCCGGCGCCGACGAGCGCAAGGTGCCGCGCTTCACCAGCCTGCGCGCGGGCGAAGCGAACCTGCGCACCGGCCCGGGCATTCGTTATCCGGTCGAATGGGTCTTCGTCCGTCGCGGCATGCCGGTCGAGGTGGTCGCCGAGTTCGATTCCTGGCGCAAGATTCGCGACTGGGAGGGAACCGAGGGCTGGGTCCACCAAAGCATGCTGTCCGGACGACGGATGATGGTGGTGACGGGCCAGGTGCGGGATCTCGTCAAGCGCCCCACCGGCGATGCCGAGGTCGTCGCCCGCATCGAGACCGACGTCATCGGCCGGCTGCTGGAATGCGAGCGCGCCTGGTGCAGGGTCGAGATCGCCGGCTTCCGCGGCTGGCTAAAGCGGGGCGAATTCTGGGGCGTCTATGCCAACGAAAAGGTAAACTGAACCGACCAGCCCGGCTTTAGCAGGCCCAGCCTCAGTCGAGATCCTCGGCAAGCGCGGCGCGCACGGATTCCGGGATCACGGCCATGTGCCCATAGTTCGGATGGGCAAATCCCAGCACGATCTGCGCCCGCGGCCGCCGGAACGTAGCGATCTGCGCGTCTGTCAGCGTGAAGCGAATGAAGTGCACGGCCGACGCCTTGCCCGCTTCATTCGTCCGTTCGACCTCGGATACCGATTGGCCGCGGATCGTGTCGGCCCCCACCATCAGCGTCACGGCGTGGTCGATCCCGCCCAGGCTTGCCAGAACATTTTTCCGCCGTACCGGGTCATCGATCTCGAACATGAGGGTGGCAACCAGGTCGTGCCCCTTCGGGATGAGCGGATTATAGGCGCGCAGTTCGTCCTCGATCTGCGCGTCGCCGCCCTTTTCGATGTAGAGCATCTCGTGAATTTGATGCCACATCGTATCGTAGTTCTCGAAGTAGAAGGTGGCGATGGGACCCACTTCGACACGGCGGTTGCGCTTGAGGGCGGCAATCTGTCGCCGCCGTTCGGCGCGCATCGGGCCATAGACGTCGTTGCCGATGATGTCGGCCTGGGTCATTTCGTGCTTGGCGGATGACATGACTGGTGCTCCGGTTTGCATCAGGACCATCGCTCAATCCGTGAATCCATAGGCGCGTGCAAGCAGGACAACCGGATGCGGCGCCACGGCCGGCACCGTCGCGCCCTCGATCCGCTCAAGCCCTTGCAGGATGTGGGTTGCCGCAAGCGGGCATTCCGATGACAGATGCGCCTTGCCGTTGCTGGCGGCCTGGCGGGCGACCGGCTTGCCGACCTTGAGCGCGGTTTCGAAATTCTCCTTGTGCACGCCCCAGGCGCCGCCATGGCCCGAGCAGCGCTCGATCACCGCGACATCCGTTTCAGGAATCAGCCGAAGCAGGTCGGCCGCCTTGGCGCCGATGTTCTGCGCCCTGGCATGACAAGCCAGATGCACGGTGACGCCGCCGTCCAGCGGCTTCAGACCCGGCGCGAACCCTTCGGTCTTGCCGATATCGACCAGGTATTCGCTGATGTCGCTTGTATGGGCGGCCAGCCGCTTGACGGCCGGATCGTCCGGCACGATCAGCGGCCATTCCGATTTCAGCATCAGCGCGCAGGACGGCACCATGGCAACGATGTCGTAGCCCTGGTCGATCCACGTCCCAAGCTCGACGGCGACGCGACGCGCCCGTTCGGCCACGTTCGCGATATCACCCTGTTCAAGCTGCGGCATGCCGCAACAGGACGGATAGACCACTTCCGTTTCGACGCCATTATGGGCAAGAACGCGCCTTGCCAGCAGGCCGGTCTCGGGGTCGTTGTAGTTGATGAAGCAGGTCGCATAGATAGCAGCCTTGCGACCGAAAGCGGGCGCGGCGCGGTTGACCTCGGGTTTCGTCTCGCGGGCCCGCTTCATGAATGTCTTGCCATGATACTTGGGCAGCGCGGCATCGCGATGGATGCCGGTCACTTTCTCCATCAACGGCCGTGTCACGCGGTTGCCGACATCGCTGGCCCAGTTGGCAAGCGGCGCCAGGGGACTGCCGAGCAAGCGGCCATTGGCGTCGGTGTCGTTGAGCTTGCGATCGATCAGACCGACCTTGCCGGCTCGCTGCTCGACCGCCCGATAGCGCAGCATGAGGTGCGGAAAATCGACGTTGAATTCGTGCGGCGGCACGTAGGGGCACTTGGTCATGAAGCACATGTCGCACAGCGTGCAGGCATCGACCACCGCCTTGAAGCCGTCGGACGAAACGCTGTCCAGTTCCCCGGATTCAGAATTGTCGATCAGGTCGAACAGGCGCGGAAAGCTGTCGCACAGATTGAAGCAGCGGCGGCAGAGATGGCAGATCTCGCCGACGCGGCGCAGCTCGGCATCAAGCTTTTCCGGGTCGTAGAACGACTCGTCCTGCCAGCCGAGCGGGTGTCTGGTCGGAGCCTCGAGACTGCCTTCCTTCATGCTGCTCTCCGTGCGTTCGGTTCCATCGCCCTGGTCCCCGTGAGGACAGCCCCCGTGAACACGGCTCCGTGATGGGACACGTTCGCCGTTCCCGGCCGGGCGCGCCAGCGTGCCCGGCCGGGCCGTGAGCGGATCGTTAGCCCGGGTGACGTGTCAGCCCTGGACGTCCTTGAGGGCCTTGCTGAAGCGCCCGGCGTGGGACTTCTCGGCCTTGGCCAGAACTTCGAACCAATCGGCGATTTCGTCGAAGCCTTCCTCGCGGGCGGTGCGGGCCATGCCCGGATACATGTCCGTGTATTCGTGCGTCTCGCCGGCAATCGCGGCCTTCAGGTTGAGAGCCGTCGGACCGATCGGCTCGCCGGTGGCCGGATCGCCAACCTGCTCGAGGAACTCGAGATGGCCGTGGGCATGGCCGGTTTCGCCTTCGGCGGTGGACCGAAAGACGGCGGCGACATCGTTGTAGCCTTCGACATCGGCCTTCTGAGCGAAATAGAGATAGCGGCGATTGGCCTGGGACTCGCCCGCGAAGGCGGCCTTCAGGTTGTCTTGGGTCTTCGTTCCTTTCAGAGATTTCATGCTTCCCTCCTTGTGGGTTGGGCGACAATCAGGATCGTGAATGTCTTTGGCGATCTGGACACAGCGCCACATCATGGCCCGCGGCCGAACGCCACAAAGCCAATATGGGGAGGCACCCGGTCGGGTGTCAATCAGATTAGAAGTTTTCTGAAATATATTTTATACGTCTGACAAAAAAGGTCAGTTTTGGGTTTTAAAACTGCCCTCAAGGCGGACGATGACGTCGATCCGGCTGATGCGGGTGCCGGCCGGAACGGTCGGGGCGGTCGGGAAATCGATGCTGCCCGGCGGAATGTCAACGATCGACCCGTCGCCTTCGAAGTAGAAGTGATGGTGATTGCTGGTGTTGGTGTCGAAGTACGAACGTCCCGGCCCGACCACCACCTCGCGCAGGATGCCGGCGCGGGTGAACTGGTGAAGCGTGTTGTAGATGGTGGCAAGCGAGACCCTGATTCCGACGCGCTGCGCCTCGCCATGAAGGTATTCGGCGGTCAGGTGACAGTCGCCACGGTCGAGGAGAAATCTTGCCAGCGCCAGGCGTTGCCGCGTGGCACGGAGGCCGGCTTGCCGCAAAGCAGCGGCCGCACGGCTGTATGGGCGTTCGCTATTCATGGCACGCAATATGATCATTTGGAGCCTAGAATCAAGCCGTTTAATGAGCTTTTAGTTGGGTTTTCGATGCTGCCGAGAAGTGTTCTCACAAGCCGCCGAACACCCGAGTTGACCGCTATGGTTAATGACCCGTGTCAGCGGCACGGGCATGGCCGATCCTGTCAGTCGCCGGTCAACAGCCGATCGATCAACTGGCTGACAGTCGGCACGAATCCGTTCCGATAGAACGGATCTTCGCCGAATCGATAGGCGTTGTGGCCGGCGAACATGAGCTGCCCGTCCACATCGCCGCCATGGCCGATATCCTGCAGGGTTTTCTGGATGCAATACGAGCGCGGGTCGGCCTTGCGGCCAATGGTCCCCTGTTCGTTCTGGGCCCAGTTGCTGAAGGTGCAGGCCGACAGGCATCCCATGCATTCGATCTGATCGCGGCGGATCTGATTGGCACGCTCCGGGTCGACGAAAATCAGCGTCGAATCAGGCGTTTTCAAACCTTCGATGAAGCCCGCCTGCACCCAGGCCTGGGCCCGGGTCTTGTCGGCCGGCGTCAGATAGACGATCCGCGCGCGGGCGCCGATCGGGAACGCTTCGGTGTGTTCGCCGACCGGCGACATAGTGAAGGCAACCTGGCGCTCGCTCCGTTCGCGCAGCTCCTGGATGAACCGGTTGTTGACCGCCGACGACCAGAACCCGGTCGGGCTGTAGCGGTTCAGGAACACGTCGCCCGGCTTAAGGGTGATGAGCCGCTGTTTCCATTCAGCCGAGATCGGGCTTTCCTGGGTGATCAAGGGGCGGGTGCCGAACTGGAATGCGATCGGGCCGACCTCGGGGTTATCGAGCCACTGTTCCCATTCGCGCAGGTACCACACGCCGCCGGCCATGAAGATGGGCGTATGGTCCATCCCGAATTCACGGAGCTGGCCGCGCAATTCGACCACGCGCGGATAGGGGTCCTGCGGCCTGGTCGGATCTTCGGCATTCGACAGCCCGTTATGCCCGCCGGCCAGCCACGGGTCTTCATAGACCACCCCGCCCAGCCAGTCGGAAAAGCGGTGATAGGCGCGCTTCCACAGGGCGCGAAACGCCCGGGCCGATGACACGATCGGATAGTAATAGACCGAATAGCGGGCCGCGATCTCGGCGATCCGATACGGCATGCCGGCGCCGCAGGTGACGCCGTGGATCAGGCCCTTGGCGCCTTCCAGAATGCCAAGCAGCACGCGTTCGGCGGCACCCATCTCCCACAGGATGTTCATGTGGATGCGCCCCTGGCCCGCCGCGATCTGATGGGCGATGCGGGCCTGGACGATGCCGCCCCTGATCGCATAGGCGATCAGTTCTTCATGGCGTTCCCGGCGGGTGCGCCCCCGATAGACCATGGGAATGAGGCGGCCGTTCTCGTCGAAGGAATCGGCGTTCACCCCCGAAAAGGTGCCGACCCCGCCACGCCTGGCCCAGGCGCCCGAGCTTTCACCGTTGGAAACCGAAATGCCCTTGCCCCCTTCGATCAGGGGCAGGACTTCGCGGCCCGACAACAGGATGGCATTCAAGGCCTTCATTCCGAGCGCTCCCGCGATTCAACGACGGCACTACCCGGCAGGCCGGATGGCCTGCCCTGCCGCGGTTCCGGTCGACTGAGCCATGCCTCTGCCATATGGGCTCCTTGCTTCGCCGCGGCCAGACCGCATTGCCAAGCCTGGCCGCATTACCAAGCCTGGCCTTGGCCCCCGCTCGGTCTTGGCCCTACTCGGCCTTGGGCGCATCGTCCTTCGCAATGTCGGCGCCGGTCTGCTGATCGACGGCCTTCATGCTGAGCTTGACCTTGCCCCGGTCATCGACACCGATCACCTTGACCTTGACCATATCGCCTTCCTTGACGACATCGCCAACCTTGGCCACCCGGCGTGGCGCCAGCTCGCTGATATGGACCAGGCCATCGCGGGCGCCGAGGAAGTTCACGAAGGCGCCGAAATCGACGACCTTCACCACCTTGCCGCTATAGACGACACCGACCTCGGGCTCGGCGACGATGTTGCGGATCCACTCGATCGCCTTGTCGCTTGCGGCCTGATCGACCGCCGCGACCTTGACGGTCCCGTCATCCTCGATGTCGATCTTGGCGCCGGTCACTTCGCAAATCTCGCGGATGACCTTGCCGCCGGTGCCGATGATCTCGCGGATCTTGTCTTTCGGAACCTGGATGACGGTGATCCGCGGCGCATGCGCGCTGACGCCTTCGCGCGCGGTGCCAATGGCCCGTTCCATCTCGCCCAGAATGTGCAGGCGTCCGGCGCGCGCCTGATCCAGGGCACGGCGCATGATTTCGGCCGTGATGCTGGTGATCTTGATGTCCATCTGAAGGGCCGTGATGCCCTCGCTGGTGCCGGCAACCTTGAAGTCCATGTCGCCCAGGTGATCCTCGTCACCCAGGATGTCCGAAAGGACGGCGTATTCGCTGCCTTCCTTGATCAGGCCCATGGCGATGCCCGCCACCGGGCGCTTGAGCGCAACGCCCGCATCCATCATCGAGAGCGAGGTGCCGCAAACCGTCGCCATCGACGACGATCCGTTCGACTCGGTCACTTCGGACACGACGCGAACCGTGTAGGGGAACGCCTCGCGCGCCGGCAGAAGCGGCCGGACCGCGCGCCAGGCAAGCTTGCCATGGCCGATCTCGCGCCGGCCTGGCGATCGCAGGAACGCCACCTCGCCCACCGAATAGGGCGGGAAATTGTAGTGCAGCATGAAATTTTCGCGATAATCGCCGTCAAGCGCGTCGATGATCTGCTCGTCCTGGCCCGTGCCAAGCGTCGTCACCACCAGGGCCTGCGTTTCGCCACGGGTGAACAGGGCGCTGCCATGCAGGCGGGGCACGACGCCCACCTCGCACACGATCGGCCGGATGGTCGATGTATCGCGGCCATCGATGCGCCGCCCGGTCTTCAGGATCGTGCCGCGCACGATATCCTTTTCAAGCGACTTGAACGCTTCGGCGCCAAGCGGGACCGGCAGGCTTTCGGCTTCCAGCGTCGCCATGACGCGATCCTTGACCTGGCCGATCTTTTCATGCCGCGCCTGTTTTGCCGATTCGCCGTAAGCGGCGCGCAATTCAGCCTCGGCAACCGCTTCGACGCGGCTGGTGACCTGCGCCGCCTCGGGCGCCGGTTCTGGAACCTGCCAGGGCTCTTTTGCGCAAAGCTCGGCCAGTTCGATGATGGCGCCGATGACAGGCTGGATCTGCTGGTGGCCGAACACAACCGCGCCCAGCATCACCTCTTCTGACAGCTCGGACGCCATCGACTCGACCATCAGAACGCCCTCGGCCGTGCCGGCGACGACCAGATCAAGCTGCGAATTCGACATTTCGTCGAGGCGCGGATTGAGAACATATTCGCCATTGATGTAGCCGACCCGGCAGCCGGCGACCGGGCCAAGGAAGGGCACGCCCGACAGGGTCAGCGCGGCCGAGGCCCCGACGATCGACACGATGTCCGGATCATTCTCGAGATCGTGGCTCAGAACGGTGCAGATGACCTGTGTCTCGTTGCGAAAGCCCTTGGCGAACAGCGGACGAATGGGGCGATCGATCAGGCGCGAAGTCAGCGTTTCCTTTTCGGTCGGCCGACCCTCGCGCTTGAAAAAGCCGCCCGGGATCTTGCCGGCCGCATAGCTGCGTTCCTGGTAGTTGACGGTCAGCGGAAAGAAATCGATACCCGGCCGTTGGGTCTTTTCCGCGACAACGGTGCAAAGCACCGTGGTTTCCTCGTACCGGATCACGACGGCGCCATCCGCCTGACGGGCAATCTTGCCGCTCTCGATCACGAGGCGCCGACCACCCCACATCATTTCCTTGCGGTGCACGCTGAACATATCGTCCTTCCCTTCCTTCCAACCTTCCTAGCAGATCGCCCTGCCGCCGCCATGGCGGAGGGCCAGCCCCGTCGCGCAGCACGACAGGCCGGCGCATCGCGGCGATGCACAGCCTGTCACCCTGGCGGCCGCCCGCGCACCGGCGGACGGCGCATACAGAACGCCTGTCGTAATGCTCTCCACGCCACCCAGGACGCCTAGCGGCGCAAGCCAAGCCGCTGGATCAGGTCTTCGTAGCGCTTCGGATCACTGCGCTTCAGGTAATCAAGCAGCCGCCGACGCTGGCCCACCATGACCAGAAGGCCGCGCCGCGAGTGGTGATCTTTCTTGTGATATTCGAGATGGTCGGTGAGGTTGCGAATCCGCTCGCTTAAGACTGCGACCTGCACCTCGGCGGACCCCGTATCGCCCGACCGGCGTGCGAATTCGGAAATGACCGCCCTGTTTGCGTTCCGGCGTAACCGACATCGTATCTTCCTTCTGGCTAGAGATTGATCCCATCGCACCGTTCGGATGCTGCCATCGGCCACGCGGGCCAAGGCAATCATCCGTCCACCGGAAATGATGCGGACAAGACCCCCGCTCCCTTCACCGGCCGCCTGGCCGTCTTGGCTGCCCTCGGGCAACGCGACGGTCCTGGCCGCTTCGGAGTTTGCGGGCCTCGGTCTCCGTCAAGGCCAGTGCCGGGATGTCGTCCAGCGCGGTCTCGATCGGAAGCAGGTGCGCAACAAGCGCGGGACTATGCCCCATATGGTCTTCCTGTTCCAGCGAAATCGCCTGTTCTTCGCCGAACCTGCCGACCCGCAGACGGCGCAGGGCGGCAACATGGCCGACGGTGCCAAGGGCCAAAGCGATGTCCCGGGCCAGGCTGCGCATATAGGTGCCCTTGCCGCATTCAACCTCGAAGACGGCGTGGTCGGCATCGGGCCTGGCAACCAGATCCAGGCGGCGGATCATGACCCGGCGGGACGCAAGGACAACCGCCTGGTCGGCGCGGGCCATCTCATAGGCGCGCCGCCCCTCGACCTTGATTGCCGAAAAGACGGGCGGCACCTGTTCGATCTGGCCCCGGAAGCGGGGCAGGACCGCCTGGATTTCAGCCTCGGCCGGCCGGCCGGAATGGGTGGCGGTGACCGGGCCTTCGGCGTCGTCGGTCGAGCGGGCTTCTCCCCAGCGCACCGTGAAGCGGTAGGTCTTCGCCCCATCCATCACATAGGAAACGGTCTTGGTCGCCTCGCCCAGCGCGATCGGCAGAACCCCGGTCGCCAGAGGATCAAGGGTGCCGGCATGGCCGGCCTTGGCGGCGCCGGTCAGCCGCTTCACCCGCGCCACCGCCTGGGCCGAGGTCAGGCCGCTTGGCTTGTCGACGACCAGCCAGCCGCTCAAGCCCCGCTCGGGCCGCCGGCGGCGGCGCCCGGCGCGGGCCGGCACCGGATCGGTCATGGCTTCGCCCGGTTTTTCAGGGATTCATCCGTCGCGGATTCGTCCTGTGCGGTCAAGGCGGCGTGCGAATCGTCGTCAAGGTCGTGGACAACCGCCGGGCTGTGCAGGATTTTTTCGACCCGATCGGCCGAATCGAATCGCTCGTCGAGCGCGAACCGCAGATTCGGCGCGAACCGCAGCCTGATGCGGCGCGCCACCTCGCCGCGCAGAAAAGGCGCGGCGCGCTTCAGGGCGGCCAACACAATCGCGACATCGCGCCCACCAAGCGGCATGACATAAGCCGTCGCATTGCGCAGATCGGGGCTGACGCTGACCTCGGTCACCGTGATGGGGCGACCGGCAAGGTCTTCATCGCGCAGATCGCCGCGGCCAAGGATGTCGGCCAGCACATGGCGGATCTCCTCGCCAACGCGCAGCGGGCGCGTGCCCGTTTGCCGCACCTGTCCCTTTTTCATGACCGTCCCGCGACCCAGCCGAAGTCGACCCGGCGTTTCCCAGACCTGCATCCGTTGCCCGCATTAAAGGGTGCGGGCAACCTCCTCGACCTCGAAGCACTCGATGATGTCGCCGGCGCGGATGTCCTGGTAGCGTTCAAGAGCCATGCCGCATTCATAGCCGTCCTTCACCTCGCGCACCTCTTCCTTGAACCGGCGCAGGCTTCCCAGCCGACCTTCGTGAATGACGACATTGTCGCGCAGCAGGCGAACATGGGCACCGCGACGAATCACGCCATCGGTGACCATGCATCCGGCGACCTTGCCCACCTTCGAGATGTCGAAGACCTCGCGGATCTGGGCGTTGCCGATGATGGTTTCGCGCGTGCTGGGCGCAAGCAGGCCCGACAGCGCCTTCTTGATGTCGTCGATCACGTCGTAAATGATCGAATAGTAGCGGATCTCGACCCCATCGCGCTTGGCGATCTCGCGGGCCTGCGGGCTGGCGCGCACGTTGAAGCCGATGACCAGGGCTTTCGACGCCCCGGCCAGCGAGACATCGGATTCGGTGATGCCGCCGACGCCACCCAGAACAACCCGGATTTTCGCCTCGTCAGTACCGATCTTTTCAAGGGCGCCGACCAGCGCCTCGACCGAGCCCTGCACGTCCGCCTTGACGATGGCGGCCAGCTCGCGCTGGCCTTCGCCGGATGCGATCCGGCTCATCATCTGTTCAAGCGTGCCGCGCACGCCGCTGCTGACGCGCTTGTCGCGCGCCCGCTGGCGGCGGAATTCGGTCACTTCGCGCGCCCGCGATTCGCTCGCCACGACCGAGAATTCGTCGCCGGCATCCGGCGTGGCGCTCAGTCCCAGGATTTCGACGGGAACGGCCGGGCCCGCCTCGGCCACCTTGCGGCCGCGATCATCGACCAGGGCGCGCACACGGCCCCACTCGCTGCCGGCCACCACAATATCGCCGCCCCGCAACGTGCCGCGCTGAACCAGCACGGTTGCGACCGGCCCGCGGCCGCGGTCGAGCTTCGCCTCGATCACCACGCCCTCGGCAGGTCGGTTCGGATTCGACTTGAGATCCAGGATTTCCGCCTGCAGCAGGATCGATTCCTCGAGCTTGCCAAGATTGGTGCCCGCCAGCGCCGACACCTCGACCGCCAGAACGTCGCCGCCCATTCCTTCAAGCAGCACGCCATGCTGCAGCAGCTCGGTGCGGACCTTGTTGGGATTGGCGCCCGGCTTGTCGATCTTGTTGATCGCTACCACCAGCGGAACATTGGCCGCCTTGGCATGCGCGATGGCCTCGATCGTCTGCGGCATCACGCTGTCGTCGGCCGCGACGACCAGGACCACGATATCGGTGACCTTGGCGCCACGGGCACGCATGGCGGTAAAGGCCTCGTGGCCGGGAGTGTCGAGGAACGTGATGTGCTGACCCGATGCAAGCCTCACCTGGTATGCGCCGATATGCTGGGTGATGCCGCCCGCTTCGTGGGCCGCAACGTCCGTCTTGCGCAAAGCATCAAGAAGCGAGGTCTTGCCATGGTCGACATGGCCCATGACCGTGACGACCGGCGCGCGGGATTCAAGATGCTCGGCGGTGTCGGCCTCGCCCTTGACGCCGATTTCGACGTCGGCCGCGCTGACACGCTTGACGCGGTGGCCGAATTCGGTCACCACCAGTTCAGCGGTATCGCCATCGATGGATTGGGTGATGGTGGCCATCACGCCCATCCGCATCAGGGTCTTGATGACCTCGGCGCCGCGTTCGGCCATGCGGCTGGCCAGGTCCTGGACGGTGATGGATTCAGGAATCACCACATCGCGCACGACCTTGGCCTGGCTTTCGTCCGCACCATGGGCCTGCTTTTTCGCGCGCTCGCGCTGGCGCCTGACCGACGCCAAGCTGCGCATGCGATCGGTATCGGAATCGAGCGCCTGGGCGATGGTAAGCCGGCCGGCCCGCCGGCGCGGCTCGTCGCGCCGCGTCGGCACACTGGGCCGGGGCAGCTTGGCGGCCGCCCGCTTCGTGCGTTCGCGCTCGACCTCGTCTTCGTCCTCGGCCACAACCGCGGCCGGGCGGGCTGCGGGCTTGGCCGGCGGCTTTTCCGGCTCGGCCGCCGGCTTGCGGGCGGATTCGACGCCCGCCAGTTTTGCGGCCATCTCCTCGCCGGCCTTCTTGGCACGGGTCTCCTCGGCCTTGCGATGCTCTTCCTCATCGGCCCGGCGTCTGATCTCTTCTTCCTCGGCCTGACGCTTCGCCTCTTCCTCGGCCGCGCGGCGCTTCGCCTCTTCCTCGGCCACCGCAGCATGAAGAGCCGCAACCGTCTTGACGGCCTTCAGCTCCGGTTCGACATGGCGCGAATCTTCGAGTGCCTTGAGACGCGTCGCGCGTTCCTCGTCGGTCAGGGCGCGCTGAACCGCACGTCGGGCCTGATCCTCGGGCGCGGGCGTGGCGGGCTTTGCCGCCGGCTCGGCGCCGGCGGCCGGCTTGGCCTGGGCAAGGTCCTCGCGCGTCAAGCTGCGGCGCTTGCGCACCTCGACGGTGACCGCCTTGGAGCGGCCATGCGAGAAGTTCTGCCGAACCTGGCCGGTTTCGACGATCTTCTTGAGCTCGATACCGCCTGGACGCGAGAGGCTGAGCCGACCCTTGCCCGGGTTTTCTTTCGTATCTGTCATTGTTCTCCGCTATCCTCAGTCCTTGGCTCCTGGCGAAAACCCGCCAGACGCGTGCCCTCGCGGGCCAAGCGTTCGGCCAATCGTCCGCGCGCCAGCGCTACATGCACCTGCCGTTCGCGCCCAAAGGCCTCGCCGATCTCGGCCGCAGTCAAAACGTCAACGACGACGGCCGCGCCCGCCCGGGCAGTCAATCGCCGCCGGCCATCGGCTGCTCCGTCCCGGGCTTCGACCAGAAGTCCGACCTGCCCGCCGCGCAGCCACGCCTGCACCTTTTCGAAGCCCGACGTCGCCTGGCCAGACCGGCGAGCCAAGCCCAGAAGCGCCACGCAGTGCCGGACAAGAAGCGACTCGACGGTCAGAGCAAGATCGGGCGCCGCTTTTACGGGCTGACGCGCCGCCTTGCTGAACAGCCCCTTCGCCACAGCGCGCGCTACTATATCCTTGTTCGCCAGCAACCACAAACCACGGCCTGGCAGGCGCTCGGCGATATCAGGAACCACGGCGCCATCGGGACCGATCACGAACTGGATCAGCCCGTCCTTCGCCCCGGTCTCGCCCGTGACCAGGCAACGCCGCTCGGACGCGGCATCGCCATCGTCACGGCCGCCGGTTCGCGCCAGCGCCGATCGGTCGGCCTTTCGGTTCGGACGCATCAGGGCCATGCGGGCTCACGCTCCGGCCTCGGGGCCGCTCTTGGCCTCGTCTGCAAACCAATGCGCCCGCGCTGCCATGATGATGGCGTTGGCGTCATCCGGCGTCAGGGCCCCCGCACCGACGATCTCGGTCAGCTCGTCGCTTGCCAGATCGCCAAGATCGTCCAGGGTCTTGACCCCCTTCTCGCCCAGCGCCACCAGCATCGCCGGCGTCAGGCCCTCGATGGCGGCAAGCTCGTCGCTGACGCCAAGCTCGTGCCGACGTTCGGTCAGCCGGCGGTTCTGTTCTTCAACATAGGTCTGCGCGCGGCTGATCAGTTCCGTCGCGATGTTCTCGTCGAAGCCTTCGATCCGGGCCAGGTCATCGACCGCCACGAAGGCAACCTCCTCGACCGCGCGGAAGCCTTCGGTGACAAGCAGCCGGGCAATGACATCGTCGACGTCGAGCGCTTCCTGCAGCAGGGCGGTTGCCGAGCGGAACTCCTCGCCACGCCGCTCCGACTCCTCGCCCTCGGTCAGGATGTCAATGTCCCAGCCGGTCAGCTGCGAGGCAAGCCGCACATTCTGGCCGCGCCGGCCGATCGCCAGGCTAAGCTGATCGTCGGGCACCACCACCTCGATGCGCCGCGCATCTTCGTCCAGCACGACCTTGGTCACTTCGGCCGGCGCCAGTGCGTTGACGATGAAAGCGGCGGGGTCCGCCGACCAGGGAATGATGTCTATCTTTTCGCCCATCAGTTCGCCGACCACCGCCTGCACGCGACTGCCGCGCATGCCAACGCAGGCGCCGACCGGATCGATGCCCGAGTCGTTCGACAGCACGGCGATCTTGGCGCGGCTGCCGGGGTCGCGGGCAACCGACTTGATTTCGATGATGCCGTCATAGACTTCAGGCACTTCCTGGGCAAACAGCTTGGCCATGAACTTGGGATGGGTGCGGGACAGGAAGATCTGCGGTCCGCGCGGCTCGCGGCGCACGTCTTCGATATAGGCCCGCACGCGGTCGCCGACCCGCAGGCTTTCGCGGGGAAGCGTGTCGTCCCGTTTCAGCATCGCTTCCGCACGGCCAAGATCGACCGTCACATTGCCATGCTCGACCCGCTTGACGAGACCGTTCACGATCTCGCCGACGCGATCCTTGTATTCATCGAACTGGCGTTCCCGTTCGGCTTCGCGGACGCGCTGAACGATCACCTGTTTCGCGGTCTGGGCGGCGATGCGGCCGAAATCGATCGGCGGCAAGGCATCGATCAGGAAATCGCCGACCGCCTTTTTCGGATCGATCCGCTCAGCCTCGGCCTTCGAGATCTGGGTAAATTCGTTCTCGACCGTCTCGACGATTTCGCGATACCGCGCCAGACGAATGGCGCCGGTCTTGCGGTCGATCACCGCCCGGATGTCATGCTCGTGGCCGTACTTGGACCGCCCCGCCTTCTGGATGGCAAGTTCCATGGCCTGCAGAACCTCTTCGCGGTCGATCGATTTCTCGCGTGCGACCACGTCAGCAACCTGCAGAAGCTCGGTCCGGATTTCAGCCGTCGTTACCATTGTCGTCCTGTCCCATCGTTCAAGTCTTGGCGAAGGCCGCCAGCAGGTCGTCCGTCAGGACGAGCTTGGCGCGTTCGATGGCCGCAAAGGGAATCTCTGCGGCACGGCCTTCGATGTCGAGACGCACGCTGCCATTCACAATTCCGTCCAGCCGGCCCTGGAAACGGCGGCGGCCATTCAGCGGCTCGCGCGTTTCGATCCTGGCCTCGAAGCCGCTGAAACGGCGGTAATCATCTTCCCGCACCAGCGGCCTGTCGATCCCGGGCGACGAGACTTCGAGGGAATAGGCGCCGCCGATCGGGTCATCGACATCAAGCAGCGCCGAAACCGTGCGGCTGATGTCAGCGCAATCCTCGACCGTCATCGGCCGGTCCTCTTTCGGCTCGGCCATGATCTGCAGCACGGGCCGGCCGCCCGAAGCCAGGCGCACCCGGACCAGGCTGTAGCCCATGGCCACCAGGCTCGGCTCGATTAGGGTCGCGATGCGATCAGCGATTGCCATGCCCAACTCTTCGCCGTCCGGATCACGCATCGGGGCCACAGGCCCGACATCCGGCAGACAGACCGTTGCCCCAAACAAAAAGGCGGGCATTTAGCCCACCCATTCAAGACCGGCCGTCCCCGTCCGATCCGCCAGGATTTTCCATACCAGATACGGCATGGACGCCGATTTTTCAAGTGGTTCGGGCGGCCATCGGCGGGCGGGGCCGGCGCTTGAATCGCAGAAACGATGGCATCCGCCCCGCTTCGCGCGCCTTCAGTTCATAGCGGGTTGCCGGCCAATCCGGCGGCCGGACCCGCCAGTCGGCAGGGCCGGTGACGACCCAGGCGAAAGCCCCGTGGGCCCGCACAACCGCCAGGATCCAGGCCAGATAAGCGGGATCGTCGGTCGCCACCCGAAGCTCCGCACCATCGGCCAGGACCCGGGCCAAGGCATCGACGGTTGCCGGCCCGATCAGCCGGCGCTTGTGGTGACGCTGTTTCGGCCAGGGATCGGGAAACAGGATGAAACAGCGGCCGATCGAGCCCGGGGCAAGCGCCCCAAGCAGGGGCCGCGCGTCATCATCATGGATGCGGACATTGGCCAGGGATGTCCGCTCGATCTCGGCCAGAAGGGCGCCCACGCCATTCACGAAGGGTTCGCACCCGATGAAGCCGATGCCGGGGTGGGCGGCAGCCTGCCAGGCCAGATGCTCGCCCGCGCCGAAGCCGATCTCCAGCCAGACGGTGTCCACCGGCGGCTGGAACAGGCGCGCCGGATCAAGCCCGCCGGGCTGGTCGAGCGGGCCCAGAACCCGCAAGGCAGGCAGTTTCCCGCGCAGCAGATTCTGGCGCTGGGACCGGAGCTTTCGCCCACGGCGGCGGCCATAGCTGCGGATGGGATCCGTGCCGCCCGGTTCGACCCTGCCCTGCGTTATGGCCTTGCCGTCCTTTTGCCTGCCGTCGCGTTAGCCGAAGGCCGACTTCAGAGACGGAACAAGATCGGTGCGTTCCCACGAAAAGCCGCCGTCGGCCTCGGGCGCGCGGCCGAAATGGCCATAGGCCGCGGTGCGGGCATAGATCGGACGGTTCAGCTTCAGGTGTTCGCGAATCCCGCGCGGCGACAGGTTCACAAGGTCCTGAAGAACGCGGGCCAGCTTGGCTTCGTCGACCTGGCCGGTGCCGTCGGTGTCGATATAGACCGACAGGGGCCTCGCGACGCCGATCGCGTAGGAAACCTGGATCGTGCAGCGTTCGGCAAGACCGGCCGCAACCACGTTCTTGGCCAGGTAGCGGCAGGCATAGGCGGCCGAACGGTCCACCTTGGTCGGGTCCTTGCCCGAAAAGGCGCCGCCGCCGTGGGGCGCCGCGCCGCCATAGGTGTCGACAATGATCTTGCGGCCGGTCAAGCCGCAATCGCCGTCGGGGCCGCCAATCACGAACCGGCCGGTCGGGTTGACGTAGAATTCCTGTTCCGGACACATCCAGCCCTTGGGCAGGCAGTTCACCACATGCGGGCGCACGATCTCGCGCACGTCTTCCTGGCTCAGATCCTCGGCATGCTGCGTCGAGACAACCACCGAGGTGGCGCGAACCGGCTTGCCGTTCTCGTACT
This sequence comes from Alphaproteobacteria bacterium, assembly GCA_046348645.1. Taxonomy (GTDB): domain Bacteria; phylum Pseudomonadota; class Alphaproteobacteria; order JAXMDU01; family JAXMDU01; genus JAXMDU01. The sequence goes on from JAXMDU010000016.1 coordinate 49,826, forward strand.
GAAGCGTGACCTGGCTCTTGGCGTCAGGCTTGAGGCCCGGTTCGGCACCCGAATGCCTGGCCTCGGCGAGCGAGCGAAGGATGGCATGGGCATAATAGATGGGCGCCGGCATCAACGCATCGGTTTCGGTGCAGGCAAAGCCGAACATGATGCCCTGATCGCCCGCACCCTCGTCCTTGTTGCCGGCCGCGTCGACGCCCATGGCGATATCGGCAGACTGGCTGTGAAGCAGGACATCGACCTTGGCGTGTTTCCAATGGAAACCGGCCTGGTCGTAGCCGATCTCGCGCACGCATTTGCGGGCGACGTCTTCGATGTGGTCCTGGGTGATCGAGGCCGGCCCCCGGACTTCGCCAGCCAGCACGATCCGATTGGTCGTGACCAGGGTTTCACAGGCCACCCGCGCATAGGGATCGGCAGTCAGATAGGCATCGACAACGGCGTCGGAAATGCGATCGCAAACCTTGTCGGGATGCCCTTCGGATACCGACTCGCTCGTGAACAGGTACTTGCCCTTCAGCACTGTTAGCCTCCTTGCCTGACGACGCCCACGCCGTGGCGCTTATGGGCGCGGCGCACGACCGTGTGCGCCAGCTTCCTGGTGTCCAGATTCCTGGCGCCCAAATTCCTGGCGCGCCGCGGCGTTCTGCCACAATCGGATGAACAAACTGATACGTGAACCAGAGCTGTCGAATCGCCCGCGGCGAAACGGCGTCTTGTGGCAGCGAAACCCGCAGCCGTCAAGCACGGGGCACGACACCGCCCGGCGCAGCGAAAGGCACGATTAACCCTGACGACGCTTCGTGCGCAAAGCGGCGAAACGATTGTTGCGGGCGATGACGCTGGGCTTGGCTTTCGGAACCTGGGCGGCGCCACTGTCGATCGCACGAACAAGTTCCAGCACGCGGCGTCGCAGCTTGTGGCTGGAAATCCGGTAATAGGCGCGGACAAGATCCAGGGTTTCGCGACTCGACAGCACATCGCCGACATCGCCGGCCGGGGTCTCGCAAAGCCCGTTCCTGGCCCCCGGCATCGCGCCATTGTCAATGCCGCGCGGCCCGGCCGCCCCGGCGTCACCCATCACGTGCACATTGGCCGGCTGCAGCGGCGCGACCGGGCCGGCCGCCGGGTCAGCGTCCGCCCGCTCAAGACCGGAATAGAAATACCCGACCGGCACCGCAAGCGCCGTCGCCAGCTGGTAAAGCCGCCCGGCGCTGATCCGGTTCGTCCCGCGCTCATACTTCTGGATCTGCTGGAATGTCAGACCCAGGCTGCGTGCAAGCTTGTCTTGGCTCAGGCCCAGCAAGGCGCGCCTCTGGCGAAGGCGGGCACCCACATGGGCGTCGATCGGATTCGCCCTACCCATGGGCTCTCCCAAACTATGTGCGGTTGACCGCGAGCAGGCCCGCCCGCCCTCCTTGGCAGCCGCGCCGGCCCCCCCGCTTGCGCAGGGTACCTTCGGTTGTTTCTAACTATAGTATGCTTGCAACAGTACAACCAACACAAAAGCTCTTATGATCTAAAGTTTTACTGGCTATCAGTTTGCGTCAGTTCGGGATAAGACCTTGACCTGTCTACGACCGTGTCGCCCGCCCCCTGAACCTTGCCCATCCGACCAGGCCCAAGGTCAGCCCGGCCGCCAGGGCAAACGGGCTGTCGCCCAGCCGCGCATAAGGCGGGGGTGACGCCAGCGCGTCCGGCAGCCGCTGGTCAAGCACGCCGGCCTCGCCAAGCCCCAGCCTTCCTGCAAAACGTCCATAGGGGTCGATCACGGCGGAAATTCCGGTGTTGGCCGCGCGCACCAGGGGCAGCCCTTCCTCGACCGTTCGCAGCCGGGCCGCGGCCAAATGCTGATACGGCCCCGGGCTCAGGCCGAACCAGGCATCATTGGTCACGTTAAGAAGCCAGGCCGGCCGGTCGGCCGGATCGACCACGGCGCCCGGAAAAATCACTTCGTAGCAGATGAGCGGGCTGGTTGGCGGCAGGCCGGGAAACCGCAGCGTCCGCGGTCCTGGACCGGCCGAGAAATCCGTGCTGCCGGGGGTGATCTTGGCGATGTCGAGCCATTGCCGCAGCGGCATGTATTCGCCAAAGGGAACAAGGTGCGCCTTGTCATAGGTGCCGACGATCGTCCCGTTCGAATCGATCCCCTGCAAGGCATTCCAGACCCGGAACGACGGGCCGCGGCCTTCGACACGCAGCGTTCCCGTGATCAGGGCGCCGCCGCCCGGCACCACGTCGCGCATGATGGCGCGGCGGTCCGGCTCTTCGCCCAGCGCAAACGGCGTCGCCGTTTCCGGCCAGATGACATGGGTGATGCCATCCGATCGCGCATCGCGGCTAAGATCGAGGTGGCGCTGGAAATGGGATTGGCGCAACGCGGCGACCCACTTGTGGGTTTGCGCGATATTGGGCTGGACAATGCGCAACATGACGCCCGGCACGAAGCGGTCTTGCGCCGTCATCAGGCGCAGGCTGCCACCCACCCAGATGATGGACAGGATCGCCACGGCGGCAGCAAGCGTGGCGAAAACCCCACGGCGGGCATGCCCGGACAGCATGGTCTTGCATCCAAGAAGGGCTGGCGCGGCCCCGATCCACGCCGTCGCAAGGCTTAGCCCATACGTCCCGACAACCGAGGCGGCCTGAAGCGGCACCGGATCGAAATCCCAGACATGGGCGGCCAGGATCCACGGAAAGCCGGTCAGAACGTGGCCGCGCAGCCATTCGGCAAGGCCCCATGCCGCGCCCAGGGCCAGCACCAGGCCGGTGCCGCCCTGCGGCGCAAGCCAGCGGGCAAGAAAGGCCGCGCCGGCAACAAAGATCGCAAGCCCGGCCGCCAGCCCCAGCACTGCGAACGGAACCATCCAGCCATAGCGGCCGGGATCGGTCAGCAACGCATAGGCGACCCAATGAAGGCCGACACCGAAATGGCCGACGCCGTACAGCCATCCCGTCGCCGCGGCGCGCCGGGCGTTGCCGGATTCCAGCAGCCAGACAAGGCCGGTCAAGCCAACGGCATACAGCGGGACGGCATCAAGGGGCGGAAACGCCGTGGCGGCAAGCCCGCCCAGCCCCAGCGCGAGGATTGCCTGGCGCCCGCGCCCCAGCGATCGCACCCGGGCCGCCAGGCGGCCGATAGCCGAGAACAGCGACATGATTCAGGTTCCGCGAAAGGGCGTCTGGCTCAGGTCGAATCGGCGGTGGCCGGCGGCGCATCGGTCCCTTCGCCACCCCCAGCGGCACCCGCTGGCTTTCGGATGATCCGCATCCGCCGGATGCTGCGCGGATCGGCGTCAAGAATCTCGAATTCAAGACCCGCCGGATGATGGATGATTTCGCCACGGCTGGGCACGCGGCCGGCAAGCGCAAAGACCAGTCCGCCCAGCGTATCGATGTCGGCCTCGCGTTCTTCGGGCGTCAGCACCGCGCCAACCCGGGCCTCGAATTCCTCGATCGCGGTCCGGCCGGCGGCAATCAGGCTGCCATCCGGACCTTCGACCACCTGCGGCACTTCGACGTCATATTCATCCTCGATGTTGCCGACGATGGCCTCGATCATGTCCTCGATCGTCACCAGCCCGTCGATGCCGCCATATTCGTCGACCACCAGGGCCATATGGACGCGTTTTTCCCGCATTTCCTGCAGCAGATCGAGGACGCGCATGCTGGGCGCAACGAACAGGACTTCACGCAGGATCTTGGTGACGCGAAAGCGGCGCTCCTGGCCGACCATCGCCAGCAGGTCCTTGATGTGGACCATGCCGATGATTTCATCGAGCTGACCGCGATAGACGGGCAGGCGCGAATGGGCTTCCTGGATAACCAGGCGCAGCACGTCTTCGAAGCTCGCGCGTTCCTCGATCGCCACGATATCGGCCCGGGGCACGCTGATATCGTCGACCGACAGCGTGCGCAGGTTGAGGATGTTGCGAAGCAGGACCCATTCATGCGTGCCCAGGCTTTCGCCCGCCTCGCCTTCCTCGATCAGCTCTTCCAGCGTCTCGCGCAGCGCCTCTTCACCATTGCCGCGGCGCTTGCGGCCGCGCAGCCAGCCCAGCAGCGGTTCAAGGGGCGATCGCCGTTCAGAAGCCGTGGCAGGGCCGGCCTTGGCCGGAGCGGCGGGGGAGGGCGGATCGTCGCTCATGGGCGTTTCCGGCGGGCCGGCGGCGCGCCCAGCACATAGGGATCGGGAATATCGAGCGCGCGAAGCGCCTGCGTCTCGAGCGCCTCCATCCGTCGTGAATCGGCCTTGCCATCATGGGTGTAGCCAAGAAGGTGCAGCACCCCATGGACGACAAGATGGGCCAGGTGATGGGCAACGGGCTTTCCCTGCCCGGCCGCCTCGGCGGCGACGGTTTCGGCGGCGATCACGACATCACCAAGCACCAGCTCGGCCCCGGCCGGGCCCGATTGGGCAGCCGGAAACGCGAGCACGTTGGTTGGCTTGTCCTGGCCGCGAAAATCGCGGTTGAGATCATGCAGCGTCGCATCATCGGCAAGAACGATGGCCATCTCGCCCACCGCCCTGGCGTTGGCGGTCGCAAGGGCCGCGCGGGCCGCGCGCCGGCACAACGCCCGCGCCGACGGCACCAGCGTTCGCCACCCCGCCGATGGCATGCGAATGACGATCTCGGCCGCCGGGGCCGGACCCGTCGACCGCCTGGACCGCGCCGTCTTCACCGGCGGCTCCGTCGCGGCGATCGGGTGGCCACAATGCCACCGTCATAGGCGCGAATGATGGCCGCCACCAGCTGATGCCGCACCACGTCGCGATCGGTGAAGCGGACCATGGCAATGCCGTCGATCCCTTCCAGCCGCGCGACGGCGTCGTTCAATCCCGAGGCAATGCCGGGCGGCAGGTCGGCCTGGCTTGGGTCGCCGGTGACAACCAACCGCGAATGTTCGCCAAGCCGAGTCAAAAACATCTTCATCTGCGCCGGCGTCGTGTTTTGCGCTTCATCAAGGATGACGAAGGAATTGGCGAGCGTGCGGCCGCGCATGAAGGCGAGCGGCGCAACCTCGATCTCGCCGCTGGCCAACAGACGCATCACCCGGTCGCCCGGGATCATGTCGTGGAGCGCGTCATAGAGCGGCCGCAAATAGGGATCGATCTTTTCGCGCATGTCGCCGGGCAGGAACCCCAGGCGTTCGCCAGCTTCGACCGCGGGCCGCGACAGGACAAGGCGATCGACCCGACCCGCCATCAGCATTTCCACGGCGACCGCCACCGCCAGATAGGTCTTGCCCGTTCCGGCCGGGCCCAGGCCGAAGACCAGTTCATGCTGGCGAAGTGCCCGGATATAGGCGGCCTGGGCCGGCGACCGCGCCAGAACGCGACGCCGGCGGGTCGCCACGGCCGGAACGTCATCGCCCTCGTCCGCGGTGTATAATTCACTGTCCATTCCGGACTTGTGTTCGGCCAGGCGGAGGGCGCTTTCAACCTCGCCCGAATCCATCGCGTGCCCGTTTTCGAGGCGCGCATACAGGCGTTCGAGCGTCAGCCGGCCCGCTTCCACCGCGCTTGTGGATCCCGTCAGGGTCACGTCATCACCGCGCGAGGCAATGGTGATGCCAAGTCGCTGTTCGATCCGGGTCAGGAATCGGTCGTGATCGCCGAACAGCAGAGGCAGCAGCCGATGGTCGGCGAACCGCAGATGAACGGCCCGTCCCCGGCCGGTTGCCGCCGATCGTGGCACCGCGCGTTTCACGCGCGCCTCGAAGAAATCGCCGAAGAATTCGCCACCTCCGATTCCACCAGGCGGCCGCCAAGGCTGACGCGGCCAACCGATTCGATGACCACCGGCACGATTTCGCCCTGCACCGCCGCGGGCGCTTCGACATGGACCGATTGCATGTGGGGGCTGCGGCCGATCCATTGGCCGGGTTTCCGGCCGCGCCGTTCGATCAGCACGGGAAGCGTGCGTCCAATGAACGGCAGGTTGAATGCCCGCTGCCCCTCGAAGATCAAGGCCTGAAGGCGATCAAGCCGTTTGGCCTTCACATCATCCGGCACGGCGCCCTTGAGCAGGGCCGCGGGCGTGCCCGGCCGCGCACTGTACATGAACGAATAGGCCTGCGCGAACCCCACCGATCGAACCAGATCAAGCGTCGCCGCAAAATCACTTTCGGTCTCGCCGGGAAAGCCCACGATAAAGTCGCTCGAAAGCGCAAGATCGGGCCGCACCGCGCGCAGCCTGGCAATCACATCCCGGTACGCGGTCACGCCGTATGGCCGGTTCATGGCTTTCAGGATGCGATCCGAACCGGACTGCACCGGCAGATGCAGGAACGGCATCAGCGACGCCACCGTGCCGTGGGCGGCGATCAGGTCATCGCTCATGTCGTTCGGGTGGGAGGTTGTGTAGCGAATGCGGACCAGGCCCGGAAGTTCGGACAGGCGCGCGATCAGCCGCGCCAGGCCCCATTCGCCGCCATCGCCCATGCCGTGATAGGCGTTCACGTTCTGGCCAAGAAGCGTGATCTCCTTGACGCCGCCGGCCACCAGCGCTTCGGCCTCGGCCATGATCTGTGCCACGGGACGGGAATATTCCGCACCGCGCGTATAGGGAACGACGCAAAACGTGCAGAACTTGTCGCATCCTTCCTGGACAGCAAGAAACGCCTGGGACCCCAGGCGTCGCCCCGGTTCCGGCAGCGCGTCGAATTTTTCTTCGGCCAGGAATTCGGTTTCAAGTATGCCAAGCCCAGGCCCGGAAGCGCCCCCCGAAGCACCCGTGCCGGCCCCCCCGGTGTTGGCACCGCCCCGCCAGGCATCGGCACGCCGCTTGGCGCGCGCCACCATTTCCGGCAGGCGATGATAGGTCTGCGGCCCGAAGACCAGATCGACAGCCGGGCTCCGCGCCAGGATTTCCTCGCCCTCGGCCTGGGCCACACATCCGGCCACGCCGATCAGCATCGACCGGCCGGCGGCGTTCCGGGCATCCTTGATCGGCCGCAGCCGCCCGATGTCGGAATGAATCTTGTCGGTCGCGTGGGCGCGGATATGACAGCCATTGATGATGACGAGATCCGCGTCTTCCGCCGATTCGGCCTGGCAATAGCCAACCTGCGCCAGGACATCCGCCATGCGGGCGGAGTCATGGGCGTTCATCTGGCAACCATAGGTCTTTATGAAAACTTTCTGCGACAACCCGTGTGCCTTCGCCGGTTCCAAGCCGGCGCCCGCGCAGACGATCTGTTCACTGCGCAATCCAGTCTGGGAAGGGTATCAACCATCGGCCCCGAGTCAAGGCCGTGGCAGCGGATCGAGCGGCGGGCGCAAGGTGTGGGCCAGACCCTGGGCGACGCGCTGCTGGCAGGTCGTGGCCAGCGCCTTGCGCGAGCCCGACGCGTGAAGCGAAATGGGCGCATGGAATGCCACCACCACCCGCACGGGGCCAAGCCGCAGGAACGACCACAGATGCCCCGCCAGATTCATGTCGCCATACCACGCCACGAAAGGCCGCCATGTGCGCCCGATCGGCAGGCCGTTCACGCTGACATAGGCGACCGAAACCGGCTGGATCGGCAGCGCGGTGCTGCCCGCGGCCCGCTCGGCGACCGACAGCAACGCGCTTTTGAAGCCAAGAACGCGGTTCCCATCGCTTGATGTTCCCTCGGGAAACAGGATGAGACTGTCTCCCTTGGCAAGCCGGGTCTCGATTTCGTGGCGGTTCTCCTTGGCCTGATGCCGCCGCCGTTCGACGAACACGGACCGCTGCAGCTTGGCCAGCAGGCCAAAGAACGGCCAATCCTTGACATCCGCCTTCGAGACAAATGACCCCGGCACCAGCGAGCCGAGAACCAGGATATCGAGATAGCTTTGGTGATTGGCGACGAACAGAACCGGGCCCTTCCGGATCATGGTGCCGCGCGTTTCCACCGCGACGCCAAGAATGCGCAGGCAGGCGCGATGAAAGACCACCGGCCAGTGTCTTGCCAGCGTCGGGCTTGCAATCAGGCCTGCCACCTGCACCGGCATGCACAGAAACGCAAAGCCGACATAGGCGACGAGGCGCACCAACGCGCCCAGCGCCGAGCGTCCCATGGGCGTTATGGCTTGCGTCGGCCGACGCGAACAATGCGTCGCAGCCGCCGGACCTTGCCACCTTCGGCATTCTTGCGGGCCTGGCGCTTGTAATGCGAGTAATACTTGTCCCGCACCCGATCGGTGACAACAATGATGCAGACATCGGTCGTGTTGAACTGCTGGTCGACGACCGCACCATCGCCCACGAAGCCGCCAAGACGCAGATAGCCCTTGAGAAGGGGCGGCAACGAAAGCTGCGCCGCGCGGGGGTCAATGCTTTCGGCCGGGACGATATTCATGTCGACGTGCAATTTCGGCAAGGCCCGCACGCGCAAGGCTGGCGGCGCCAGGTGGTGGTGATAGAGGTATGAAAGCTGCTGGGCAAGCATCTGGGGATCGGTCCCCGGCAGGCTGGCGCAGCCGAACATGATCGAAATGTCGTGGTCGAAGACATAGGCCGCGATGCTGCGCCACATGAGCTCGATGGTCGGGCGGGTGCGGTGCGCCGCCGCGACGCAGGATCGCCCCAGTTCAAGGGCTTCGCCCGGAAAGGCCAGGATCCGCCCGATGTCGAATTCGGTCGCGGTATAGAACCCGCCCCGCTTGCGCGCGACCGATCCGCGCAACAGGCGATAGGTTCCCACCACCGCGTTGGGGCCCGTGCCCAGCCGGCGATCGATGACCAGGATGTGGTCGCAGATGCTGTCAAAGGCATCGAATTCGCGCCCTTCGGCGGCCATCGCCTCGGTCGGCTTGGCGCCCATTTCCTCGACAAACACCCGATAGCGCAGGGCCTGGGCCGCCGCCACTTCGGCTGGCGTCGTGGCAAGCCGGGCCTCGAGCTCGCCAAGAGTGATGGGCTGCGGGCGGCGCAAGACACGCAAAAGCTTGCGCGGCGCCCGCTTCAAGCCTGCGAGAGCGCGCCGTTTCGGCCACACCACCATATCGGCCATGGAATCCTTCAGCTTCGGTCGGGCTTGGCGTTCGACTTCGTGCCGAGGCGAACGCCAAACAGCTCTAGCCGATGGCCCACCAGCCGGAAGCCCAACTCGGCAGCGATCTTCTGCTGAATCCGTTCGACCTCCTCATTCCGGAATTCAATCACTTCGCCCGAATGAACGTCGATCAAATGGTCGTGATGGCCTTCGCGGCTTTCCTCGTACCGGGAACGGCCATGGCCAAAGTCGTGCCGCTGGATGATATTGGCCTCTTCCAGCAGGCGCACCGTCCGGTAGACAGTCGCGATACTGATATTGGCATCAACGGCTTGCGAACGCTGGTAGACCAGCTCGACATCCGGATGATCGTCCGATTCCGACAGCACGCGGGCAATAACCCGCCGCTGGTCGGTCATGCGCAAACCCTTCTCGGCGCACAGGCGCTCAATGCGAGATGGCTCGTGCTTATCCCCGCCTTCGGTCATAGCCCCTCTTACTTTTGCAGGCTTAATATATAGACGTGAACGTGCCGTCCGCCTACTGCGAAGCGTCAGGTGGCGTTTCGGCCGGGGCTGGCGGCTTTTGGGGTGGAACCCGGGAGAATGTGTTACCGGTCGCGGGCCTTCCGCGAGCGCGTGCCAAGCCCGATTTTCTTGGCAAGGCTGCTGCGCTGCTTGGCATAGCTCGGCGCGACCATCGGATAGTCCGGCGGAAGACCCCAGCGTTCGCGATATTCCTTGGGCGTCATATTGTAGGCCGTCTTAAGGTGGCGCTTCAGCATTTTCAGCTTCTTGCCGTCCTCGAGGCAGATGATGTACTCGGGCGTGACGGATTTCTTGACCGGCACCGACGGCTGCAACCGTTCCCGGGTTCCCGTCGGCGCGCCCAGCCCTGAAAGAGCGGCATAAACTTCCTCGATCAGAGTCGGAAGTTCGACCATCTCGACCCGATTGTTCGCGACGTGCGACGAGACTATTTCTACCGTCAGGGTCAGAATTTTTTCAGAATTCGAGTCGCCATCCATGGAGTATCTCTTTCAAGGACCATCGCCAATGCGGCGATAAAGTTATAGACCCAGTTGATATGCTTGGAATTGACAATAGGCATTCATGGAAAGTCAAAGTCAGAATGTCCGAAGCTGGATCACGTTTTCTTGATATCGCGACAGAAATCTGTCCGATGACGTTTGTCCTGACCCGGCTGGCCATCGACGAACTGCCGCCCGGCGGGGTCCTGGAGGTTCGGCTTGCCGCCGGGGAAGCGCTGGAGAACGTGCCGCGTGCCGTGACCGAGCTTGGCCACCGGATCCTTGGGCTTGAGGTCGAGGCGGGCAGTGACGGCCGCCTTTATCGGATAAAAATCAAGAAAAATTAAAATTCTTCAAGATTTAATAGAATTATTCTGATTTTTAAAAACCCTAAGCCCGACCGCCAACCGGGGACGGAAGAAGCCGGCGAAAGACCAGCGCATCGACCTGCCGGCCATCCGGCAGACGGTAATAGGCCGAGCGCCGGCCGACCTGCTTGAACCCCTGCTTCAGATAGAGACTTTGGGCAGCCGGGTTATCGACCGCCACTTCCAGGAACATCGCCCGCACGCCCGCCTGCCCGACTTCGGCAAGGGCAAGCTCAAGGAGCAAAAGCCCAAGGCCGCGACCGCGCTGGTCGGGCGCCACGCCCAGCGCCATCAGTTCGGATTCGCCGCTCACGATGCGATGGATGACGAACCCCACCGGGGTCCGGTCGCTGTCCTTTTGCCCACCGGCCTTTTGTCCCCCGGCTTGTTCTTCATCAGCTTGGCCGCGCCAGGCCACCCGGGCAAAGACGCCTGGGCTTGCCAGCAGGTCGCGGACCGAATCGACCGACCAGGCATCGGCGAAGCACAATCTGTGCAGGCGGGCGATCAGGCCGGCGTCGACCACGCCGGCCGCTTTCAATTCGAGGTCGGACGGCAAGCGGGGGATGATTTTTTCCATACCTGGGTTCGGGCGCGAGGTGTGGTTACATCGGGCGGGCGAAGATAAAGCGGTTCGGGTGGCGGTGTCAGTCCTGCACCGGCGGCCGCCGCCCGATCAGCGGCAAGCTTGGCCACCCAGGCGGCATGTGGCAATCCAGGCCCGCCCGAGATGCGGACCGGCCGATCGCCCAGGGCTGCCGATAGCCTGGGTGCCCCGTCGCCGGCAAGCAGGATCAGCGGGGCGTCCGGAATGCACGCCGCGGCGGCGGCGGGCTCGGCCGCAAAGGGGCCCTGGGCCGGCACCCCGCCAGGGCTGGTGATCTGGATATAAAGGTCGGACCGCTTGGTTTCGAAGGCGACGACCGTCAGGGCCGCGGCCCGCTCATCGGCCGGAAGCGATGCCAGCACGGCATCAAAGGTCGTGACGCCATCGACCGGCTTGGCGGCGGCCAGTCCCAGCCCCCGGGCGGCAGCCAGCCCCAGCCTGAGGCCGGTGAAATGCCCAGGCCCGATGGTAACGGCAATGCGATCGAGGGCGGCGAAGCCGGTCTCTGCCGCGTTCATCGTCCGCTTGATCATCGGCATCAGCAATTCGCCCTGGCCGCGTCCGGCCTGCGCCCGGTCCTGGGCCAACACGGCGCCATCCGCCCACACGGCGACCGAAACCACATCGAACGCGGCATCAAGGGCAAGAATCCGCATGATCCGCCTGTCAGCCCACGGCGCGCTGGCAGGGCGGCCGCCCGGCGTTGTGGCCGCCATCACCCTGGTGGCGACGGGCTTCTCGGCCGCCGGCCGCTTCTGCTAGAAGGCCATGACGTGCATCGAAAGGCATGCCATGCCGCCCCTGATCGCCATCGCGCCGCCTGAATTCGACCTGATCGTCGATCTTCGCTACGCGACGGCCGACAATTTTACCGGACGGCCCGTCTACCGGCGCGGCGCCGCCTATCTGGCCCCCGATGCGGCCGAGGCCCTGCAACGCGCCATCCAGCTTGCCGCGCGACACGGCTATCGTTTCCGCCTGTTCGACGCGTTCCGGCCGACAGAAGCCCAATGGACACTGTGGAATCATACGCCTGATCCGAATTTCCTGGCCGATCCGCGCAAGGGCTCGCCCCATTCGCGCGGCGTAGCGGTTGATCTGACTCTCGTCAATGGGGCCGGCAGGGACCTTGACATGGGAACCGCGTTCGATGCCTTCACGCCGCTTTCCCACCACGGCGCGCCCGGCCTTGCCCCCGCCGCCGAGCACAACCGCCTTGTGCTGCTTGGCATCATGACAACCGCCGGCTGGGATTTCTACCGCAACGAGTGGTGGCACTATCAGTTGTTCGATTCCCGCCGCTATCCCCTTCATTCCGATGCAAGCCTCGCGCCGGGACTGCTCTAGAAATAAGAATCCGGAGAAATAAGAATCCGGTCTGGGACCAAGAATCCGGGCACGCTGCCCCGCAATCGGTTCAAATCGGCCGGGTTTGACATTAGACTTCGCCCCGGCAATGCCAGCGCCGCCTGAAGCGGGGGTCCGTCTTGCGCCGCCTCCAGTCGATGTTACTTGCGATCCTGCTCGGCTCGTTCGCCTCGATGGCCTGGGCGGCGGATTCGGCCGTCATTCTGACCTACAACCGGATCGACGAACGCGGCCCGGCCGGATTGACCCTGAAGAGTGACACGTTCGAGCAGCACCTTCGCGAACTGACCGGCGGCGGCTACACGATCATGCCGGTCGCAGATATCGTCGCCGCGGTTCGCGCCGGCCGGCCGCTGCCCGAAAAGGCCGTCGGCATCACCTTCGACGAAGCCTATGCGTCGTTCTACACGCAGGCGTGGCCCAGGCTGCAGGCCGCCAAGGTGCCGTTCACAGTGTTCGTTTCCCCTGGCCTGGTGGACGACGGCGGGCCCGACATGATGACCTGGGACCAGTTGCGCGAGGTTGCCGAAAACGGCGGGACCATCGGCCACCATGGCGAGCGGCCCGGCGACATGCCGCTTCTGTCGGAGGAAGAGATCGAAACGTCGCTGGCCGATGCGACGGCACGCTTCATTTCAATGCTGGGCCGCAAGCCCACCCTGTTTGCCTATCCGTTCGGATCGTTTGGAAGGGTGGCCCGCGACCTGGTGGTGGCACACGGGTTCGATGCCGCGTTCGGATTGCACAATGGCCCGGTTCATGCCGGGAGCGATCCCTTTGCCCTGCCGCGCTTCAGCCTGAGCGACGCCTATGGCACCGTGGGGCGCCTGCGAATGGTCGCCACCACCCGGCCGATCAAGATCAAGGACATCACGCCGACCGATGCGCGGGTGACCCGCAATCCGCCGGCGATCGGATTCACCATCGACCAGGACCTGAGGAATCGGCAGGAACTGCGCTGCTATACGTTCGAGCTTACCCCCGCCATGGAATGGCTGGGCGACAACCGGGTCGAGCTGCGCTACGCCAAGCCCTTGCCGCTGGGCCGGATCCGCGTGAACTGCACCATGCCGGGGCCCGGCGGGCGCTGGTACTGGCTTGGCATGATGCTGGTCCTGGCGCCACCTGACAGCAGGCCGCCGAAAAGCGCCGCCAGACGGTATCCACAACGCGCTCGCGCATCCAGGTTTCAGAGCGACGCGACGAAAATGACGCCAGACGCTGGCCGTCGGTAAAAACTTGGCGGTGTCGAACGCCGTCGGGCGAGCTGTGGTGCGAATGACGGCCCGGATGTTCTTCACATAGTCCTTGCGCGTTCGGAATGGCGCATGCGCAGCGTGCGGCAGGGGCCGATGGATCGAGCGGCTTGCCTTCGTTGCGCAGCTGGGCGCGAGCCGCGGAGATCCTTGTAGGCCTGGTGCGTGTCGGGTCGCTCGCAATAGGCCCCTTGCACCCTCGACCAGCCGGTCGAAGCTGCGCAAGGCAAAGCTGCCATCCGCGCTTGGAATGACGGCCGAGCCGTTCATCAGGCCGATGTGGCCGAACAGCGCATTCGCCTGCTTGGCAAAGCGCGACGTGCCCCAGCCGCTTTCCTCGGCCGCCTGCGCAAGCGCAAGCGATGGCGGGACGATATCGACGCGGCGTTCAAGCTCATTGAAATCGGTGCTGCCGTACTTGCCCATGATCCGCTCGACCGACTGGGCGTGGGACAGGGACAGGCTGCCGCCGCCGGCGATGATGCGACGGGCCGTCTGAATTTCGCGCCGTTCCTGCGCAATCCCTTCGTTGACGGCCAGGATCAGCGGCAGCATCGCCTTGATGAACAGCGTCTTGCGGTCCTCGATCGAATCGAGTGTGTTCAGGTCGCGCGGCAGCGCGGCAAGCAGGAAGCGCGGCACCGCCGCATCGCCAGAGCGGGACGCGGCCGCGACGGCATCAAGCGTGTAGCCGGCGCGGACGAAGGCATCGAGAACCCGGTCGGCACCGCCAACGATCATGACCCGCGGCGTATTTTCGCGGATGCCATAAAGCCCGGATTGATCCTGGCCATCGACACGTGGCGTGGCGGCCAGCGCGCTGATGGCTCCGCCAAAGGTTGCCGCTGAGGACGAATTTCCAGCAGGAACGACAAACGGCAGGGTCTGGACGAAACCCAATCCGAGCGCCGCGACGGCAATGACCGTCTTGTCTCGGAATCGAAGGCGAAGTTTCCTGTCAGTCTGCATGACTTTCCCTCCACTTTCCCGTCGGTACCGGTTGTTCTGTGGCCGTCGCCCCACCTTGAAAGCGACCGACCATGGCGTTCCGACAGGGTCCCGGTTGCGCGCCGGTCAGACCGCCTGGACGGCCGTCACCTCCGGCACGTAGTGCTTGAGCATGTTCTCGATCCCCATCTTCAGGGTGGCGGTCGAGCTTGGGCAGCCGGCGCACGCCCCCCGCATGCGCAGATAGACGATGCCCGATTCGAAACCCTGGAAGACGATGTCGCCGCCATCCTGGGCAACCGCGGGCCGCACCCGCGTTTCGATCAGGTCCTTGATCTGGGCAACGACGTCATCGTCGTCGGGGTCGGCCTGCCCGGACTGCGGGCCGGCAGCCCCGGACGGCCCATCGGCGCTGAGCGTCGCCTCGCCCGAGGTGTAGTGATCCATGATGGCGCCCAGGATTTCGGGCTTCAGAACCGGCCAGGGCCGATCGCTGCCCTTGGTGACCGTGATGAAATCCGACCCCAGATAGACCGCCGTCACGCCGGCCACCGCGAACAGCCGGGCCGCCAGGGGCGAGGCCTTGGCGTCGCCGGCGGTCTCGAACTGAACTCCGCCAGCCGGCACCACAGCCCGGCCTGGCAGGAACTTCAGGCTGGCGGGATTGGGTGTCTGTTCGGTCTGAATGAACATCGAATGGTCCCTGGTGTTTCAATCCGTGGCTATCAATCGGTCCGGGGCACCGCCCCGGATCCAGTAAGATTGAGTTAAATATCGATTGAAATCAAGTCATCATTTGTGTCGAATTTATCTGGCTTTCGACACAATTCGCTCTCGCCCAGACAAGATTACAAGTCATTGATTGAAATGGATTGTTTGGGTTAATCTAATTGTCAGCAAAGTGTGGTCCAAGACGGTGGATAAGTATCCAATGTATTTGGCTGGATTTTGGAAGTAACCGTTGTTTACGCCCGAGACCTCCGGGGCCTGTGCTTGGCCGGCCGGGTCGAACGAGTCGATCCGATCTCTTGGAGGTGGGCGCGGGCCTCCAGGCAGGGCGTCATGACGTCCTGGTCGGTCAGGCCACCCGGCACGATGGTGATCGGCACCCGCAGACCCTCGGAGAACCAGCCGGCCAGCGACGAAACGATCGATCCCGGCCCTTCAGGGCCAGTCCCGGCGCCAGGACCAGACCCGCGATCTGCCGCTCCTCGGACATCAGCGCCTCGATTTCCTGGCGAACCGACCCTTGGCGGACATAGAGAATAGGCATTGCGCCGGACCAGCTTTTGGCCAGGGTCCCCCAGTGTTTCAGGTCTGCTCGGCCTCGGCCCGCTGCTCGGTGTCGGCGCGGTCCTGACCCTCCCAATGCTCGAACTCGGCCGGTTCGATCACGAAGTCAGGAGCGCCACCCGACCGCCATTGCGGGCGCCTGGCGGCGAAGCGCAGCGCCACCCGCATTTCGGGCGTCTTGTCGACAGCGACAGGTAGACCGGCTGCCGTGCCGGCGCGGCGTCAGGGGCGGTTTCAGGGGCGGTTTCAGGGGCGGTTTCAGGGGCCGTCGCTGGCTTGTTCATTCCATGCGCCACCAGACCTGTCATGGCCGGCGGAACACGATTTCAGCGATCCATCCTGCCACCAGGGCCAGGATGACGGCAACGAAGCCATAGGCCTCGGAATTGCGGTGCGCGAACGCAGATCGCCGCCCCGATGCCGGTCTTTTCGATCACCAGGGGGTAGCCCGGATGCCGGCCACATTGCCGTCCCCGAGCAGAAAACCCGCACATCATAGGTGCCGATCGGCATTGGCAGGAGCTGGATGGCGGAACGGAACAGCCAGTCGCCGATGGTGACGCTTGCCGACTTCGTTCCCCATAAAGGCCCTGGTCCTGCTTGATCCGGGAAAGCGCCGCGAACGACTGGCCAAGGCAGATCCTGGCGCACATCGGAATTCGCGCCGGCCGGCTCGAACCGGAGCTGATCCACCCGATGCCGTGCAGCTCAAGAACGACCGGCGAAGCAACATCACCAAGCGGCCGGGTACTTGCCGCATAGAACCCCGGCACGTCCGTGAACCGGAACGATTCAGTGATGATCCAAATGCCGCCGAGCCTTTCTTTCTTGCGCACCGTGACCCGCTGGGGTGGACCGCGCACCACGACGATGATATCGCCCGGCCCGTCCACCGCCCCGAACAGAAGCAGTTCGGCGCCCGCAAATCCGGCGCTGACCGAAACCACGTGGCTTGAAGATCGACACTCAGAGGGTTCGGCCGCCAGGGCAGCCCTGCCAGCGAACGAGGCGGCGCCGGCAAGGCAGCCGCGGCCACCGCCATGCAGCGCCTGGATTTCACATCAGGCTCATGTTGGTCAGCGTGAACAGATCGGCCGGCTCGACCACCAGATCGACCGCCAGCCGGGCGGCAACGGCAATGACCAGAAGTGCAAGCAGCCCGCGCAAATGCAGGGCGCCAAGGCGGCTGCCAAGGCGAGGTTCGAACTGGGCGCCGATCACGCCGCCGACCAGCAGGATCGCCGGACGGCATCGACATTCTGATTGGTGACGGCCTGCAGAAAGATCGCCAGCGCCGCCACGAACGATCTGGAACGGCGAGGTGCCGATCGCCACCACGGTCGGCATGCCGAGGACATGGGTATCGCCGGCACCAGCAGAAGCGCCGCCCACCCCCATGACCGAGGTCAGCATGCCGACCGCCAGGCCAAGGACCAGGGGCGGTCGCGCTGATATAAAGACGCGATTTCGGAAACCGCATCTTGAACGGCAACCGATGAATCCAGAAATGAGCATGCTGCCGGTGCGGTTTCGGGGCGCCGAATTTGCTCCGCGCCAGGGCGCTCAGGCTTTCGCCCAGCATCAGCAACCCGACGCTGCCGAGAAAAAGCACGTAGCTTAACGGAATCGCGACTTCGATCTGCCCCAGCCGCTTGAGAAAGGTGAAGATCGCAACACCAAGCAGCGCCCCCACCAGGCCGCCTGCCAGCATCAGCAGTCCCATCCGGATATCGACATTGCCCCGCCGCCAATGGGCCAGCACGCCGGAAACGGATGCGGCGGCGACCTGGTTGACGGCGGTGCCGACCGCGACGGCGGCCGGAACACCGGCAAAAATCAGCAGCGGCGTAAGAAGAAAGCCGCCGCCGACGCCGAACAACCCCGACAACAGTCCGACGCCTCCGCCCATGGCAAGGAGCAGAAAAACATCCGCCGACATTTCGGCGATGGGCAGATAGATCTGCATGCGCGGATCACAAATTCACGCCCCCGCCGCGTCTGTGCAGAGGCGCAGATTGATTTCTTGTGCGCCTTTCGCCTGATCGGTGCAAGCCGAAATCAAGCGCGATGACCGGTCAAAGCGGGGTCGGTCAAGACGAATAGCCGGTCAGGGCGGACGGCAACAGTTTTTCCTGGCCGGATCGAAAAGGTCCGGCCCTGAAAGACCCTAGGGCCTGAGCAGGCCCATGATGCGATGGATCTCGGAAAGGTGCAGGCGCGCCATGTCGTTGGCGCGCTCGGCGCCGCGATGGAGGATCGCATCAATGTACGAGGGCTCGGCCGACAGACGGCGCATTTCCTGGTTGATCGGGCCCAGGACCGCGACGGCAAGATCGGCAAGCGCGGCCTTGAAATCCGAGAACAGCTTGCCGCCGAACCGGTCATAGATCGCCGGCCGCGGCTGGCCGGCCAGGGCGGCATAGATGTTGATAAGATTGGCCGCCTCGGGCCGCCCCTCGGCCTCGTCGTCAGAGGCCGGCACCGGGTTCGGGTCGGTGCGCGCCTTGCGGATCTTGAGCGCGATCGCATCGGCATCATCGGTCAGGTTGATGCGCGCGTAGTCCGACGTGTCGGACTTGCTCATCTTCTTGGTGCCATCGCGCAGGCTCATCACCCGGGTGGCGGTGCCCAGGATCTGCGGCTCGGGCAGTGGAAAGTAATCAATGCCGAACTGCCGGTTGAAGGCGCCGGCAATGTCGCGCGCCAGTTCGAGGTGCTGCTTCTGGTCCTCGCCGACCGGCACGTGGGTCGCCTTGTAGAGCAGGATGTCGGCGGCCATCAGGACCGGATAGGCATAAAGCCCGAGTCCCGCCTGCTCGCGCTGCTTGCCCGCCTTTTCCTTGAACTGGGTCATGCGGTTGAGCCAGCCGAGCGGTGTGAGACAGCCGAGCAGCCAGGCAAGCTCGCTGTGACCGGCGACCGCGCTCTGGTTGAAAATGACGGTCCGCTCGGCATCGATGCCGGCGGCAATGTAGGCGGCGGCAACCTCGCGCGTTTGCGCGCGCAACTGGTCGGGGACCTGCGGCATGGTGATGGCGTGCAGATCGACGATGCAGAAGATGCAATCGAAGTCGCGTTGCAGGGCCACCCAATTGCGGATTGCGCCGAGATAGTTGCCGAGATGCAGGTTGCCCGTGGGCTGGACGCCCGAAAGATGCGATTCATCAACGAACTCTCATGCGCGCGCCATATGCGCGGCCCTGTCCTGCGACGGTCCGGCATTTCCGCGCGCGATTTGTGCCCTCGCCGGGACAGGTCAAGGTTCACCCGGACCAGGTTGGCCGAACGGCATCAGCCGGGCCGCGAGCGCGCGTTTCTCTGCCTGAACCGCCGACGAATCCCGGCAAGATTGCCAGCCCCGATGCTCGGCCAGGCCGAGATAGATGCCAGCGCCCCGGCAACGAGCAGCGCGAGCGCCGCCCCCGGATCGGCAGGGCCGGCGCCGCAAGCCAGGGCGCCAGGACATCGGCCGCCAGCACCAGCGCCCCGCCCATCACGGTGGTAATCAAGAGCATGCGCGGCAGCCTTCGCATCAGGCGTGCATCGAAGGACAGGAAGCTTTTTTCCTTCAGCCGGTAGGCCAGCAGTCCCGCGTTGATCCAGGCGGCAAGTGCCGTCGCCAGCGCGATGCCCACATAGTCGAAGGGCCAGATCAGGATCAGGTTGAAGGCGGTGTTGAGCGCCATCGCCCAAAGCCCGATGCGCACCGGCGTCGCAGTGTCTTCGCGAGCAAAGAAACAGGGCGCCAAGACCTTGATCAGCACATAGGCAGGCAGGCCGAACCCATAGGCGGCCAGGGCCAGCGCCGTTGACCGGGCCTCGGCCGCGCCGACGGCGCCACGTTCGAACAGGATGCTGATGATCGGGCCCGATATGGCAAAGAACGCCGCCATACAGGGCAAGGTCAGAAAGAGCGCAAATTCGATGGCGCGATTCTGGCTGTCGGCCGCCCCCGCCGCATCGCCGGTCCGCAGCTGGCGCGTCAAGAGCGGCAGCAGCGCCGTGCCAAGCGCAACGCCGACCACACCGATCGGAAGTTCGTTGATGCGATCGGCGTAATACAGGAACGAGATGGCGCCAGGGGCAAGAAACGACGCAATCACCACGTCCACGACCAGATTGACCTGGACCGCCCCGGCGCCGATTGCGGCCGGCATGGCCAGCTTGAGCAGGCGCTTCACCTCGGGCGTGATGCGCGGCCGCAGCAGGCGAAGCGACATGCCGGCTCGCGCACAGGAAAAGACCAGCCAGACAAATTGCAGCGCGCCGGCGGCAGCCACACCCCAGGCCAGGGCATGGCCCGCCGTCGGCAGCAGCGGCACCAGCCAGATCAGCGCCGCGATCAACGTCAGGTTGAGAATGATGGGCGTCCCCGCCGCCGCGCCGAAGCGCCCCAGCGCATTCAGGATGGCGCCCTGCAACGACACGAGCGAGATGAAAAGAAGATAGGGAAAGGTGATGCGCGTGAATTCGACCGCCATGTCGAACCGCTCGGGCGTCGCGGCAAAGCCGGGCGCCAGCACATGCATCAGGGCCGGCATCGCCATTTCGGCCAGCAGCAGGAAGCCAAGCAGGATGACAAGCAGAACGGAAAGCGTTTCCTCGGCAAAACCCTTGGCCTTGGCCTGTCCATCGACGGAAAGCTTGCCCGTGAACAACGGCACGAAGGCGGCGTTGAAGGCCCCTTCGGCGAAGAGCCGCCGGAAGAAGTTGGGCAGCTTGAACGCCACGAAGAAGGCATCCGCCACCGGGCCGGCGCCAAGCTCAGCCGCAATCAGGATATCGCGGACAAACCCGAGAACCCGGCTTGCCAGCGTCAGGCTGCCGACGACCACGCTTGAGCGAAGGAGCGACATGGGCGGGAGGTGTACTCGAAAAGCGCGGGCGGGGCGAGATCCGCGTCAAGTCTGCGGCGCTGGGCCTGCCAGCCGGCGGCGCAGGTCCCACTAGCCTGCGGCGCTGGGCCCGCTGGCGCGCGATTGGCCGGCGCGGCGGCGCGGCCCGGGCGGCGGTACCGGCAGGGCATCAAGGCGGCTGATCGCGTGAATGACCAGCGGCTGGCTGCGGCCCCGCACCTCGATTTCGTGGCGCGCGAACGCGGCAGGATCAAGGCCGCCATGCACCGCCACGTCATCTGAAATCACGAGTTCGCAGCCATAGACCTTGGTCAGAGCTTCAAGCCGACTTGCCACGTTGACGGTATCGCCGATCGCCGTCAGC
>JAXMDU010000017.1:0-70445 GCA_046348645.1 Alphaproteobacteria bacterium
GGTCATCCAGGGCGACGCCGACACCGACCTTGCGGGCTATCCAACCGGCGCCTTCGATTATGTCATCCTGAGCCAGACCCTGCCGGCCACCCGCAGCCCCGATTCGGTGCTGCGCGAGCTGACCCGGATTGGCCGCAGAGCGGTGGTATCGTTCCCGAATGTTGGCCATTGGTCGGTTCGGATATCGCTCAGCCTGTCGGGCCGCATGCCCATGACCTCGTGCCTGCCGACACCGTGGTACAAGACCCAGAACATCCATCTGTGCACGATTCGCGACTTCATCGGGCTGTGCGAAACGCTTGGCATCGCGATCCTGCGCGGCACGATCCTGAGTTCGACCGGCCGCGGCCTGCGCTGCGATCCACGCGGGACCTTTGCCAATCTGTTGGGTGGGCAGGCCGTCTTTTTGCTGGGCAAGCCATAGAGCCGGCCGCCCCGACCTTGGTTCGGGATGTCAGCCTCGGTTGGCCTGCGGCACCATGCCGAAACGGGGGCGGCGGGCCTGTTCGCGCGCGGCGACAGCCGCCCCAGCATAAAGCGTCTTGCTTGCCTCGATCATGAACAGGCCGCCCGTGCCCCCCAGCCAGCGTTCGGCGGTCCGCTCGAAGGCCGGCGCCAGCGCCAGGGCCATGCGCGATGAAAAGGGCGGCATGTAGAGGGCCGGTTCGGTCCGGAGCGGCGTGAAAAAGGTTTCCCGCAGAAGACGCGCAAGCTGCGCCGGCGTATAGGCCTGGCCGCGACCGAACGGCGTGCGATCAAGCTGGCCCCACAGGCCGCGCCGATGCGGCACCACCACCAGGATGCGGCCGGAATCGGCCAGCACCCGCCAGACCTCGCGCATCATCTGGCGCCAGTGTTCGGTCACTTCCAGGGCATGCACGATCAGGATGCGATCGAACATCCGATCCGGGAATGGCAGATCGGTCTCGTCGGCAAGGGCGGCCAGGCTGCCGCCCCGGGCCGGCCATCGCAGCACGCCATAAGCCGCCGGCATCAGGGCGACCGCCCGTTCCGCTTCGTCGCGAAATGCGCCGAGATAAGGAACGGCATAGCCCAGGCCAAGCAGGCGCTCGCCCCGCATCTCGGGCCATGTATCGCGGATCCGGCGACGCACGGCAAGCCGCGCCACCCGCCCCAGCCGCGACGCATAGAACTGCCGCAGTTCCCCGACATCCGTCCACATGCCGATCACTTTAGCGCGTCAGGGCCGCGCTGCCAGCCGATTGGCGCGGCCGGTTCGCATCGCTATGGTGGGGACCGTTTCATCCGGTCCTGGCGCCACAAGGAGTCCCCCCGTGCAATTGATCTTCTCGCCGACATCACCCTTTGTCCGCAAGGTCTGGGCACTGGCCCTGGAAACCGGCCTCGCGGCCTGTATCGAGCGCATCACCCTGTCCCCGGCCGCGCCCGACGAAACGGTCTACCTGTACAATCCGCTGAGCAAGGTTCCCGCGCTGACCACGTCGACCGGTCTCAATCTTTTCGATTCGCCCGTCATCTGCGAATACCTGGACAGCCTGCACAAGGGACCGAAGCTCTACCCGCCGGCGCCAGCCCTGTGGGCCAGCAAGCGGCGCGAGGCCTTGGCCGACGGCCTGATGGATGCGGCGGTGCTGCGGATCTATGAGGGCAGGCGCCCTGCGAATGAACGCTCGCCGGCCTGGATCGCGCGCCAGACCCTGAAGACGACCCGCGCGCTCGACACGCTGGAATCCGAGGCTGGCGAACTTAAAGGGTTGAACGACAAGGACCCCATCACCATCGGCGAAATTGCCGTCGGTTGTGCCCTCGGCTTTCTCGATTTCCGCTTCGAAGCCGACCGCTGGCAGGATCGCAGGCCGGCTCTGGCCGCCTGGTGGACGGTTTTCAGCCAACGGCCCTGCATGAAAGCAAGCCGCCCCGTTGATCCGGCCGCCCAGCCATTGCCTGCGGCCAAGACCTAGACCGGTTGCGCAGCCGCGGGCGGGTTTCTTGCCGTTCAGGGCCGTTCAGGTCGGGCCCTGATCAGGTCAGATATTGGCCGCCATTGACGGTCAGCGTCGAACCGGTGATCCAGTCCGCAGTGTCGGCCGCAAGGAACAGGACGGCACGCGCAATGTCGGCGGGCTCGCCAAGCCGTCCGACCGGAATCGAAGCGACGATCTGATCGCGGATGGCCTGCGGCACGGCGGCAACCATTTCAGTCGCCACATAGCCGGCGGCGATCGCGTTTGCCGTCACGCCACGGCTTGCCCCTTCCAGCGCCAGGGCCTTGGTGAATCCGATCAACCCCGCCTTGGTCGCGGCGTAATTGGTCTGCCCCAGCTGGCCCTTCTGGCCGTTGATCGATGCGATGCTGACGATCCGACCGAAGCGGCGCTCGCGCATCGAGCCGATCACATGTCGCGCCATGTTGAAGCATGAGGTGAGGTTGGTGGCCACAACCTCGTGCCATTGCGCATCGGTCATGCGGTGCAGCATGACGTCGCGGGTGATGCCGGCATTGTTGACCAGAACATCGACCGGTCCGAGCTCGGCCGCGACACGGGCAAGCCCTTCGCCACAGGCCTTGAAATCAGCCACGTCCCATTTGTATGTCGCAATTCCCGTCGCGTCGCGGAATTCCGCGGCAACGGCATCGTTGCCCTGATAGGTGGCGGCGACACGGTAACCGGCGTTCTTCAGCGCCAGGGCAATGCCGGCGCCAATGCCGCGTGTTCCGCCAGTTACGATTGCGACGCGATTTGACATGGGTCAGTCCTACCTCAGAGTCGGTTAAGATTTTTCTAGACAAAGGGCGACGCCCATGCCGCCGCCGATGCAAAGGGTCGCGATTCCCCGTTTCGCGCCACGCGCCCGCATCGCGTAGATCAGGGTCACCAGCACGCGGGTGCCCGACGCACCGATCGGATGGCCAAGCGCGATGGAACCGCCATTGACATTGACCCGTGCCGGATCCCAGCCAAGCTCCTTGCCGACCGCACAGGCCTGGGCGGCAAAGGCTTCGTTCGCCTCGATCAGGTCAAGATCAGCCACAGACCATCCGGCTTTTTTCAGGGCCTTGCGGCTGGCCGGGATCGGACCGCTGCCCATCAGCGCCGGGTCGACCCCCGCCTGGGCAAAGGCCGCGATGCGCGCAAGCGGAACAAGCCCGCGTTTGGCCGCCTCGGCCTCGCGCATCAGCACCACGGCGGCGGCGCCGTCATTGATGCCCGATGCGTTCCCGGCGGTGACGGTGCCATCCTTCACAAAGGCCGGCCGCAGGCGCGCCAGGGCCTCGTTCGTCGTTCCATGGCGGGGATATTCGTCCGTACCGACGACCGCATTGCCAAGCTTGGATGGAATCTCGACCGGCACGATTTCCGCCGCAAAGGCCCCTGATTTCTGTGCCGCTTCCGCCTTGCGCTGCGACGCCAGCGCGAACGCATCCTGCGCCTCGCGCGAGATCTGCCAGCGGGACGCCACATTCTCGGCGGTGTTGCCCATGTGATAGCCGTTGAACACGTCCCACAGCCCGTCATGGATCATGGTATCGACGAATTCGAGCGGGCCCATGCGCTGGCCGGCCCGCAGATACGCACAATGCGGTGCACGGGTCATGCTTTCCTGCCCGCCCGCGACAACGATCTCGGCATCGCCGGCCTGGATCGCCTGTGCTGCCAGGGCCACGGATTTAAGGCCCGACCCGCAGACGTGATTGACCCCATAGGCGGGGACCTCGGCCCCAAGGCCGGCCGACATCGACGCCTGCCGCGCCGGATTCATGCCGAGCCCGGCGGTCAGCACCTGGCCCATCACGACTTCAGAAACCGCCCCGGCCTCGACCCCGGCGCGATCGAGCGCGGCCCGAATCGCCGTCGCGCCAAGCTTCTCGGCCGGCACGGCCGCCAACGCACCGTTGAATGCGCCGATCGGCGTTCTTGCGGCAGAGACAATCACAATGTCGGTCATGGCATGCTCCTCGGCCCTTGGGGCGGGCGGTCAACACCGGGTCTGGATTTGCCGGGTCTGGATTTGATGATCAGGATCTATGTAGGGCGCGCCTGATCCGGTTTCATCAGCCAGTCGGCAAGCGGCCCCCAGACTTGGACAGGGGCGCGTCCGCCGGCGACCATGCCAATATGGCCCAGGTCGGGTTCCAGCCGCACGGCCGACGGGATCGCCTGGGCAAGCGCCAGCGCCGATGCATAGGGCACCAAACGGTCGCGCCTGGGAAGGATCGCCAGTGTCGGCCGGACGAATTCCGACGGCCGCACCGGCACGCCGCCAATTTTCCAGCGCCCGGCCGGCGGATCGTTGGCCCCGTACCAGCCAAGCAGACATTCCTGCGCCACGATGGCCGCCAGCGGCACGCCATCGTTCGCCCAGTCCTCGACGGCGACATAGTGCTCGGTCTCGGCCCCGCGCTCGACCCGGTCCGCAAAGGCCGAGAACTTGCGCGCGGCCAGCAGCGGATCGATCGCGAAGAAGCCAAGCTGAAGAAGATCGACCGGCAGTTCGCCAAGCGCGGCTGCAAGCCCGGCCAGACCCGCCAGGACCGGCTGGATGGCCGGCTGCGGCCACGGCGAATCGACGTGGAAATCCCAGGGTGTCGCAAGCAGCGCAAGGCCCCTTGCCGCCGACTGGCGCCGCAGCGCCAGGGCCAGGGCAAGCAACCCACCCATGCAGTAGCCCGCAATGAAGACGGGGCCGCCGGCCGCCTTCGTCGCGGCATCGAAGGCGGGCTCCAGGCGCTTCGTCACATAATCGCTTAGCGAATAGCCGCGCTCGGCCTTGCCCGGCGCATCCCAGTCAATCAGATACGGGCGCAGACCGCGCCCCGCCAGGTTGCGCAACAGGCTGCAATCCTTCGACAGATCAAGAATCCAAGGGCGATTGACCAACGACGGGACAACGAACACCGGCGCGCCACAGGCGCCTTTCATGCCATAATCCAGAAGCCGCGTCGTGCCGGCCCGCCAGATGACGGGTGGATCATCCAGGGTCCGGCGATAGGGATGGTCGCGATAGGCCCCGACCCCGGCCTGGAATGCGGTAACCCGGTTGCCGATCTCAGCGGCGAGGGCTTTTGCGAGATCGTCCGGTCGGATTTTTGCGGCTGCGGCTGCGAGGCTTGCTGCCTGGGGGGCAAGGTCCTTTCTCCAGGGCAGCGAGCCGTTTCTCCACAGCGGCAAGGCGGCGGCCGAGCTCATCCAGGTCGCGATCGCCGCCCCCACATGGGCCGGAAGCGGTCGCGGCCCGAGCCGCGGGGCTTCGGCCGGCTTCGTTTTCCGCCGGTTTTCCGCCATCGTCTGTTCCACCCTGGCCTGGCCGCGCCGCGGCCGTGCCGCCACTGGTCATGCCGCCACTGGCCGCAACGCCCGCCATGAAACGGGTCAGAAGGTCGGCAAAGCCGGAATCGGCAAAAGCGCTTCCCACCTGGGCCTGCCAGAGATCAAGAAACCGTCGGGCCAGAGCCGCAGGATCAGGAGGTTCCGCCATCAATAAATTATATCCAGGAAGGACCATGCCACGCCATGGATTTCCCGCTGCAGCGCAACACAGAGCTTGCGCAATGCAATAGAATGGCGAAGAATAATTTACATAATGCCGTCTGAACGCGACAAGGCGCGCCCCGCCATCAACGACCGGGGCCGGGCCCGAAGCCCAGGGTGGGATCGCGGGATCGGCCCCTGCGTATGGCAAAAAGCACCTGTTGGAAGCGAGCGGCAGGAAAGTGAAGACCAGACGCCATGAGTGAACACGAACCCCCGAAAGCGGCGCCGGTTCTGATCAAGAAGTACGCCAATCGGCGTCTCTACAACACCGCGACCAGCAGCTACGTGACGCTCGACTCGCTCTGCCAGATGGTCAGGGAAAACATCGATTTCATTGTCCAGGACGCCAAGACCGGCGAGGACATCACGCGTTCGGTCCTGACCCAGATCATCGTCGAGGAAGAAGGCAAGGGGCACAATCTTCTTCCAATCAACTTTCTCCGTCAGATCATCACCCTGTACGGGGATCGCTTCCAGGCCCTGATCCCACGCTATCTCGAAGCCTCGATGGAAGCCTTCGCGCGCAATCAGAATGCGCTGCAGCGCTATTTCGAGCGCTCGGCCGAAGGCTACAACCCGTTTGCATCCATGGAAGAGCTGGGCCGCCAGAACATGGCCATGTTCACCAAGGCCATGTCGATGTTCGCCGCGGCGCCAGAACACAAGACATCCGAACACAAGACATCAGAACACAAGGCATCGGCCGAGCCGGATCGCGGAGCCACGCCCCCAGCCAGGAACGGAACCGTGGCGGCCGCCGCACCTGCCGCCGAATCAGCCCCTAGCGCAACACATGGCGCGACAGATCTGGATGCGGTACGGGCCCAGCTTGCCGCGCTCGAAAAACAGCTCGAGCGGCTGGAAAAAAAGGGCAAAAGCTAAAACCAGACCGGTGCCCTCGTGCCGCCAGTTCAGGCGTGCCGGTTCTCAGGCGTACCAGTTCAGCGCGGGATCGTTTTGGCCGGCAAGGGTACAACCTGGGGCGGTGTTTCGAGCCAGGGCTTGCCGATGACCGGCCGGCCAAAATAGAACCCCTGCAAGAATCGAACTCCCTGGCGCGTCAGGAGATCGGCGTCCTCGGCGGTTTCGACGCATTCGGCCACCGTATCCAAGCCGAAGCTTTCGGCCAGGCCAAGCAGCGTCCGCACGAACAGCTGATTGTCAAGGCTTGTCGCCACGTCGCGGACAAAGGTCCCGTCGATCTTGACGGAATCGACCGCAAGCGAGCGGATATGCCGCAGCGTCGTCTGGCCGGCGCCAAAATCATCCAGCGCGACATGGCAGCCCAGATCGCGCAGGCTGGCGATGAAATGGCCGGATTCGTCGATCTCGTGCAGTGCGGCCGTCTCGGTGATCTCGACGGTCAACCGATCGGTGATCGCTCGCGGCTCGTCGCCCAACAGGCGCAGCGTTTCCTGCTGCCAGACCGTGTCGGCCGTCGAGAGGCCCGAAAAATTGATGGCAAGGTTGAGCCAGGGGCAGCTTCGCAATTCGCCCAGAGCCAGATCGAGCGCCCGGCGATCCACCGCCTTGATCATTCCCATCCGTTCGACCGGTGGAATGAAATGCGCCGCCGGCACAATCCGGCCATCGTCTTCGCGCATGCGGACCAGGGCTTCGTAATGGGCGACCGTTCGGCTGCGGGCATCGACGACGGGCTGATAGGCAAGAATCAGGCGATCTTCCTTCAGGGCCGCCCGAACACGCCGGACAATATCAAGGCTGCGCTTGTGGAGGCGCTGCTGTTCCTCGCTCGGTTCGAACACGGCCATGCAGTTGCGGCCGGCTTGTTTTGCATCCACCAGGGCGCCGGCCGCCCGCACCATGACTTCATCGGCGGTGCGCGCACTGCCGGGAAAGGCGACGATGCCGATCGAGATCGTGACATCGACCGATCCCCGCAGCGTATTGATCGGTTGCGCCCCAATGACATGGAGCAGCTTGTCGGCAGCTCCGGCCAGGCTTTGGCGCGGGCAATGGCCAAGAATGATTCCGAAGCGATCGCCGCCGGTGCGGCCAATCGCATCGCTGGTGCGAAGGTTGCTGCTCAGGCGCTCGGCAACCGCGGCGATGATGGAATCCGCGGCCTCGTAACCGAAGACCGAATTGACCAGATTGAGCTTGTCGATCCCCACCTCGAGATAGGCGCCTTCGACCCCGTAGCGGTGCGCATAGGCAAGCGCGTTGCCAACCGCTTCGGCCAGGCGCTGGCGGTTGAACAGGCCGGTCAGCGCATCGTGATTGACCAGTTCCTCGAGGCGGGCTTCGCGCCTTTTCCTTTCCGTGACGACGCGCAGCACGCCACGAATTCGCGCTGCCGCGCCGTGTTCGTCCCGGGTGATGCGGCCACGGTCGTGAACCCAGATCTCGGGCTTCCGCCCCGGCCGCAGGCGGTATTCCCAATCGAACACCTGGTCGCTGTCATGATGGCCTGCAAGCTGCCGCGCCCTTTGGGCACGGTCGTCGGGATGGATAAGAGATTCGTAGGCAAGTGCCGCGCTTGGCGCCCGGCCTTCACCGAACAGGCTTTCGACCGCACCGGCCAAGTCGAGCCGGCCGGTCACAAGGTCCCAGTCATAGGCAACGTCGCCAGCCGCAAGGATCGCATCCTGACCGAGCGATCGATGGCCGCCAGTGTCTGCGAGCACGTAGTCTTGACGATTTTGCAACAGAAGGCCCTCGCCCCGCTTTATCTGATCGGCCCTGAATTTGATCAGCCCTGAATCTGATCGACCCTGACCCCGGCTTCGGTTCGGCATCAGATTGGCCCAGTTCTTGTAAGCATCTCCTTAAAGGCCACAGAACTCTTGCGTTAACCGTCGGGAGATTTGACAGCCGCCCGGGGCCATCCCAGCCCTTGGCGGCCAAACCCTTGATTCCCATGAACTGCACGGATTTGGCCCGATCCTTGCAAGGACTGACGTGAGGACGCTTGAAGGCGGCAACGCTGGAAGGCAGGGACGCTTGGAGGCGGCAATGCGCATCAATGGTTACAATCCGGCCAACCGGATGACGGGTCCCGGCTCCCGCACGCAGTCAATCCATGACCGCCCGACAATCAATTCCGGGGAGGGGATCGAGGGCCCGGCGCTGGCGCCGCGCCTGATGCCGGTGGAAAGCACCCAGCCGTCGGGGCCGGACATGCGGTTCCTGGCCCAGCTGGTCGGCCAGATGAGCGATGAGGGCGAATCCAAGGTTTCGGCGATCCGGGCCTATGACCGGCCGGCCGACGACCAGGCCGAGCGCCCCTATTGGGCCAAACGCCCAGTGCGCTTCCTGATCTAGATTGCGCTTCCTGATCTAGATTGCGCTTCCTGACCTAGATCTCGATCCTCGACAGGTTGGTCCCGGCCTGGCACAGGCGGCAGACCCCGCCCGTATGATCCGCGTCCGCCGGCCGGCCTATTGCCACAGGCTGTAGAACATCCTGGCCGACGTCAGGGCCAGGAACACGGCGAAGGCGCGCCTGAGCCACTTGGTGCTGATGCTGTGGGCCAGTCTGACGCCGAACGGTACCGTGAACAGGGTCGCCGGGGTGATCAGGGCAAGCCCGATCAGGCTGACATAACCCAGTGACAGGACCGGCCGGCCAGGCACACCCAGCCCCTGCAGGACGAAGGCGATCGCACCCGGGACGCCAATCACGATGCCAAGGGCCGAAGCGGTCCCGACCGCGCGCAGGATGGGGTAGTTGAAGACGCTCAGGATCGGAACGCTGAGCGTGCCGCCGCCGATCCCCATCAAGGCGGAAACGGCGCCGACAAGTCCCCCGATCAAATGCAGGCCGACCCCACGCGGCGGCGCATCGGCGATGCGAAGACCAGCCGGCGCCAAGGCCATGTGCAGCGCCACCACCAGAGCGACGGCGGCGAAGACCGCCGTCAGGCCACCCCCCCGCAGCGGACCCGCCAGCGCGCCGCCGATCAAGACCCCGACAAAGACCGACGGCGTCCAGGACCGCAGCATCGCAACATCGACCGAGCCCCGCCGCCAATGGGACCGCGCCGACAGGATCGCGGTGGGAACGATGCTGGCAAGCGACGTCCCCACCGCCAGGTACATCTTGACCGCCGGATCGATCCCGATCTCGGTGAAGATGTGAAACAGGACCGGCACGACAACGATTCCGCCGCCGACACCCAGCAGCCCCGCCAGCAAGCCGCCGAGACAGCCGGCCGCAACCAGCGTCGCCGCCAGGATCAGGGTGTGCAGCAGGTCGATTTCAGCCATGAACGACGATCAGCGGTCCTTGGGAAGCTGAACCGTCCCGGCATAGGGGACCGCCTCTTCACAAAGGTGCCACAGCGTCGGCGCCGCCGGTTTCTGCCGTTCCTCGTGAATATGGGCGACCAGCCCCGCCGCCCGGCTGATGATCGCGAAGCCGCGCATCAGGGTCCACGGCACGCCGATCTCGCTCAGGACGGCGCCGATGGCGCCCGTCGCGTTGATGGTCAGGTGGCGGCCATAGGCCGCATCGACCTCGCGCGCCAGCACGTTGAGAGCCGATATATAGGTGCCTTTGACGCCCGCCTGTTGCGCCACCTCGATCAGACGCGGCGAGCGGGGATCGTCAGGCCGATGAATCGGATGTCCGAAGCCGGGCACCGCAAGGCCGGCTTCGCGATGGGTGCGGGCGATGCGGCGGCTTGCCGCCTCGATCCCTGCCGGGTCGGCCACGATCTCCTGCAGATTACGCGCCATGCCCTCCATGGTGCCGACCAGATTGCTGCCCACCGCCAGCAGGCCGGCGGCAACCGCCCCCTGCATGGCCTCGGGCGCGCTGAAATTGACAAAGCGGGTGGCCAGGGCGGCCGGGGTCATGCCGTGTTCCATCAAGGTCACCATGACCGCATCGACAATCGTCGTCTCGGCCGCAGTCGGAGACCGACCCAAAATAAGGAAAATGGCCATCTCGGTGAAGGTCAGCTTGCCGATCAGGTCTTTCATCAAGTCCTTGTCGCGAACGATGATTCGATCACGATTGGATGTTGCAAGACCGGTCATTGGTCCCGTGGCACTTTTGGCTTTTTCACTCATCGATGGCTCCTGATCCCTGCCCCGCGACACCCCCGCTCGGGGGCAAACACGACATGATGTTAGTCGGTTCAAGGGCAGGCGGCCACCGAGCCTCGAATTGCCCCCACCAACCAAACGGGTTGCGCTTGGGAATGGCTCGTGGCTAGAGTGCCCCCTACTCGGGCAACCTCGGGGGCCGAGCTTGGGGGCCAAGCGACGCTGCCAGGGATGGATCGGGCAAAATTGTTTTTCGAATCGTTTTCGAAAAGCGAACCGTAGGACCGGACCAACCGGCCTGTTTTGGGTGAGGCACGAGGGAGGCTGATTCAGCCATGATGCCTGTATTTTCTTTCACGCGCCGGATCGGCGCTGGGCGCGCTTGCTCGCCCATTTCCCAGCCGGGAGCACAAGAATGAGCCATGCAGCAACCCCCCAGCATTCCGCCGGCCATCCGGCGGACACCGATGCCCTGGGACAGGTCCTGACCTTTGTCGACACGTATTTCGGCAAACTGGAAAACCTTCTCGCGGTCATCGCGGGCTTTGTCATCTTCATGCTAATGATCATGGGTTCGACGGAAATTCTGTCGCGCCGCCTGCTCAACTTTCCGTTGCCCGGGCATATCGACTATGTCGAGCTCAGCATGTCGCTGATGGCCTTTCCGGCGGCAGCCTATTGCCAGCGACATGGATCGCATATCCGCATGGATATGCTGGTCAACCTGGTCAAGGGGCGCCCGCACTGGATGATCGAGGCTTTCGCGATTATCGTCGCCATGATCATCGTGGCCTTGATCATCCCGGGCACATGGTCGCATTTCATGCGCGCCTACGAGCTGGGCGACACCACGATGGACGCGGGCGTGCCGGTGTGGCCATCGAAATTGATGGCGCCATTCGGTCTTGGGCTTCTCTGGATCAGGCTGCTGATCAATCTGCTTGGCTACATCCGCCTGGCGATCAACCCGAATTTCGCGCATATCGGCGTGCCAGCCACGCTTGATGCCATGCAGCAGGCCATTGCCGAAGCCCAGGCAGCGCTTGACGAGGAAATCCTCGCGAGAGAGGAAGAAAAGATCAAGAAGCGGGCCGAAAAGTCACACGGAAAGAAAGGGGCCTGAGCCATGGATGCCGTAACCGTAGGCACTCTTGGAATGGTCGGCATGCTGGTGGCGGTGTTTGCCGGCGTGCGGATCGTGTTTGCGACCGCTCTCGTGGGGTTCATCGGCCTCATGCATATGCGGGGCTGGAACGTCGCGATCGGCATTTCCGGCTTCATCCCCCATGCCGAAACGTCACATTATGCGTTCAGCGTTCTGCCCTCTACATCCTGATCGGCCACTTGGCCTATCACGCCGGCATCACCCAGAGCGCCTTTTATGCCGCTCGCCAGTGGTTTGGCTGGATGCCGGGTGGCCTTGCGATCGCGACCGTGTTTGCCGCCGGCGGCTTCTCGGCGGTGTCCGGCGCATCCTCGGCCTGCGCCGCGGTGTTCTCCCGCGTCGCGATCCCCGAGATGCTGCGATACGGGTACAATAAGAGCCTGGCATCGGCGGCCGTGGCGGCGGGCGGAACGCTCGACGCCCTGATCCCGCCCAGTGCGCTGCTTGTGATTTACGGCCTGATCGTCGAAGAATCGATCGGCGATCTGCTCCTGGCCGGCTTCATTCCCGGCGGCATCAGCGCGCTCGCCTATGTGCTCGTGATTCTTTACCAGGTCTGGTGGAATCCACAGCTCGGCGCACCCGCAAAGGACACCAACTGGCGGGAACGCTTCACATCGCTGCCGGGCACAATTCCGATCGTCGGCGTGATCGGGCTCATCCTGATGGGTGTCTATACCGGCTGGATGACCCCGACCGAGACCGGCGCCGGCGGTGCCATGATCGTGTTCGTCTATGCCCTGATGCGCGGCTCGCTCAAATTCAAGGAGCTGCACCACGCGCTGTTGGACACCGCGAAAACCACGGTCATGATCTTCTCGGTGGTGTGGGGCATCCTGATCTTCGTCCGCTTCCTGGGCTATGCCGGCCTGCCGGCGGCCTTTGCGGACTGGATCGCGCATCTGCCTGTCAGCCGCTACTGGGTCCTGCTCGCCATTCTGTTCCTGTACGTCATCCTTGGCATGTTCATGGATGGCCTGGGCATGCTGCTGCTGACCCTGCCTGTCGTTCACCCGGCCCTGGTCGGTCTGGGCTTCGACTCGGTCTGGTTCGGCATCATCGTGACCAAGATGATCGGTATCGGCGCGCTGACGCCGCCAGTCGGCCTCAACTGTTTCGTGGTCGCGGGCGTGAGACCGGATATACCACTGCACATCGTGTTCAAGGGCGTGACGCCGTTCGTCACGGCCGACTTCACGGTGGTGGGTCTCTTTATCATCTGGCCCGAGATCGTCACCTTCCTGCCGAATGTCATGAAGGTCACAAATTGACCAATGCCAGAACGGCATGGTGAGCCCGCATCAGCGGGCCTGTAACAAGCCTCAGGCGGCCGGCCCCTTCAGGGTCCGGCCGTTTTCTTTTGGGGGCGAGCGCAACCGGGCGGCGGCGCGATCAATAGTTCTGGGGCTCAGTAGTTCTGGGCCAGGGCGTCCATCTCGGCCTTGCTCTTCACCATCCGGAGCGGGGTATAGACCAGGAGCGTTTCGCCCTTCTGGTTCTTGACCGTGATGCGGGTCCGCATCAGGCCGCGGTCGCTTTTGCTGGTCTGGCGCAGCTCGGTCACCTCGACCTCGCCATGGATCGTATCGCCGACAAAACAGGGCGCCTTGATATCAAGCTCCATGTTGAGAAAGACAAGCCCCGAGCCTTCGAATGCCCTGAGGCAGATGCCTTCGACGAAGGTGTAGACCAGCGCACCGGGAACGAACTGGCGGTTGATGGCGCCGTGTTTCCGGCGAAATTCGTGGTCGGTGAAGGTCGACTCGTCCATGCCGGTGATGCGCAGGAAAGCGTTCAGGTCAGCCTCGGTCACGGTGCGGCCCACCGTCCGCCAGCATTCGCCCACCTTATATTCGTCCCAGCCCTTGCCAAGGCCGCGTATTTCCATGGGATCCCCTCTCTTGTTTGCGGCCGCCCCTTCCAGCGGGCCGGTCGCGATGAAACGTCAATCGCTTCGCGTCAGGGCCGCCATATCGGTGCGGCGTTTCATCAGTCGAAGCGGCGAATAGACAAGAACGGTCCTGTCGTCCTGGGTCCTGACCATATTGCGCGTCCGCATCAGGCCGCGGTCGCCCGGACCGGTCACGCGCAGCTCGGTCACTTCGATTTCGCCATGGATCGTGTCGCCGACGAAACAAGGCCCTTTGACATCGAAGCTCGCCTCGAGGAACGCAAGGCTGGCGCCTGCCATCTCGCGAAGGCAGAACCCCTCGATGAAGGTATAGGCCAGTGCCGCGGGCACGAACGGGCGCGGATTGGCGCCATGTTTCCTGCGATATTCATGATTGGTGAAGCTTGGCCCCACCATTCCGGTCAACCGGCAAAAGGCGACCAGATCAGCCTCGGTGATGGTGCGGCCCGGGGTTCGCCATCGCTCGCCAAGCCGATAGTCCTCGAACCCCTTGCCGAAACCGCGTCCGTCCATATCCAGGCCCCACGCCACTGAGGCCGCTTGGGCCACCCCCGCCATCAATAAACGCCAGCCTGGCCCCTGGCAATGTCGCCAGGGTCGATATGCCAGGGTCGATCTGCTACAGGTTAGAGAACCGTTGCCAAGCCCCCATCGACCGAGCCCCCCATGCCGATCCAGCTCGACGCCTCGACCCTCGACATTGCTTCGCTGATCCGGCCGGGCGAACTGGTCGTCTATTCAGACGGATCCGGCGAGCCGGTCACCCTGACCGAGGCCCTGATCGACCAGGCGGGCCGGGTCGGTCCCTTCAGGATTTTCGCCGGCATCACATTGGCCGATACGCTGTCCAAGCTGCAATCGGACAACGTCACCCTGCTGTCCTATGGCGGCGCGCAAAAATACTTCGACCTGTTCAAGCGGGGCCGCCTGAACGTCGTGCCGACCCATCTTTCGCAGCTGGCCCGGTCATTCGCGGAAGGGCTGCTTGCCCCCGACGTGGCCCTGGTCGTGTCGGCGCCCCCCGATGCCAGCGGCGCGTTCAATCTGGGCCCGGTCGCCTTCCACATGCCGACCGTCATCGAGCGGGCCCGCATCGTGATCGCCGAGGTGAACCCCAACGTGCCCTGGTCGTCGGGCGACACCACCATTGCCGCCGACCGGATCGATTACGTCATCCACAGCCGCCGGCCGCTTGCGGAACTGGTCAGCCGCGCCCCCACCCAGGCCGATACGGCGATTGCCGAGAACGTCGTGCGCCTGGTGCCCGACCGGGCAACCATCGAGCTTGGGATCGGCACCATTCCCGACATGATTGCGCGATACCTGGTTACCAAGCGCGATCTTGGCATCCATTCAGGCATGCTGAGTGATTCGATCGTCGACCTGCTGGGATCGGGCGCGGTCACCAACCGCTACAAGGAGATCGACACCGGCTGTACCGTTGCCGGTCTTTATTTCGGAACACCGCGCCTTTATCAGATGCTGCACCGCAATCCGGCGGTTCAGGTCCGCGAAAGCTTTCATACCCATGGCGCTCGCGTGCTTTTGAAACTCGGGCGCTTTTTTGCCATCAATTCGGCGGTCGAGGTCGACCTGACCGGCCAGGTCGGGGCGGAAAGCATCGGCGGCCGCTATTTCGGCACCGTGGGCGGCCAGGGCGATTTCCAGCGCGCCGCCATCCATTCGGCCGGCGGGCGGGGCATCGTTGCCCTGCCATCGGCCACCCCGGACGGGCGCCTTTCGCGTATCGTCGCCAAGCTGGGCGGCCCGGTGACCACCGCCCGCGCCGATGCCGACGTGATCGTGACGGAATACGGCATTGCCGAGCTCCGGGGTCGAACCCTCGAGGAACGCGCCGCGGCCATGATCGCGATCGCCCATCCCGACCACCGTGCCGCCCTGACCAAGGCCGCTGACGATCTGGTCTAGAATTTCGCGGCTCGGCTCGGGCTTGTCATCCTTGGCCCGAGGCTCCACAATCCCGGCCGCACCGCCCAAGGCCGGCGCGGCGGTTTGTTTATTGGAATGAGCGATCCCCAATGATTGAAGCCCTGCTTACCCCGCAATTCTGGATCGCGTTCGGCGAGATCATGGTGGTCAACATCCTGCTCTCGGGCGACAACGCGGTCGTCATCGCACTGGCCTGCCGGAACCTGCCGGAACGCTACCGCAACCGGGCGATCATGGCTGGCGCGGCTGGCGCCATCGTGCTCCGCATCATCTTCTGCGTCATCATCGCCTGGCTGATGGCCATTCCGTTCCTGCGGCTGGTGGGGGGCGCGCTGCTTCTCTGGATCGGCATCAAGCTGCTGGTCCCGGAGGAAGAAAATCACGGCGCCGAGGACGGACCGGAAGGATCGAGTTCGATCTGGGGCGCCATTCGCACGGTGATCATCGCCGATGCGGTAATGAGCCTCGACAACGTGATCGCCATCACGGCCGCGGCAAAGAACGATCTCACGCTCATCATCCTTGGCCTGTTGGCCTCGATGCCGCTCGTCATCTGGGGCAGCCAGATTTTCCTCAAGTGGCTCAATCGCTGGCCGATCCTGATCACGGCGGGTGGCGGCCTGCTTGGCTGGCTGGGCGCCGAGGTCATGGTCGGCGATCCGGCCGTTCATCAGTTCTTCGAGCCCTATGGACATTGGGGCGAACGCATTGCGGGGACCATCGGTGTGATCCTGGTGATCGCCGTCGGCAAGATGCTGGCGCGCCGGCAGGCCGAGATGCCGAAACATGCCGTCGATCTTGGACCGGACGCCGCAACGGCCACGCAAAAGGCCGGCGCATCCCCCACCGATCGCAAAGCCGAGTAGAGCACCATGACATCAAAGTTTCATCGCATCCTGGTTCCGGTCGACGGCTCGCAGAACTCTGATCGTGCCGTCGCCTATGCCATCAGCCTGGCCAGCGCCATGACGAACAGCGAGATCCATCTCTTGAACGTGCAGCCGCCGGTGACCGGCGTTGCCGGCGCGCTGGTCGGGTCGGCAACGCTGAAGAGCTATCATCGTGACGAAGGCATGAAGGCCATGGCCAGCGCCCTTGCCCTGTGCGCCAAAGCAGGACTCGCGCACAAGGATCACATCAGCGTCGGACAGCCGGGCCCGACCATTGCCGCCTTTGCCAAGGACCTGGGCTGCGGCCAGATCATCATGGGCACGCGCGGCCTTGGCGCGACGCTTGGCCTGTTGTTGGGCTCGGTCGCGACCGACGTCATCCATCACGCCGATGTCCCGGTGACGCTGGTCAAATAGCGGCGCACCCGGATCCTAATTGCTGAACCTGCCTTGGAGGGAACGAAGCCCATGGGTCACAGCCTGATCACACCCGAGACCTTGGCGCCGCTCCGCGCCAAGATCGGCAAGCCCGTGCAACGGAAGACCATGCCGTTCTATACCGAGATCAATTCCGACGCGGCTCGCCATTTTGCCAATGCCATCGGCGACAACAACCCGCTCCACACCGATCCCGAATACGGCGCATCGACCCGCTGGAAGGGCCAACTTGCCCCGCCGACCATCCTTTACTCGACCGACAACGCGCTGTCCGGCGCGGTCGAGGGCCTGCCCGGCGTGCATGCGATGTTTGCCGGCACCGAATTCGACTGGACCGGGCCGGTTCGTATCGGCACCAGGATCCGTACCGAGGTCGTGCTGAAGGACCTGGTCGAACACAAGACCCGCTTCGCCGGCACCGCGATCCAGCAGATCTACACCGTCAAGATCTTCAACCGCGAGACGAACGCATTGCTGTGTTCGGCCGATTCCTGGTGCTTCCGGACCGAACGCGACACGGCACGCGAGCGCGGCACGAAATACGGCAAGGATCTCGAGCAGATCAAGCCCTATACCGACGCCGAGGTCAGGGACATCTACAAGCAGTATCTGTCGGAAGCGCCGCGCGGCAAGACGCCGCTTTATTTCGAGGACGTGAAGCCGGGCCAGAAGATCGGCCCCATCTTCAAGGGCCCCTACACGGTCACCGCCAGCATCGGCTTCCTGCAGGCCTGGGGATCCTATGCGATCCACGGCAACCGCATCGCCTGGCAGTACTATCATCGCCATCCGAAGCTTGCGATCCCGAATGATTTCAACATTCCCGAACCGCCGGTGCGGGTGCACTGGGATACCAAGTTCGCGCGCGAGGTGGGCGTTCCCGCCCCCTATGATTACGGCCCCGAGCGCATCGCCTGGCTTGGCCACATGATGACCGACTGGATGGGCGACAATGGCTGGCTGAAAAGCCTGCACGTCCAGGTGCGCGGCCACAATCTGGTGGGCGATCTGACCACCTGTGTCGGCGAAATAACCGGCAAGACCGACGGCAAGGACGATGGCGTAATCGAGGCGCAGGTCCAGGCCACCAACCAGCACGGCCGGGTGACCGCCATCGGCACCGCCACGGTCGTTCTGCCCAAGAAGCCATAACGAGGAGCCTCATGAGCGAAGATCTATCGAAATACGCCCGCAAGCTCGAGGACACGGTGGCGCTGGTCACCGGCTCGACCTATGGCATGCCGTTCGAGATTGCGGCCCAGCTGGCGGAAGCCGGGGTGCCGAAGCTGATGCTGAACAGCCGCAATGCCAAGAACTGCGAAGCGGCGCGGGACAAGATCCTGAAGCGGGCGCCGAAATGCGATATCCGCTTCATCGTGGCGGATTGCACCGTGCCGGCCGAAGCCGAGCGCCTGGTGCGGGAAACCATTGCCGCCTTCGGGCGGCTGGACGTCCTGGTCAACTCGGTCGCCGCAATCTTCAAGCTGACCCCGTTCCACGAGATGCCGACCTCTGTCTATCAGCACCTGGTGAACGGCCATTTCCTCAGCATGCTGCACACCTGCCATGTCGCGGTGCCGCAGATGATGAAGCAGAAGAACGGCGTCATCATCAACATCGCATCCGACGCCGCCAAGGTGGCAACGCCGGGCGAAACGGTGAATGGCGGCCTGCTGGCGGCAAAGCTTCTGTTTTCCCGCGCGCTGGCCCTCGAGGTCGGCCGGTCCGGCATCCGGGTCCATTGCCTGACGCCGTCGCTGGTGCGCGAAACCCATCGCTATGAACACGTGCTGGCGGACGAGTTCGCGAAGCGGCTGTTCGAAAAGGTGATGAAAAAGGCCCGCCTTGGCCTGCCGGCGGCCAAGGACGTGGCGCCAGTCGCCGTATTCCTGTGCCGGCCCGAGGCCTATTACATCACCGGCCAGGGCATCAGCATCAACGGCGGCATCACCGCGGCCTGACCGGAAACGGAGGCGCAGCCATGCAGCGGATCGAGTTCTTCTTTGACCTCTCGAGCCCCTATACATGGTGCGCGTTCCTCCGCATCGAACCGCTGTGCGCCGAGGTGGGCGCCGAACTGGTCTGGAAGCCGGTGCTGATCGGCGGCGTCTTCAACGCCGTCAATCCCGACGTCGCCAGGAAGCGCGCCAGCCCCGTGCCGGCCAAGGAGGACTACGCCAACAAGGACCGCCAGGACCTGGCCCGCCATTTCGGCGCCACCGGCCTTCGCGTCGGGCGGCCGCCCGGCCATCCGGTGCCGGTGATCCGCCTGATGCGGGGCGCCTTTGTCGCGCTCGACGAAGGCGTCATCTCGCCCTATTCGGCCCGGGTGTTCGAGGCCTATTGGCGCGATTTCCGCAACATCAACGACGATCAGGTGATCGGCGAGATCGCGGAATCGGTCGGGCTTGACCGCGCCCGCTTCTTCGCCCGGATCAACGAGCCGGACGTGAAGGACCGCCTGCGCGCCAACACCGACGAGCTGATCCGCCGTGGCGGCTTCGGCTCGCCCACCATGGTCCTGAACGACAGCGACATGTTCTTCGGCAGCGACCGCCTGATCCTGCTGGAATGGGCGGCGCGCGGCAGGAAGCCGGGCGCCGGCCTGATGCCACCGGTCGGCGCCGGCGGGCCGCGATAGACGACCCCGATCGCAGCGCGGTTTCATCGGCCAGGGGCCTGGTCAGCAAGGCCGAATGGCGGGCGCGGGTCGATCTCAGCCTCATTCCCCACGCGTTGGCGGAAGAAACCGCGCGGTCCTTTCCCTGGATGGAAAGCGGCACCCCAGCCAGCGAGATGGACTGGCCCAACCTGCTCGCCCGCGTGGAAGCGCACGGCCCGGGGTATCGGGGCTGAGCGGGGCCAGGACCAGCTCGATCAGTGCGTCGAAACGCGCAAAATTTCAATTATTTAGGTAGCCAAATGATCGCCGCGCGATGGGCGCGCTTGATTAAGTTGCTTCAGTGTGATAACGATATAGCGCGATGAAGCCATGCGATCCGACCCTCGATGTGCTTCTCGATCTCGATGGGCAAATCCTGGTGGTGGACCCCAGGGGCGATCATTGGGTTCGATTCGTCGTCAGCCGTGTGCCCGCTTCTACGGAGAAGCCACAGGGGATCGACTACTCGCTCACGCTGCATGGGCCCGATGGCGAGCGGTTGGTCGGGTTCGACAATGCCCATCCGGTTGGCCGGCAAAGGCGTGGCAATGCCCAGGATCATCGCCACCGCCTTCGAATGGTTCGGCCCTACGACTATCAGGACGCCGCAACGCTGCTCGCCGATTTCTGGCGCATGGTCGATGCGGTGCTACGCGAGCGAGGAGTGATCCGATGACGACGCTTAAGGTTGGCATCGCCAGCTACGAGGAGATGAAGGCCCGCACCCTGGCGGTGGCAAAAGGCGAGCGGCGCATTGCCAAGGGCGAGCCCAAGGTCTGGTTCACCTCGACCGAATCCTTTGCCAAGGTTTTGTCGGCCGGCAACCGGGCGCTGCTGAAAATTATTGCCGAGAAAAATCCGAGATCGCTCGACGAGCTGTCGCGGCTGACAGGCAAGGCAAAGTCCAACCTCTCGCGCACGCTAAGAACGATGGAGCGCTACGGTCTCATACGGCTTGAGCGCGGTGAACGCGGCCGTATCACGCCCAAGGTGATGCACGATCGAGTCGAACTCGTCCTGCCGCTGATGCTGGCGCGGAAAGCGAGTTAATCTCGGTCTGCGCAGCAACCCCCTACCCCCCGAACAGGTTCTTCTCCCGTCCGTCGCCGGCGGCGCCTTCCCCGATGATCGCCTCGATCTCGGCATCCGAATAGCCGGCCTCGCGCATCACCTCGACCGTGTGTTCGCCTAAGCGCGGCGTGTGGCGGCGCACGGCGCCCGGCGTATCGGAAAACTTCGTCGGGATGCCGATGTTGCGCACCCGGCCTTCGGTCGGATGGTCGTATTCGCTCCAGAAACCGACGGCGGCCAGATGCGGATCATGGATCAGATCGTCCAGGCTGTTCACGGCCTGCACCGGAATATCAAGGCGCGTGAAGGTTTCGATCCATTCCGCCGTGCTGCGCGATTTCAGGATCACCGACACGTGTTCGTAGAGCGTGCCGATATCCTCGTTCCGCTTGGCAAGCGTTGCCCAGGCCGGGTTGTTGGCAAGGTCCGGCCGCCCCACCTCGGTGAAGAAATCGCGCCAGTGCTTGTCGGTATAGGGCACCGCGCAGACATAGCCATCCCTGGTGGCATAGGGGCTGCGGTATTTCGACATCACCCGCGTATAGCCGGTGGGGCCGATGGCGGGCTCGAAGACCGATCCATAGAGATGTTCGGTCATGATGAACGATGTCACCGCCTCGAACATCGGCGCTTCGATCGCCTGGCCGCGCCCCGTCTGGGCCCGGGCATAGAGCGCGGCCAGGATCGCATAAAGCGCAGTCAGGCCCGAAATCTTGTCGGCAACCGCGCTTGGCACATAGCGCGGCGCGCCGCCCAGATACTGGCCGATGATGGTGGCAAAGCCGCCGCCGCCCTGGATCAGGTCATCATAGGCGGGCTTGTCCTTGTAGGGG
Organism: Alphaproteobacteria bacterium; assembly: GCA_046348645.1. Classification (GTDB taxonomy): domain Bacteria; phylum Pseudomonadota; class Alphaproteobacteria; order JAXMDU01; family JAXMDU01; genus JAXMDU01. The sequence continues at coordinate 21,451 of JAXMDU010000017.1, forward strand.
CCCTGGCTGCCATAGCCGACCCCCGTGCAATAGATCAGGCGCGGATTGACGGCCGAAAGCGACGCATAATCGATCCCAAGCTTCGCCACCGGCTTCGGGCGCAGATTGTGGATCAGGACGTCGGCGTCCCGCACCAGCCGCAGCAGCACCTCGCGCCCCTTCGGCTTGGCAAGGTCCAGCATCACGCCGCGCTTGTTGCGGTTCAGGTTCATGAACACCGCCGCCATGCCGGGATGATGGGCAGGGCCAAGCTGGCGGGTCGAATCGCCCCTGGGTCCTTCGATCTTGATCACCTCGGCGCCCAGGTCGCCCATGATCTGGGCCGCATAGGGCCCGAAAATGACGGTGCTGAGATCGATGACCTTGACGCCGCTTAAGGGGCCGCTCATTCGCCTATTCGCCTTTACCTGATGCCGGTTTCGCGCCGTCCATGCTGACCGCCTTTTCCGCGATCAGCGCCTCGATCTCGGCCGGCGAGAAGCCCGCTTCGCTCAGGACCTCGACCGAATGCTCGCCAAGCCGTGGCGCCGGCCGGCGGCTGTTGGCCGGGCTGCCGAAGAAACTGATCGCGCTTCCGGTACGCCGCACCGTGCCTTCGGTCGGGTGCGTGTCGGTCGAGAAGAATCCCACTGCCTCAAGATGCCGGTCTTTCATCACCGCATCCAGGCTGTTCACCGGCGCCACCGGAATGTCGGCCTTGGCCAGCGCATCCAGCCAATAGGCGGTCGTCTGCTTCGCCAGCATCTGGCCCAGCTTGACATAGAGCGCGGGCATGTTGTCGGTGCGCGCGACGATCGAATTGAAGCGCGGGTCGCGGATCAGGTCGGGCTCGCCGCCCAGCGCGAAGAAGCGTTCCCAGTGGCGGTCGGTAAACGGCGTCGCGGCAATGAAGCCATCTTTGGTCTTGAAGGGCCGGCGCAGCGGCGACATCTGGCGGATATAGCCATCGGGGCCGAGGGGCGGTTCGAAGGCCGAGCCGGTCAGATGCTCGACCAGCAGGAACGAAACCATCGCCTCGAACATCGGCATTTCAATTTCCTGGCCCTTGCCGGTGCGCTCGCGCCGGTAAAGCGCGGCCAGGATGCCCGAAAGCGCGGTCAGCGAGCCTACCTTGTCGGCGAAGGCGGTCGGCACATAGCGCGGGTCGCCCTCGGTGTGATGGCCGATCAGGCCAGCGACGCCGCTGATGCCCTGGATCAGATCGTCATAGGCCGGCAGATCGGCATAGGGGCCGCCACGGCCATAGCCAAGCGCGACACACAGGATCAGGCGCGGATTGATGGCCGAAAGCTCGGCCCAGGAAAGGCCAAGCTTCGCTGCCGGCCGCGGCCGCATATTGTGCACGACGATGTCGGCCGACTTCACCAGACGGCGAAACGCCGCCTGGGCGCTGGGGCGGGCCAGGTCCATCGTGATGCTGCGCTTGTTGCGGTTGCAGTTCATGAACAGCGACGCCATGCGCGGGTTGCGCATGGACCCCACGCTGCGGGTGGTATCGCCGCCGGGCGGTTCGATCTTGATCACGTCGGCGCCCCAGTCGCCCAACATCACCGAGATCCATGGCCCGAGGATCACGGTGCTGAGATCAAGAACGCGCAATCCCTCCAGCGGTCCCGCCAGTGGTCCAGCCATCCTCGCGCCTCCCCTTGCTTCGCGGCTTCAGCGTCCGTCGACAGCCGCGCCCTTCGCGATCAGGTCCTTGATCTCGGCCGGGCTGTAGCCGGCTTCCGTCAGCACCTCGACCGAATGTTCGCCGAACCGCGGCGTCGGGCGGCGATAGGCGCCGGGCGTCCTCGACAGGTTGGCGGGGATGCCGGTCTTCAGCACCCGCCCCTCGGTCGGATGATCGACATACTGGAAGAAGCCGACTTCCTTCATGTGCTTGTCATTCAAAAGGTCGTTCAGGCCGTTGACCGGCGAAACGGGGATGTCGAGCCGGGTCAAGAGATCGAGCCATTCGCCGGTCGTACGCTCGATCATGAATTCCTCGATCATCTTGTACATGATCGTGATGTTCTCGGTCCGCTTGCTCAGGCTTGCGAAGCGCGGATCCTTGGCAAGCTCGGGCCGCCCGGCCACCTCGAAGAACTTCGCCCACTGCCGGTCGGTATAAGGCAGCGCGCAGATATAGCCGTCCTTGGTCTGGAAGGGCTTGCGGTACGGCGAGAGGATGCGCGGATAGCCGATCGGCCCCATGGGCGGGTCAAAGGCGGCGCCGTTCGGATGCTCGGCCAGCAGGAACGAAACCAGGGTTTCGTACATCGGGATCTCGATTTCCTGGCCCTTGCCCGAACGCTCGCGCTCGAAAAGCGCCATCGAGATGGTGGCAAGCGCCATCAGCCCGGTTGTCTTGTCGGCCATGGCGGTCGGCGCATAGCGCGGCGGGCCGCTGAATTGCTGGGCGGCAAGGCCAGCAATGCCGCAGCGCGCCTGGATGATGTCGTCATAGGCCGGCTCATCCCGGTACGGGCCCTTGCGGCTGTAGCCGACATTGGCACAATAGATAAGGCGCGGATTGATCGCCGCGACATCCGCATAGGCGATCTTCAGCTTCGCCGCCGGCTTGGGCCGCAGATTGTGCATCAGCACGTCGGCGGTCTTGATCAGGCGCAGCAGCGCGTCGTGACCCTCGGGCTTGTTCAGATCAAGGATGACGCTCCGCTTGTTGCGGTTGAGATCAAGGAACATGGCCGCCATGTTGGGATTGCGGGCGGGCCCCACCTGCCGGGTGCTGTCGCCGGCCGGCGTTTCGATCTTGATCACGTCGGCGCCCATGTCGCCCATGATCTGGCTGGCATAGGGGCCAAGAAGAACGCTTGTCATATCGAGCACGCGCACGCCGCTTAAGGGGCCACTCACGCTTCCGTCTCCTTCATGTCCTGTCGATCAAAGGGTACACATCAGAATTCCGGCGCGGCGCTAGCGCGCGCCCTTGGCGGCGCCCGACGCGATGATGCCGTCGATCTCGGCAGCACCCAGGCCGATCTCGGCCAGGACCTCGCGGGTATGCTCGCCGCAGGCGGGCGCCTTGCGCCGGAAGGCGCCGGCCGTCTGGCCATCCACATGGACCGGGAACAGAATGTGCCGGTGGCCATTCTCTTCCATCACGATCTTGCGTGCCGCGACCTGCGGCTGATCCAGGGCCTCTTGGGGCGTGAACGCCAGTTGCAGCGGGATGCGCCCGCCAAAGGCGTCGATCCATTCCTGGGCGGTGCGCTGGCGCAGGATGCGGGTCAGAAGAGCGACCAGCTCGCGGCCATGGTGGTGGCGCCCGTCGAGATTGCCAAAACGGGGATCCCGAACGGCCGGATCGACCGTCGATGCCACCTCGCAGAAGGCGCGCCAGAAATGTTCTTCCACCATGCCCAGGGCGATCTGCCTGCCGTCCTTGGTCTCGAACAGTTCGTTCGTGGCGTGCAGGTGTTCCCGCTGCTCGGGATCGACCGACGTGCCGCGGGTGGCGGTCATCAGAAGCGCCGCCTCGAACAGGGTTGCGTCGAGATAGGCGCCCTCGCCCGTTGCGTTGCGCTTCAACAGAGCGGCGAGAATCGCGGTGATGGCCAGGAACCCGCCGGCGCAGTCGGCAACCGGCAGGCCCGAACGGCGCGGCTTCTCGATGAAGTGGCCGGCAAACGAAAGCGCGCCACTGCCGGCAATGAAATTGAGATCGTGGCCCGGCACGTCGCGGAGCGGGCCGTCCTGGCCATAGCCGGACAGCGAGCAGTAGATCAGGCGCGGATTGTGGCGCCTGAGCTCGTCGTAGCCGACGCCCAGCCGGTCGGTGACGCCGGGGCGGAACCCCTCGATCGCGACGTCGGCCCAGCGGGCAAGCCTGCCGATGGCGGGCTTCACGGCCGGATTCTTGAGATCGAGCGCGATCGAGCGGCGGTTCCGGTTGACCAGCGCAAAGGCATCCGGCGGCAGGGTCAGGCGGCCCGGATCGCCGGCCAGCGGCTCGACCTTGATCACGTCGGCGCCCAGATCGCCCAGGACCTGGGTCGCGAAGGGGCCGGGAAGGAATGTCGAGAAATCGAGGACCCGGATCCCCTGCAAGGGGTTCCAGCCGGCGGCTGCGGTCATGGGCGCGTGGCTCCTTTATTTTGCGTTGCAGCAATGCTGCGCCGCCACCACTCCGGAAACCGTCGGATTCGGCCCATGCGGCATCAGGCGAGGCGTGCTGACGGAGGGAACCCTAACCCGGCCAGAGATCGCTGACAACGCCTTGGAATTTGGGCCTCACCGCCCGGCTACCGGGTTGGGAAACGCTGTTCGTTTATGATAGTCTTTCGCATCGAGGACCAACGTCCGGCCCGCAACAGGGGTCGGGCAGTCCACGCATTCGTTCAGGGAGGATCATTCATGTCCAGATTACGCCAACATTCGATTCTTGCGGCGGCTGCGGCCTGCGGCCTGCTGATTGCGGGCGGAGCCCAGGCCCAGACAATGGAGCTCAAGCTCACGACCGCGTCAGGGCCCAAGAGCGCCTTCACGACCCAGGGACATCAGGTCTTTGTCGACGCGGTCGAAAAGGCTTCGAATGGCCAGATTAAGATTCGCATGTTCGTTGGCGGCACGCTTCTCAACTACAAGGCGACCTTGAACGGCCTGCGCGACCAGGTGGCCGATATCGGCTTCATCGTCAGCGCCTATTTCCCGGCCGAGCTCAAGAATGCCAACATGGTCGCCGACCTGGCCATGCTGGGAACCTCGGCGTCCGTGATGGCGGCCGCCACCACCGAGTTCAACCTGCTGCATTGCGGCGATTGCCTCAAGGAACTCGCGGCCCAGGGCGCCGTCGATCTCGGCACCACCTCGAACCCGCCCGATCGCATCCTCAGCCGCAAGCCGATCCGCACCCTCGACGACATGAAGGGTGTCAAGCTCAGGGCCGGCGCCGGAGTGTGGAACCGCTTCCTGACCCATTTCGGCGCGACACCGGTCAGCATGGCCGCCGACGAGATCTATCAGGCGATGAGCGCCGGCGCCGCCGACGGCACCATCCATCCGCCCGCCAACATGAAATCCTATGCCTATTGGGATGTCGCGAAATACGTGACGATGGCCGACCTTGGCACGTTCCATTCCATGTCGTTCATCGCCTTCAGCAAGTCGACCTGGAGCAAGCTTACCCCGGCCCAGCGGCGGATCATGCTGGATAACGCCGCAAGCGCCCATGCGGGAACCGCCGTCGGCGCGACGGCCCAGGACGACGAGGCCATCGCCGAGTCGAAATCCAAGGGCGTCACAATCATCACCATGCCGCCCGACATGGCGAAAGCCTTCCGCGACTGGGCGATCAATGATCTCAAGGTCGTTGCCGAGCTGAACGAGAAGGCGGGCGTGACCAACGCATCTGCCAAGATCGCCAAGTTCAACGAGCTTTATGACAAGTGGACCAAGATCATCGGGTCGAACGACAAGGATCCGGTGTTCATCGCCGCCGCCATGAAGCGCGAGATCTTCGACAAGATCGACGCCGGCGCCCACGGCATGTAGGCCGCGCCCGATACCCATAACCCCGATACCCATAACAAAGGCCCGCCGCAGACGCGGCGGGCCTTTTTCATGGTTGGGCCCCGATCCGGTTCAGATCGAGCATTTCGGATCGAAGCGAGTCGGCCGTTTTTCCAGATGCGCGGCCAGCCCCTCCTTGACCTCGGGGCCGCCGAAGCCCAGCATTTCAAGGGCAAGGCTTGCGTCCAGGATCGGCCAGGCCTGGCGATACCAGTTGTTGAGGGCGTATTTGGTCCAGCGGATCGCCGACGGCGCGCCAGCCGCCAGCCTGGATGCCACCGCGATGGCCTTGGCCTGCAATTCGTCGTCGGGGACGCACAGGGTGACAAGCCCCATCTTCTCGGCCTCTTCGCCGCTCAGCCGGTCGCAGGTCAGAAGATAGTACTTCGCCTTTGCAAAGCTTGTGGCAAGCGGCCAATAGAGGCTGGCATGATCGCCCGCCGCAACGCCAAGGCGCGTGTGACCATCGACGATCTTGGCCGATTTTCCGGCGATCGAGATGTCGGCCAGCATGGCAGCCACCAGGCCGCCGCCCGCCGCCGGACCATTGATCGCCGAAATGATCGGCTTCGACGCGTTGATCAGGTTGCGCACCAGGTCGCGGCCATCCTTCCACATGGTGACCCGCATATCGAATTCCTCGATCACCTTGACTTCGTCGGCGAAATCGCCGCCGGCCGAAAAGAACCGCCCCGCGCCGGTCAGGATGCTGACACTGGTTTCCGGATCGTTGTCGATCGCCTCCCACACCGTCGCGACCTGGTGATGCATGCGGTAATCCATCTCGTTCGCCTTGCCGCGATCGAGGGTGATGCGAAGAACGCGCGGCGCCGGACGGTCGAACCTCAGTCGGTCGAAGTCGGCGTAATGATCGGTCATGGATTGGCCTTTCCTTGGGTTGACAGGGCTGACAGCGGCGCGCCGGGCATCAATCGGCCCCGTAGCCGCGTTCGCGAACACACTGGATGACATAGTCGTTCAGATTGCGGGACGCGACCCAGGCTTCGGCGATCATGTTGCCCGAACCATCGCGCCCCACGGGTTCGATCCGGATCGGCTGATCCTGCGCCTCGCGCTGCAAAAGCATGCGCAGCACCGCGCCGCCCGGCAGGCCAAGCCGCGGCACCCGCACCCGGGCCAGCACCACCATTTCATCGCTGTCAAGCAGCAGCATGCCACCATCAACGACACCGACACATGTCCGGGTTTGCGTGCTCATCGTGCCGAGCCCCTTTTTTCTCTCCACCAGATCACCCCTTTGGCTTGTCCATCAATCGGGCAGCTCGGCGATGGCGATCCCATCGGCCAGCGTTTCGCCCCGCTGGTTGGCCGCCTTGAGCTCGATCCTGACCAGGCCCTTGGCCCCGTCACGATCCTTGCCGATCACCCGGCCACTGCACCAGGTCGTATCGGCCATCAGGACGATCTTGCGCAGATTGACGTCAATCATGCGCAGGAACCCATGATCGCCCATCCAGTTGGTCACCACCTGGGCCATCCATGCGATGCGCTGCGGGCCAAGATCATAGGCGGCGGCAAGCCCGGATTTCTGGGCGCAATCGTCGTTCCAGTGCACCGATTCGGGCGAATCGGGAATGCCAAGATCGGTCCAGATCACGGCGCCGGGATGCCGGCGGCGAAACGCGGTGCCGATGCCGTGGGTGTACATGAAAAAGCCGTGCGCAATGCCGCCGAAGCCACCGCGCATATAACTGACCATGTCGGTCACGGTCAGCGGCCCCTTGACGACGCCGGGCAGATCTTCGCCAACCGCGACGCTCGCCCAGGGACGGGGCCGATCGCCGCGAATGATCTCGCGGAAGGTCTCGTTCTCGATGCGACGCAGTTCATCGCGGCTGTAGCGATGTTTTTCGATCGATTTCAGCGTGCCGCGACGATTGGCCTCGCCCCGCTCGGTGCGAAGGTTGTAGTTCCGCGCCACCGCGACTTTTTCCCCCCGCTGGTTGGTGAAGGTCGTTTCGGTGCCTTGCAGAACGGCACGGCCGGCGAAGCGGCTTGGCCGTTCGGTGATCTCGTGCAATGTGCCGATGCTATCCAGGCAATCACCCACCCGGATGGGGGCATGCCAATCGATCTGGGAACGGACGAACAGGCCGTGCACGCCGGGCAGGCCAGACCCGATGTCCCACCCGCTCAGCACATAGACCATGGTCGGCGGCGCGATCAGGCCGCCGCTTGGCCCGGCGATGGCATATCGCTCGTCGGTCCAGAGCGGGTTCTGGTCGCCGATGGCAAAGGCATAGCGTTCGATCCATTCGTCGGTGACCGTCGCCCGCCGCTTCAGATGCCGAAGCTCCTTGCCTAATCGCGACGTAAGCTCTGCCAGTGCCGCTTCGTTGATCGTCCCGTAGCCCGTGTCCGCCGCCTGACCTGCCATCCGCCCGCCCCCGATCGATCCGTCTCCTCTGCGCCGTGGCCAAAGCCTACCAGATGCCGCGCACGCCATGCCACCACCCGCAGCCTTCATGGCTCCAAATTCCTGGCCCCGGAATCCCAGGCGACCAATCGGCCCCTCCCGGCGCCGGCGATAATTGACGTCATGCGGCAAGACCGCCATTGTTAAAGCCCCAATCAGGGATATCGAGCGATGACCAAGACGCTGACCGACATCACCGACTATGCCGAGGCCACCAGCGCCTTTTCGTGGGACCGGGTGTGGGACCTGTTCGACGGCAACAAGGAACGGCTCAACATCGCCCATGAATGCGTGGATCGGCACCCCGACCGGGCCGATGCGCTGCGCATCAAGTTCGAGGACGGACACACCGAGATCCACAGTTTCGGCGTGCTCAAGGACATCAGCTCGCGCTTCGCCAATCTGCTAGAAGCGAAGGGCATCGCGCGCGGCGATCGGGTGGCGGTCATGGTCAACCCGTCGCTTGAATTCTATGGCTGCATGTTTGGCGCGATGAAGCGCGGGGCGGTGGCGGTTCCCCTCTTCACGCTGTTCGGCCCCGAGGCCTTGGCGCTGCGCCTTGACGACTGCAAGCCGAAAATGATCGTTGTCGAGCCGGACTATGACATGGGCGAAGCCGCGCGGCCCGATCTTGTGGTGCTGCGGGCGGGCGCCGATCTCCGCGCCCAGCTTGCGGGCCAGGGCGCGCATTATGTGCCCGACACGGCCACCAACGATCTTGCCTTTTTTCAATACACCTCGGGCACCACGCGCGCCCTGCCCGAGGCGATTCGCCACACCCATCGCGCCGTGGTGACACTGATGGTGGCGGCGCTGTTCGGCGTTGGCCACAAGCCAGGCGATCGCTACTTCTCGCCGTCGTCGCCCGCCTGGGGACACGGCCTGTCGCATTCGACGATCTCGCCGCTTGCGCTTGGCATCGCGGTCGGATCGTATTCCGGCAAGTTCGATGTCGTGCGCATCTTCGAGGCCCTGCAGGAATTCGAGATCACGAATTTCGCCGCCGCGCCCACCGTCTTCCGTATGATGCGCAACTCGGGTCTGGTGAAGAACTACCGCTACACGCTGAAAAAGATCTCGTTCACCGGCGAGCCGATGGATACGGCCACCTTTGATTTCATCACCGCGGCCTTTGGCACGCCGCCCTGCAGCATGTTCGGCACGACCGAGGTTGGTGCCATCATCGGCAGTTTCCCCGGCTTCACGGGCTTTACCGTGAAACGCGGCGCGCTTGGCCGGCCCTTGCCCGGCTGCGAGGTGGGCGTGCTGGACGATTCCGGCAATCCCTGCCCGACCGGCCAGACCGGTGAACTGATGCTGAAGCGGCGCGGCGCGTGGTTTCCGGTCAAGGATCGCGGCTTTTGCGACGAAGATGGCTACATCTTCCACGCCGGACGGTCGGATGACGTGATCATCTCGGCCGGATGGACCATGAGCGCCGTCGAGATCGAGGATGTTCTGCTGAAGCATCCCGATATCCGCGAGGCCGCCGTGATCGGCGTGCCGGACAAGGTGCGCGGCCTGATCCCAAAGGCGTTCATCGTCAGCCCGCGCCGGGGCACGGAATTCGAGGACGAGATCAAGGCGTTCATGAAGGACCGGCTGTCGAAACACGAATATCCGCGCAGCATTGCCTTTGTCGCCGAGCTGCCGAAAACGCCGGCCGGCAAGGTGAACCGCAAGGCGCTGCGCGACATGGTCGCGGCCGGCTGAAAGGCCGGTTCGCCGGAAGCCCATCAGCGCAAATCGGAACGGCCGCGGCGTCAGGCCGGCGCCGCGACCGGAACATTATCGATCAGCCGCGTATTGCCGAGCCAGACGGCGGCCAGGATGCGCAGGGCACAGACCGGCCCCGGAACCGGCGCAAGCGATTCGGCGTCGCGGATTTCCACATATTCCACCCGATCGAAGCGCGCGCGCTCAAGCTCTTCCTTGCCCCAGGCCGCGACCAGGCGCAGATCGATGCCGGCCTCGGCCTGGCGGGCCATGTCGCGCAGGACCTGCGACAGGGCCGAGGCGCGCACCCGCTGGTCGGGGCCGAGGTAGCGGTTGCGCGACGACATTGCAAGGCCATCGGCCTCGCGCACCGTCGGCACGCCGACAATGCGCACCGGAATGTCAAGGTCGCGGACCATGCGGCGGATCACGCAAAGCTGCTGATAGTCCTTCTCGCCAAAGAAGGCCGCATCGGGCAGCGCCTGCAGCAGAAGCTTGCTTACCACCGTGGCGACCCCGTCGAAATGGCCGGGCCGATGCGCGCCGCAAAGCCCCTCTGACACGCCCGCGACATGGACATGGGTCGAGAAACCGCCCGGATACATTTCATCGACGGCCGGCGCGAAAAGGACATCGGTCTTCACGCCCGCCAGCAGGCGGGCATCGCCCGCCTCGTCGCGCGGGTAGCGGCCGAAATCCTCGTTCGGGCCGAACTGCTTCGGATTGACGAAAATGGTGGCGATGGTGCGGTCACAGCCCGTCTTCGCCTGGCGCACCAGGGTCAGATGGCCCTCGTGCAGCGCCCCCATGGTCGGGATCAGGGCAACCGTCTGTCCCGACTTGCGCCACTCTTTCACCCGTTCGCGCAGGGCGCTCACATGGCGGAGGATGACAAGCTCGCCACTCATTCTCGTGATCCCCAGGTTTCTTGTGATCCGCGGGCCCCTTGTCCCCGGGTCCCTGCCCCGGGCCGCGCCCCGATCAGGCGGTTTTCATCGCCTTGATGGTGCCGAAGCAATGTTCAGGCCCGGGAAAACGGCGCGCCCGCACATCATCGGCATAGGCGGCCGCCGCCTTGTCAATCTCGGCGCCCAGTTCGGCATAGCGCTTGACGAATTTCGGCGTGAAATCCGCGAACAGCCCGACCAGGTCTTCGGTCACCAGGATCTGTCCATCGCAGGCCGGCGACGCCCCGATGCCAATGGTCGGGATCGCGATCTTTTCGGTAATGGCGCGCGCGACCGGCTCGATCGTTCCTTCGACCACCACCGCAAAGGCCCCGGCTTCGGCGATGGCGCAGGCATCCTTCATGATGCGCTCGGCCTCGTCCATGGTGCGACCCTGGCTGCGGAAACCACCCAAGGCATTGACCGACTGAGGCGTAAGCCCGACATGGGCCAGCACCGGCACGCCGCGCTGGACAAGGAACGCGATGGTTTCGGCCATCTCGACGCCGCCTTCAAGCTTGACGCCGGCGCACCCGGTTTCGGCCATCACCCGGGCCGAATTGCGGAACGCCTGGGCCGGCGATTCCTGGTACGAGCCGAACGGCATGTCGACCAGGACGCAGGCGCGCTTTGCGCCCCGCACCACGGCGGCACCATGCGCAATCATCATGTCGAGCGTCACCGGCAGGGTGCTGTCGAAACCGTACAGCACCATGCCGAGCGAATCTCCCACCAGGATGAAATCGCAATGGGGATCGAGAGCCTTTGCCATGGGCGTCGTATAGGCGGTCAGGGACACGATCGGTGTGCCACCCTTCCGCGCCCGGAGATCGGGCACGGTCATGCGCCGGTCCTGGTTCACTACGCTCATCGGTCTGCTCCTTGGCGGCAGGTCCCGCCGCCCGCGGCGGGACGTGGAAAGGCCGAGTTTCTACCCTTTGCGGCCATGGTCCGGAAAGGTCTTTCTCGGACGCGGCCAACGGGGGCGGCCAACGGGGGCGGCTGGTCTCAGGCGCTATCGCCTTCCGCGATGGCCTCAAGGTTCTTGCGCGACCCGAACCGCACCTGGTCGCTGCCTTCAAGCTCGATCAATCCTTCCCGCTTGAGGCGCGAGAAGGTCCGGCTCACGGTCTCGACCGTAAGGCCGAGGTAATCGGCGATATCCGAGCGGCTCATGGGCAGGTGCACCGGCTCGGGCGGCAGGCCGCGCCGCTGGGCGCGCCGGGCCAATCCCAGCAGGAAGCTGACAAGCCGTTCTTCGGCGCTTTTGCGGCCCAGCAGAAGCATCTGGTCCTGGGCGGCGATCAGCTCGTTCGCGGTGATGTTGAGAAGGCGCTTTTCAAGCGACGGGTATTCGTCGAGCAGGGCCTCGAGCCGCGACCGTTCATAGCGGCACATGGTGACCGGCGTCATGGCCTCGGCCGAATAGGCATAGAAATCGTTCAGCGCCACGCCCAGGAAATCGCCCGGAAACATGAAGCCGGTAATCTGCCGGCGGCCGTCAGCCAAGAGCTTGTAAAGCTTGACCGCGCCGCTGGTGACATTGAACACGTGATGGGCCGGATCGGTTTCGGCGAAGATGGTCCGGTGCGCATCGACCCGCACATCGGTCGTTATGACCCGCAGCCGTTCCAGCTCGGTGGGCGACAGGGCCGCGCAAAAGGACAGGCTGCGGATGTCGCAAGCGGCACACGGCGATCCCTGGGCGCTGTTCTCGCGTCCCACGAGTTTTCCGCTGCTGTTGACGATCATGTCCAGACCTTCGCCGCTCCGTGTCCTGGCGGGTGTCCCAGCACCCCGCCCGGAAACGGCGTCATCTTGCCCCGGAACCCTGGTCAGAAGCAACCTTGTGGTCCGGGTCACACGGGCTGGCGGGGGGCGGCGGACCGGGGGATTCTCGTCGTCATCGAAAAGGATACGGTGCTGGGCGCCATCAAGGTCGTCGAATTGATTCCCGCGCAGTGCCCACAGAAAAGCGGCCAGCCCGACGGCGCCAAGAAGAAGCGCGGCTGGAATGAGATAGAGCAGGCTGCTCATGGGCGCCGCCGGCCCAGTCGCAGGGAATTGCCAATCACGATCAGTGACGAACTTGACATCGCGATCGCTGCGACCAGGGGGGTGACATATCCGAGCATGGCAAGCGGAATGGTAAAGAGATTATAGGCCAGGGCAAACCCCAGGTTCTCGCGGATGAGATGCTCGGCCTTGCGCGCGACCGTAACCGCCTCGACGACGGGCATCAGACGTTCGCCCTGGAAAACGGCATCCGCCGCGACCTGGCTGATATCGGCACCCGAGGCCGGCGAGATCGAGACATGGGCCTGAGCAAGGGCCGGCGCATCGTTCAGGCCATCCCCGACCATCAGCACCCGGTGGCCGCCTTCCGCTAAGGCGGCAAGGCGAGCCTGCTTGGCGGCGGGATCGACCCCGGCCTGCCACGCCCCGATCCCCAGTTGGGCGGCGATGGCGGCGACGGCCGATGCCCGATCCCCCGACAGGATTTCAACCCTCAAGCCAAGGCCGCGCAGGGCATCGACCGCTGCCCGCGCATCCGGCCGCGGGGTGTCACGGAACCGGAAGTGGACCGGTGCATGGCCGGGGCGCACGAGCCAGAGCTCGGGCCCGTCCACCGCTGTCCCGTCCGCCTCGATCCCGCCCGCTGGCGCGTCAATGCCACAGAATGCCCGGCTGCCCAGCCGGGTCTCGCCGTCGGGCCTGGCGATGACAAGGCCGCCGCCGGCGATTTCCCGGACCCCGGGCACAACCGGTATGTCAGGTGCCGCCCGCCGAATGGCCCGCGCCAGCGGGTGCCGGCTTGCCCCGGCCAAGGCCGCCGCTGCCGCAAGCGCCGCGGCCGGCGGCGCCCCGACGATTTCCGGCCGGCCGAGCGTCAGGGTGCCGGTCTTGTCCATGACGACGTGATCGGCGGCGGCCAAGCGTTCCAGCCCGCTGCCCGATTTCATCAGCAGGCCGTGGCGCATCAGCCGGCCGGTCGCCACCACCTGGACCGCCGGCACCGCCAGCGCCAGCGCGCAGGGGCAGGTAATGATCAGCACGGCAATGGCGTTGAGAAGGGCCGAGTGCCAGCCGAGCCCGCCGATGGTCAGCCCGCCCACCAGGGTTGTCGCGGCCAGAAGATGGACCGCCGGCGAATAAAGCCGGGCGACGTGATCCGCCAGCCCGACGAACCGGCTGCGGCCCTGCTCGGCCGCCTCCATCAGCCGGCCGATTTCAGCCAGCACTGTTTTCGCCCCGACCGCCGTCGTCTCGACCTTGATCGGGGCGCTGACATTGACGGTGCCGGCCAGGACCCGATCACCCGGCCCGGCCGCAACCGGCAGTGATTCTCCGGTCACCAGCGACGAATCGATGTCGGAACAGCCCTCGCGGACGATGCCATCGACCGCGACCCGCTCGCCGGCCGCCACCAGCACCGTCATCCCAGGCGCCAGTTGGTCCGGAGGCAGGAAGCGGGTTCGCCCGTCGGCATCGACAACGGTCGCGGCCCGGGCGGCAAGGGCCAGCAGTTCGCGGGCCGCCGACCGGGCCCGCGACCGGGCCCGCGAATCGAGATAGCGGCCGACCAGCAGGAAAAACAGCAATGCGACCGCCGAATCGAAATACGCGTGCAGACCACCGGTCGCCGTTTCGAACAGGCTGACGCCGGTGGCCAGGATGACGCCAAGCGAAATCGGCACATCCATGTTGAGCCGGCCAAGCCGGAGCGCCGCAAAGGCGGACCGGACAAAGGGCTGCCCCGCATAGGCCACGGCCGGCAAGGCGATCAGCGCCGAGACCCAGTGCAACAGCCCCCGCGTTGCCGGCCCCATGCCTTCGGCCTGGCCGGCCCACACGGAAACCGACAGCAGCATGATGTTGCCGGCGGCGAAGCCGGCCACCGCCATGGCGCGCAGCAGGGCACGATCGCGGGCCGCCTCGGCATCATCCAGACGACGCGCGTCGAACGGAACGAAGCGGTATCCCAGGCTGCGGACCGGTGCCAGCAGCCGATCCGCATCGGTGGCAGGACCGCGCCACGCCAGCGCCAGCCGCCGCGATGTCAGATTGACACGCGCCTGCACCACGTCAGGGGCGCGCGCCAGTACCGATTCGATCAGCCACACGCAGGCCGCGCAGTGAATGCCATCGACCATCAGCGAGAGATGCGAAATCCCATCCGCATCCACGCTGACATGCGCGCTGGTGTCAAACGACTCGAGATCATCCTCGGGCTTCAGCGCCCGCTGGGCCCGATCGACCGAGCGACGCGTGTAATAGCGGCCCAGCCCCAGCCGCTGGACCAGCCCATAGGCCCCCGCGCACCCCTTGCAGCAGAAGGCGGGCTCGGCCTGTTCGGGCTCGGCCTGTTCGGGAATGGGCGCGCCGCAGTGGGCGCACGCGGTCATGGCGCCAGAAACACGCGCTGCCGCGCCTGCTGGATCGCGTCCTGACGCTCGGCGACGACGCGCAGGTCCCACTGCCCGGCCAGCGGCAGCGCGACATCCGCCGCGTAGCGGCCGCCCCCCCGCTCGGTCAGCGGAACATCCACGTCATGGCCGGCCTGGGTCGGGCGGACGAAATAGGCGCGCACCACCGCCCCCGACAGCGGGGCGCCATCGCGATCGGCGAAGACCACGGTCAGACGCCCCACCCCCGGGCCCCGCGATTCAAAAACGGGTTCAAGCCGCCAGCCGCGCGCGGTTTCGGCTTCGGCCGCCGCAATGGTCTGGTTGTAGGCCAGCCCGCGTTCATAGTGGCGGTCGGTCTCGACCCCCGTGAAGGTCGACATCGCAAAATAGATCAGCGCGCCATTCACGGCGATGACGATGGCAAAGCCGGCGACAATGGTCCATGGGATCCAGCGGTCACGGGATTGTCTTGCCATCACGGCCATCGCGGTTCACTTCCTGACAGGGGCCGGAGCCCGGAACATGGTTACATGCGCGACCGATTCGCCCGACACCCGTTCCGTCACCCGGATCGTAACCGGCGTCGAGTCGCTCTGCAATTCGCCGGCCGGCACCTTGAGAAAGACCCGGAACGTGCCGACATCGTCCTGACCGACATCGACCAGCGTTTCACGGGCAGGCGCGGCGTGGTCACCCACCACCTGCATGACGGCGCCGGGCAGCCCTTCGATGGCAAGGCGGAACTGGCGCGAGGCGCGTTCCATGTTCAGGACCTTGACCGTATAGCCGTTCTGGATGCGCCCATCCGACAGCTCGACGAACAGCGGGCTGCGATCATGCAGGACATTGACTTCCAATTTGGACCTGAAGGCGAGCGAGACAAGCATGACACCCGCAATTCCCACCATGAGCAGCGCATAGAACACCGTGCGCAGCCGGAACAGCCGAAACACGCCCGGCTTTCCGGCCGCGCGTGCCACCTGATTGACCTGGGTGTCGAAGCGAATCAGATCGGGCGGCCGCCCGATCTTTTCCATCACCCCGTTGCAGGCATCGATGCACAGCCCGCAATTGATGCATTCGAGCTGGATGCCATCGCGGATGTCGATCCCGGTCGGACAGACCGCCACGCATTGGCGGCAATCGACGCAATCGCCGCGGCTGTCCCAGGTCTCGCCCTTGCGGTACTTGCCGCGCGGCTCGCCGCGCCACCGCTCATAGGTGACGGTATAGGTCGATTCGTCGAACATCGCCGCCTGGAACCGCGGCCAGGGGCACATATAGGTGCAGACCTGCTCGCGCGCCCAGCCCGCCAGAACATAGGTCGTGGCGGTGAACAGCCCGATGAAGAAATACGTCCTTTCGGAAGCCGTGCCGGTGAACACCTCGTGCACTAGGGTCGGGGCATCGTTGAAGTACATGATCCAGGCGCCGCCAGTCATCAGGGCGATCACGAGCCAGATCGCATGCTTGGCGGTCTTGCGCCAGGCCTTGTCAAAGGTCAGCCGCCCCTTGTCGCGGCTGATGCGTTCGCCGCGATCGCCTTCGATGGTCCGCTCGACAAACATGAAAAGATCGGTCCACACCGTTTGCGGACAGCTATAGCCGCACCACAGCCGCCCCATCAGGCTGGTGACGAAGAACAGAACGATGGCGGCCAGGATCAGGATGCCTGCCAGGTAATAAAGCTCTTGCGGCCAGATCTCGATGAAGAAGAAGTAGGCGCGGTGCCCGGTCATATCGAGCAGCACGGCCTGATCCGGGGCATCGGGGCCGCGATCCCACCGCAGCCAGGGCGTGACGTAATAGATCGTCAGAAGGAGGCAGAGCACCGCCCACTTGATGCGGCGGATCGGGCCTCGGACGCGCTTGGGATAGACGCGATTGCGGGCGACGTAGAGGGTTTGTGTTTCCGGCCGGGACTTGACCGATACGGCGTCTTCAGTGGGTACGGTCTCATTCATGAGACAAAAGCCTCGCCTTGACTGGATGATCAGGCGATCTCCTTCCTGTGATACAGATCGGCCCGCGCCTGGCGCGGGCCGGTCCAACCTTCATTGATTATTGGCCGCCGCCCAGCGAATGCACATAGAGGGTCAGCATCTTCATCGTCACGTCGTCGAGCCGGCCTTCCCAGCTTGGCATCACGCCCATCCGCATGTTGGCGATATTGGCAATAACGGTCTTGCGATCGCCGCCATTGAGCCAGATGCGGTCGGTGAGATTGGGCGCCCCGAATTCCTTGTTGCCCTTGCCGTCCTCGCCATGGCAGGCGACGCACTGATCGGCAAAGATCTTGCTTCCGCGCTCGATCGCCGCCGCGTTGCCGGCCTGACCGGATAGCGACAGCACGTAATCGCCGACATCCGAGATTTCCTCGGGCTTCAGCAGGCCATCGACACCGAAGCGCGGCATCTGGCTGACCCGGGTGTCCGCGTGTTCGGAACGAACGCCGAAGCGGATCGTCTGGGCGATGCTTGCCAGATCGCCGCCCCACAGCCAGTCGTCGTCGACCAGGGTTGGATAGCCCTTCGCCCCGGCGCCGCCGGCGCCGTGGCAGGGGCTGCAGTTCTCGGCGAACTGGGCCCGCCCACCCGCCAGCGCGAAATCAAGCAGATTGCGATCGGCGCTGATCTGCTCGATCGACTGGGCTTTCAGCTTGTCGTACAGCCCGCCCTGCCTGGCGCGCGCGGCCGCGATCTGCTGGTCGAGCGCCTCGTGCTGGGAATAATTCAGGATGCCGCGCGTATACCCGGTCACATAGGGCCAGGACGGGTAAAGCACCCAGTACACGACCGACCACAGGACCGTTGCCCAGAGGACATAGAGCCACCACCGGGGAAGAGGGTTATTGTATTCCTGCAGGCCGTCCCATTCGTGACCGGTGGTGCCGGCTGCGGCGTATTTGTCCTTTTCCTGCTTGGTGGGCATCGTTCACCTCATATTCTCGTCATGGTCGGCAAACGGTATGCGACCATGGCTTTCCAGTTTGTGGCGTCGGCGTGGCCAGTAGACCCACGCGATGATGCCGAAGAAGATCGCCATCAGCCACAGCGCCCACAACGAACGCAGGAATTCGGCGATCTCGACCATCGCGGCTACTGTGCCGCCGCGCGGCGCTGGTATTCCGGCCGGTAATCCTTGAGCTCGGCCAGCGTTCCCAGCATCTGCAGATAGGCGACCAGGGCATCCATCTCGGTGACGCGGGTCGGCTGCCCGTCGAAGTCGGCGACCTTGGCCTTGCTGTAGCGTTCCGCCAAGCCGGATGAATCACTGTCCGGATTGGCCTGCGCTTCCAGGTCAGCCTTGGCGTTTTCGATCATCCCGTCCGTATAGGGTACGCCGACCGTCCGGTTCGTGCGGAGATGGTCGGCGATATCGTCGTAGCGCAAGGCCCGCCGGCTCAGGAACCCATAGGTCGGCATGATCGATTCCGGCACCACGCTGCGCGGATCGGTCAGATGCGCGACCTGCCATTCGTTCGAGTACTTGCCACCGACCCGGGCCAGATCGGGACCGGTCCGCTTCGACCCCCATTGGAAGGGATGGTCGTACATGCTTTCGGCGGCCAGGCTGTAATGGCCATAGCGTTCGATTTCATCGCGGAACGGCCGGATCATCTGGCTGTGGCAGACATAACATCCCTCGCGGACATAGATGTTGCGCCCGGCCAGTTCGAGCGGCGTATAGGGCCTGACGCCCTTTACCGGTTCGATGGTTGATTCGATCGTATAGAGCGGCACGATCTCGACGATGCCGCCGATCGCCACCGTGATCAGGACCAGCACCAGCATCAGGAGGCTGTTGGTTTCGATCCTCTTGTGACTGAACATCGGCGCCTCCTATTCCGCCGCAACCGGACGCGGGGACAGATAGCCGGGCTCGACCCGCTGCGCTCCCTGGACCGTGCGCCAAAGGTTGTAGACCATGATCAGCGACCCGATCAGGAACAGCACCCCGCCCATGGCGCGGATCAAGTAGTAGGGGTGCATGGCCTCGACCGTTTCGACGAACGAGTATTGCAGGAAGCCCAGGCGGTCATAGGCACGCCACATCAGGCCCTGCATGATTCCCGAGATCCACATCGAGGTGATGTAGAGCACGATGCCGACGGTCGCGATCCAGTAGTGATAGCTGACCAGCCGCAGGCTATAGAGTTCGGGCCGCTTCCAGAGCTTCGGGAACATGTAATAGATCGCCCCGAAGCTGACGAAGGCAACCCAGCCCAGGGCACCGGAATGGACGTGACCGATCGTCCAGTCGGTGTAATGGCTAAGCGCATTGACCGCCCGGATCGACATCACCGGGCCTTCGAAGGTCGACATTCCATAGAAGGCGATGGCGGTGACAAGGAAGCGGATGACCGGATCGGTCCGCAATTTGTCCCACGCCCCCGACAGGGTCATGACGCCGTTGATCATGCCACCCCAGGACGGCATCCACAGCATGATCGAGAAGGTCATGCCCAGCGTCTGCGCCCATCCCGGCAGCGCCGTGTAATGCAGGTGATGCGGACCGGCCCAGATGTAAAGGAAGATCAGCGACCAGAAATGGACGATCGAGAGCCGGTACGAATAAATCGGACGCTCGGCCCGCTTCGGCACGTAGTAGTACATCATGGCCAGGAAGCCCGCGGTCAGGAAGAAGCCGACCGCGTTATGCCCGTACCACCACTGGGTCAACGCGTCCTGGACGCCCGAGAACAGCGAATAGCTCTTGATGCCGAAGAACGAGACCGGCACCGCCAGGTTGTTGACGACATGCAGCATGGCCACGGTCACGATGAAGGCCAGATAGAACCAGTTGGCCACATAGATATGCGGCTCTTGCCGCTTCATGATGGTGCCAAGGTAGATGATCAGATAAACGACCCAGACAACGGTCAGCCACAGGTCGACATACCATTCGGGCTCGGCATATTCGCGCGCCTGGCTGATGCCCAGCACATAGCCGGTCGCCGCCAGCACGATGAACAGCTGGTAGCCCCAGAACACGAAGTTCGCGACCACGGGTCCGCCGAACAAAGCCGCGCGGCAGGTTCGCTGCACCACATAGAGCGACGTTCCAAGCAGCATGCAGCCGCCGAAGGCGAAGATCACCGCCGACGTGTGCAACGGCCGCAGGCGGCCGAAGGTGGTCCATTCGAGGTCGAGGTTGAGGATCGGAAAGGCCAGCTGCAGGGCGATCACCACGCCCGCCAGGAACCCGGCCACCCCCCAAAACACGGCCGCGACCATGAATTTGCGAACGACGTCCTCGTTGTAACCGGGGATCGCGTCCACGGCGGTGCCACCGGCTGGCGCTGTGCCCATCGTCAAACCTCCTCTGCGCTCGTCACTGTGCGGACCGAACGGCCGCCGGGAACCTAGGGGCTCGGAACAGCCCCGCCATTGATCCAAATCATGGCCGGGCGGCCCCAGGCGGTTTCATCGTAAACACCGTTTCTGACAGGGTGTCTACAGAATTGGCCGTATTCAGCGCAGGCAGGCTTGACGCCAAAGAGATCGATCGGGCGTTCCCGCTGGTCAGCGCCGGGGCGTCCGATCTAACCCTGAGCGCGTGGCGGCGCTATGCCGGTCGCTTGCTGGCCGATCAGCCGCCCGGCGGCCAGGGGACCGAATGGCCGAAGGCGGGCATCGTGGTGGCACGGTCCAAGGATTCCTACATTCACGGGCTGTTCTCGTATCGGGTGGTCGAGGACCTGCGGACCGGCCCGACCGTCTGTGCCAATGATTTCGTTGCCCTGGGGCTGCTGCATCGTGCCGAAGCCATATCCACCCTGGTCAACGCGCTTGAGGCCATCGCCACCGCGCATGGCTGCGCCCATATGCATGTCCATCTGCCCGAGTCTCGCATCATCCCCCTGTCAGCCCGCGATTCGCCCTCGGAGACCGAGGGTTCGGTCCTTCGCGCCCTGCAAGCGCACGGATTCCGAAGCTCGAGCGTCCAGCTCGAACGCCACGCGCCCACCCACGCATCCTAGGGCCTGTTTTTCTTGTGCCTATGAGGGGCGCCTATCGGGGCCTGAGCGGCGCCAGGGCAGGCGAGTCCGGGTCTGCGGCAAGCCAGGCGTCAAAGAATTCCTCGATCATCGCCTGGGGAATTCCCCGCGTTACAAAAACGATCCGGGTGCGCCGATCCGCGTCGGGCCAGTTTGCGAGCCAGGCGGGCGGATGGAACACATGCTGCACGCCATGGATCACCAGCGGCGTGTCCGGCCTTTCCCGCACATTGACGATCCCCTTCACCCGCAAGAGATCGGCACCCTGGTTGGCGCGCAGCAGGTCAAGCGCGGCGGCCAGCGCGACACCGCTGATCGGCTTGTCGCGCACCACGCAATAGGCCCGGATCAGATCGCTGTGCCGGTTCACATCGGGCCGTTCCCCCGCCATTCCATGGTCGTGGGTGTGGTCATGAGTGTGCTGGTGGGCGTGCTGGTGGGCGTGTTCATGATCGGCATCCGGCCCCGCCAGAAAGGCCTCGTCGCGAAGCCAGCGGCTGACATCGGTGGTCTTTGTGGCGGGGTCGTAGAACGCGCTTCGAAACAGCGCGGCCGGATCAAAGCCGGCGGCGCCGCGATCGAACAGTCGGATCGACGGGTTGAGCCGCCTCACCAGCGCCTTCAGCGCATCGAGATCGCGAACCGACAAGGGATCGCGGACAAGGTCGGTCTTGGTGAAAACAACGGAATCCGCGACCGCCACCTGCTTCACGCTTTCGGGATGGGCATCAAGGGTCCGAAGGCCGTTCACGGCATCGACCAGGGTCACAATTCCGCCCAGGGTAAACCGGCGGGCAAGACGGGGATCCGTCATCAGGGTGTGGATGACCGGCGCCGGATCGGCAAGCCCGGTTGTTTCGACGATCAGGCGCGAGAACACCGGAACCTCGCCCCGTTCGGCCCGGCCGTACAGATCCATCAAGGCCCGGCGGATATCGCCCCGGATCGTGCAGCAGAGGCAGCCCGACGTCACCTCGACCGTCACCTCGGGTGCCGCCTCGAGCAGGGCATGGTCAAGCGCAATCTCGCCGAATTCGTTGATGACGACGGCAGTATCGGAGAAGCGCGAATCCCGGATCAGGGCCTGCAAGAGCGTCGTCTTGCCAGCGCCAAGGAACCCGGTCAGGACTGTAACGGCAACCGGCTCCATGGGTTCAGGCCCCCCGCCCCCGCGCGACAATGAACAGCCTGCGGAATGGAAACAGGGTGCAGCCATCCGCCCGGCGCGGATAGGCAGCCCGTATGCGTTCGGCATAAAAAGCCAGAAACGCGCCCCGCTCGGGCTCGGCCAGGGCATCGCACAAGGGCTTGAGACCGGTCCCGCGAACGAACGCGACCACCGGGTCTTCACCGGCCAGGACCTGCAGATACTCGGTTTCCCAGATGTCGATCCCGGCCGCCCGTGGCGCCAGCAGGTCGTAATAAAAAGCGGCCGGCGCGACCGGATCGGGCCGCAGAAGCGGCACCAGCCGGTCCGCCCATGGTCCTTGGCGGGCACAATCAGCCATCAGGCGATGGGACGGGGCATCGTGGTTCGCCGGCATCTGGACGGCAAGGACGCCGCCAGGGGCAAGGGCTGCGAACAGGCGCGGAAACAGCGTTGCATGGCTGCCCAGCCATTGCAGCGCCGCATTGGAAAAGACAAGATCGGGCGGCTGGTCCGGCGCCCAGGTGGCAATGTCGGCCTCGACCCAATCGACCGAACCCTGGAACCGGCCCGCCAGCGGGCTGCCATCCGGGTGGGCCCGCAGGCCGCGCGCCTCGGCCAGCATCTGCGGCGCATTGTCGACCCCGGTGATACGAGCATCGGGCCAGCGCTGGGCAAGGCCGAGGGTCACATTGCCCGGCCCGCAGCCAAGATCAACAATGCTGGCCGGCGATGAAAGGGAAATGCGGCCGATCAGATCGCGGGCGGGCCGTTCACGTTCGGCGGCGAACTGGCCATAAAGGACAGGGTCCCAGCGCGGCGCCTTGGTGGCTGGAGACGGCGACATGGGGCAAAGGCTCTGGTGGCAAAGGCCCTGGGCGCGGGATCGGCGTACCCGGTCTTCAGGCCCGGTCGTAGCTCTGCTTGATGATGCCGAAGATGAACAGGACGCACGCCACGAAGAACACAAGTCCCGTCCAGTACATCACCGCGTCATGCGCATGCGAGGACAGGTAAAGCCCGAGCAGCGCCAAGAACCCGGCGAGGCCGCCGGCAATCCAACCGCCGAAGTTACCCATTTGCCACACTCCTTGACCTGGGGGATGGACGCTCTCCGGCCGCAGGCAACGCCAGACGAAAGACCGTGCCGGCTCCCGAGCTGGAAGCCAGAGAAAGCTCCCCGCCGTGGGCATGCACGATCTCACGGGCGATGGCAAGACCCAATCCTGTGCCGCCCGCCCGCCCGCCGCCGGCAAAGGGCTTGAACAGCCGCTCGCGCATGCCATCCGCCAGGCCGGGCCCATCGTCGGCGATCTCGATCACCGTGCCGGCCACGCCCATTGCTGCGGAAATGGTGACGACCTTCGCCCCCGCCTCGATCGCGTTGCAGCCCAGATTGGCGATCACCCGGGAAAGCTGGCCTCGATCCGCTTCCACCACCAGATCGGCCGCGACGGTGTTGCGCCAGGCGGCCCTGCCACCGGCGACGGACTTGATATCCTGGCCGACCTCGGCCACCAGGTCGGTCAGGGCAAAGCGCCTGGGATTGATCCCGACAACACCGCTGCGCGCGTAATCAAGGGTCTGGCTGCAAAGGGTCGCAGCCCGATCGATCGCCGCGACGAGCCGGTTCGCAGCGCGCCGCACCTCGGGGTGTTCGCTGCCTGCCAGGCTTTCCGAGACGACACTGGCCGTCGATAGAATGTTGCGCAGATCGTGGTTGATCTTGGTGACCGCGGTGCCGAGCGCCGCAAGTCGCGCCTTTTGCCTGAGCGCGGCAGTGACTTGCCGCTGCATCCTGGCCAGCTCGCGCTGGGCGATGCCGATCTCGTCGCGCCGGTTGCTGGCGTCGATGATGGACCGCCGGTCTTCGGGCGCGGCGCGGAACATGACCATGCTTTCGGTTGTCTGGCGCAACGGCCGCACGAAGAACCATTGCAGGACCCCAAACAAGAGAACGCCGGTGAAAAGCGATATGGCCATGGACAGGCCGGCGATCCGCCCGGCATAGGCCATGATTTCCCGCCGCAGGGGCCGCTCGTCGATCACCACTTCCATCATCAGGCCAGGGTCGCCAGGGGCATGACCGATAACGCGAAGGGCCCGGTTGCCGCGGTGCATGAACACGGCGAACGAGTCGATCACATGGTCAAGCAGTTCCGTTTCATTGAGATCAATGGTTGCCGCGACCAACGGCGGCATGTCGCGCGCCACCACCAGACCACGGAATCCGGCGCCCGAGACGACGATGCCATGCGCTTCGACGGTATCGAGAAGACGCTGCCGCAACGTCTCGGTGATCATGTATTCGTCCGTCGTCGACAGCACCAATGTGGCAAGATGGGCGCCGTTGATCTGATGCTGGAGATAGTGTTCCCGGAAACGGCCAACCGATGGCGCGAAGATCAGGACCTCGGCCAGCATGACGAACAGGATGGTCGCGAACAGAACCCGTGCCGACAGACTGGTTGCGAGCGGCGGCATGGTAAGACGGGGTGAGGCCATGCGCACAGATTAATACAAGTGGGCGCCTGCTCAAAACGGGGCGCCACCCCGTCACGGAAGGCGCAGCAGCAGGCGGACCAGCCAGCGCGTGCGGTCGGTCAGGATCCTTGGGATGAAGAACGTCCCCGCCGCCCGCTTGCTTGCTTCGCTCAGGGTCGGATAGGGCGCGATCACCGTCGCAAGATCGCCAAGCTTGAGCCGACGGTCGACGGCCAGGATCCAGGGCAGCACCAGATCGCCCGCATGGGCCGCCAGGATGTGGGCGCCAAGCACGCGGCCCTTCCGGTCCGTCACGATCTTGACCAGCCCGCTGTCCTGGCGCTCGGCCCGGGCCCGGTCGTTCTCGGCCATGGGCCAGCGCAGGATCCTGACTTCGCCAAGGCGTCGGGCGGCCTGCTCGGTCAAGCCGACGCTGGCAAGCTCGGGCTCGGTGTAGGTGACGCGGGGAACGGCCTTTCCGTCGGCACGGGACGGGATGCGGAACAGCGCGTTGCGGATGACGATGCCGGCCTGGTGGCCAGCCAGGTGGGTGAACTGGGCGCCGCCCGCCGCATCGCCAACGACATAGACCCGGCTGTTCGTGCTGCGAAGACGGGCATCGACCGTGATCCCGTCGGCGGTGGCGGCAATACCCGCCGCTTCAAGCCCAAGCCCTGCGATGTCGGGCTGCCGCCCGCCGCAACCAGGATGGCCGATCCCCGCAACCGCTCGTCGCCCTGCTCTCCGGCCAGGCGAAGCGCCACGCCCAGGGGGTCAGCTTCGATGCCGGCGATGCGGGTCCGGTCGCGAATGACGATCCCTTCGGCTTCCAGGCTGCGGCGCAACAGATCCGCAAGCTCGGGGTCGTCGCGGCCAAGGATGCGTCCTGCCTCGACGACCGTGACGTCGGCGCCAAGACGGCGGTGCGCCTGGGCCATCTCGATGCCGACCGGACCGCCGCCAATGACGATCAGGTGCCGCGGCAATGCCTGCTGCGCGAAGACCGTCTCGTTGGTGAGATAAGGAACGGAAGCCAGGCCCGGAATATCGGGAATGACGGGCCGCGAGCCGGTCGCGATGACGAATCGCCTGGCCCGGATCCGGCAGTCGCCCGCCTCGACCAGGTCCGGGCCAGCAAAGCGGCCGGCTGCCTGGATCACCCGGACACCCAGGCCGGTGAACCGCTCGACCGAGTCGTTGGGCGCGATCCCGGCAATGACGTCGCGCACATGGTCAAGAACGGCCGGATAGTCGACCGTCATCCCCAACGGAGCGAGACCGAACCGGCCGGCGCGGCGCAGGTTCGCGGCGGCCTTGGCCGCGGCAAGCAGGGCCTTGGATGGAATGCAGCCGGCATTGAGGCAGTCGCCGCCCATCCGCGCGCGTTCGATCAGGACACAGCGGGCGCCCAGCTGCGACGCCATGGCGGCAACGCTAAGCCCGCCACTGCCCGCGCCGATGATGCAAAGATCGACCCGGATATCTTCAGGCACGGTCATCCCCGGCTGGTGGCGCCGCCAGCGGCCCGCACCGCCAGAACCGACGGACGAACACCGGCGCAAGGGCAAGCAGGCTGAGCCCGGCAAGCGGCAGGATCACCTCGGGCGTCAAGAACACATCCCCGATCGGCGGCGGTTCACAGACGGTCCCCGGGTTGGCGGCCTTGGCAGCAGCGCATTGGTGGAACATTGCATCCAGGCCGACCCCCAGGCTGACATAGATCAGTGCGCCCGGGATGATGCCCAAGAAAGTGCCGATCGCATAGGTCGCAAGCGGCATGCCGACCAAGGCCGGAACCAGGTTCACAAGGACGAACGGAAAGATCGGCAGCAGCCGCAGAACGATCAGATAACTTAGGGCGTGGGCGCGGAAGCCGGCCTCCAATCGCCGGAATACCGGCCCGGCCCGGGCCCGCAAGGGCCGCCCCAAGGCCGTCTTGGCAAACAGAAAGACCGCGATTGCGCCGACGGTTGCGCCGATGACCGAGAGCACCGCGCCAAGCACCGTTCCGAACAGAAAGCCGGCCGACATGGTGAGAATGGCACCGCCCGGAACCGAAAATGCGGTCGATACGATGTAAATTACGACAAATCCCCCCGCCATCAGGGCGCGATGATTCGCCGCCCAGGCGATCAAATCCATTCGATTGTCACTTAATGTATTGAAAATAAAGGCTGAATCTACGCCCCACAGCGCCGGGACAAGGGCGGCAGCCACCAAAACTACAATAATAACATGCGTTATCAGCCGCTGTTTCGGCATGACCAGGGTTCCAGGGCCGCCCCAATCGGGCTTAACTTGCAATCAACTATTAATTTTAGGTTGTCTACCACGCCAATCTTGCCGAAAACTATTCAAGGCTCCGTGATGCGCCCGCGATCCGCCCGGCCCAGAAAATGGCGCCCATCGAATCGCGCCCATCAAATCGCGCCCCTGGCCGGAGACCGGACGAAAGGCGGTCCGCCGTTGACTCGGCCACCGGCTTGCCCCTATACAGCGAGCCTCATTTCCCTGGTCTTTGGAGACAGCGGTGAAGCGGCCCTATCAGCCGAGCAAGCTCGTTCGCAAACGGCGTCACGGATTCCGCGCCCGCATGGAAACCAAGGGCGGACGCTTGGTCTTGTCGCGACGTCGCGCCAAGGGCCGGAAGCGCCTATCGGCCTAACCATGCCTTGCGCTGTCGGGCGTCTCGAAGCGACGGCCCGGACTATCTGCGGGTTGCGGCAACGCGGCGCCGCTGGGCAACGCCTGGGCTGATCCTTCAGGCCGCGCCGGCGCCTTGCCATACCGCGAGCGAACCTTCGATCAGGTCGGGATCACCGCCAGCCGCAAGGTGGGCGGGGCGGTCGACCGCAACGCGCGCGCCGTCGGTTGCGGGCGCTTGTGGCGCGGGTATTCCCCGACGACGCGATGCCCGATATGGATTACGTGGTGATTGCACGCCGCGCGACGGTCAACCGTCCTTTCCCGGACCTGGTCTCGGATCTGGAACAGGCATTGCGACGGATTGCCGCGCCCGGCGTGCAGCGAATTCGTAACAGTCAGGGTCGATCGACCCGGTTCGAGGAACGGCGAAGCATGCGTTGGATCGCTTTCTTGATGCGCGCCCTGATCTGCGCTTATCAGTTATTCCTGTCGCCGATCCTGCCGCCGTCATGCCGTTTCGAGCCAAGCTGCAGCCATTATGCGGCCGAGGCCATCGCCCTGCACGGCCCTGCGCGGCGGCTGGCTGGCGCTGCGGCGCCTGCTGCGCTGTCAGCCGTGGAGCGGCCATGGCGGCTATGACCTCGTGCCCTGCCCTGATTGCCATCCCGGCCGGCCCGGCCAGCGAAGCTGGCGTTCGAACCAAGGCCGCCAAAATACGCTTACCCCTGATCCGTATCATCCGTCAGACCGAACTCCATCGAGCGCTTCCATGGACCAGCGCAATCTCATCGTCGCCATCATTTTGTCGATGGCCGCCTTGTTCACCTACCAGTTCCTGTTCGAAAAGCCCCGTCAGGAGCGGGAACTGGCCCTGAGACAAACGACCGAGACGGCAACGCCGGCACCGGGCCAGAACGGCGCCGCCCCGGAACACCAGCAGGAACACCAGCAGGAACACCAGCCGGCACATCACAGGCGCCGCCGCGCCGTCACCAGCGTCCCCGCCACCGGCGCGCCGGTGGCGGCGCGCGGAGCCGCGGCCGTGACCGGTCCGCTAAGCCGCGCTGCCGCCCTGCAACCGCGCCGCGGGTCCGGATCGAACACCCGCCATTTCCGGGTCGATCGCCCTGCGCGGCGCGGTGATCGACGATGTCGTCCCGAACGAATTCCACGAGACGGTCGATCCCCAAAGCGCCAGGATCGTGCTGCTGTCGCCCTGGGTGTTCGGCCAGCGGCTATTACGCCGAATTCGGCTGGGTCGCCGGGACCGGCGCCAGCGGCGAACAGCGCTGCCGGGCCCTGATACGCTTTGCAGGCGGACGGCATGGTTCTGACACCAACGGCCGACCCTGCGCTGGGAGAACGGCCAGCTGCGCTTGCGCTGAGCCTGTCGGTGGATCCGCGCTTCATGTTCAGTGTCGCACCCAGAGGGTCGAGAATGGCAGCGGCCAACCGGTTGCGCTGCACCTTGGCGCCCTGGTGACGCGCCACGGCAGGCCAAAGATCGAGGACTTCTTCATTCTGCACGAAGACCGATCGGGGTGTTCAACGACACCGAAGGAAGTGAACACAAAATATCTGGAAAAGGAGCCGCCGGACGAAGTCGAAAGCACCGGGGGCTGGATCGGCATCACCGATAACATTGGCTCGCGGCACTGATCTCGATCAGCGCCAAGCGGTCAACCGCTTCACCCACAGCCTGCTGGCCAGACCGACAAGTATCAGGTCGATACGCTTGGCAGCGCGCTGACCATCGCCCCAGGCTCGGCGGTCGAGACCCAGAACCGGTTTTGCCGGCGCCAAGGTGGAGACGACTGCTGGATGAATACGAATTCCAGCTTGGCATCAACCAGTTCGACCTCGCCATCGATTTCGGCTGGTTCTATTTCCTGACCAAGCCGATCTTCACATCCTCGAATTCTTCCACCGCCACCTCGGTAATTTCGGCCTTGCCATCCTCTTGCTGACCGTTCTGGTAAAGCTTGCGTTCTTCCCGCTTGCCAACAAGTCCTATCGCGCCATGAGCAGGCCTGCCGCTGCAGCCGCGCACAATACACCGGAAATCCGCGAGAAGTTCGGGAACGACAAGCAGAAGATGAACCAGGCGATGATGGAGATGTATCGGAACGAAAAGGTGAACCGATGGCGGGCTGCCTTCCATCCTGATCCAGATCCCGCTGCTCTACAAGGTGCTGTTCGTCACCATCGAGATGCGCCATGCGCCGTTCTACGGCTGGATCCATGATCTTCGGCACCGGACAACCTGCTGGTCACGCCTTGGCCTGATCCCGTGGACACCGCCGGATTTTCTGGCGCTTGGCATCTGGCCCTGCTGATGGGCAGCATCACGATGCTGCTCCAGCAGAAGCTGAGCCCCAGCCGCCTACGACCCGGTGCAGGCGAAGATGTTCATGCTGATGCCGGTCAAGCCCCGACTGCTTGCCCGCTTCCTGGCCGGGCTGGTGATCTATTGGACCTGGAACAACCTGCTGTCGATTCCTCCAGCAATGGGTCACCGCGGCGCGCCGGCGGAAACCTGAGACCGCCCGCCAAGATTGCGCCAGGCGGCCGCGCCGCACCGGCACCTTGCCCTCGGCGGACGACGCGGCAGCCCGCGCGATCGAGCAGGACGGCTTGTTCGCGCAGGACTGCGTCTTCATCGCCGGCGCCGACCGCATCGAACGGCTGCCGATGACCCGCCCCGAGGTCGCCTTTGCCGGCTGATCCAATGTCGGGAAGTCGAGCCTGATCAACGCGCTGACCGGCCGGCGCGGACGCTGGCGCGCACGTCCAACACACCGGGCCGAACCCAGCAGGTCAATTTCTTCGATCTGGGCGGCCGCCTGGTGCTGGTCGATCTGCCCGGCTACGGCTTCGCCCGCGCACCCAAGGGCGAGGTGGCGCGCTGGACGGGGCTGATCGAGGCCTATCTCTCGGGGCGGCCAACCTGCGCCGGGTCTGCCTTCTGGTCGATTCCGGCATGGCATCAAGCCGCATGACGAACGCGCCATGACGCTGCTGGACGAGGCAGCCGTCTCGTACCAGGTGGTCTTGACCAAGATCGACGAGCTGGCCGCGCCGGCGCTTGACGCCATGGCCCGCACGACCGCAGCCGCCCTGGCGCGCTGCCGGGCCGCCCATCCGCGCCTGATCGCAACCAGTTCCCGCACCGGGGCGGGGATTGCCGATTCGCGGGCCGAGCTGGCGTCACTCGCCTGATCTGCCCTTTCGCCCCGTCCGGGCCAATTCGGCTGTTTTCCAACTGGGCTATTTTCCAACTGGCCAGTGCGCCGCGCCCTGACTTTGCTCTAACGTGCCGCGCCATGACCGACAGCAAGCACCTCCGCCGGCACCGGCGGGCGATCGCGAGAAATGGGTCGAGAAGGCGCGCACCCTGAGCGACGCCCTGCTCTATATGCGCCGCTATATGGGCGAGACCTTTGTCGTGTGAAATATGGCGGCTATTGCCATGGGCGACGAATCGCTGGCACAGACCTTCGCGCGCGACGTCATCCTGCTGAAACAGGTGGGCATCCATCCCGTCGTCGTGCATGGCGGCGGACTGCAGATCGGCCAGATGCTGGACCGCCTGAAAATCAAAAGCGAATTCATCGATGGGCTGCGGGTGACGGACTGGGCGACGGTCGAGATTGTCGAGATGGTTCTGGCGGGCAGCATCAACAAGCAGATCGTCTCGAGATCACGCCGCCGGCATGGCGATCGGGTTTTCGGGCAAGGACGGCAACCTGATCCAGGCCCGCAAGCTGCGCCGCACCAAGCGCGACGAAGATTCGAACATCGAGAAGATTCTCGATCTCGGATTCGTCGGCGAACCGACCAAGATCAATCCCCATGTGCTTTCGGTCTTCGGCCGCTCCGAGATCATTCCCGTGGTGGCCCCGATCGGCATCGGCGACAACGGCGAAACCTATAACATCAACGCCGATACCGCGGCCGGCGCCATCGCGGCGGCACTGGGCGCGACCCGCCTTCTGCTGCTGACCGACGTGGCAGGCGTTCTCGATCAGTCCGGAACGCTGATCAAGGAAATGACCGCCAGCGACGCCCGGCGGCTGATCGCCAACGGCACGATCAAGGGCGGCATGATCCCCAAGGTCGAGACCTGCCTTGATGCAACATCCGCCGGGGTCGACGCGGCCGTGATCATCGATGGCCGGGTGCCCCATGCGCTGCTGCTCGAGATCTTCACCGAGCACGGTGTCGGCACGATGATCCGCGCCGCCTGATCATTACGGCCCGAATCGCTATAGCCCGAATCGTTATGGCCCGAAAAATTCGAGCTGCCAGGTCATTTCGTCTTCGCGCATCGGATAGGCCCCATCGCCGCCGATGATCTTTTTGGGCGGAACCCGCGCCAGCCGGCTTTGCAGCTGGGTCGCGAAACGCATGCTGACATTGGCCTTCCAGCAAAGCGCAAGCGCGGCCTTTGCGCTTTGGGCGGCAAGGATGCGCTCGACCGAGCGGCGGTCAAGCGCAGCCCGCAGCCCAAGCCCGGCCGCAACAAAATCCCGCTGGCCGGCAGCCATCCGTTCCGTCAGCGCCTGCTCGTCCAGGCGACCGGCCTCGTGCAGCCGGCGTGCCTCGTCCTCGGGGCTCTCGACCGGAACATCATCGCCCGCCGCCCGTTTCGACAGCCGCGAGCGCACAGCCGACGCCAGCTGTTCGGTGGTCTCGCCATCCAGATCATCGCGGCTCCGGAGCGTTTCCAGCATGGATTCGGCGACGAACTCGGCCAAGCGGGTGATGGCCCGGCGCGAAAGGGTCGGCCGCCGCGTCAGCGGCTGATGCCAGCTTTCGACCTGGGGCGCGCGATCGAGAATCCCATCCAGGGTTTCCT
Organism: Alphaproteobacteria bacterium; assembly: GCA_046348645.1. GTDB lineage: Bacteria > Pseudomonadota > Alphaproteobacteria > JAXMDU01 > JAXMDU01 > JAXMDU01. The sequence goes on from JAXMDU010000017.1 coordinate 53,610, forward strand.
CGCGAATCTGCGCCTTCGGATTGGCCAGAAGATCGGCGACCGCCGCGTCGTCGGCGCGCTCGACAATGGAATCGGCAACCGGTTCGGCAACCTGGCTGCGCCGCGCGATCGCGCTCAGGGCGCCCGGGATCGGATTGGCGCGAATGATCGAAAGCAGGTCGTCATCGGTCAGCAGTGGCGAGAAGCGAAGAACCGGCCCAGCCACCTCGATCACATCGTCGCCGGCAAGATCGCGGACGATCGCGGCCGGAACATTGCTCAGATCCTTGACGGCTTCGGCCATCGCCTGACGGACGGCGACAAGCTGGTCGCGGGCCAGCACCGCAAGAACCTGGATCACGACACGGCCGACCGTGCTCTGGTCGGCCTGATCGGCGTCCGGCAGAAGGCGCGCGATCTTGCGGGCCAGATCGACCCGCACCTGGTCGTCGCGATCGCGGACCAGGATCAGATCGGCCTGCACCGGTGTAGTCGGGTTGCTGGCGATTTCGCGCCGGACCTCGGCGGCCGGATCGTCGGCCAGGAAATAGAGAAGCTCGGGACGGGCGGTCGGATTGGCGGCCAGATGGCGCCGCGCCGCGACATCGGTGCCGCGCGCGATGCGCTGATTCTTCGTAATCGACCGAGGCGTGGCTTGCCGACGCCGCGCCAGACCCGTTCGATCAATCCCATCATGGCGCGTGACCGTCGGCTGTGGCGGCCGGCGCGCCGCTTCGGTCCGCACGGCCTGGCGGCAGGTGGCGCCATCTGGACGCGTCCCTTGCCCGAGCGCTTCACGTCGTACATCGCCGCATCGGCACGGCCGAGCAGGGACCTCGACGGCTTCGCCGGCAGACCGAGATCGAAACGGCGACGCCGATCGAAAACCCGAGCGGTCTTTCCGGCGAGCCGGAATAGTCGACAAGGCGGGAGGCCGCCCGCAACAACGTGGCCGCCTTGTGCTCGGCCCCGGCCGGATCGGTTTCCTCGAGCCACAGCGCGAATTCATCGCCACCCAGGCGCGCAACAAGATCGCCCGAGCGGCTGCCATCGACCAGAACCGCCGCAACCGCCTTGAGGGCGGCATCACCCGCCGAATGGCCACGCGTGTCGTTGACCACCTTGAAGTTGTCGAGATCGACATAGACGACCGCACCGGGACGGCCATTGCGCCCGGCCTGGGCGACCCGACCGCGCAGCGCCTCGTCGAAGGCGCGCCGGTTGAGAAGGCCCGTCAGCGCATCCCGCCGCGACAGGCGGTCCAGCGCCTCGTGATCGCGGATCTGTTCATTGGCGATGCCGATCTGCACCGCCACTTCGCCCAGCAGCACCTGTTCGTGCGGCGCCCAAGGCCCGTCACCGTCGCCGCGAATAAGAAGGATCGCCCCGTTCTGGGCGCCGCGATACCGGGTGGCGACAGCGATGGCGCGATGCGAGGCAAGCTCGCCTTCGACCACCTCGCCGCTGCCGCCGGCCTCCAGCACGGCCAGCAGCCGGCTGCGCAGGGCTGGCGGAACGGTGCCGCCGAACACCGCCGCCGCTGTCATGTCGCCATCCATGTCGCGACGAAAGATCGCCGCACCGCCGGCATCGAGCGCCCGTGCCGTGGCTTCGGCCGCCGCGCTCAGCAGCCGGCGCGGATCGGCCTCGTCACGCACGGTCCGGAGAATGAAGGCAAGAAGACGTTCGCGCGCCGATGCCTGGGCCAATGCGGCCTCGCGGGCGTGCTCGCGGCTGATGTCGCGACAGACACCGCGCGCGCCACGCCACAGGCCATCGGCATCGAAAAGCGGGAGCGCAGCAACCCTGAGCCGGGCCGGCGAGCCGTCAACGCGGCTGAACCAGATCTCGGCATCGCTCACCACCTCGCGCGCGGTAAAGGGCTGTGCAAAGTTGTCGGTGCCATCGACAAAGATGAATCCGTGCGCCGGCTGGTCGATCAGCGTGCTTGCCGCATGGCCAAGCGCGCCGCGCGGCGACACATAGGTGAAAACGCCCTTGGCATCCGTCTCCCAGGCGAAGTCGCTGCCGATCTCGACCAGATCCTTGAAGCGCTGCCGCGATTCGGTCAGCGCCGTCCTGATCTGGTGATCAAGGGTCACGTCGCGCCCAAGGACCAGCGCGCCGGCACCACCATCGAGCGGCAGCGCGATCGCCTCGATCACGCTTGCGGTATCGGCGCGGTTCTCGGTCAGCGTCTCGGACGCGACATTGCGGCTTTCCACCGCGCGCCGCGCCAGGACCGCCAATCCGGCGCCAAAGCCTTCGGCAAGCCGGCGGCCGGCCGCATTGCAGGCCAGCACGCGGCCATCGGCGGCCAGCGTAAAGGCGGGACCGGGATAGCGGGCAAGCCCGTGCTCGCCGTCGAACAGGCGGACCGCGGCGGCACGGGCGCGACTGGCCTTCCAGGGGGCGGACCGATAGGCAAGCATGGGCGCTTAGCGGGCGTCGCGACGGGCGGGCCGGCGCGCCGCCTCGAATTCGACAATGTCGGGAGCCGGCCGGCCGAACAGATAACCCTGGCCGTATTGCAGGCCGCATTCGCGCAGGATCTTGAGCGATGCCTCGTCCTCGACCATTTCGCCGACCGTGGCGATGCCAAGATCGGAGCAGAGGCCGGCCATCGCCTTCAGGAAGGCACGGCCGCGTTGCGAGGCGCGGGCGCCCCGCACATAGGCGCCGTCGATCTTGACCACGTCAACGTCAAGGGCGTTCAGGTATTGGAACGCTGCGGCACCAGCGCCGAAATCGTCCAGACACACCTTGTGGCCCGATGCCCTGAGCCCCTTGATGACGCGATTGACCAGGTTGAGATCATGGATGCGCGCTGTCTCGGTCAGCTCGAACATGATCCGCTTCGACGCCGGATGTTTTCGCAACAGATCGTGCAGGGCGACGACGAACGACGACTTGGCCAGCGAGAGCCCAGACAGGTTGACGGCCAGAACGACGGTGCTGCGGCCCGGCGCCTCGCCGAACCATTCGAGGGCGCGGCGGCACATGGCAAGATCGAAATCGCAGATGACGCCTGTTTCCTCGGCGAAATTGATGAATTCATAGGCCTGGGCGACGCGGCTGCCGTCATTGAACCGCACCAGGGCCTCGTAGTGATGCGGGACCCGCGTCACAAGATCGACGATGGGCTGGAAGACGATATCGAAGGCGCGGCGATCGATCACGCTGCGCAGCGCGCTGACCTTTTCGAGAGTCGCCTGCACCATGGTGCCAAGCATCGTCGAAAGGCTCTTGACCGTGCGGTCGTCGCCCATCGAATCGCAGAACTGGTTGATGGTCAGTGCCACCGCCTTCAAGATGTCATCTTCGCTCAGCGCCCCGACATCGACGGCGACCGAGGTCGCTGTCGCGGTTACGCCGCGCCCCTCGGGATCGATTTCACGGCTGAAGTCGCCGACCCGGCTCGCCAGGCCATCCATATCGGTCTGCGGCACGTGAAGGATGGCGAAATGGGCATCATCCAGACGACCGGCCGTGTCGCCGGCAACCGAGGCCGCGCGCAGATAGGCGCCAAGCGAGGCGGCAAATTCGGCCTGCGATTTTTCGTCGAGGCGGTTCTCAAGCTCGTCAAGGCCGGCAATTTCGACCAGGCTCATGCGCAGGTCGTTGCCTTCCGGGCCGCCGCTCTTGACGCGCTTGACGATCCGCTCGGTGATCGACTCGCGGTCGAGCAGACCGGTCGATTCGTCGCGGCCAAGAACGCGTTCGGCGTCTTCCTCGCGCGATGCCCCCTTGCCCAGGGCAAGGAAGTAATGGTTGTCGAGTTCGGCCAGCTGATAGCCGACCAGCCCCGCCGCCGGCAGGTCGACGTTGCCGTTCGAAAGGCGGATGACGATGGGATCAAGACGCCGGCCGCTGACCGCCTGGCGAAGAACTTCCCGGACCAGCAGCCGATCGCCGGGCGCAACAAGATCGATGAAGGACCGTCCGGTCAGCGCCGCCGGCGGCTGGCCGAAAACGCTTTCGGTCATGCCGGCGACGAACACGACGCCAAGCTCGGCATCGAGTTCCACCAGCACGTCGGCGGTGCAGAAAGCGAGGGCGACAAACCGGTCGCGCTCGATCCGCAGAAGGTCTCGCTGTCCCTCGGCGATCACGTCCCGTGCTCCAGGCTTTTTCCCGCGATCACTTTGGCTTAAAGAGGTTTAACGAACCCTTGCGCCCAGCCCAGAGCACCAGACCCGAGTAACCGCATGAACCGCCCGTCGTCCCCGCTGCCCGATTCCGCCACCGAGGCCTGGGTCTTCGACCTCGACAACACCCTTTACCCAGCCGCCTGTGACCTGTTTGCCCAGGTCAACGCGCGCATGGCCGGATTCATCGCGAACCAGCTGGGCCTCGACCCGGTGACCGCCCGCCACCTCCAGAAGCGCTATTTCCACGAGCACGGCACCACGCTGCGCGGCCTGATGCTGGAACACGGCACCGATCCCACGGCCTATCTTGCCTATGTGCACGACATCGACCTGAGCCCGGTGCGGCCCGATCCCCGTCTCGACCGGGCCTTGGCCCGGCTTCCCGGGCGCAAGGTGGTGTTCACCAACGGTTCGGTCCGCCATGCCGAAAACGTGATGGCCAGGCTTGGCGTCAGCGGCCATTTCGACGCGGTGTTCGATATCGTCGCCGCCGATTACATCCCGAAACCGGCCGCCGCGACCTATCGACGCATGGCAACGGCCTTGGCCATCGCGCCGGATCGGGCCGTGATGATCGACGATATTCCGCAGAACCTGGTCCCCGCTGCGGCGATGGGGATGACCACAGTCTGGGTAAGGACCGACACCGAATACGCCCGGATCGGCGAAGTGGGTAAGCACGTGCACCACATCGCCGATGACCTGGCTGCCTGGCTGGAACACGCGGCCGCGGCACTGGCCCCGCCGCGACCGTGATCGGACCCGCCTTGAACGCGCCCCATTGACAGCGCCCCACCCCGCGCGCATCGTTCGCAAACATCATTGATTTTAAACACAGAATAGGATTCGGAGCGATTATGTCGGACAGCCTGAAGGCCGCCATCGAAGCCGCATGGGACGCGCGGGATTCTCTGTCGCCCGCCAGTCGCGGCGCGCACCGGGACGCCGTCGAGGAAGCCCTTGCGGGGCTTGACGCCGGCCGCCTGCGGGTGGCCGAGAAAACCACCACAGGCTGGCGGGTGAATGAACACCTGAAGAAAGCGGTCCTGCTGTCGTTCCGCCTGCAGGACATGGCGCCGATCGAAGGCGGTCCGAGCGACGCCGAGCGAGGACCGGCCGCCTGGTTCGACAAGGTGCCGTCCAAGTTTGCCGGCTGGAACGCCGCCCATTTTCGTGCCGCCGGATTCCGCGCCGTGCCGAACTGTGTCGTCCGCCGGTCCGCCTTCATCGCATCAGGCGTGGTCTTGATGCCGTGCTTCGTCAACCTCGGCGCCTATGTCGATGCCGGCACCATGATCGACACCTGGGCGACGGTCGGCTCCTGCGCCCAGATCGGCAAGAACTGCCATGTTTCGGGCGGCGCCGGCATCGGCGGCGTGCTGGAGCCCGTGCAGGCGGCGCCGGTCATCGTCGAGGACAACTGTTTCATTGGCGCCCGCAGCGAAGTTGCCGAAGGCGTGATCGTCGGCCAGGGATCGGTGCTGTCGATGGGCGTCTATCTCGGTGCGTCGACCCGGATCGTCGATCGGACGACGGGCGAGATTCACTACGGTCGCGTGCCACCCTATTCCGTGGTGGTGCCAGGTACCATGCCAGGCCAGCCGCTGCCCGACGGCAGCCCGGGACCGGGCCTTTACTGCGCGGTGATCGTGAAGCGGGTCGACGAACGGACCCGCGCCAAGACCTCGATCAACGAATTGCTTCGGGCCTGATCCGATGGGACCTGATCCGATGGGAAACGCGCCCGCCCCACATCGAGACCCCCTGCCGCTTGCGCAAGGGTTGATCCGCTGCCCAAGCGTGACGCCCGCCGATGCCGGTGCGCTTGGCGTGCTGGAAGCAGCCCTCAAGGACCTGGGTTTCGCCTGCGAGCGCATGCCCTTTGCCCAGGACGGCACCGTGACCATCGACAATCTCTATGCCCGCCTTGGGCATGGCGGACCGAACTTCTGCTTCGCGGGACATACCGACGTGGTGCCGGTGGGCCAGGCAAGCGGCTGGACGGTCGATCCGTTCGGGGCCGAGATCATCGGTGGCCATCTTTACGGACGGGGCGCCGCCGATATGAAAGGCGCGATTGCCGCGTTTGTCGCCGCCGTGGCCCGCTTCACGGCCAGGGCCGGGTCGAAGGGCAGCATCAGCCTGCTGATCACCGGCGACGAGGAAGGCCCGTCGATCAACGGCACCGCCAAGATGCTGAAGGCGCTTGCCGCCCGCGGCGAAAGGCTGGACGCCTGCCTGGTGGGCGAGCCCACCAGCACCAAGACCCTTGGCGACACCGCCAAGATCGGCCGCCGCGGCAGCCTGAACGGCCGCGTTGTCGTGCACGGAATCCAGGGCCATTCCGCCTATCCGCATCTGGCCGACAATCCGATCCCGCGCCTGGCGCGCATGATCCATGTCCTGGCGGACGAGCCGTTCGACGCCGGCACCGAGCATTTCGAACCGACGTCGCTGGCCTTCACCACCGTCGACGTCGGCAACCCGGCCACCAACGTGATCCCGGCCCAGGCCAGCGCCGCCTTCAACATGCGCTTCAACGATCTTCATACCCCGGCAACACTGACCGGCCAGCTGAAGGCGCGGCTCGATTCGGTCGGCGGCGAATACGCGCTTGCCATCGACGTTGCCGGCGAGGCGTTCCTGACCAGGCCCGGTCGGCTGAGCAGCGTCCTGACGCGGGCCGTCCAGCAGACGCTTGGCATCACGCCGGCGCTGACCACCGGCGGCGGCACGTCGGATGCGCGCTTCATCAAGAGCCATTGCCCGGTGATCGAGCTTGGCCTGGTCGGCACGTCGATGCACAAGGCCGACGAGCGGGTGCCGGTTGCCGATCTTGACCGGCTGGCCCGCGTCTACGAATCGGTGCTCGACAACTATTTCGCCGCCTGACGGGCCGCGATGGTTTCCATGGTCGAAATCGTGCGGGCGCTGCGCGGCACCTATCGCCTTGCCCGCCTTGACGCCACCGGGCTGGACGATTTCAACGCCACGATCGGCGGATTCTGGAATTCGTTCCTGGCCGCCGTGATCGTCGCCCCCGGCTATGCGATCGTGATCGGGCCGGGCCTGGCGCGGATGCCGACCGATGACGCCCTGCGGGCGATCCTGGCCGAGATCCTGGCCTATATCACGGCGTGGACGGCCTTTCCGCTGCTGATGATCCACATCGCCGAGCGGATCGGCCGCGATGCCGCCTATATCCGGTTTATCGTCGCGTATAACTGGAGCTCGGTCATCCAGATGATGGTCCTGCTGACCGCAGCGCTGATCGGCGCGTCAATGCCGGTCAATGCGACGGTGATGCTTCATGTCGGCGCGCTGGGGCTGATCCTTGCGTACCGATGGTTCATCGCGCGCACGGCGTTGCAGGTGAATGGCGGCACGGCCATGGGAATTGTCGGCCTGGGGATGCTGATCGAATTCATGACATCGACGGCCGCCGCCCTGGTCGGGGCGGCGCCGGGCCCGGCCGGCATCGGTCAGTAGCGCACGGCCACCAGGTAAAGCCCGCCAGCGGGCGCGGTCGGCCCGCCACGGGTACGGTCGCGGGCGGCAAGCGCCGCTTCGACATCGGCGCGCGACCACTTGCCCTCGCCCACCAGTTTCAACGTGCCCACCATGTTGCGCACCTGGTGGTGCAGGAACGAGCGCGCCCGCGCGCCGATCACGATTTCGTCGCCAGTGCGCGCGATGTTCAGCTCGTCCAGGGTCTTGAGCGGCGAGCGGGCCTGGCAGCCGGTGGCGCGAAAGGTGGTGAAGTCGTGGCGGCCAAGCAGCGCCCGCGCCGCGTCGGCCATGGCATCCACATCCAGGGGCGCCCGCACCAGCCAGGCCCGGCCGCGATCAAGCGCAAGCAGGCCCTGCCGGTTGATGATCCGGTAGCGGTAGACGCGCTCGCGGGCCTGGAACCGGGCGTGGAAATCCGGCGCTGCCTGTTCCGCCGCCAGCACCGCGACCGGCAGCGGGCGCAGATGCGCGTTCAGCCCGTCGCGGATCGTCTTGACCGCGAAATCGCGATCGATGTCGACATGGGCGACCTGGCCCAGCGCATGCACGCCGGCATCGGTGCGCCCCGCGCCGACGACCATGCTGCGCTGGCCGGAAAGCTTGAACACCGCGTCTTCGAGCGCCGCCTGGATCGACGGGCCATTCGCCTGCACCTGCCAGCCGACAAAGGGGCCGCCGTCATATTCGAGCGTAAGCTTGTAACGCGGCACCTTATGCCTGCCCGGGCAACGTAAGCCGCGTGCCGGGCGGAAGCGCCATGCCGCGCAGAAAGGCATCCGCATCCATCGCCGACCGGCCCTCGCGCTGCAGGCGCACAAGACGAAGCGCGCCGGCCCCGCAGGCGATGCCCAGATGTCCGTCAAGGACCGTGCCGGGTTCGGCCGATTGCCCCTCGACCAGTTCAGCCTTCAGGACACGGATGCGGGTGCCGGCATGCAGGAACCAGGCGCCGGGCACCGGCGCAAAGGCGCGCACCAGCCGTTCAAGCTCGGCCGCCGGCCGGCGCCAGTCGATCCCGGTCTCGGCCCGATCGATCTTCTTCGCATAGGTGACGCCCGCTTCCGGCTGCGGCCGCGGCTTCAAGGTGCCGGTGGCCAGGCCATCAAGCGCCGGGACGATCATGCGCCCGCCCAGCGCGGCAAGCCGGTCGTGCAGGTCGCCGGCCGTCATCTGCGGCCCGATCGGCAGCCGCTCGGTGAGCAGCATTGGGCCCGTGTCAAGACCTTCGTCCATCTGCATGATGGTGACGCCCGTTTCCGCATCGCCCGCCAGAAGAGCGCGCTGAATGGGCGCCGCGCCGCGCCAGCGGGGCAGAAGCGAGGCATGAACATTGATGCAACCCAGCCTGGGCGCCGCCAGGATCGGCCGAGGCAGGATCAGGCCATAGGCCACCACCACCGCCGCATCGAGGGACAGGGCGGCAAAGGCCGCCTGTTCCGCCGCATCGCGGAGCGTCCGGGGCGAGCGCACCGCGATCCCGCGTGCCAGGGCCGCGGCGGCGACCGGCGCAGGCCTGGCCTTCATGCCGCGGCCGGCCGGCCTGGCCGGCTGGGTATAGACGCAGGCGATCTCGTGACCCGCCGCGATCAGGGCATCAAGGGTGGGCAGCGCGAAATCCGGCGTGCCCAGGAATGCAAGCCGCAGGCGAGCCATCGGCGGCGGCGCGTCAGACGGCTTCGGCGGCGGTCTGCTTGCGCGCCTTGATCAGCTTGCGAAGGATCATGTTGCGCCGCAGCGCCGAGATCCGGTCAATGAACAGCACGCCGTCCAGGTGGTCGATCTCGTGCTGGACGCACACCGAGAGCACGCCCTCGGCCTTCAGTTCGCGGATCTCGTTCTGATCGTCCAGATAGCGCACCGTGACCCGCGCCGGGCGGGTCACCTCGGCATAGTGTTCGGGGACCGACAGGCAGCCTTCCTCGTAGTCGAAATCCTCGTCGGACGCCGCGATGATCGGGGGATTGGCCATCTTCAAGGGCTTCATCGCCTCGCCCTTGCGCGAGACGTCGATGACAACAACGCGCTTCAAGACCCCGATCTGCGGCGCGGCCAGGCCGATGCCGTCGGCCGCGGACATGGTCTCCAGCATGTCGTCCATCAGCCGACGGACCGAATCATCGACCTTGGCGACCGGCTTCGAAACCTTGGCCAGGATCGGATCGGGAGCGGTCAGGATGGTGCGAACGGTCATGGGCCAAGCCTTCAGGCCATGGGGGCCACTTCGGCCCCCACCCGCCTGTTACGTAGGCCCGCGCCGAAGCGGCGTCAAGAAACGCCCGGTCCGCCCAGAATCCACCCAGAATCTGCCCAGAATCCGCGCCGAATTCGCGCCGGAATCGCCGTCATGCTAGGCTGAATCCAATGGCGAACGCCGATTTCATCCTGATTGCCGCCCTGGTCGCGGCCCTGCTGGTGGGGGCGGCGCTGGCGGCCCTGTTCCTTGGCCGAAGGCGCGATCCGGCCATCGCCGATCTGCCGGGGCGCCTTGCCCAGCTGGTCGAAAGCCAGGCGGCGACCCAGGCCGAACTGACCCGCACGCTGGATGCCAAGCTGGCCGATGTCACCCGCCAGATCCGCGACAATCTGGACAAGTCCCACCACCAGTCGAACCAGACGATGACCGACCTGCGCGAGCGGCTGGTCAAGATCGACGAGGCCAGGAAGAACATCACCGACCTGTCGGCCCAGGTGGTGAGCCTGCAGGAGATCTTAAGCAACAAGCAGGCGCGCGGCGCCTTCGGCCAGGTCCAGTTGAACGACATCGTGCAAAGCGCGCTGCCGCCATCGGCCTATCGCTTCGAGGCGGTCTTGAGCAACGGCCGCCGCGCCGATTGCCTGCTGACGCTGCCCAACCCGCCGGGCGCGATTGCCATCGATGCCAAGTTCCCGCTCGAAGCCTATCACGCCCTGCGCGCCGCCACCGACGAGGCCAGCCAGAAGACGGCCGCGCGGTCCTTTGCCACCGACATCAGGAACCACATCCGCGCCATTGCCGAGCGCTATATCATCGCCGGCGAGACGGCCGAATCGGCGCTCATGTTTCTGCCGTCCGAGGCCGTCTATGCCGAACTGCACGCCAATTTTCCCGAGATCGTCCAGCAGTCCTATCGGGCCCGGGTGTGGATCGTCTCACCCACCACCTTGATGGCGACGCTCAATACCGTGCGCGCGGTGCTGAAGGATGCGCGGATGCGCGAACAGGCGAACGTCATCCAGAAGGAAGTGCGCCTTCTGATCGAGGATGTGGAACGCCTGGACGACCGGGTCGGCAAATTGCAGAAGCATTTCGATCAGGCGAACGAGGCTGTGCGCCAGATCCGCATCTCGACCGAAAAGGTGACCCGGCGCGGCGAGAGGATCCAGGAGATCGAGGTTGGCGAGGATGGCGCGGAAGCGCCGGCGCTGGCGCCCGAACCGCCGAAGCCGCGCCTGGTGGCAGACGGCGAGAATTAGGCGGGCTACACCGGCCTTTTTGCGACTCAATCCAGAGAGGTTAGACTAACGATGAGTCGTGTGGCAGTGGCGATTGTTCGGCAACCGCCCGAAAGCATGAGCGCAGAACCTTAGGAACGATTTCAGCGAGCCTAACATTGCCGTGAGAAAGTTTTTGAGGGTCCACGCGCCCCGAATGAACTAGGTCGCTGCGCAGGTCGTAGAGTTTCGAAATCTCGCTAGCAATCTCGTCAAGGTCCTTCGCTTCTGCATCATTGCGAAGCGACTCGCGAACCTTTTCTCTTATTCCACTTTTGATCGACCGGAATCGAAGCCGAGATAAGCTACCTTCAAGGCTCTCATACTCTTTTTGGAGCAATGCGTCCGCTTCCGCCGATCGGGCGCCTTTCGCGGCATTGATGAATTGGTCCACCAGACCGAGAATGGGATCCGACGAGTACATGTTCTCCACGAGCGCTTCAAGCGCTGTAATGCGTGTCAGGAATATGGCCTGTTGTGAGTTCTCGAAATGAGAGGACAGATACACCTCGCATGCCAATCTGACTTTGGGATCCTTCATCACAAATTCGGGATTTCCTGTGGCAACGCCCTCACATATGCTTTGCGACAATATTGATACCGGTATATTCGAGCGGCCCTCGAAAGATCCTCCACCCCAAACTGTGAGCTTTTTGTGCTCCGGACGAATGATCGTTTCGGTTGCGTCGTAGAATCCGTCAACTTCGGACCAACCCTCACGCCTAACGAGCTCGGCAATGTGTTTATCAGCCGGGAAAACTGGATGATCAAGAAAATGTACTGGTGTGGCATTGGCATCGAACCTAAACCCAACTGAGCGGTTCAGCCCAGTCCAAAGAAAACCGGCGCATATCTTGCTCAAAAAAAACAGAAGCGTCACTCTCAGAATAAAATCTGGTGACGGTCAGGACAAAATGATTGCGCTCCAAGGAAATTTCCGAAGCGTGCCCCAGAATGTCGAACTTACCGCCTTCAGCTAGATCTATTGACTTGGCGGGAGACAGAGTGAAGGGCAGCCGCACTGAGTAACTCTCAACGTCAGTGCCCCTGCTTCCAATGCCAACGGAAAAGAACAGCATTCGCTTGCCTCGATCTTGTAAGCCTTCCGACCTCAAGTGAACAATTCAGCATTGAAAGTGGGGCATCTCCCTATACCGGGCGCCTTGCTTTAAGCGCCGCGCCCAGTGTTCCGTCGTCGAGGTAATCGAGCTCGCCGCCCACCGGCACGCCATGGGCCAGGCGGGTGACGGCAACGCCGGTTTCGGCCAGCCGGTCGGCGACGTAATGGGCGGTGGTCTGGCCCTCGACCGTGGCGCCCAAGGCCAGGATCACCTCGCGTACCGCACCGCCCTTGACGCGATCGACCAGCCTGCCGATCGCAAGGTCCTCGGGCCCGACGCCATCCAGGGCCGAAAGCGTGCCCCCCAGCACATGATAGCGGCCGGCGAAAATGCCGGCCCGTTCCAGCGCCCAGAGATCGGCCACATCTTCGACCACGCAAAGCGCTGATGCATCACGGCCCGGATCGGCGCAGATGGCGCAGGGCTCGATGGTGTCGAGATTGCCGCACACCGGGCAGGCCCGCACCCGCGCCGAGGCTTCTGCCAGGGCGCGGGCCAGCGGATCCATGAGCACGTCGCGCTTCTTGAAAAGCACCAGCGCCGCCCGCCTTGCCGAGCGGGGGCCAAGACCCGGCAGCCGCGCCAGAAGCTGCACCAGCCGCTCGATCTCGGGACCGGCCATCGGCAAAAATCAGAACGGAAGCTTGAGCCCGGGAGGAAGCTGGAGACCACCGGTCAGTTCAGCCATTTCCTTGGCGGTGTGTTCCTCGACCTTGGATTTCGCATCCGCATAGGCGGCAACGATCAGGTCTTCCAGCACCTCGACCTCGGCCGGCTGCAACAGGCTGGGGTCGATCTTCACCCGGCGCATCTCGCCCTTGCCGGACAGGGTGATGCTGACAAGGCCCCCACCCGCCGACCCGCTCATCTCGCTCGCTTCGAGGCGCGCCTGGATCTCCTGCATGCGCGACTGCATCTGTTGCGCCTGTTTCATGAGCTGACCAAGATTCTTCATGCGGACATGTCTCCGTCGTCGGGTGATGGTTCGAAGGCGCCGTCATCGTCGGCCGCCAGCCCGTCGGCCACCGGATGAACGGCAGCCTGGGGATCGCGGATGGTTTCGACGGTCGCGCCGGGAAAGGTGCGGAGAACCGCCTGCAGCAGCGGATCGCCAAGCGCCGCCGCCCGTCGCGTCGCGGCATGGCCTCTTCCTGCTCGCGGGCGCATCGGCTGCCCCGCCGTGTTCGCAATACTGACCACCCAGCGCTTGCGGTCCACTGGCCGAGAAGATCGCCGACCCGATTGGCCGGGTTGGGCGGCGCATAGGGGCCGGGCGCCAGTTCCACGGCCGGCTCGAAGCGGACCAGATGGACATCGTTCCTGAGATGGGTGTGAAGCTTGCCTTCGCGCCGGTCGGCGAAAAGCTGCACCGCCGCGGCAAAGCTTTGCGGATTGGTAAGCGGGGCGGAGTCGCGCCCGGGCTGCTGTTCCGCCTGCGGTTCGGGCTGTAGTTCGGCCCGCTGTTCCGTCTTGGCGCCCGGTTGCGGATTGCGGTCTTCGACCGGGGCCGGGTCGATCCGGCGGGCCTGAGAGCCGGCAAAACCACCTGCAAAGCCCCCGCCCGGGCCACGCTCGGCATTGCCCCCGGATGCGCCCCCGGATGCGCCATTGGGCAGGCTTCCGCCCCCGGGCCGCGCCGACGGGCTGCCCTTGAATGACGCAATGACATCGGCCGGGGTCGGCAGTTCCGCCGCATAGATCAGGCGGATCACCACCATTTCCATCGCCTGGCGGGGATCGGGCGCAACCCGCGCTTCGCCCAGGCCCTTGAGCAGCATCTGCCACGCGCGGGTCAGAACCGAAAGCCGCAGCTTTTCCGCCATCGCGGCCAGGCGCGACCGCTCGGCCTCGCCGGTCGAATCGGCCAGGGCCGCATCGGGCGCCACCTTGAGCGCCGTCAGACCATGGGTCAGTTCGAGCAGGTCCTGGAGCACGGTGACCGGATCGGCGCCCGCTTCGTAAAGGGATGCGACCCGCGCCAGCGCCTCTTTCGGGTCGCCGCGCAGGATGGAATCGAACAGGTCGATCACCAGCCCGCGATCGGCAAGGCCCAGCATCGCGCGGATATCGGCCTCGCCGACGATGGCATCCGTCCTGTCGGCGACCAGGGCCAAAGCCTGATCGAGAAGCGAAAGCCCGTCGCGCACCGATCCATCGGCGGCGCGGGCCAGCAACCGGGCGGCAGCGGCGTCGATGCGGGCGCCCTCGTTTTCCGCGACGCCGGCCAGATGAACGGCCAGCGCGCCGGTCTCGATCCGGCGCAGATCGAAGCGCATGCAGCGCGACAGCACCGTGACCGGCACGCGCCGGATTTCGGTGGTCGCGAAGATGAAGATCACATGCGGCGGCGGTTCCTCGAGGGTCTTGAGCAGCGCATTGAATGCGTTCTTGCTCAGCATGTGGACTTCGTCGACGATGTAGATCTTGTAGCGCGCGGCCACCGGGCGATAGCGCACGCCATCCAGGATTTCGCGGATGTCATCGACGCCGGTGCGGCTGGCGGCGTCGATCTCCAGGACGTCGACATGGCGATCCTCGGCGATCGCCGTGCAGGGTTCGCACTGGCCGCACGGGGTAATGGTGGGCCCGCCCTTGCCGTCGGGGCCGACACAGTTCAGGGCCCGGGCAATGATGCGCGCTGTGGTGGTCTTGCCGATGCCGCGCACGCCCGTCAGCACAAAGGCATGCGGGATCCGCCCGGCGCGCAGCGCATTGGTCAGCGTCCGCACCATGGCGTCCTGGCCGATCAGCTGGGCAAAGGTGGCCGGCCGGTACTTGCGGGCCAGAACCCGATAGGCCTGGCTGCCGGCAGCGGCGCCGGAAACAGCTGATGCGGGCGGCATGTCGGTCGTCATGGCGGCCCAGCGGGGCTCCGGATGCGGGAAAGGGGTGGGAGACCGGTTACGCGACCCAGGCAGAACTCGTTACGGCTGCTTCCTTCCGGACCTGACCGGGTTGGCGAGGAACCTGTCCACGGCCGATCTCCCGCTGAACTATATCAGGAATCGCACCGCCGCGCGCAACCACCCGCCACAGCCCGACCAGTCCGGGTTCGCCATCGCGGTTGACAACGCCGGTGGCAAGCCTTTGCAATGCTTTCCCTGTTGAAAGGGGCCGCGAATGTGCCGGTTCATCGCCTATCTCGGTCCGCCCGTCCGGCTGGACCGCCTGATCCTGGAGCCCGAGCATTCCCTGCTCGTCCAGGCCTATGCGCCCCGCGAGATGACCGACGGAACCCTGAACGCCGACGGCTTCGGGATGGCCTGGTGGGATGGCCGCCGCGCCGAGCCCTATGTCTATCGCACCACCCTGCCGATCTGGGCCGACGTCAACCTGCCCCATCTTGCCGCCTATGTCGAAAGCGGCACGGTCCTGGCGGCCGTGCGCGGCGCGACACCGGGCCAGGGCACCGACACCGCCAACACGCCGCCCTTCGCCCACCGCAATCTTGCCACCATCCACAACGGCCATATCGCCGATTTCCGTGCCGGGCTAAGGCGCACGTTGCGCGCGCGCCTGTCGCCCGAAGCCGAGGCAGCCATCCTTGGCACGACCGATTCCGAGCACCTGTTCGCCTGGCTGCTAACCCATCTGCCGGCCGCCCCCAGCCTGGGGGCGGCGCTTGCGCACAGCCTTGGCACGCTTGCCGAGGTGGCCCCCGGCGCAACCATGACCCTTAACCTGGTTGTCAGCGATGGAACGCGCTTGATAGCCTCGCGGATGGCTCGTGGCGCCCGCCCTCCCAGCCTTTATTGGCTGGCGGACCACCCCCGCTTTCCGGGTGGGGTGGTCATCGCATCGGAACCGCTGTTCCGCGATGCGGGCTGGCAGAGCGTTCCTGAAAACAAAGTGCTGACCGTTGACCCTGATCGAACCGTCGATATCCGAAGCCTCGCGGACTGAGAGGCAGGCCACGCAAGTCGCGCGGCTGGAGGCGGTCCGCGCCGCGACCCTGGCGCGCATCCAAGGGGTGGACGACGCCCTGGCGCGGACCCAGGTCGACCCCGACTTCAGCCCGATCGGCTGGCATCTGGGCCACATCGCCTTCGTCGAAGCGCTTTGGCTGCTGGAAGACGGGCGCGAATCGGCCTTCCCCGAGGCCGACCGGACCCTGTGGCGCCCCGATATCCTGCCCCGGGATCGCCGGGGCGAAGCCTTGCCGCCCCTCGCCCAGCTGATCGAAAGCCTGGCCGAAACCCGAAGTGTCGTGCTGGCCGCCCTTGAGCGGCCCTATACCCGAAGGGTCGAGCTTTTGATTTCGTTCGTCCTTCAGCACGAGACCATGCACGCCGAGATCATCAGCATGCTGCTTGCCCTGCACCAAGCCGGGGAAGACCGGGATTTCAGGCCCCAGCCGGGCGGCAGGCGCCCCGATGTCGATCTGGTGGCGGTGCCGGGTGGCCCGTTTCTGCAAGGCAACGCCGGCCTGGATGCGCTGGACAATGAACGCTGGCCGCAGACCGTGACCCTGCCCGCCTTCCGTATTGCCCGCCATCCGACAACCCAGGCCGAGTTCGAAAGCTTCGCCGCAGCGGGCGGTTATGACGACCGGGCGCTGTGGTCCGCCGAGGGTTGGGCATGGCGCCTGCGGGCCGGCATCCGGC